>NZ_JDWJ01000010.1:0-311516 GCF_012932895.1 Pseudomonas sp. KD5 | reverse complement strand
AAAGTTCGCAACCATTCACAAAAGCCGCACAAACTATCGCATACCCAATTTGCTGAAGCGTCGAAAGACGGTTCGGTACCCGAATTTCTTGACGACCATAGAGCATTGGAACCACCTGATCCCATCCCGAACTCAGAAGTGAAACGATGCATCGCCGATGGTAGTGTGGGGTTTCCCCATGTGAGAGTAGGTCATCGTCAAGATTAAATTCCGAAACCCCTATCTGCGTATGCAGGTAGGGGTTTTGTTTTGCCCGCAGAAAAGTTCGTACAGCAAGATCGGAACGGTCCCGGCTGTCACGGTCTGCCGACAGTGCTAAGGTTCGGCCCTAGCTTTTGTATTTTCCCAAGGAAGCCTTTATGCCGGACGCTACGTCCCTCAGTGCTGGTTTTATGGTGGTTCACGGCAACCGCCTGGACGAGCTGCGCAGCCTGGTGGTCAGTTGGATGCGGCGCTACCCGCTGGCCCCCTTGGAAAATGAAATCGCCCTGGTGCAGAGCAACGGCATCGCCCAATGGCTGAAGCTGGCACTGGCCGAGGACCCTGAAGATGACGACATGGGCGGCTGCGGAATCGCCGCAGCCATCGATGTGCAGTTACCAGGCAGCTTCATGTGGCAGCTCTATCGCATGGTGCTGGGACGTGACGAAATCCCGGCCAAGTCCCTGCTCGATAAAGCCCCGCTGACCTGGCGCCTGATGCGTCTGCTGCCACAGTTGATCAACCAACCGCACTTCGAACCCCTGCAGCGCTTCCTTACGAATGACACCGACTTACGCAAACGCTATCAATTGGCGGAGCGGCTGGCCGATCTATTCGACCAATATCAGGTGTACAGGGCGGACTGGCTCGAAGACTGGGCAGAAGGCCGTCACCAATTACGAAATGGCAGAGGCGAAGCCAAAGCCCTGACTCCGGCCAACTGCTGGCAAGCAGAGCTGTGGCGTGCGCTGTTGCTGGATGTCGGTGCACAAGGCATGGCGCAAAGCCGCGCGGGTGTCCACCAACGCTTTATCGAGCGTATCAATAGTCTCGACAGCGCGCCCAGTGGATTGCCTTCCAGGGTGATTGTTTTCGGGATTTCTTCACTGCCAGCTCAAGCCTTGGAAGCACTTGCCGGGCTGGCTCGATTCAGTCAGGTCTTGCTGTGCGTACACAACCCATGTCGCCACCACTGGGCGGACATCGTCGCCGATAAAGACCTGTTGCGGCATCAATACAAGCGCCAGGCTCGCAGGCACGGCATGCCGGTTGTGCTTGATCCGCAAACGCTCCATCAGCATGCCCACCCGCTATTGGCGGCGTGGGGCAAGCAGGGGCGGGACTACATCAATCTGCTCGATAGTTACGACGATCCCAACAGCTATCGCTCGGCATTTCGCGATGGGCGCATCGACCTTTTCAGCGATAACCAGCCTCAGAGCATGCTCAATCAGTTGCAGGATGACATCCTGGAATTGCGCCCCCTGAACGAAACTCGCGAGAGTTGGCCTGCAGTCGATCTGACAAAGGACGAATCGATCCGTTTTCACATCGCCCATAGTGCTCAACGCGAAGTGGAGATTCTCCACGATCAGCTGCTCGCACGATTCAGTGCTGATCCAGACTTAAGGCCTCGCGACGTGATCGTGATGGTTCCAGACATCGACAGTTACGCCCCCCACATCCGCGCTGTCTTTGGTCAGCTTGATCGCCACGACCCACGCTTCATTCCCTTCACACTCGCGGATCAAGGCCAGCGCGGCAGGGACCCGCTACTGATCGCTGTCGAGCATCTGCTCAAGCTGCCCGACAGTCGTTTCCCCGTCAGCGAAATTCTCGATCTGCTGGACGTTCCGGCATTACGCGCTCGATTTGGCGTAGAGGAACGTGACCTGCCGACCTTGCACCGCTGGATCGAAGGCGCAGGTATCCGTTGGGGGATGAATGCCGAGCAGCGTGCGGGTCTGGGCCTGCCGGAAGAACTGGAGCAAAACAGTTGGCGTTTCGGCTTGCGACGGATGTTGCTCGGTTATGCCGTGGGCAGCGCCAGTGCCTGCGAGGGTATTGAACCCTACGACGAGATCGGTGGCCTGGATGCTGCGCTCATAGGTCCTTTGGTCGCACTGCTGGATGCACTGGAGATTGCCCACCAGGAGCTCACCCAACCTGCGCCGCCCAAACTCTGGGGCATCCGCTTGCAAGCACTGGTGCAGTTGTTCTTCCAGGCCAGTAACGAACATGACGACTATTTATTGGCCCAGCTCGAAGAGCTGCGCGAGACCTGGCTTGAGACCTGCGAATCAGTAGGCTTGCAGGACGAGTTACCGCTGACCGTAGTCCGTGAAGCCTGGCTGGCTGGCCTCGACCAAGGTCGCTTGTCTCAGCGCTTCCTCGCTGGTGCCGTCAACTTCTGTACCCTGATGCCCATGCGAGCGATCCCGTTCAAACTGGTCTGCCTGTTGGGCATGAATGACGGCGATTACCCCCGCGCGCAGCCGCCGCTGGACTTCGACCTGATGGGCAGCGACTACCGGCCCGGCGATCGTTCCCGGCGCGAAGATGACCGCTATCTGTTGCTAGAAGCCTTGTTGTCGGCGCGGGACCAACTCTATATCAGCTGGGTCGGCCGCAGTATTCGGGACAACAGCGAGCGCCCTGCCTCGGTATTGATCGGACAGTTGCGTGACCATCTCGCCAGCGGTTGGCGATTGCACAATGACGATGATGATCTGCTTGAGTCCATGACTCAGGAACATCCCCTGCAACCCTTCAGTGCACGCTACTTCCATGAAGGCGATGATTTGTTCAGCTACGCCAGCGAGTGGCAGGTACTTCATCAGTCCAGCGGTATGACGCCTGCCATCGAGGTTCTTGAGCCCTACATTCAGGACGAGCCGCTGAGCCTGGGTCAGTTGCAGGATTTTCTGCGCAATCCGGTACGGCATTTTTTCAGTCAGCGACTCAAAGTGTTCTTCGAGGCTGCCGAAGCGCCTTTGGCGGATGAAGAGCCATTTGTACTCGACGCGCTGCAACGCTATAGCCTCAGCGACAGCTTGCTCGAAGCAGCACTCGGGCAATTGGACCAAATCGATCAGGTACTGGAAGCGCAGGCGAAACGCCTGCAGAACAGCGGGCTCTTGCCCATGGCCGGTTTCGGCGAATGTCTGCAGCGAGAGTTGATCGAGCCATTGCCGGATCTGTTGCAGCGCTATCAGCAGCTCCTGGCGTTATGGCCGACCCCGCTCACCAGCGCGTTGCCGGTGAGTCTGGAACTGCATGGGCTGCGCCTGGAGGGCTGGCTCAGTAGCCTGCATCAACGCGCGGACGGTGGTTTGCTATCGGTCACCACGATTCCCAACAGCATCGGTTCGCTCAAGACCCGTAAATGGCATCGCCTGACGCGGCCATGGGTCAACCATCTGGTTGCGTGCGCCAGTGGTATGGCGATGACCACTGCCTTGGTGGCGAGCGATGACAGTTTATTGCTCGGCCCAATGGAGGAGGCGGCAGCATCCAGGCTTCTGGGCGATCTGTTGCTGGCCTGGCAAACGGGCATGCGCCAGCCGTTGCCGATTGCCGTAAAAACAGCTTTCGCCTGGCTGGCTCAAACCGATCCGGTCAAGGCTGACGCTGCCGCCCGCAAGGCCTATGAAGGCGATGGCCAGACCACTGATGGTGAGCGCCGCGAAAGCCCGGCACTCGCTCGGCAATACACCGACTACGATGTTTTGATTGCCGACGAGACCTTCCCCGATTGGTGCGACGCTTTGTATCGGCCGCTGCTTGAGGCTCCCTGGTGTTCATTGACCAGCGAGGAGGCGCGCTCATGACCACGAAAACACCGCTGGCCCTGGCATTCCCCTTGCGTGGCAGCCAACTGATCGAAGCCAGCGCCGGGACCGGCAAGACCTTCACCATTTCTGCGCTGTACTTGCGTCTGGTCCTTGGCCATGGCGACGAGTCGAGTGGTTTTGGCCGTGAGTTGCTGCCGCCGCAAATCCTCGTGGTGACCTTCACCGATGCCGCGACCAAAGAACTGCGCGAACGTATTCGTACGCGACTGGCTGAAGCTGCGCGTTTTTTCCGCGATGAGACACCGGCGCCGGATGGCCTGATTGCCGAGTTGCGCGAGCAATACCTCCCTGAGCAGTGGCCAGGCTGTGCAAACCGCCTGGACATCGCCGCCCAGTGGATGGATGAAGCGGCGGTATCGACCATCCACAGTTGGTGCCAGCGCATGCTGCGCGAACATGCATTCGACAGTGGCAGCCTGTTCACCCAGACCCTGGAAACCGATCACAGTGATTTGCTTGGCGAAGTCCTGCGCGACTACTGGCGACTGTTCTGCTATCCGATGCAAGGCGATGCGCTGAATTGGGTTCGCGGTAACTGGGGTGGCCCGGCAGCATTGTTGCCGCGAGTGCGTGGGTTGTTCGCCAGCGAGCGTGACAGCGTTGAAGGTAAAGAACCTGCCGAGTTGATCGCCGAGTGCCTGGAGGAACGGCGGGCCGCGTTGCTTGAGCTCAAGATGCCCTGGCGCCAATGGGCCGATGAGCTGCTTGCCATCTGTCATCAGGGCGTCGCGAGCAAAAGCGTCGATGGTCGCAAGATGCAGGCGCGCTACTTCGAACCCTGGTTCGAAAAGCTCCGGGCCTGGGCCGAAGACGAATCTCTGGAGCAACTGGACATTGGCACCGGCTTCACTCGCCTGACTCCCGATGGCATGGCTGAAGCCTGGAAAGGTGAAGCTCCTCGTCATCCCGGTCTCGATGCGATGCCCGGCCTCAAGGCCAGTCTCGATGGCTTGCCGACCCCCGATGCCGCCGTGCTGCAACATGCCGCCCACTGGGTCGGTGCTCGGTTCGAGGAAGAAAAGCGTCGTCGCGCGGAAATGGGTTTCGATGACATGCTGCTGCGTCTCGATGCGGCGTTGCAGTCCGATGGCGGTGAGCGTCTGGCGACCTTGATCCGCGAGCAGTTCCCGGTTGCGCTGATCGACGAGTTTCAGGACACCGACCCGGTGCAGTACCGAATCTTCGAGAGCATTTATCGCATCGAAGACAACAACCCTGAATCGGGCCTGTTCCTGATCGGCGACCCGAAGCAGGCGATTTATGCCTTTCGCGGTGCCGATATTTATACCTATCTGCGCGCCCGGCAAGCCACCACTGGCCGCCTGCATACCCTGGGTACAAATTTCCGTTCCAGTCATGGCATGGTGAACGCGGTGAACCATGTGTTCGAGCGCGCCGAATCTCGTGAGCAGGGGCGCGGCGCGTTCCTGTTCCGGGAGAAGAGTGGCGAGAACCCGGTACCGTTTCTGCCCGTGGAGTCCCAAGGGCGCAAAGAAGTCCTGCACATTGAGGGGCAGGTTGTGCCTGCCCTGAACATCTGGCATTTGTCCTCTGACCAGCCACTGTCTGGCGTGGTGTATCGACAACAATTGGCCGCCGCCTGCGCCAGTGAGATCACTGCGTTGCTCAATGGCGGTCAGCAGGGGCGTGCGGGCTTCATACAGGATGGTAAGGGTCTCAGAGGCCTGCTGCCGGCGGATATCGCGATTCTGGTGCGCGACGGCAAAGAGGCCCAGGCCGTGCGCGGCGAACTTTCCGCTCGCGGTGTGCGCAGTGTTTACCTGTCAGACAAGGACTCGGTATTCGCCGCGCAGGAGGCCCATGATCTGCTGACCTGGCTCAAGGCCTGTGCCGAGCCGGATGTCGAACGTCCCCTGCGTGCCGCGCTGGCCTGCATCACGCTGAACCTTTCACTGGCTGAACTGGAGCGACTGAATCAGGACGAACTGGCCTGGGAAGCACGGGTCATGCAGTTCCGCGGTTACCGCGAGCTCTGGCGCAAACAGGGCGTTCTGCCCATGTTGCGGCGATTGCTACATGATTTTCAGCTGCCCCAGGCGTTGATCGCGCGCAGCGATGGTGAGCGGATATTGACCAACCTGCTGCACTTGTCCGAGTTGCTGCAGCAGGCCGCCGCTGAACTCGATGGCGAGCAAGCTCTGATCCGTCATTTGTCCGAGCATCTGGCGTTGTCTGGTCAGGCTGGCGAAGAACAGATCCTGCGCCTGGAAAGCGACGAGCAACTGGTCAAGGTCGTGACCATCCACAAATCCAAAGGGCTTGAATATCCGTTGGTGTTTCTGCCGTTCATCTGCTCGGCAAAACCGGTGGATGGCAGTCGTCTGCCGTTGTATTACCACGATGCCACGGGTAAGGCACAGGTGAGCTTGAAGCCGACAGCCGAGTTGATCGCCCAAGCCGACGATGAACGTTTGGCTGAAGACCTTCGTTTGCTCTATGTGGCCCTGACCCGGGCACAACATGCGTGCTGGCTGGGTGTGACTGATCTCAAGCGCGGCAATAACAACGGCTCGGTCCTGCACCTTTCGGCATTGGGTTATCTGCTGGGCGGTGGTGCGCCATTGGCTGAGTCGGCAGGGCTGCGTCGTTGGCTGGAAGACCTACAGCAAGAGTGTGCGGCGCTGAACTACGGTGAAATGCCTGATGCGACCGCCGAGCATTACCATCCGCCACGCAATGAAGCGACGTTGTTGGCCCCGCTGATACCCCGGCGCAAGGCCAGTGAAAACTGGTGGATCGCTTCTTACAGCGCCCTACGCATTGGTGACAGTCTGAGCGTGGGCAGTGACGAAGCACCGGAGAGCGCGCAAGCACAAAAGCTCTTTGATGACGAACGCCTTGATCCTGAAGCGCCACGAGAAGTCGCCGCTGGCGGCGCAGATATCCATCGATTCCCTCGTGGTCCGAACCCCGGCACTTTTCTTCATGGATTGCTCGAATGGGCCGGTGACGAAGGTTTTGCCGCTGCACCGCAAACCGTGGAAGACGCGATCGCCCGTCGCTGCAACCGCCGTGGCTGGGAAGGCTGGATCACCACGCTGAGCGGCTGGCTGCAGCACTTGCTCAAATCCCCATTGCACATCGGTGGCGGGCAGGCGCCGGTGGTGTTCGAGCAACTGACTCAATACCGGGTCGAGATGGAATTCTGGTTCGCCAGTCATAAAGTCGATGTACTCAAGCTCGATGAGCTTGTGCGTCAATACACCCATCACGGCGTGGCCCGGGTGGCCGCCGAACCGGTGCTGCTCAATGGCATGTTCAAAGGCTTCATCGACCTGACGTTCGAGCATGAAGGCCGTTACTACGTCGCTGACTACAAATCCAACTGGCTGGGCGTCGATGACGCAGCCTATACCGAGCAGGCCATGGAGCAGTCGATTCTCGATAACCGTTACGACCTGCAATACGTACTGTACCTGCTCGCCCTGCATCGCCAGCTTAAGGCTCGGCTGGTCGATTACGATTACGACCGACATGTTGGTGGGGCGTTGTATCTGTTTCTTCGCGGTACTCGAGCGGCCAGCCAGGGTGTGTATTTTGCCCGTCCGCCACGGGAGCTGATCGAGCGCCTGGACCGGTTGTTCCAGGGCAAGCCAGAGCCCAAGGCCGAACCTGCCTGGGAACAGGGAGTATTGCTATGAGTCGCACTTTCGCCGATTTGCTGCCTACGCCGTTGGCGGCCGAAAGTCTGGCGGACCTGGCCCCGTTGAGCCGCGCTGATGACTTGTTGCTGCTGCTCACGCGCTGGGTTGAACGCGGCTGGCTGCGGGCGCTGGACAAGGCCTTCGTCGCGTTTCTCCACGAGCTCGCTCCCGACGATGATCCGCTGGTGCTGCTGGCCGCCGCGTTGATCAGTCACCAACTGGGCCACGGTCATGTCTGCCTGGATCTGTTCGAAACACTGAAAGAGCCGGATTTTGCCTTGTCGCTGCCGCCAGAAGGTGATGTGCAAAGCGGGGCGATGTTGCTGCCGTCGCAATTGCTTGAGGCGCTGGACGGTGCCCATTGGTGCAAGGTCCTGGCGTCCAGTCGTCTGGTGGCTCTGGCCGTCGATGGGCGTGAGGCTGCGCAACACCGGCCGTTGGTGCTGTCGGGCAAGCGCCTGTACCTGCGCCGCTACTGGGCTTACGAACGGCGCATCGACCACGCGCTGCGCCAGCGCCTGGCGGCACACGAAGCAACGCCGGGTGATTTGCCCCAACGCCTGACCGGTCTGTTCGGTCCAGCCAGGCTTGATGACGTGATCGACTGGCAGAAGCTCGCGTGTGCCCTGGCTACCCGAAGTGCATTCAGCATCGTCACCGGCGGCCCGGGAACCGGCAAGACCACCACGGTTGTGCGCTTGCTTGCATTGCTCCAGGCACCCGCAGTGGAGGCCGGTAAACCGCTGCGTATTCGTCTCGCGGCACCCACCGGCAAAGCTGCCGCACGATTGACCGAGTCCATCAGCCAGCAGGTTCAAACCCTGAAAGTGCCTGAAGCGGTGCGCGAGAAGATCCCGTCGGATGTGACCACCGTGCACCGTTTGCTCGGCAGTCGCCCCGGCACCCGGCATTTCCGTCACCACGCCGCTAATCGCTTGCCGCTGGATGTATTGGTGGTGGACGAAGCCTCGATGATCGACCTGGAAATGATGGCCAACCTGCTCGATGCGTTGCCGCCCCATGCCCGTCTGGTGCTGCTCGGTGACAAGGATCAACTGGCGTCGGTCGAGGCCGGTGCCGTACTGGGCGATCTGTGTCGAGATGCCGAAGCCGGTTGGTACAGCCCGCAGACCCGCCAGTGGCTGGAGGCGGTCAGCGGTGAAAGCCTCGATGCCAGCGGTTTGCGCGAAGACACCCACGGAGTGCATCCACTGGCCCAGCAAGTTGTGATGCTGCGCCACTCACGGCGCTTCGGCGAGGGTAGCGGCATTGGTCAGTTGGCTCGTTGGGTCAACCAACAGCATCCCGAGGACGCGCGCAAGTTATTGGCCGCTGCAAGTCATGACGACGTATTTTCCCTGCCCCTCAAGGGTGAGCAGGACCGGGCGCTGGAGCGCTTGTTGCTCGAGGGCCATGGCGGGGGGCCGCAAGGTTATCGGCATTACCTGAGTCTTTTGCGCAGTCAGCGACCACCGCTCGACCGCCCGCTCGACGATCCATGCTGGGCCGATTGGGCTCGCGTGGTGCTGCAGGCCTTCGACGCTTTCCAGCTGTTGTGTGCCGTACGCAAAGGGCCTTGGGGCGTGGAAGGTTTGAATCAGCGCGTGACCGACGCACTGCTCAAGGCACGGCTGATCGACAGCGATCATCAGTGGTACGAAGGTCGGCCCGTGCTGATGACCCGCAACGACTATGGCCTGGGTTTGATGAACGGTGACATTGGCATTGCCCTCAAGCTGCCGGAGCGTGAAGGCCCGGAGGCCGGACGGCACGTGCTGCGTGTGGCCTTCCCGCGTAATGATGGGCAGGGCGGTGTGCGCTTTGTCCTGCCTAGCCGACTCAACGATGTCGACACGGTGTATGCCATGACCGTGCACAAATCCCAAGGCTCGGAATTTGCCCATACGGCGTTGATACTGCCGGATGCTTTGAATCCTGTGCTTACCAAGGAACTGATCTATACCGGGATAACCCGGGCCAAAGACTGGTTCACCCTGATTGAGCCTCGAGCCGGCGTATTCGAAGAGGCCGTGCGGCGCAAGGTCAAGCGCTTGAGCGGGTTAATGCTGGAGCTGGAAGAGGGGGCCTGGCCGAGCCATTGAGGGGCGGGTGGCAGACGCCGGAATCTGTCCGATGTGCCGTGGTGCGTCGCCTCGCTGGTGTTTCAGTGCTGTGCTATCGTTGCGGCATCATTTTGTTGCGATCGTAGAGAATTCCTGCATGAAGTTGGCTGTCTGGGCGACAGAGCGCGTCGTTGGCTGCAAACAAGTGCTGCTTGCCGGCCTCCTCTGTTTGTTGACGGGCGTTGCCTGTGCTGAGTCGGAAACTATCGTGAGCAAAGCCGACCAACGTGCCAGGTCGGTCACTCAGGTGGTACTCGGGATCCTCAGTTATGCCCGATGGCCTGTTGAGCCCCAACAACTGCGTCTGTGCGTGGTCGGTCCCACTGAATACACCGACGACCTGGTCAAAGGCACCACACAAGCCACGGGTCGACCGGTTACTGTACGACGGTTGCTGGCCGATAATCCGGTCATCGCCAGTGAATGCGATGCGGTGTACATCGGCAAGCTGACCGGCGATGAACGCAGTCGGCTATTCGCCTCGTTGACGGGACGCCCGGTGGTGAGCATCAGCGAAGGCGGCGATCAATGCACTGTTGGCAGTCTGTTCTGTCTGCGGGTCGGTGATGAGCAGGTGTCCTTCGAGGTCAACCTCGACTCGGTCGCCCGCAGCGGTGTGCGTATTCATCCCAGTGTGCTGCAACTGTCGCGCCGCAAGCCGGCGGCGCCATGAGTCTATTCAAACCTCGCATACGTCCGACCCTGGGGTCGGTTATCGGTCGTGGACATTTGATCGTCGCCCTGGTGGGTGTGGCCATGGCCAGTGTTTCACTGACCCTGCTGGGTGTTCTGGCTTTGCGGGTCTATGCCGATCACAACCTGCATCTGATTGCCCGTTCGATCAACTACACCGTGGAAGCCGCGGTGGTGTTCAACGACAAGGCCGCCGCCACCGAAGCGCTGGCATTGATCGCGTCCACTGAAGAAGTGGCTGATGCACAAGTGATGGACGAGCAAGGCGAGTTGCTCGCACGTTGGCAACGACCGGAAACGGGGTGGCTCTCCGATCTTGAAATGCAGATTGCCCGAACGATTCTGGAAAAACCCATCAGCATGCCGATCACTCATCAAGGTCGGGAAATCGGCAGCATCTTGCTCATCGGTCACGGCGGCAGCCTGATGCGCTTTTTGCTCAGCGGTCTGGTCGGAATCGTCTTGTGTACCGCTGTCAGTGCCTGGGTAGCGCTTTATCTGGCGCGTCGGCAATTGCGAGGGATCACCGGCCCGTTGCGCAGCCTGGCTGCCGTGGCTCACGCCGCCCGTAGCGAGCGTGCTTTCGACCGGCGCGTACCGCCCGCCGACATTGCCGAACTCGACAACCTGGGCAACGACTTCAATGCTTTGCTCGACGAGCTCGAGTCTTGGCAGACCCATCTGCAAAGCGAAAACGAAACCCTGGCCCACCAGGCCAGCCATGACAGCCTTACCGGGTTGCCGAATCGGGCGTTTTTCGAAGGCCGCCTGATGCGCGCCTTGCGCAATGCAGGCAAGCTGGATGAGGGAGTGGCCGTACTGTTTCTCGACAGCGACCGGTTCAAGGAGATCAATGACAACTTTGGTCACGCTGCCGGTGATGCGGTGCTGATCGCCGTGGCGACCCGGGTTCGTGCGCAGTTGCGTGAAGAGGATCTGGTTGCGCGTCTGGGCGGCGATGAGTTTGCCGTGCTGTTGACGCCGCTGCACAAGATAGAAGACGCCGAACGGATTGCCGACAAAATCATTGCCAGTATGGACGCGCCAATCCTGTTGCCGGGCGGTACCCAGGTGTTGACTTCACTCAGCATCGGCATCGCCGTGTACCCGGATCATGGGCTTACGCCCGGTGCGCTGCTCGATGCTGCAGATACCGCGATGTATCAGGCCAAACGCCTTTCCCGAGGCGCTCACCACACGGCAGGGTCGGAGCACTCTGTCGTCCATCTTCAAACCAGGAGCTAATTTTTGTGTTCACATTCACTCAGCGTTCTCTGCGATTTTTTACGATTAGCTTATTCATGACCTTGCTGGCATTGACCGGTTGCCAGACGACACCGCAGAAAGGACTGACCCCAGCGCAGATCGCTGTACTCAAGCAACAAGGTTTCGAGATGACGGATGAGGGCTGGGCCTTCGGCCTGTCCGGCAAAGTGCTGTTCGGTAGCGATGTCGAACACCTCAACCCTGCCAGTACCCAGATCGTCGAACGCATTGGCAAGGCGTTGTTGGGCGTGGGAATCGAGCGGGTGAGGATTGACGGCCATACCGATGCCTCGGGCGAGGAATCCTATAACGAACAACTTTCCCTGCGTCGCGCGAAAAGCGTTGAAGCGGTATTGGCCGCTGTCGGCATAAAAGAACAAAACATCCAGCTACGCGGCCTGGGCAGCAGCAAGCCCGTCGCCTCCAACGCCACCGCGGCCGGGCGCACCGAGAACCGCCGGGTGTCGATCGTGGTGAGTGCCGATTAATCGGCGAACACCATCTCCCGACTTTCCCCCATCAACAGCGCCTGATTCTGCTCGGTGACGGTACGGATGTAATCCCACAACAAGGTAATCCGCTTGAGCTTGCGCAGGTCCTCCCGGCAGTACATCCAGAACTGCCGGGTGATGGTGATCTCTTGCGGTAACACCGGCAGCAACCGCGGGTCCTGAGCCGCCAAAAAGCACGGCAGAATCGCCAGTGACCGTCCTTGCTGCGCCGCCACGAACTGCGCGATCACACTGGTGCTGCGCAGATTGGCACTGGCACCGGGCAGCACATTCGCCAGGTACAGCAGCTCCGAGCTGAACGCCAGATCGTCCACATAACTGATGAATTGATGCTTGCTCAAATCTGCCGGACGGCGGATCGGTGGGTGCTTGTCCAGATAATCCTGGGTCGCGTACAGCTGCAATCGATAGTCACAGAGTTTGCAGCAGACATAAGGGCCGTGTTCCGGCCGCTCCAGCGCAATGACGATGTCTGCCTCGCGCTTGGACAGGCTGATGAAGTGGGGCAGCGGCAGGATGTCCACCGAGATCGCCGGGTAGGCGTCGACGAAATGGCTCAGCTGCGGGGTGATGAAAAAGCTGCCGAACCCTTCGGTACAGCCCATGCGCACATGCCCGGACAACGCGACGCCTGAGCCCGAGACCTGCTCGCAAGCCATATGCAGAGTGCTTTCGATCGACTCGGCGTAACCCAGCAGACGCTGGCCTTCAGCAGTCAGGACGAAGCCGCTGGTGCGGGACTTCTCGAACAACAGCGTACCTAACGAGGTCTCCAGCGAACTGATGCGTCGCGACACGGTGGTGTAGTCCACCGCCAGGCGCTTGGCTGCGGTGCTGGCCTTGCGAGTACGGGCAACTTCAAGGAAAAACTTGAGGTCATCCCAGTTCAACGAGCCTAAAGACGTGATGTTTTTTTGCATGATGGACCGGCTTTTATGTGCGTTCTTATTAGAAGTTTGCACATCTATACTCCAAAAACAGTCCGACAACCAAATCGCGACACACGCCTCATCTCAAGGCGACTTTCTCGCCTTGGCTCCCAAGATAGCTCTCTAAATAAGAACAACGTCCCGGAGACCCGACATGAACGCATCGCTAGAAACCACCGTACAAAAGGTCAAGTTATTGATCGATGGCGAGTGGGTCGAATCCCAGACCACCGAATGGCACGACATCGTCAATCCGGCGACCCAGCAAGTGCTGGCCAAAGTCCCCTTCGCGACCGCTGCTGAAGTCGATGCAGCCATCAGCGCCGCCCATCGCGCCTTTCAGACCTGGAAGCTGACGCCAATCGGCGCGCGGATGCGCATCATGCTCAAGCTTCAAGCGCTGATTCGCGAGCACTCCAAGCGTATTGCCGTGGTGCTCAGCAATGAGCAGGGCAAAACCATCGCCGACGCTGAAGGCGATATCTTCCGTGGCCTGGAAGTGGTCGAGCACGCTTGCTCCATCGGCAGCCTGCAAATGGGCGAGTTCGCCGAGAACGTCGCAGGCGGTGTCGATACCTATACCCTGCGTCAGCCGATCGGCGTCTGCGCCGGCATTACCCCTTTCAACTTTCCGGCGATGATTCCGCTGTGGATGTTCCCGATGGCCATCGCCTGCGGCAACACCTTCGTGCTCAAGCCTTCCGAGCAGGATCCGATGTCGACCATGCTGTTGGTGGAACTGGCGATTGAAGCCGGCATTCCGCCAGGTGTGCTCAACGTCGTTCATGGTGGCAAGGATGTGGTGGATGCGCTTTGCACCCACAAGGACATCAAGGCTGTTTCGTTCGTCGGTTCGACCGCAGTCGGCACGCATGTCTACGATCTGGCCGGCAAACACGGCAAGCGCGTGCAATCGATGATGGGGGCCAAGAACCACGCCGTTGTGCTGCCCGATGCCAACCGCGAGCAAGCGCTCAATGCACTGGTCGGCGCCGGTTTCGGTGCGGCCGGGCAACGCTGCATGGCCACCTCGGTGGTGGTGCTGGTGGGCGCGGCCAAACAATGGCTGCCGGATCTCAAGGCGCTGGCGCAGAAACTCAAGGTCAATGCCGGCAGCGAGCCAGGCACTGATGTGGGTCCGGTGATTTCCAAGCGGGCCAAGGCACGGATTCTCGAGCTGATCGAAAGCGGGATCAAGGAAGGCGCCAAGCTGGAGCTGGACGGTCGCGACATCACTGTTCCGGGCTACGAGCAGGGCAACTTTGTCGGCCCGACCCTGTTCTCTGGCGTAACCCCTGAGATGCAGATCTACACACAGGAAATTTTCGGCCCAGTGCTGGTAGTGCTGGAAGTCGACACCCTCGATGAGGCCATCGCTCTGGTCAACGCCAACCCGTTCGGCAACGGCACGGGTCTGTTCACCCAGAGCGGTGCGGCGGCGCGTAAATTCCAGTCGGAAATCGACGTTGGCCAGGTCGGCATCAACATCCCGATCCCGGTGCCGGTACCGTTCTTCAGCTTTACCGGTTCCCGTGGTTCGAAGCTCGGCGACCTCGGTCCGTATGGCAAGCAAGTGGTGCAGTTCTACACTCAAACCAAGACCGTCACTGCACGTTGGTTCGATGACGACAGCATCAACCACGGTGTGAACACCACCATCCACTTGCGCTAAGGAGCCGGACATGAAAATCGCTTTTATCGGTCTCGGCAACATGGGCGCGCCGATGGCGCGCAACCTGATCAAGGCCGGCCATTCGCTGAACCTGTTTGACCTCAATCAAACCGTGCTGGCCGAACTGGCTCAACTCGGCGGCACCATCAGCACTTCACCGAAGGAAGCGTCGAAAGACGCGCAACTGGTGATCACCATGTTGCCGGCGGCGGCCCATGTGCGCAGTGTCTGGCTGGGTGAAGACGGTGTGCTGGCGGGCATCGCCAAAGGCGTGCCAGCGGTGGATTGCAGCACCATCGATCCGCAGACGGCGCGAGATGTTGCCGCGGCGGCCGCAAAGCAGGACGTGGCCATGGCCGATGCCCCGGTTTCCGGTGGCACTGGCGGTGCAGCGGCCGGGACGCTGACCTTCATGGTCGGCGCCACGCCTGAACTGTTCGCCACTCTGCAACCGGTGCTGGCGCAGATGGGCCGCAACATCGTCCACTGCGGCGAAGTCGGCACCGGGCAAATCGCCAAGATCTGCAACAACCTGCTGCTGGGGATTTCCATGGTTGGTGTCAGCGAAGCCATGGCGCTGGGCAGCGCCCTGGGTATCGACACAACCGTGCTGGCGGGCGTCATCAACAGTTCAACCGGGCGTTGCTGGAGTTCGGAGATGTACAACCCGTGGCCGGGCATCGTCGAAACGGCGCCGGCCTCGCGCGGTTATACCGGCGGTTTCGGTGCTGAACTGATGCTCAAGGATCTGGGGCTGGCCACTGAGGCGGCACGTCAGGCGCACCAACCGGTCGTGCTCGGCGCGGTGGCCCAGCAGTTGTATCAGGCGATGAGCCTGCGTGGGGAAGGGGGCAAGGACTTCTCGGCGATCATCAACAGCTATCGCAAACCCCAATAAGGGGATTGTGGTGAGGGAGCAAGCTCCCTTGTCACAGAGTTCATGCATGCCTTTTTACCGAGAGACCACGTCGGGTGGTCTCTCGGTTTTTTGCATCAGGCAAACACGAAATATTTGCGCACGGTTTCAACCACTTCCCACGTGCCTTTCATCCCCGGTTCGATGACGAAGATGTCACCGGCGCGCAGGTGGATCGGCGCCATGCCTTCCGGGGTGATGATGCAGTAGCCTTCCTGGAAGTGGCAGTATTCCCACTTCACGTATTCCACATACCATTTGCCCGGCGTGCAGATCCAGGTGCCCATGATCTTGCTGCCATCTTCGCTGGTGTACGCGTTGAGGTTGACGGTGTGCGGATCGCCTTCGAGCTTTTCCCATTTGCAGGCGTCGAGTACGGGCAACGGGTGAGTGTCGCGAAGAACGGTAATCGGTGCGGTCATGTGGACTCCGGGCCTTGGAATATAGAAAGTGGTACTGAAGAACTGAAGTCGCACCCTATAGCGCCCATGCTCCGCTCAGTTGTCTGTATTCGACATCGAGCTGTCCAGAAACGCGCAAACGCTCAAAGATTTTCCGGCGGGCAAAAACCTGCCCCTCAGGGCAGAGTCAAGGCGCTCAGCAAGGCCTGGGCATAACGGGGCAGTACGGTGAAGTCCCGGGCGCACAGCAACAGTTTGCGGCGAGCCCACGGCTCTTCCAGTGCAACGCTTTTGAACGGCGTTTCAGCCGGCCAGCGTTCGACCGCCGCCAAGGGCACGATCGCCAGCCCCGCTCCCCGGGCGACCATGCGCATCACGCCCTCGAAACCATCGGCGCGGATGCGGACCTGCATCCGCAAGCCGCTGTGCAGGGCCTGTTCTTCCAGGTAAATGGCCAAGGCGCTGTTGGCGTTCAGACCGACGTAATCGTGGTGCAAAGTGGCGCTGAAATTTAGCGGTCCGGTGTCGGCCAAGGGGTGATCACGCGGCAGGATCAGCACCAGCGGATCGTCGCGGAAATAGCGGGTTTGCAGGCCGTCGGTATCCACGGCGTCGGATACGATCCCCAGGTCTGCTGCGCCCTGGCGCAAGGCGTGGGTGATGCGTGTGCTGGGCAGTTCCTGCAGGTCGATGTCGAGGTTCGGATGGTCGCGCAGAAAGTCCGCCAGCAATTCCGGCAGGTACTCGGTGATCGCAGTGGTATTGCACAGCAACCGCACCTGGCCTTTGACGCCTTTGGCGTATTCGACCAGGTCCTGGTGCATGCGCTCGGCCTGTTGCAACAGGACTCGGGCGTGCTGCGCCAGCGCCTTGCCGGCCGGAGTGGGGCTGACACCGCGGCGACCTCGCTCCAGAAATTCGATGCCCAGTGAAGCTTCCATCGCGCGGATTCGTGCACTCGCCGCCGCCAGTGATAAATGGCTGCGGGCGGCACCGGCGGTGATGTTGCCGGTGTCGAGGATGTTCAGGTAGAGGCGCAGGTCGGTAAGGTCGAAGTGCATACAGTGTCCCGGATCATTTGCCTCTTGTAGAGCAAGAGGCAGCCTCAGTATATGGCAGATTTTCAAGGCACCGTTCAGGGCCCACGATAGCCCCATGAATACACTTGCCGCGTTCTATCAACATCTGGGCTTGGTCCTGTCCTTATTGATTGTCGCCACCTTCCTGCTGGCCGGGATGATCAAGGGCGTGATCGGCCTCGGCCTGCCGACCATTGCCATGGGCTTGCTCGGTCTGGCTATGGCGCCATCGCAGGCTGCGGCGTTGTTGATCATTCCCGCGACACTGACCAATGTCTGGCAACTGGCATTCGGCGGTCATTTGCGCGGGTTGCTCAACCGGTTATGGCCGATGTTGCTGGCGATTTTCATCGGCACTGGTGCTGGCACAGTGTGGATCGGCATGGCCGGTGGACATTGGGTGGTACGGGGGCTGGGGGCGGCGCTGTTGATCTACGCCTTGAGCGGGTTGTTCCTGCCGACCTTGCGCGTCGGCGGTCGCACCGAGCGTTGGCTCGGTCCGCTCTGCGGTGTGCTGACGGGCGTCATCACCTCGGCCACCGGTGTCTTCGTGATTCCGGCGGTGCCTTATCTGCAAGCGCTGGGCTTGAACAAGGATGAACTGGTGCAGGCGCTAGGCCTGTCGTTCACTGTCTCGACTCTCGCGTTGGCCGCCGGCCTGTTATGGCGCGGCGCCCTCGGCGGTGGCGAGTTGAGCGCGTCGCTGCTGGCGCTGATCCCGGCGGTGCTCGGCATGTTGCTGGGGCAATGGCTGCGCCAGCGGATCAGCGCCGTGTTGTTCAAGCGCGTGTTCTTCATCGGCCTCGGCGTGCTCGGCGGCCACTTGCTGATCAGCGGCTAGCGGACGATGTGCTGAGCATTTCGATCGGGCGGATATCGAAATCCCGCTCCAGATACTCCATGCGCATGTCGAGGAACTGCTTCATATGGGGCAGGTTCGAGTGCACGTCCAGATGGGCCTGGGATTGCCAGATCTCGTAGAAGATAAACAGCGTCGGGTCCTGTTTGTCGCGCAGCATGTGGTACTCGATGCAACCGGGTTCGGCGCGACTCGGTTCGACATAGGCACGGAAGAACGCTTCGAAGGCCTCGGCTTTTTCCGGGCGGGTCTTGGCGTGCAGGATGAAGCCTTGCAGTTCGCTCATCAGAATCTCCTAAACAGTCAGAATCGGCGCAAGTTTATGGCAACAATCGCTTGTGGATTCGTGCGTATAGGTCAAATGAATTTTGCGGATGGAGCGCTTATTCCGCGCGAGGCTGATCGTTAGGCTGCCGCCATCGATTCCAACCTTGCGAGATTTCTCATGAAAAAAGTCCTGTTGCTCAATGGCGGCAAAAAATTTGCCCACTCCGATGGTCGCTACAACACGACGCTGCACGAAGCAGCGTTGAGCGTGCTGGATCGCGGTGGTGTGGATGTGAAAACCACGTTCATCGACGAGGGCTACGACGTCGCCGAGGAAGTCGCCAAATTCCTCTGGGCCGATGTGATCATTTATCAGATGCCCGGCTGGTGGATGGGCGCGCCCTGGACGGTCAAGAAGTACGTCGATGAAGTCTTCACAGCGGGCCACGGCAGCCTCTACGCCAGCGACGGTCGCACGCGCTCCGACGCGTCGCAGAAGTACGGCAGCGGCGGCTTGTTGCACGGTAAAAAGTACATGCTGTCGGTGACCTGGAACGCCCCGCAGCAAGCCTTCGACGATTCGACCGACTTCTTCGAAGCCAAGGGCGTGGACGCGGTGTACCTGCCGTTCCACAAGGCCAATACCTTCCTCGGCATGACCGGTCTGCCGACCTTTTTGTGCGTCGATGTGATGAAGCGCCCGAATATCGAAGCGGATGTGGCGCGTTATGAGCAGCACTTGACCGAGGTGTTTGGCCTTAAGGCATGACGCTCGGCTACTATCGATATCTGAAGCAGCGCAGGACTATCGATAAGGGACACACGTGAAAGCCAGATCCGATGAGTTGCAGATTTTCGTCTGCGTGATTGAGTGCGGGTCGATTTCGGCTGCGGCTGAGCAAGTCGGGCAAACGCCGTCGGCGGTCAGCCGCACGCTGTCGCGGCTGGAGGCCAAGCTCGATACCACGTTGATCAATCGCACCACGCGGCGCATGGACCTGACCGAAGAGGGCAAATATTTCTTCGAGCACGCCAAGCTGATTCTCGATCAGATGGACGAGCTCGAAGAGCGCCTGTCCTCACGCCAGCAAACCCCGTCCGGGCGACTGCGGATCAACGCCGCGTCGCCGTTCATGCTGCACGCCATCGTGCCGTACATCGATGAGTTCCGCCGTCTCTACCCGGACATCCAGCTCGAACTCAACAGCAACGACTTGATCATCGACCTGCTCGAACAAAGCACCGACATCGCCATCCGCATCGGCACGCTGGCCGACTCGACCCTGCACGCCCGCTCCCTGGGTTGCAGCCCGCTGCACATCGTCGCAAGTACAGCTTACCTGGAACAACACGGCGTACCGAGCGCTGTCGAGGATTTGAGCGAGCACACGCTGCTGGGTTTTACCCATAACGAAGGTCTCAACCAATGGCCACTGCGCTATGTCCACGGTGACCGTTGGCCGATTCAAGCGTCAATCAGCGCGTCGAGTGGCGAGACGATCAGGCACCTGGCGCTGGCCGGCCAAGGCATTGCCTGCCTGTCGCACTTCATGACCATCGACGACATCCGCGCCGGTCGCTTGCAGGTGCTGCTGGCGGAGTTCAACAGCGGATATCGCCAACCCATCAACGCGGTGTACTACCGCAACTCGCAATTGGCCCTACGGATCCAGTGCTTTCTGGACTTTATCCAGGGCAAATTGGCGGCTTATGCGATTGCCGATTTCAGGGGCTGATTCGCAGGCCGCGTGATCGTTCATTGCGAGCAGGCCACCCATTCACTGGCCCGCCCGCCGTCAATTCCGTAACATCCGCGTCCCTCTTTTCCCGCCTGTATTTTTAGGTAAGCCATGAAACCCAAACGTCTGCGCGCCGATGTCCTGGCCGGACTCACCACCTCTTTCGCCCTGCTCCCCGAATGTATCGCTTTCGCGCTGGTGGCCCACCTCAATCCATTGATGGGGCTTTACGGCGCTTTCATCATCTGCACCCTGACTGCGCTCTTCGGCGGACGGCCGGGGATGGTGTCGGGTGCCGCCGGCTCGATGGCGGTGGTGATCGTTGCGTTGGTGGTGCAGCACGGTGTTCAGTACTTGCTGGCGACGGTGCTGCTGGGCGGACTGATCATGTTGGCGTTTGGTCTGTTGAGGCTGGGCAAGCTGGTGCGCATGGTGCCGCATCCGGTGATGCTCGGCTTCGTCAACGGTCTGGCGATTGTCATTGCGCTGGCCCAGTTGGAGCACTTCAAGAGCGGTGAGGCCTGGTTGAGTGGGGCGCCGCTGTACATGATGATCGGGCTGGTGGCGCTGACGATGGCCATCGTTTACCTGATGCCGCGCCTGACGCGGGCCGTACCGCCGGCGCTGGTGGCGATTCTGGGCGTTGGGCTGGCGGTTTACCTGCTCGGCCTGCCGACCCGTACCCTGGGCGACATGGCGCGCATTGCCGGTGGCTTGCCGGGTTTTGCGCTGCCAGACATCCCCTGGAGCCCGGAAACCCTGCGCATCATCGTCCCTTACGCGATATTGATGGCGGTGGTCGGCTTGCTGGAAACCCTGCTGACCCTGAACCTCACCGACGAGATCACCGAGAGTCGCGGTTATCCGGATCGCGAGTGCGTGGCCTTGGGCGCTGCCAACATGGTTTCTGGTGTGTTCGGCGGCATGGGTGGCTGCGCGATGATCGGGCAAACCGTGATCAACCTCAGCTCCGGCGGTCGCGGTCGGCTGTCCGGTGCGGTGGCCGGGGGGATGATCCTGCTGTTTGTGCTGTTCCTTTCGCCGCTGATCGAGCGCATTCCGCTGGCCGCATTGGTTGGGGTGATGTTCGTGGTGTCGCAGCAGACGTTCGCCTGGGCTTCATTGCGGGTACTGAACAAGGTGCCGCTGAACGATGTCTTGGTGATCATCGCGGTCACGGTGATTACCGTGTTCACCGATCTGGCCATCGCTGTGTTGTGCGGGATCATCATTGCGGCGCTCAACTTTGCCTGGCAACACGCTCGCGAGCTGTATGCCGACAGTCACGTTGAAGCCGACGGCAGCAAGCTCTACCTCCTGCACGGCACGTTGTTCTTCGCCTCGACGACGCCTTTTCTCAACCAGTTCGATCCCGCCAATGATCCATCCGTGGTCACCGTCGACTGTCGCCACTTGAGCTTCGTTGATTACTCGGCCATCGCCGCGCTGAAGACATTGCGCGAGCGCTACACCAAGGCTGGCAAGCAGCTACGCGTACTGTACCTGTCCGAGCGCTGCAAGAAACTGCTCAAGCGCGCCAGCGAACATCACGACTGAAATCGATGAGTGATGATCGTTCCCACGCTCTGCGTGGGAACGATCCGTGTCCGCGATGAAAATTCCGCTATCCGATTTTCATAACCCGCGATTTCCCATACCTCTGCACGACATCCCTTACCCCTCCACGAAAATTACTTTCACTTCGTTTGAAAGTAATCCGTCGAAATGATTTATGAGTTTCACAACCCATTCGACGTGACCCTTTCGAGGAGTACCGCATGACGCTTTCCTTCGGCTATTGGCTGTTGGTTTACGCCGCCATCGCCATCATTGCGCTGATCGTTCTGATCGCCCGTTACCGAATCAATCCCTTCATTGTGATCACCCTGGTGTCTATCGGCCTGGCGCTGTTGGCGGGGATGCCGCCGTCGGGTGTGGTGGGGGCGTATGAGGCCGGGGTTGGCAAGACGCTGGGGCACATTGCGCTGGTGGTGGCGCTGGGCACGATGCTCGGCAAGATGATGGCCGAGTCCGGCGGTGCGGAGCAGGTGGCGCGCACCTTGATCGACCGTTTCGGCGAGAAAAATGCCCACTGGGCGATGGTGTGTATCGCCTTTCTTGTAGGGTTGCCGCTGTTCTTCGAGGTCGGTTTTGTCTTGCTGGTGCCCATCGCATTCACCGTGGCGCGGCGGGTGGGCGTGTCGATTCTGATGGTCGGTTTGCCGATGGTTGCGGGGCTTTCGGTGGTCCACGCGCTGGTACCGCCACACCCGGCGGCGATGCTGGCGGTGCAGGTCTATCAGGCGTCGGTGGGGCAGACCTTGCTCTATGCGATTTTGATCGGTATTCCGACCGCGATTATCGCCGGTCCCCTGTACGCCAAATTCATCGTGCCGCGCATTCAACTGCCGGCCGATAACCCCCTGGAACGCCAGTTCCTGGAGCGTGAGCCGCGCGATAGCCTGCCGGGCTTTGGTGTCACCATGGCCACCATTCTGCTGCCGGTGGTGCTGATGTTAATCGGCGGCTGGGCCAACCTGATCTCCACGCCGGGTAGCGGTTTCAATCAGTTCCTGCTGTTCATCGGCAACTCGGTGATCGCCCTGCTGCTGGCGACCTTGCTGAGTTTCTGGACCCTCGGGCTGGCCCAGGGTTTCAATCGCGAGTCGATCCTCAAGTTCACCAATGAATGCCTGGCGCCGACCGCCAGCATCACCTTGCTGGTCGGTGCTGGTGGTGGTTTGAACCGGATTCTGGTGGACGCTGGCGTCACCAATCAGATCGTCAGCCTGGCCGATGAATTCCAGTTGTCGCCGCTGTTGATGGGGTGGCTGTTCGCCGCGTTGATGCGCATCGCCACTGGTTCTGCCACCGTGGCCATGACCACCGCGTCAGGGATTGTCGCGCCGGTGGCCATTGGTCTGGGGTATCCCCACCCGGAGCTGTTGGTGCTGGCGACGGGGGCGGGGTCGGTTATCTTTTCCCACGTCAACGACGGCGGCTTCTGGTTGATCAAGGAATACTTCAACATGACCGTCACCCAGACCTTCAAGACCTGGACAGTGCTCGAGACGCTGATCTCGCTGGTCGCCTTCGGCCTGACCGTTGGCCTTTCTCACCTGCTTTAGTCGGAGCCATCCGCCATGGACATCCTCTATCAGATCCGCGCCCGTCAGGAATCCTTCAGCGCCGGTGAAGGACGCATCGCCCGGCTGATGCTCGACGACGTAGGATTTGCCGCCTCCGCCAGCCTCGATGAGCTGGCGCAGCGAGCGGAAGTCAGCACTGCCACGCTGTCGCGATTCGCCCGCACAGTCGGTTGCCGCGACCTGCGGGATTTGCGCCTGCAACTGGCCCAGGCCAGTGGCGTCGGTAGCCGCTTTCTGGACCCGGCGGGCACGCCCGAACAGTCGGCGTTCTACGGGCAGATTGTCGGCGATATCGAGTCGACCTTGCGCCAGCACCTGGCGGCGTTCGATGAGTCGCGCTTCGCCGATGCGGTGAAACTGTTGGGCAAGGCACGGATGATTCACGCCTTCGGCATGGGCGGCTGCTCGACCCTGTGCAGCGATGAACTGCAAGTGCGCCTGGTGCGCCTCGGCTACCCGATTGCGGTGTGTCACGACCCGGTGATGATGCGCGTCACCGCCGCCAGCCTTGGCGCCGAACACGCGGTCATCGCCTGTTCGTTGACCGGCATCACGCCCGAACTGCTCGAAGCGGTGGAGCTGGCGCGCAGCTACGGCGCACGAATTCTCGCCATCACCCGCGCCGACTCGCCGCTGGCGCAATTGGCCGATGTGCTGTTACCGCTGCAAAGCGCCGAGACTTCCTTTATCTACAAACCCACGGCGGCGCGCTACGGCATGTTGTTGGCCATCGATGTGCTCGCCACCGAGCTGGCGTTGGCCAGTCCTGAAGACAATCAAGAACGTCTGCGGCGGATCAAACTGGCCCTGGACGACTACCGCGGCGGCGACGATCACTTGCCGCTGGGAGACTGACATGACGTACGACACGCTGATCCGCAATGCGCTGATTATCGATGGCAGCAACACCCCCGGTTACCCCGCTGACGTGGCGATTCTGAATGGCCGCATCGAGCGAATCGGCGACTTGCACGACGCTCGCGCCATCGAAGAAATCGAGGCCGCTGGCCGAGTGTTGGCGCCGGGTTTCATCGATGTGCATACCCACGACGATACGGTGGTGATTCGCCAGCCACAGATGCTGCCCAAACTCAGCCAGGGCGTGACCACGGTGATTGTCGGCAATTGCGGGATCAGCGCGTCGCCGGTGAGTTTGCGCGGTGATCCGCCGGACCCGATGAACCTGCTCGGCACCGCCGCGGCGTTTGTGTATCCGCGCTTCAGCGACTATCGCGCCGCCGTCGAAGCGGCCAATACCACGCTGAACGTAGCTGCGCTGGTGGGGCACACCGCGTTGCGCAGCAATCACCTGGATGATCTGTATCGCACCGCGACCGACGCTGAAATCAGCGCGATGCGCGAGCAACTGCGCGACAGTCTTGAGGTCGGTGCCTTGGGTTTATCCACAGGCCTGGCTTATGCCAGCGCCTTCTCGGCATCCACTGATGAGGTAATGCAGTTGACCGAAGAGTTGACGGCATTCGGCGCGGTCTACACCACCCATTTACGCAGTGAGTTCGAACCGGTGCTGGAGGCCATGGACGAGGCGTTCCGCATCGGACGCCACGCACAGTCGCCGGTGATCATTTCCCACCTCAAATGTGCCGGAGCCGGTAACTGGGGCCGTAGTCCGCAATTGCTGGCGTCCCTCGAACACGCCGCGAAAACCCACCCGGTGGCGTGCGATTGTTATCCCTACGCGGCGAGTTCTTCGACGCTGGACCTCAAGCAAGTCACCGACGCCCATCGCATCACCATCACCTGGTCCACGCCGCACCCGGAAATGGGGGGGCGGGATCTGATGGACATTGCTGCCGAGTGGGGCACTGCGCTGCTCGAAGCCGCCCGCCGACTGCAGCCGGCGGGGGCGGTGTATTACGGCATGGACGAGGCCGATGTACGAAGCATCCTCGCGCATCCGCTGTCGATGATCGGCTCCGACGGTTTGCCGGAAGACCCGTTTCCGCATCCACGCTTGTGGGGCGCCTTCCCACGAGTGCTCGGACATTTCAGTCGCGACGTCGGCCTGTTTCCGCTGCACACCGCCGTGCACAAGATGACTGGGTTGTCGGCGGCACGCTTTGGCTTGAAGGAACGTGGCGAGATTCGTGAAGGATATTGGGCGGATCTGGTGTTGTTCGATCCGGCGACGATTCGCGATGTGGCCGACTTCAACGATCCGCAACGGGCGGCGCAAGGGATTGATGGCGTATGGATCAATGGTGCCTTGAGTTATCGCGACGGGCAGGCGAACGGCAGAAGGGAAGGGCGATTTCTGGCGCGAGAGGGGGATTTGCGTAAAGGGTTTCATTGATCGCGCCTTCGTAGAAGCTGCCGAAGGTTCGGGCCGCGTTCGGACGATCTTTTGATCCAGGTCTCATGGTGGCACATTGCAGTTAAAGAAAGCCGTCGCCAAGCCGAAGCGCTGACATCCAGCCCAGCTACACTGGGCTCATTCAGTCAGGGAGTTACCCCATGAGTTTCGGCAAAACCACCCCGATCCTGCGGATTTTCGATGAAACCAAGGCTTTGGAGTTCTACGTCGAGTTCCTGGGGTTCAAGATTGATTGGCAGCACCGCTTCGAGGCGAACCTCCCGCTGTACCTGCAAATCTCCCGTGGCGAGTGCGTGCTGCACCTCTCCGAACACCATGGCGACGCGACACCGGGCTCGGCCCTGCGCATCGAGACCGATGAGCTGGAGGCGTTCCAGCAGCAATTGCTGGCCAAGGAATATAAGTTTGCGCACCCACAAATCCAGGCGATGCCGTGGGGCAGTCAGGACATGACCGTGGCCGATCCGTTTGGCAATCGGTTGGTGTTTACCAATGCGATTAGTGTCTAAGCGTTAGATAGCCTTCGCGGGCAAGCCTCGCTCCTTGTACAGGTTACTCACTGAACCTGTAGAAGCGAGGCTTGCCCGAGAAGGCGATTTATCATTCACCGCAAAGTGAATATCAAACCCGGAAGTGACTCACCATCATCTGTAACTGATTGCCCAACCGCGCCAGTTCAACACTGGACGCAGCGGTTTCGTCGCTGGCGGTGGCGGTCTGTTCGGACACGTCGCGTACGTTGATGATGCTGCGGCTGATCTCTTCGGCCACGGCGCTTTGTTGCTCGGCGGCGGCAGCGATCTGCTGGTTCATTGACTGAATGTTGGACACCGTGCGGGTGATGTTTTCCAGTGATACGCCGGCCTTGCGAGTCAGCGCCACGCTGCTGTCGGTCAGGGTACGGCTGTTGTTCATCACCGCCGCCACTTGTTGAGTGCCGTTCTGCAAGCCGGCCACCAGGCCTTCGATTTCCTCGGTGGATTTTTGCGTGCGCTGGGCCAGGCCACGAACTTCGTCAGCCACCACCGCAAAACCACGACCAGCCTCACCGGCACGGGCCGCTTCGATGGCAGCGTTGAGGGCCAGCAGGTTGGTCTGCTCTGCCACGGCCTTGATCACATCCATGACGCTGCCGATCTTGTCGCTTTCCTGCTGCAGTACGCTCATCGCTTCAGTGGAGCGCACCACTTCGCTGGCCAGCCGCTCGATCTGGGCGATGGCTTCGTTGACCACTTTGTCACCTTCGCGAGCTTCACCGTCAGCGGCGGCTGCGGCTTGGGAAGCTTCTTCGGCGTTGCGCGCGACTTCCTGCACGGTGGCCGTCATTTCGTGCATGGCGGTGGCGACCTGATCGGTTTCCACTTTTTGGCTGTTCACACCGGCGCTGGTCTGCTCGGTCACGGCCGACAGTTCTTCGGCGGCGCTGGCGATCTGAGTGACGCCGTCACGGATGCCACTGATCAAGTCCCGCAGGGTCACGCCCATGCGCGCAATGCCTTGCTGCAACACGCCGAGCTCGTCGCGGCGGGTGACTTTGATGTCTTGAGACAAGTCACCACCGGCGATGCGTTCGACCACTTTAAGGGTATCGCGCAACGGACCGGTGATCTGACGGGTGATGACCACGGCGGCGATGATGCCCACCAGCAACGCCAGCAAGGTGCTGATCAATTGCAGTGTGCGGGCCTGGGCGCTTTCGGCATCACGGCGGTCGAGCTGGAATTGATACAGCTTATCGCTCAGGGTCACGATGGCGGCGCCTTGATCGGTCATTTCCTTACGCGCCTGCACCGCATCGGTGTTGGCGGCTTTATAGGCTTGCAAGGCACTGCGGTAGTTGCTCAGGGCGGCTTCCAACTGACGCAGCGCGTCTTGTTGGGTTTCGGCGAAATGTGTGTTCAGTGATTTCAGGCTGGCGATGGCCGCATCCAGTTGGGAAACGGCTTTCTGCTCGGTCTCGGCATTGGTGTTGGCGGTGTAGCCGCGCACTTCATAGCGGGCAAGAATGAACGCTTCCTTGGCGGCGGTGATGGCCAGGAACTGTTCGAAGCGCTGATCGCTCAAGGGCATTTGCTGCACACGGATATTGATCGCATCGATCAGCTTGCTAGCGGTTTCGGCGTTGGCTGCCATGGCTTCGCGGGCGCTGTTGCCGGTGCGGTAGGCGCTGCGCATTTTGTTCAGCGACGTCTGATAAGCGGCGATGGTCGCGGCCTGCTCTTTGAGCATTTTGACGTTTTCAGGGTTTTTGAAGCTGCCCAGCAGAGCGGTTTGCTGAGCAACAAAACTGTCCAGGGTGGTTTGCACATTCTGTGCGGCGGTTTCGTCGCCGTTGGTCAGCATGTATTGCAGGCGAACCACGCGCAGCTTGGTCAGGCCGGCATTGAGCTGAGTGATGTCGCTCATCCAGTTGCTGCGGTCAATCAACCCGCCCAGGCTGGTCCAGCCGGTCAGGGCGAGGATGCAGGTCAGTGCCAGGACCAGGCCGAATCCCAGGCCCAGTTTCAGGTTCACGCTGATGTTGCCGAACCAGCTATTCATCAAATTCCTCCAGGAACGTTGCGCTTTTGATCGTCGGTTGGCTGGAAGATTTTTGTTTTTGGGAGCCAGCAAGGTGTGTAGCAGGTATGTATCGGCCGCAATCCCGGGAGCTGAAAGGATTTTGTCGGATGGATTCTGTAACAAGATTTTTACGCAGGTCTTAAGCTTTTTTTCACATGGGTTTCACCAGCAGCCGACGCAAGACTCTCTACTCTGGTGGCTTTGTATGATTGTGATGCATGCCGGCGAGGCGGCTAAACGTGGAATTGAGACTGAGTCTGTTCGGGATAAAACGCTCGATCGATCTGAGCCGTTTGGCCCGTTATCGAAACACCGCGGTCATCGTGGCCTCGCTGCTGCTGGTGATCCCGCTGACCGTGTGGCTGTTGCGGCCTGCGGCTGTGCCCGATCTGGCCCATGGCAATGTGGCGGGTGCCCGTGCGCTGGCTGCGGGTTGGGCCAAGGGCGACATGATCGTGCTGGTGCGTCACGTTGAGCGTTGCGATCACTCCACCGCCGCCTGTCTGATTGGCAATGATGGCATTACGGATCGCTCGCGTAGCGTGGCGGTGGGGGTCGGTGCACAGTTTGAACATCTGGGCCTGAACAAGGCCGATATCTACAACAGTCCGATCATCCGTGCGGTACAGACCTCCAGTTATATGTTCAACAAGGTCGGCGTCGGCGAAGACTGGTTGATCAACTGCAGAGGCAGCATGTTGCGCGATGCCCTGGCGCACAAAGTAGCCGGGCGCAACCTGATTCTGGTGACTCACAGCGAGTGCATGGATCAACTGGAAAAAGATCTCAAGCTGCCGACTGTTACTCTAGGCTATGGTGCTTCTCTGTTTATCTCCGCTGAAAAACCTCAGGAACCTCGCATGCTTGGTTCCATCGAAGCCTCTGACTGGCACTCGGTAACCACCGAGTGAGCTTCTTCTTCATCCCTCTGGATCTGGACGTACGATGCTGACTTCTTCCCGTTACCGCTTTTACTGGGTGAACTTTGGTATTCCGCTGGCCTGCGCGGTCGCGGTGTTCCTGATGTTTGACATGACCAAAATCGACATCGCTTTCAGCGATCTTTTTTATGACCCGGCAACCCGGCTGTTTCCGTTGGACCATGTCCGTCTCTTCGAGAAAATCACCCATAAATGGGCGCGAATCATCCCGAACTGGACCGGTGAGGTCGCGATCATCGGCGCCTTGCTGTCGTTTCTCTGGCCGCGATTGAAGGCTGAGAAACATTCGAAGATCATCGCCTTCCTGGAAAAAATCAAAGTCGCGCCCGTGCTTCGGTTCGCCAGTAAACACCGCCGGGACTTCCTGTATGTGGTGTTCGCGTTTTCCATCAGCACCGGTGTTATCCACTACCTCAAGAGCCACACCAGTGTGTATTGCCCGGTTGAAACCACTCAGTACGCCGGGAAAATCGAGCACAAGGAGTGGTACCAGAATTTTGACCTGCTGAAAGAAGCCGGTGACGGTCGCTGCTGGCCGGGTGGGCATGCGTCGGGTGGCTTCACCATGCTCGCGCTGTACTTCGTGGCTCGCCGCTACCGCTGGCGGCACGCCAAAGCGGTGATGTACGGCTCGCTGCTGCTCGGTTTCGTCTATGGCACGACACGAGTCCTGCAAGGCTGGCACTACATGTCCCACACCTTCTGGTCCGGGATCTTCGTGTGGCTGACGTGTTTGCTGACGGCATTGGCGTTCTATGGGCGGGCGCGGCTGGAACTGCCGTTGCTGCAGAAGGCTGCGGTACCCGTCGCCGAGCCGTTTACAGGGTCACAAAGTAGTAAGCCTGACGCCCCACCTTCATTGTCTTGATCACCTTTAAGGGCGCGGCGGGTTCATTTACACCAGACATGAGTGCCACATTAGCCGGTGAGGCACTCAAAAAGTCATGCAATTGCGCCTCGGTATCCAGGCCTTTGAGTACGCGCCGGGTGTAGAACACACTGGCGCCGCCCACCCGCTCGTTGGCCTGAAACAACGCGACCTGCTGCCCGCTGTCCTGAAATGCCTGAATCTGTTCAGTCAGCGGCAGGAAGGACAGTGTGCGATCAGAGTGAGGCAATGCCCATTGAGCCGCAGCGACGTAGCTGCCGATCACCAAGGCTAGTACACCAACACCTACACCACGACGATGCCGGACAATCAGCCCCGGCAAGGTCGACGCACCGGTGTAGGCTTGAAGTCGCTCGAACAGCACGCTCGCATATTCTGCGGCAATCACCGCCGCTGCCGGCGTCATGGACATCATGTATACCGTGCGTTTGCTCGACGCCAGGGTCAGCATGACGAACTGCGCCAGCAGCCACACCGTGAAAAACAACAGGTAACGATTGGCCATCAGGCTTTTGCGAAAGTGCCACAGCCCCAGGTACACCAGAATGTTCCAGGGCGCGAAGGCCTCCGGCAGCTTGGCCAGATAGTAGTAGAACGGCTCGTAATGGCCGGCCTCGACGAAGGAGCCGCTGAAGCGCCCGACGCTATTGGTCAGCAACACTTCTCCCACGGCATGCACACCATCGCGCTGATACAGCACCGCGAGCCAGATCATCAGCGGCACCAATCCCAACAGTGTCAACAGGCCGGGGCGCAGCCAGTCCGAGGGCTTCAGGCGCTTGTCCATCAAGGTTTCGGCCAGCAGATACGCGAAGATCACCACCCCCGGCATCGCCAGCCCCAGCACGCCTTTGCTCAAGGTCGCGATAGCGATTCCTGAAGCAAACAGCAGGGCATTGCCGACGGTCGAGTGCCGTTGACCATGAAAAAACGCCAGCAGCGCCATACTCACGCCGAAGGCCAGTAATGCGTCTTCGCCGACGCTGCGCGTATTACTCCAATAACTGGCCATGGTCGCCAGCAAAATCCCCGCCGTCCAGGCAACAACCTTGGGCCGGTTGAATCGCCGCAGCATCGTGTACAACAGCATCACACTGAACAGCCCGGCAAACGCGGACGTCAGTCGCACCGCCCACGGCGTACCACCGAATGTGCGAATCGCCCCGGCGTCGAGCCACAAGCTCAAGGGCGGTTTTTCAAGAAATGGCTCGCCGAACAAATGCGGGGTCACCCAGTCGTTATCCAGGTGCATCTCCATGGCAATTCCGGCGACCCGGGCCTCCGTGGAACCTTGTAATTGGTGATTGCTTAGCGCGAAGAAAAACAGCAGGACGGCGAGCAGAAACAGTGAAGAGACGGGGCGTGACATGAGTTTCTGGCTAACCGAGCAGGGGACCGGGAACCCCAAGCATACGAGTTGAATGCTTAACGAAACATGAACGGCCAGCGAGAGGTGACGGGTGACGTTGGGGCAGCATTGACGGGGGTGATCTGAGTAGCAGCGTCCTTCCAGGCGCTGTTATTGTCTGACGTCGTGGAGTTTGTCGTTAAGGATGATGCAATGGAGCTTGCGCTGACAGTTGGCACTCACACATTGAGATTGAGCGCCCTCGACCCCGAATGGTGTAAAGCGTTGCAGCATGCGCTGAACGCCAGTTTTACAGTCCACTCCAAATTTCTGCCCTGGGCCAAACCCTACACCACCGAGGACGAGGCTCGATCGTTCCTCGCGCGGGCAGTCGATGAATTCAAAAGCGAAACCGGTGAGCGGCGGCTGTTTATCGTCGACGATACCGCGCACGCGATCATCGGTTGCATTGGCTTGAAGCCCCGGCACCGTAACCGGTATGTGGTCGGCTATTGGGTCAATACCGAGTATTCGGGCAAAGGCTATATGCGCACGGCGCTTGAAGCGTTGATCAAAAGCATGCCCGGATTCACGTTTTACCTGACCATTGCCTCGGCCAATGTGGCGAGCCAGCGGCTGGCCGAAGCGGCCGGGTTTGGCTTGATCAGACGGTGTTATCAGAGGCCTTGTTTGCAGCCGCATGAGGCGCAGGATACGTATTTGTATCGGTTGAAATGATGGTGGGAGCAGTCGCTGGAACCGACCGCTAACCAAATCGCAGGCAAAAAAAAGCCCGCGGGAGGGCGGGCAAACCGTAGTTTCTTGAATGAGCGAGGGAAATGTACAGGTTGGAGGGAGGCGGTGGGGTGAAGAAAAATTCATGTGGATGGCTTCAGTCGTTCGTAGCTTCACCAAAGGTATGAAATGAAACTGCATTGTCTCGTATAAGTAACATTTAGCTTCAATTGTCACGCATACAGAACATCTCTACCCATTCAAAGCCCAAAAAGGCACCTGCGATATTCTCGTCAGGTACCTTTTTGTGTTGGGGGAGCGGTAAAGACTCCATTCGATCAACGAGCGCGATCACTCAGTGAAGAACGGGAGGCTCTCCCGCGGCCACCGACGCGTTCGGATCAAGGTTATCCTTCGCTCGGTTGACCAAAAGCTCGGTCAGCATCGTCAACTGCTGAAGCGCCAGTGCCACATTGCGTTGTGGGCCTTCGAGTCGGTCGGCAAAGTCCAGCGTCATGACGTTGAGGGACGCCAGGGTTTCGCTGGCGTGAGCGAGCAGGGTGGGCATGTCGACGTCGGGGCGGACGCTGAAGATGTTCCTGTTCACGTTGCGCCGGCGGGCGCTGACAGCGCGCTCGGTGGTTTTGGGCTGTTGGGTTGGGTCGAGAGTTTCAGGCTGTGAAGTGGCCGTATTTTTCAGTGGGATTCGGGTGATCTTTTTCATAAGGGCGTTCCATTGGTTTGGGGATCCTTACGTGATTTCGGCTTGTTAAAACCATCCGCAGGGTCGCAGCGAAGGGTGAAGACTATCTTTCAGAAATGTTGTTCACCAGTTCATGGCAGTCGCTACGGGTTGCAGGAAAATTCCCAGGATGACGTGGTTCTAATCTGTCAGAGAAATCCTTTTTCACTACTGTTGGCCCTGAGCAACTGCCGCGCCGTCTCAGTCGCTCAGTGTTGGTGCCTGTGATGGATATCGGGAAAGTGCGGATGACTGTGTTTAATGGGCGCGTGGTCGTGTAAATGGCTATGAGGTTCAGTGCCGTCCCACTCAAAGGCATGTTCATGTTGATGGTGCGCATCGTGAATATGCGGATGGTCATGTGTTTGCGGATCGTGTTGGTGCTCGTGAGAATGGCTCTCGGTCAGGTGTATCCAGACGCCAACCCCCATCAGGCCGGCAGCCACCCAAAACACCCACGTCACCGCTTCGCCTAACAACAGGATCGAAATAGCGGCCCCCAGGAACGGTGCAGTAGAGAAGTACGCACCTGTGCGCGCGGTGCCAAGCCCCCGCAAAGCCAAAACGAATAGCACCAGGCTAACGCCGTAGCCCAAAAAGCCTACGAGTAGCGTTGGCCCCAATAGAGATAACTCGGGGAGATGCATGCCAAGAGCAATCCCTATAGCGCAGTTGACGACCCCGGCGACCAATCCTTTGATGCCAGCGATGAACAATGCATCCGATGCGGAAACCTTCCGGGTAAGGTTGTTATCGATGGCCCAACAAAAACAGGCAATCACCACGGCGACCGGGCCAACCCAACCATGGATCTGTGCGGAAGTTTGAGGCCAACCCAAGAGCACACCACCGGCAACGATTGCGATCATTCCAGCGACGATCCGCCGGTCGGCGTTCTCCTTGAACACCATCCAGGCAAGCAGCGCGGTCAACACCGCCTCAAGGTTTAGCAACAGCGAAGCAGTGGTAGCTGATGTGAGGGTAAGGCCGAACATTAAAGACACCGGCCCCAGCACGCCGCCGAACGCGATAGCACCAATGAGCCATGGCCATTCGGAAAGGGTTAAACCGACAGGCTGCCAGCCGCGATCACGGATCAGCCGGGTGACCGTGAGACCCAAGCCACTTCCCAGGTAAAGCAAACCGGCGAGCAAGACGGGTGAAACGTTCAGCCCCAGGACCTTGGCAAGCGGTGTACTGGCACCAAACAGCGCTGCAGCACCCAAGGCGTATAAAACGCTTTTGTTCATCATCTGTTCCGTAGCAAAAGGCAATGTTGAGAAACACGATACTCGTCATGCATCGACAGCGCATTGAATCGAATCCACAAAAAAGGCACCTGCGATATTCTCGTCAGATGCCTTTCTGCGTTGGGCGCGCGGCAACGATGTCCTGTGCCGGATTCGTTAAGACGCAGAAACCTGCCTCTGCAACCGCCGCCCCACCACATCCAGCAAATCGCAACCATCGCGCAACGAAGTCACCAACACCCGCGCCAGCTCGCTGTGAACGCCTTCGTTCACAGCGAAACTCTCCAGCAACTGAGTCGCCGTGCGGATGCGGTAAGCCGCCGTTTCATGCAGAACATCCAGCGGCGCTTCGGTGTCGATCAGCAGCGACGCGATAGTGCAGTCGATGCCGGTGATCGGCATGTATCGATCCATGACAAAACCTCCATTCGATCAACGAGCGCGATTGCTCAGTGGCAGACGGGCTCGATCGTCGGCATGGGTGAATCGAGGTTATCCAGCGCTCGATTGATCAACATCTCGGCCAGCACCGCCAGTTGTTGCATCGCCAAGGCCACGTTGCGATGCGAGCCTTCGAGATGGTCAGCCAGATCGGTGGTCAGTTCATGGAAGCCGCTACGGGTTGCGGGAAATTTCCTAGGACGGTGAGTACGAATCTGTCAGGCAAAGAACTTCTCTCTATTACTTGCCCGTCAACTCACAACAATAATCTTCGAAACCAGCTCCGCGCTGTTCTTGGCCTGTAGCTTTCTCATTAGGCGTGCGCGATGGACTTCCACGGTTCTGTGGGAAATCGCCAGTTTTTTTGCCACTTCCTTGCAGGTCAGTCCATTGACGATGTGCATCGAGATTTCTCGTTCGCGGGGCGTGAGGTTTACCGTCGCGTAGTGCGGTCGGTCCATGCGTTCGAAGTGCCAGACCATCAGTTTGAACGGATCGTCCAGAGTCAGGGTATAGCCGTGGGACCTGGCCCAGAACACCTCGCCGTTTTTATGTTGCATGAAGCGTTCATCGGAGTAGGAGCCGCTCTGGCTGTTGAGCAACCAGTTCTGGCTGCGGTTGCCAATGGCCTTGTAGTCCGCCTGGGAGGGGTAGATCAGCAGGGTCAGATGACCCAGAAGCTCCTCGCGAGCGTAACCGAACAGCTCCAGAAATGCCTCGTTGCAGTCGAGCATCACGCGGTTGCCGGTGATGAGCTGCGGGGCGGGTGACACCTGGAACGCCAGACGTTCAAGGTCTTTGAGTTGCTTTGCGAAGACGGTCATTGGGCATCCTGCCTTGACTAACAATCCCTTACTAACGATACCGTGGGTCAGTGCGGTTACTTATGCGAGTACGTAGTTGTACGAACTAGCGAGTGATCCGGGCGGTAGGTCATTGTAATGAATACCTGATCCACGCACAGAAGAAAATCACCATGCCCCATTCCGTTTCCATCGTCGCTGCCGCTCACTCCCGTTTTGGTCGTCTGGACGGTTCTACGCTGGAAGACCTTATCGTGCAGGTTACCCGCGAAGCCCTGGCGGATGCCGCCATCGACGCCTCAGAAATTGACGCCCTGTTCCTCGGGCATTTCAATTCGGGGATGGTTGCGGATGGTTTTCCCGCTTCATTGATGCTGCAAGCCGACGAAGGCTTGCGCTTCAAGCCTGCCACACGCTGTGAAAACGCCTGCGCCTCGGGCTCGGCGGCGATTCACGCGGGGATCAACGCGATTCTCTCAGGCTCTGCTGAGCTGGTGTTGATCGTGGGCGCCGAGAAGATGACTTCCAACTCTACAGCCGAGGTCACCAAGGCCCTGGCCGGTGCCGGTTATCAGAACGACGCCCAAGAGGCCGGGCTCAGTTTTCCGCAGTTGTTCGGCCTGGCTGCGCAACAGTACCGTGACCGCTACCAGTGCCCGATGGCATCAATGGCCGCCATCGCCACCAAAAACCACTCCAACGCCATGGCCAATCCCTTGGCGCAGATGCACCGGGTCATGGATTTCGAACATTGCAACAATGTGTCCAAAACCAATCCGTATGTGGCGCAGGCGCTGCGTCTGACCGACTGTTCGCTGATCAGCGATGGGGCTGCCGCCATTGTGCTTGCCTCGTCCAGGCGAGCCAGCCAGTTTCGCCGTGAGGTGCTGATTCGCTCGGTGGCTCAAGTCAACGATTTCCTGCCGATTGCCCAGCGTGACATCATCGCGTTTGAAGGTCCTCGGCGTGCGATCCATTCGGCTTTGCGCGGGGCTAATGTCACCTTGGGCGATCTGAGTTTTGCCGAGGTCCATGACTGTTTCACCATTGCCGAACTGCTGATCTACGAAGCCATGGGTCTGGCCCCCAAAGGCGAGGGGCACCGAGCTCTGGATGACGGTACTGTGCGGGCGGGCGGGCGTTTGCCGGTGAACCTGTCTGGCGGGCTCAAGGCCAAGGGGCATCCAGTGGGCGCCACGGGGGTATCGATGCACGCTATGGCCTTTTGGCAGTTGACGGGCGAGCCTGTCGGCCTGGCCGTGCCGAACCCCGAGTTCGGTCTGTTGTTCAATATGGGTGGCATGGCGGTCGCCAATTATGCCTCGGTGCTTCAGGCTCACAGGGCTTGAGCATGAACATTGCCAACTGGCTGAACGACGCCGGCCGACGCTGGCCAGAACGTCCAGCGTTATTTGAGGGGCAGCGGCAAGTCGCCGACTACGCCACGTTTGCCGCTCATGTTCGTAGTCGTGCCGCGCAGCTCATAGGCGAGCACGGCATTGCGCCCGGCGACCGTGTGGCGCTGTTCATGAAGAACAGTTGCGAATACCTCGAATTACTCTATTGCATCTGGTGGATTGGCGCGGTCGCGGTGCCGATCAACTGCAAGCTGCACCCTGTTGAAGCTGGCTGGATCGCCAACGATGCGCAAGCCCGTCTGATCTTCACCGAGGGCGGTAAGGTGTTCCCGCCCGAGATGTTGCCGCAGGGCTGTTGTGAACTGAATGAAGCGGACAGTGTGGTGTGTGCTTCGTTCGATGCGACGACGTTGGAAGATCCTTGCTCTCGTGATGCCGATGACCTTGCCTGGCTGTTCTACACCTCCGGCACCACCGGGCGATCCAAGGGGGTGATGCTATCCCACGGCAACCTGACGGCCATGTCGCTGTGTTATCCGCTCGACGTTGATCCGGTCAGTCCGGATGATGCAGTGGTGTACGCGGCCCCGATGTCCCATGGCGCCGGCCTCTACAACTTTATCCATGTGCGTTGCGGGGCTCGTCATGTTGTCCCCGAATCCCGTGGTTTCAAGGCCGACGAGCTGTTCGAGCTGGCGAGCGGGCTGGGCGATCTCATGTTGTTCGCCGCGCCAACCATGGTCAAGCGCATGGTTGAACAGGCTCGGCGCCAAGGCTACGGCGGCGACGGGATCAAAACCATTGTCTACGGCGGCGCGCCGATGTACCTGAAGGATCTGCAAGAAGCGGTCGAGACCTTTGGCGCGCGGCTGGTGCAGATCTATGGTCAGGGGGAGAGCCCGATGACGATCAGCGCGTTGTCGCGTGAGTTGATCGCGGATCGAAACCGTCCCGACTGGGCGTCTCTGGCAGCTTCCGTGGGGCGGGCACATTCGTGCATGGAGATCAGGATTCTGGACCCTGAGCACCGGCCGTTGCCTCCCGGCCAGTCAGGGGAAATCGCCGTGCGTGGTCCCACCGTCATGCAAGGCTACTGGCGCAACGACGCGGCGACTCGCCAGACCTTGGTGGATGGCTGGCTGTTAACCGGCGACATTGGCTTTCTTGATCACGCGGGTTATCTGACGCTCACCGATCGCTCCAAGGATGTGATCATTTCCGGCGGCTGCAATGTGTACCCTCGGGAAGTAGAAGAAGTGTTGTCGCAGCACCCGGAAGTATTTGAAGTCTGTGTGGTTGGCGAGCCTGATGTGCAGTGGGGGGAAATGGTGGTAGCGTTCGTCGTTCCCCGTACAGCAGGATCGCTCGATGAATCTTTGCTCAACGCATGGTTCGTCGAACGCATGGCGTCATTCAAAAAACCGAAGAAGTACGTATTTTGCACGGAGCTGCCCAAGAACAGTTACGGCAAGATCCTCAAGACCGAGCTGCGCCTCTGGTTGAAGGAGGTCGCGAACGGCACTGCAGTTCCCTGAGTTGTGTTTCCCATGGATAAAATCAGACAGGAGTCCCTCACGTGGGCATTCAACAGAAAAACCCGGCCCGGCAACGGCGTCGGGCGTTTATCGGTGCAACGTCCGGCCACCTGATCGAGTGGTACGACTACGGCGTCTATGGTTTTCTCGCCGTCTATATCGGCAAGGCGTTCTTCGTCTCTGATGACCCGACTACCAGCCTGCTCGCCAGTTTTGCGGCTTTTGCCTTGAGCTTTTTCATCCGGCCTCTGGGAGGGCTGTTCTTCGGTCCGCTGGCGGACAAGATCGGTCGGCGCAAAACCCTGATCACCGTACTGGTGATGATGGCCGGTTCAACCTTCTTGCTGGGGTTGCTGCCGACCTATGCCTCGATAGGGATTGCAGCGCCGATCATTCTGGTGTTGATCCGCTGTGTACAGGGCTTCTCGGCCGGCGGCGAAATCGGCACCATCACCAGCTTCATCTCCGAGTACGCCGGGCCTGGGCGACGCGGCTTCGCCACATGCTGGTTGATGGTAACGGCGGTGCTCGGACTGTTACTGGGCGGTGCCGTGGCCAACGGCATGACTTGGGTCATGGGCGCTGACCTGATGCAAGCCTGGGGTTGGCGCATTCCGTTTTTGATTGCGGCGCCTCTGGGCCTGATCTCGATGTACATTCGCCTGAAGCTTGAAGACAGTCCCGAGTTCCTGGCATTGCAGCGCGCGGGGGAAACCTCCAAGGCGCCTCTGCGAGAAGTCTGGCAGTGGAAACGGGCGATTGCCCTGGTGTTCTTCATCATTACTCTGCACAGCTCGATCTTCTATCTGGTGCTGACCTTTGTCTCGACCTACATGTCGAGCATTCTCAAGTTCGACAGCGGCACGACCTTGCTCTACGTCTTCGTTGCCAGCTTATCGGCCGCAGTCGTCATGCCATTTGGCGGTGCGTTCACGGATAGAAACGGGCGTAAGCCGTTTCTGTTGGTGGTCGGCACCCTGGCCACCCTGGCGATGTACTGGCTCTTCAAATCGGCCCCCACGGCGACGCCTGCTTCGTTTATCTACCCGTTGATGTCGGTGGCCATCCTGTTCGGCCTGTATGCCTCGTCGACTTATGCATTAATGAGTGAGTTGTTGCCCACCCGAATCCGCTCCACCGGTATCGCGGTGGCGTACAACATTCCGGTGGCGGTATTCGGTGGTAGCGCACCGTTGATTTCTACCTGGCTGATCAAGGTGACCGGAGACATTACGTCGCCCTGGTACTTTTACATAGGCACGGGGGTGGTGTCGTTGATTGCGCTGGTGCTGTTACGCAAGGAGGATTTTGTCGCCTGTGCAAGTCCCGTCGAGGTGCCGGGCGTTGGGCGAGCTGATATGGCGTTGGCCCCCGCGCCTTGAGCATGCACGCGATAGACAAAATCCCAGATGCAACAAGGCCCGCGCAAGACGGGCTTTGTTAATGCTTGAGGATAGGCTCGCACAAGAGGGGCGAACCAGATTTCATTGATGGATTTCAGGCACAAAAAAAGACGTCCGTGGACGTCTTTTTTCGTTGAAGTGGTGGAGCCGGGGGGAATTGAACCCCCGTCCGCCAGTACTCCGCTGTCGGTACTACATGCGTAGCCGTGTCTATTAAGTTAACCCTCAGCGACCCGACGGGCAGGGTGCTTTGGGCGAGTTGTGTAAGTTTTAGCCGCTTCGTCCACAACGTACTGCACGGCGATTCTGTTCTATATGACAATCACTTTGGGTTTACAGACATCCCCTGATGATTGCTGGACCCGAAGGTACCAGGAGGGAAGGGCTAAGGCTGCTTACGCAGCGAGAGCGTATTCCCCGTAGGTTTCGTCATTGGCAACTATAGGAAGTTGCAACAGTGGATTTACGACTTCTGTTACCAAGTCGGCATGCACCTAAAGTTTCGCAACCGGCGTCGAATCCAAAGCGGCCCCGAACCTGCTGTGTGTAACCAGCAGGTAAGCGAAGTGTACGCCAATACGCGCGGCGAGTCGACCTTCTGTCCTTACCTGCATGTTATCTGGCCTGGCCCTAATGGCTATTCATGTGGCTTTGAATGTCCTGAAGCGCTTGCTGCGCCAGGGAAACACACTCTCTGTCGTTGTTGGAGGCGTGGGCGGCCTTGGCTTGTTCGGCTTTGGTGACGACGACACCTTTGGTGGCGGCGTCCAGCGTGGCTGCGCTGGACAGCTTACTGTTGACCTCCTGGAGCTTCATTACGCATTGATCGCTATCGTTTGAGGCGTATGCGGAGGAGGCCAGCATTGTTGCAGCGATGAGCAGTCCAGCCAGGGCGGAACGCTTCATGGGTATCTCCTGGAACGGGGGTGGGGATTGGGCCACGCTGATTGGGGCTTAACAAATGGACTGTGATGGCGTGCAAGGGTTCTGTTTTCGCTTGCGAGGGAGTGAAAGATTTTCCGGGAGGAGGGTGCGAAACAGGGGCAATGACGCCTAACGCACAATCCCTGTGGGAGCGGGTTTGTGCATTAGGCGTTAATGCCCCTTCTTTTTGTGCTTCGGTGTCAGACCGCTCTAGCCCGGGTCACTCGATCCACCAGATAAACCAGCCCGTGGTAGTCAATTCCACCGTGTCGTGTCAGACCAATCTCACAGGTGCGGCTGGTGGAGATCCCTTCGCTGCATTGCTGTACCGCGTCTTTCAGCGTGCGTAACGAATGAGCGTTCAGCTCTGGGTTAGTGAAACCCTTGTCACCGGCAAAACCACAGCAGTGAATGCCTTCCGGAATGACCACGTTTTTACTGCATTTGCGCGCCAGATCGATCAACGCCTGGCTCTCGCCTAGATGCTGCGTGCTGCACGTGACGTGCACCGCGATCGGCGCTTCCTGCGGGGTGAAGTCCAGTCGATCCATCAAGTGAGTGCGGATGAAACGCACCGGGTCGTACAGGTCCAGTCGTACGTCGCCCAGGTCCTGAACCAGCCGCAGCGTGCAGGGGCTGGTGTCGCAGTAGATCGGGTCGAGCCCGCCGCGGCTGGCGTGCAGCAGCGCGCCGATCAGTTCCTGACGTTTGTGTTCGGCCTGTTCGGCATAGCCCTTGGACGCGAATGGCTGGCCACAGCAGAGGTTGTCCTGATTGTCTGGGAAGACGACCTGGTAGCCGGCTTTTTCCAGCAGGCCACGGGTTTTGTCGTACAGCGACATTTGCTCTTTATCACCCGCCGCGGGGCCCATGACCCGCGACACGCAGGCCGCGAGGTACACCACCCGAGGGCGTTTGTCCGACACGCTCGGGCTGAAGCGAATGGCCTTTTCCGGTTGTGGCATGGCGTTGGTCCATTGCGGAACCTGGCCTTTGGACAAGCGGGTCAATGTTGCCGAAAGCTTCGCCAAACGTGGTGCCCCCAGCAGCATTCGTGCACCGTTGGCGACGTGCAGGGTGAAGCGCGCGCCTTGTAACGCAGTGGCGAAATTGCCTTCAATCCAGTTGGCGGTTTTCGTATGGCTCGCGTTACGGCTACGGAGCTTTTTCACCAGCTCGCCGGTGTTGATGCCTACAGGGCAACGTTGTGCACACAGGCCCGTGGCGGCGCAGGTATCGATGCCCTGATATTCGTAGGCTTGTTCCAGTTCGGCGGTGTCCATGCCGGCGCGTTTCTTCGCCTGGATGTCACGCCAGATCACGATGCGCTGGCGTGGGCTCAGCGTCAGGCCTTTCGACGGGCACACTGGTTCGCAGAAACCGCATTCGATGCACTTATCCACAATCTCATCGGCGGCGGGCAGCGGCTTCAGGTGTTTGAGGTGGATCTGCGGATCGTCGCTGAGCACCACGTCCGGGTTGAGGATGCCGTTGGGGTCGAGCAGGCGTTTGAGCTGCCACATCAACTGGTAGGCGTCGCTGCCCCATTCCAGTTCGACGAAGGGCGCCATGTTGCGCCCCGTGCCGTGTTCGGCTTTCAGCGAACCGCCGAATTCCACGGCCACCAACTGCGCTACGTCGTCCATGAACGCCTGGTAACGTGCGATTTCTTCCGCGCTGTTGAAGCCTTGGGTGAAGACGAAGTGCAGATTGCCTTCCAGAGCGTGTCCGAAAAGGATCGCTTCGTCGTAGTGATGTGTGTCGAACAGCTCGATCAAGCGGTTCACGCCGATGGCCAGTTGTTCGACCGGGAAGGTCACGTCTTCGATGATCACCGTGGTGCCGGTTTTGCGCACCGCGCCGACGGCGGGGAAGGTGTCCTTGCGGATCGCCCAGAGCCGGGCGTTTTCCACAGGGTCTTCGGTGAAGTCGACTTGTTTCTCTACCGGAAAGCCGGTCAACGACGCCATGATTTGCGCCAGTTGTTCCTGCAGCAACGTGGAAGAGGCGGCGCGGGATTCGATCAGCAGAGCGCAGGCATTAGACGACAGTTGTTGTACGAAAGCCGGCATGCCGGGTTTGTCCTGCACTGAGCGCAGGCTGCGACGGTCCAGCAGTTCCACGGCCGACACCGGTTGGCTTTTCAGGACGGTGACGGCGTTGCAGCAGGTTTCCACGTCCGGGAACACAATCAGCGCCGACGCCTTGTTCGGGTGGTCGATCACCGTGTCGTAGGTCACCGCGCTGATGAACCCCAGCGTGCCTTCGGAACCCACCAGCAAGTGGCTCAAGATATCCACAGGCTCGTCGAAATCCACCAGGGCATTGAGTGACAGCCCGGTGGTATTTTTCAGGCGGTATTTGTGGCGAATTTTCGCAGCCAGTTCGGCATTGGCGCGGGTCTCGCGGCCCAACGTCGCCAGGCGCTCCAGCAATTCGGCGTGACTCTTTCGGAACGCCGCAATACTGCTGGCGTCTTCGGTATCGAGTCGGCTGCCATCGGCCAGCACCAGACGAATCCCGGCCAGGGTGTGATAGGTATTTTGCGCTGTGCCGCAGCACATGCCGCTGGCATTGTTGGCGACGATGCCGCCGATTTTGCAGGCATTGATCGACGCCGGATCCGGGCCGATCTTGCGTCCGAACGGTGCCAGCCACGCATTGGCCTGCGCGCCGATCACGCCGGGTTGCAGGCGGATTTGCGTGCCCTGGCCACGGATCTCGCGACCGTTCCAGTTATCCCCCAGCACGATCAGCACCGAGTCACTGATGGCCTGGCCAGACAGGCTGGTGCCGGCGGCGCGGAAGGTCACCGGGACGTGGTCCCGTTGCGCCAGTTTGAGCAGCGCCACCACTTCATCTTCGGACTCGACGCGGATCACCAGTTTTGGAATCAGCCGGTAGAAACTGGCGTCGGTGCCGAAGGCCAGGGTCGACAGTGGATCGTCGAAACGTCGTACTTCAGGAATCAGTTGCTGCGCATCGCGCAGAAAAGCCGCCGGTAGACTCATTGGTCCTCCAGGATCAACACCACCAAGTCTTTCGGGCCGTGGGCACCGTAAGCCAGCACTTGCTCGATGTCGGCAGTCTTCGACGGGCCGGACACCAGCAAGGCGTTGGTCGGCATGCCTTGGGCCCATTCGAATTCCTGCTGCACCTGATAGAAGTTGTCGCGGATTTCACTGGCCTTGAGCAGGGCGAAATGCACCGGCGGCACCAGGCTCATCAAGCGCGGTTCTTCCCGCGTCGGCCAGAGAATCAGGCTACCGGTCGCGGCGATCGCACCGAGGGTGGTGGTCAGGCTGGCCGGGGTGTCGTTGAACAACTCGGCTTTCCATTCCTCGACCGGGCGGTTGTAGGCTTTGAGCGCTGGCAGGCCAGGGTTTTTCGCCCAATGCTCGGTGATGCGTTGCCCGTGGGGCGTCGTCGGCGCAATCAGCAGGCTCGGCAGCTGGCGAGTCTGCAGCAGTTGCGCCAGCAGTTCGGGCCAGCCTTCTTTGGACGTCAGATGGATTTCGGTGTGCACCGCTTCCATCAGTTTGCGCAGTTGCGAAATGCGTTGTTCCGGCGTGTAGGTGTAGGGCTCGGTCACCAGTTCGACATCGAAGTTGTCAGCCACCGGCGTGGTGCCCGTCAGACTGTTGCGCAACTTGGCGAGGATATTTTGCTTGGCGCTCATCAATGGTCCCCTTGTTTGGCCAGATGCTCGCGGGCCATGTCATGCAGTGAGCGGGCCGCGGGTTTCGGTGCGCTGTGGTTCTGGGTCCATGGGCCGACGTTGCTCGGTGTCAGCGCTCGCAGGCGAGTGGCGAAGAAGCCGAACAGGCGATAAAGCGTTGGCGAACTGTTGAGCCTGGCCCAGGCGTTCCAGATAAATCGTTCTTTGCGCGAATACTTGCTGCCCTGACCGCGCATCACTTGATGCGGGCTGTCCGGCGCTTTGACGTTTTCTTCCCGCAGGCGACGCAGCAATGCAGGGATCGGAATTTTTACCGGACAGACTTCACCGCAGGCGCCGCATAACGACGAGGCACTCGGGTGGTCGGGGACTTTCGCCAGACCGACCATGTGCGGGGTGATGATTTTTCCGATAGGCCCAGGGTAAACCTCGCCGTAGGCATGACCGCCGATTCGGGTGTAGACCGGGCAATGATTCATACAAGCGCCGCAGCGGATGCAGTTCAGGGTCTGGCGTAATTCGCTGTCGGCAAATGCCTGGCTGCGACCGTTGTCCAGCAGCACCAGGTGCACTTCCTGTGGGCCGTCGAGTTCATGTTCCTTGCGCGGGCCGGAGATCATGTTGACGTAGGTGGTGATCGGGATGCCCAGGGCCGAGCGGGTCAGCAGCGACAGGAGTGGGACCACGTCGCGCAGGTTTTCCACGACTTTTTCGATGCCGGTGACGGCGATGTGCACTGGCGGCACCGTGGTGGTCATCCGCCCGTTGCCTTCGTTTTCCACCAGCAGCAAGGTGCCGGTTTCGGCCACGGCGAAGTTGACGCCGGAGACGCCGATGTCGGCTTCGAAGAATTTCTGCCGCAAGACTTTGCGACCGATCTGAATGAGTTGGTCAACGTCCTTGGTGTACTCCACGCCAAGTTTGTCGTGGAACAAGGACGCGACCTGACCGGCATTCTTGTGGATCGCCGGCATAATGATGTGTGAAGGCTTCTCGTGGTCGAGCTGGACGATGTATTCACCCATGTCCGACTCCAGGCATTCAATGCCTTGAGCTTCGAGGACATGGTTCATCTCCATCTCTTCGCTGACCATCGATTTGCCCTTGATCACTTGCCGCCCCTCGTGAGCGCGGATGATCGACAAGACGATGCCATTGGCTTCGTCCACCGTTTCCGCCCAGTGCACTGTCACACCGTTGCGGGTCAGGTTCTGTTCAAGCTGCTCGAGCAGGTCGGGCAACTTGGATAACGCACGGGCGCGGACGGCATTGCCCAGCGCTCGCAAATGTTCTCTTTCATGGGCATCGCTGAAGGACGCTGCCCGTTTGTTCATCAGTGAATCCATCGCGCTGCGAAAGTTGTTTCGCAATTGCGTGTCAGCCAAAGCCTTGTGAGCCCGGCTGCGAAAATCTTCTTCTACGGCGACCGTAGGAATAATCGTGGAGCTGCTCATCGGGCACCTCCGGTTCGCTGCCAAAGGAAGCTGGCCAGATGCTGACCGCGCAACGCCTCCTGCTGTTTCTCCAACGAGCCGTTGATGTTCATCAGGCAGCCGCAGTCGGCACTGAGTACCTTGTGCGCGCCGGATTCCTTCAACGCACGGGTCTTGTCAGCCACCATCGCGCCGGAAATATCCGGCATACGGACGCTGAAAGTCCCACCAAAGCCACAGCATTCACTTTCGTGGCTGTGGTCGACGCGCTCCACGTTGCTCAGCTGCGCCAACAACTCACGGCCATGCAAGTGGGTGTTCATTTCACGGCGTGCCGAGCACGACGTGTGCAACGCCACTTTCACCGGTTCGCCGCTGTCCTTGAGCTGCACCTTGCAGACAAACAGCAGGAACTCGGCGAGTTCGTAAGTCCGTGCCGCGAGGGCTTGAACCTGTTTCAGCGTTTGCGGCTCGTCCTTGAACAGGTCGGCATAGTGTTCGCGCAACATGCCCGCGCAAGAGCCCGACGGCACCACCACCGGATAATCCCCGGCAAACAACGCCAGTTGCGAACGCGCCACGGTCCGGGCCTGTTCGGTGTAACCCGAGGTGTAGGCCGGTTGCCCGCAGCAGCTTTGCCCTTGCGGGTATTCGACACGAATGCCCTCGCGTTCCAGCAGGTGGATCGCGTCCATCCCGGCTTCGGGGTAGAACAGATCCACCACGCAGGTCCCGAACAGGTACACCCGTGACGGTTTTTCGCTGGGGTATTGCCGAGGTTCAGGCAGTGGCGGGGCGACGCGGGTCGCGTTCGGCACAGCGTTGTAAAAAAGCTCGCTCATCAGGCGTGTCTCCGGGTGGTCCCGGTTATCCGTCCGCTGAGGCTGCTGAATATAGAGAGAGAAGCTTTCAGCAGCCTTGCAGACCCGGTTGTGAATAGCTGACGCCGGGGGCGTAACCCAGCGTCGGTTTTTTCCGTGTGGCGTGTAGTGCTTAGTGCACCAGCATGCCGGTGAACCAGTAAGCCTGAGCCAAGGTGATCAGGCCGACGATCGTTGCAAAGAATAGGCTGTGCTTGAGGGTGAAGCGGAACAGATCCGATTCTTTGCCCACCAGCCCGGTCGCGGCGCAGGCCACGGCGATCGATTGCGGCGAGATCATTTTGCCGGTCACCCCGCCGCTGGTGTTCGCCGCCACCAACAGGGTGTCGTTGACGCCGATCTGGTGCGCGGTGGTGGCTTGCAGCGAACTGAACAGCGCGTTAGACGAGGTATCGGAACCGGTCAGGAACACACCGAGCCAGCCGAGGAATGGCGAGAAGAACGGGAACGCCGCACCGGTGCCTGCCAATACCAGAGCCATGGTGGACGACATGCCTGAGTAGTTGGTGACGAAGGCGAAGGCCAGCACCATGCCGATGGACAAAATCGGCCAGCGCAGTTCGTAGAACGTCTCCTTTAAAGTGGTCAGACTAGTTTTAATGTTGACCTTCAGCACCAGCATCGAGATCAGCGCGGAGAAGAAAATCGCCGTGCCGGTCGCGGAAACCGGATCGAGTTTGAACACTGCCGGAATCGCTGTCGGGTTGGTTACGATCGGCGCGACCTTGATCACCATTTGATCCAGGTGCGGGATCGCGAAGTTGAACACCCAGCCATACATCGAGCCACCGGCAGCGAACATGGCTTTGAACGGTTTCAGCGTCCAGATGGTGACCAATACGGTGAGGATCAGGAACGGCGACCAGGCTTTGAAAATTTCCCCCAGGCTGTAAGGCGAAGCCACGGTGGTGCGCGGTTGGCCGAAACCACCGGTGCTGGCCACCACGGAAGCCGAGACTGCGCCGACGATGTGCGCGCCCGCAGCGCGTTTTGGCTGCCAGATTTTCAGGAACAGCGTCAGGGAAATCAGGCTGACCAGCGCCGAGGTGATGTCCGGCAGTTCCGGGCCAATGAAGTTCGAGGTGAAGTATTGGGTGATGGCAAAACTCAAACCGGCCACCAGCGCAGCTGGCCAGGTTTCCCGAACGCCGCGCAGGCCGTCCATCATGAACACCAGCCAGAACGGCACGAACAGCGACAGCAACGGCAGCTGGCGACCGGTCATGGCGCCGATCTTGAACGCGTCGATGCCGGTGACTTGCCCGGCGACGATGATCGGAATCCCCAAGGCGCCGAAGGCCACCGGCGCGGTGTTGGCGATCAGGCACAGGCCGGCGGCGTACAGCGGGTTGAAGCCCAGTCCAACCAGCAATGCGGCGGTAATCGCTACCGGTGCGCCGAAACCGGCGGCACCTTCCAGGAACGCGCCGAAGCAGAAGCCGATCAGCAGCACTTGCAGGCGCTGGTCGTCGGTGATCGACAGCACCGAGCTGCGGATCACTTCGAACTGGCCACTCTTGACCGTCAGTTTGTAGAGGAACACCGCTGCCACGATGATCCACGCAATCGGCCACAGCCCGTAGGCAAAGCCATATCCAGCGGCGGCGAAAGCCATATCGACCGGCATCTGGAAAGCGAAGATTGCCACGGCAATGGACAACGCCAGGGTGATGCTGCCGGCCACATGGCCTTTGAGGCGGAACACGGCCAAGGCCAGGAAGAAAAATACGATGGGAATGACGGCCGCGAGTGCGGACACGCCGAGACTGCCGAGCGGGCTGTAGAGCTGTTGCCAGGTTTGCATATGGGGTGGCCCCTAATTGTTGTTGGTCAGGCACTGGTCAGCGTTCTTGGATAATTGGTAAGACCAATTTACAATCGCTGTTGGCTAGGGTAAAAGCCTTGGAGGCGGTGTGTCAATTTGCCGCCCTAAAACTTTTGTCGAATGAGCGGTGCAGAATGCATCTGATCTGTTCGATCAAGCGTCGTCTGGTAGGTGCTGGCGCAGCGCCGATAGGCCAGAATAGAGAGCCCGGCGAGCCGCCGGGATCGTGGAGAATTGAGTGATGGGGTTTGATCAGATTCGGCAACGCCGTTTGTCTGACGATATTGTCGAGCAACTCGAGGGGATGATTCTCGAGGGCACCTTGAAGGCTGGCGAACGCCTGCCGGCAGAGCGTGCGTTGGCCGAGCAGTTCGGCGTGTCACGCCCTTCGTTGCGTGAGGCGATTCAGAAACTGGTGGCCAAAGGGCTGCTGGTCAGTCGTCAGGGCGGCGGCAACTATGTGGTGGAATCCCTGGGCTCGACGTTCAGCGATCCATTGCTGCACCTGCTGGAGAGCAACCCCGAGGCCCAGCGCGATTTGCTGGAGTTTCGCCATACCCTGGAAGCATCCTGCGCTTACTACGCGGCACTGCGTGCCACCGATGTGGATCGTGAGCGGCTGACGGCGGCGTTTGACGAATTGCAGGACTGCTATTCGCGCCACGATGAAGTGAGTCGGGCGGAAGAGGGCGCGGCGGATGCGAATTTCCACTTGGCGATCGCCGAGGCCAGCCATAACGCAGTGTTGCTGCACACCATTCGCGGGCTGTTCGACCTGCTCAAGCGCAACGTGGTGACCAACATTGGCGGCATGTACAAACAGCGCGTCGAAACCCGTGACATGCTGATTGCGCAGCACCGGGAGTTGTACCAGGCGATTATTGAGGGGCGGGCGGAGGAGGCGCGAGAAGTGTCCAGTCGGCACATTTTGTATGTGCAGGAAGTGCTGGAAGAGGTGCGTCAGGAAGTGCAGCGCATGGCTCGGGCGGAGCGACGCAAGGGGATGTAGTGACAGGCGATTCAGTGTGGCGAGGGAGCTTGCTCCCGTTCGGCTGCACAGCAGTCGCCAGCAGGCTTGATGCCGCCAAACCAGGGGGCGCTTCGCACCCCGGCGGGAGCAAGCTCCCTCGCCACTATGCCGCGGTCTGGCGGAGAACTACTCTTCCTTGCCCTTGTTCCGCACCGCACGCTGCAATTCACGGCCGGCGTCGCGTTCGCGTTCGGTATCACGCTTGTCGTATTCCTTCTTACCCTTGCCCAGAGCAATCTCGCACTTGACCATGTGCTTGCTCCAGTACCAGGACAGGCATACGCAGGCGTAACCTTTTTGCTGCACGGCAGCGGCCAGCTTTTCCAGCTCGCGCCGATTGAGCAGCAATTTTCGGGTGCGGGTCGGATCAGCGATAACGTGGGTGCTGGCCGTCGTCAGAGGCGTAATGTGGCTGCCGAGCAGCCAGGCTTCGCCATCTTTGAGCAGTACGTAACTGTCAACCAGTTGCAGCTTGCTTGCCCGCAGACTTTTTACTTCCCAGCCGGCCAGGACCAGACCAGCCTCGAACCGATGTTCGATGAAGTAATCGTGTCGCGCCTTTTTATTTTGCGCGATGGTCCCTGTTGGGTGTTTCTTCTGTTTAGCCATAGGGGCGGCATTATAGGGAGTTGCGCGCGAGTCGGCTACGGTGACGCTACGTGCTTGAGCAGGTTGATTGAATCCCGGACAATGCGGCCTCTTTTTTGAACGCTTGGGCGTGATAACGATGTCGACAGACAAGGTTTCTGTCCACGGCAGTTGGGCTAGCCGCTGGGTCTTCATACTCGCCGCGACCGGTTCGGCCGTGGGTTTGGGGAGTATCTGGAAATTCCCTTATATGGTTGGCGTCTATGGCGGCGGGGCCTTCGTGCTGATGTTCCTGGCCTGTATCGCGCTGATCGGTATGCCCGTCATGCTGGCCGAAACCCTGATCGGCCGGCGCGCGCGGCAGAGCCCGGCCAATGCCTTGAAGGTCCTGGCGCTGGACGCGGGGCATTCGGCGAAGTGGTCCTGGGGCGCCTTTGCCGGGATGATCACGGCGTTGCTGATTCTGTCTTTCTATAGTGTGGTTGGCGGTTGGTCGCTGGATTACATCATCGACATGGGCCGTGGCGACTTTCGGGGCGTGACGGCTGATCAGGTCGGCGCATACTTCGGTAATGTGATCGCCGACCCATGGCGCCTGACACTTTGGCACACGATTTTCATGCTGTTGTCGGCAGTGGTGATCGCCAAGGGTGTGGTCGCCGGGCTGGAGCGCAGCCTGCGGATCATGATGCCGTTGCTGTTCGTGATGGTGATTGTCCTGCTGGGTTACAGCATGACCACCGGCCACTTCATGGAGGGCGTGCATTTCATGTTCGACTTCCACCCGGACAAGGTGCTTGATGGCTTGCTGCCGGCCATGGGGCACGCGTTCTTCTCTCTGAGCGTGGGTGTCGGCTCGATCATGATCTACGGCGCCTACATGCCGAAGCACTCGTCGATTTCCGGAACCGTCGTCGGTGTGGCGTTGCTCGATACCTTCGTTTCGCTGTTGGCCGGTCTGGCATTGTTTCCGATTGTATTCGCTGCCGGCCTGAACCCGAGCGAAGGCCCAGGCCTGATGTTCGTCAGCCTGCCATTCGCCTTCGGTAACGTGGCGTTCGGCCAGTTGATGGGCGTAGTGTTCTTCGTACTGGTGGCGATTGCGGCCTGGAGTTCGGCGATTTCCCTGCTCGAACCGATGGTGGCTTACCTGGTTGAGCGCACGAAAATCAGCCGCGCCTGGGTCACCTTCTGGCTGGCATTCACCTGCTGGTTCGTCGGCCTGGGTACCGTGTTTTCTTTCAATATCTGGAAGGAAGCCAAGTTTTTCGTGAACGAAGGCGGGATGTTCCATCTCTACCAATGGGGGGCGGCCGGTGGCCTGGACTTCTTTGGTGTGATCGACTTCTTCACCTCGCGGATCATGCTGCCACTCGGTGGTTTGTGTTTCGTGGTGTTTGCGGGCTGGGTGATGGGGCGTGAAGCGGTGCGCGACGAGTTGTCGATCCGTAGCCCGGTATTGTTCGCCCTGTCCCTGTTTTTGATGCGCTATGTGGCGCCCATCGGCATTCTTGTAGTGTTTGCCGCCCAGCTGTGGAAGTAACGCTGACATGACGACACACATTCAACGTTCGGCCCTGCTGCCGTATCCGGCGCAAGCGCTTTACGACCTGGTCAACGACGTGGCCCGCTATCCGGAATTCCTGCCGTGGTGCTCATCGACCGAAATTCTGGAAAGCTCTCCTGAGTTCATGCGCGCCAGCGTCGGCGTGGCCAAGGGGGGGCTTAGTCAGCATTTCGTAACGCGTAATACCCTGGTGCCCGGGCGTTCGATCGAAATGAACCTCGAGGAAGGTCCGTTCAGCCAGTTGCACGGCGTCTGGGTGTTCAAACCGTTGGGCGAGAAGGCCTGCAAGATCAGTCTGGACCTGTCGTTCGACTACTCCGGGCCGCTGGTGCGTGCGACGTTGGGGCCTTTGTTTAATCAGGCGGCGAATACGTTGATGGACGCATTCTGCCAGCGCGCGAAGCAAATGCATGGTTGAGGCCGTGATCAAGGTCGAGGTGGTGTATGCCGCCGTTGATCGTCAGGTGCTGCTGAGCGTGACGGTGCCGGTGGGCGCGACGGTGCGGGATGCGCTGTTCAAATCGGGCCTGAATGACGAATTCCCGGAGCTGGATCTGGGCAGTTGTCCGGTCGGGATCTTTGGCAAAGTGGTCGCTGATCCGGCCACTCGCCAGGTTCAGGAAGGGGATCGCATCGAGGTTTACCGGCCGTTGCTCGCCGATCCAAAAGAAGTTCGGCGGTTGCGTGCAGCCAAAGCGGCCGAGGCCAAAGCCCGGAATCAGTGATTCGATTAAACGCCAGACAATAAAAACCCCGGACATGCCGGGGTTTTTATTGCGTCGCAAATTATTGCGGCGAGGTTTCCAGCGGTTCTGGAGTCGGGACCGGGACAGTTTCTACGTTGTCCACGTCCTTCTGGATCTGGTCCAGCAACGAGCCTGGCTTGACCGGTTTTTCTGGCTTCGGCTTCTCGGCGTTTCCTGCCGGCGCGGTCACGGTAGTGCCGCTGTCCTTGCCGAGAATGGCCTCGTCGCGGCTCACGCCTGGCATGAAATCGCCAGAGAGGCTGACAAGTTGGTCATTTGGGTTGAAGATAACGCTAATGCGTTCCTGTTGGCGTTCACCGCCACCGGGTTGCAGGCTATACAGGTAATCCCAGCGATCGGCATGGAACGTGTCGGTCAACAGAGGGTTGCCCATGATAAACCGTACTTGCCGACGGGTCATTCCCGGGCGCAACTGGTCTATCATGTCCTGCGTGACGACATTGCCCTGCTGGATGTCGATTTTGTAAACCCCGGGGAATGAACAACCGGCGAGTGCGAGCAGTCCCACAAAGGTGAAACTGGTTAGCAAGAGCTTGGTGTTTTGCATCGGTGGGCGACTTCCACTATCTTGGCTGGGACAACGTAAACGCCGATCATACCCGCATTAAGAGAAGCTGCGAAGCAGCATCGCGAGAAAGCTGACCATGGTTGAAAATAGCGAACTACGCAAAGCCGGCCTCAAAGTGACCCTTCCACGGGTCAAAATTCTGCAAATGCTCGATTCCGCCGAGCAACGCCACATGAGTGCCGAGGACGTCTACAAGGCACTGATGGAGGCTGGTGAGGACGTCGGTCTGGCCACGGTTTACCGTGTTCTGACCCAGTTCGAGGCAGCTGGCCTTGTGGTGCGGCACAACTTCGACGGAGGCCATGCGGTCTTCGAGCTGGACGACGGCAAGCATCACGACCATATGGTCAACGTCGAGACCAGTGAAGTGATCGAATTCTTCGACGAAGAAATCGAGCGGCTGCAGAAAGCAATCGTCGACAAGTATGGCTTCGAGATGGTCGATCACAATCTTGTACTGTACGTGCGCAAGAAAAAGTAAGCATGTCGCGCGAACTTCAGGTTCGCGAAACGAACGAAGGCGACCTCAGGGTCGCCTTCGTGCTTTCTGTCCTTCTTAGATTTTCGCGGTAACAACCATTTTCTTCGCGTGAGCCAGGGACTCCTTGGTGAGATCGATGCCGCCGAGCATCCGTGCCACTTCTTCGACACGATCATTCTTGCTCAGCTTGGAGACGGCCGTGTGCGTGGCATCTTCACCGCGGACCTTGTGCACAAATAGATGTTGATGCCCCTGCGCCGCCACTTGCGGTAAGTGCGTCACGGTCAGAACCTGCCCGCGTTCCCCGAGGCGTCGCAGCAACTGGCCGACAATCTCGGCGGTCGGGCCGCCAATGCCTACGTCCACTTCGTCGAACACCAGCGTCGGTACGCGGGAGGTCTGTGCGGTGATCACCTGAATCGCCAGACTGATGCGCGATAGCTCGCCCCCCGATGCCACTTTTGCCAGGGCTTTCAACGGTTGCCCCGGGTTGGCGCTCACCAGCAGTTCCACTTGTTCGAGCCCGTTGGGCAGCAGTTCGTCGCTGCTGTTGGGGCGCAGCTCGATGGTGAAGCGGCCACCGGGCATGCCCAGGCGCTGGATTTCCTGTTCCACGGCGCTGGCCAGGCTGCTCGACGCTTGATGGCGCAAGTCGCTCAATTCCCGAGCCTTCTCCTGATAATGACGGGCGTAGGAGGCCAGCTCATCGCCCAGTCGTTCGATGGATTCATCGTTGGCATTCAGGGTTTCGATTTCGTCGAGTAGCTTCTGTTGCATCTCGGCGACCTCGGTCGGCTGGATGCGGTGTTTGCGCGCCAGGGTGTAGATCGCATCGAGGCGTTCTTCCAGGTATTGAAGGCGTGCCGGGTCAGCGTCGAAATTGTCGAGAAAACGGTTCAATTCGCCCACGGCTTCTTCAACCTGAATCTGCGCGCTGGTCAGCAGGTTGCTGGCTTCACCCAGGGCGCCGATCGAATTGTTCACGCTCGATAGGCGATTGAGGCTGGCGGTCAGTGCGTTCAATACATTGCCGGAATCACTTTCGCTGCATTGTTCGACCACTTGCCGACAAATGCCCAGCAGGGTTTCGGCGTTGGTCAGGTTCTTGTGTTCCTGCTCCAGTTGCTCCAGCTCGCTTTCGCCGAGGCCGAGGTTTTCCAGTTCTTCGAGTTGATAGCTGAGCAACTGATGGCGAGCGCGCTGTTCGTCGCCGGAGTTGGAGAGGCGTTCCAGCTCCTGACGGGTCTGGCGCCAGCGTTGGGCGGCCAGTTGCACCTGACGGGCAAGGTCCGTGGCGCCGGCGTACTCGTCGAGCAGGCGGCGATGGGTATCGGTTTTGAGCAGGGATTGGTGTTCGTGCTGGCTGTGGATATCGATCAGCAACTCGCCCAGGGCCTTCAGGTCGCCGAGAGGGCAGGGGGTGCCATTGATATAGCCGCGCGAACGCCCTTCAGCGGTGATCACGCGGCGTAGAATGCACGGGCCGTCGTTCTCGAGGTCGCGTTCGGCCAGCCAGGCGCTGGCTTCAGGGATGTCGATCAGGTCGAAGGTGGCCAGGATGTCGGCCTTGTCGGCCCCCGGGCGGACTACGCCGCTGTCGGCGCGATCACCCAGGGTCAGGCCGAGGGCGTCGAGCATGATCGACTTGCCGGCGCCGGTTTCCCCTGTGATCACGCTCATCCCGCGATCGAGTTCGAGATCGAGATGTTCAACGATGGCGTAGTTGTGTACGGACAGGTGCACCAGCATAAAGGCCGCTCCCAGGCTTTAGGTCTGGTTATTTATACAGTGTTTTGTTTCTGGCTGACAATGCCCTCTCTTAGGTCGATTTGCTTGACTGAAAGAAATTCTTAGCGCGCCAGGGAATGACAAAGCAGTTGTTTTTTGTAGGGTTAATCATCAAACAGCCCTTGAAGCTGAATTTTGCGGCCCCATATACCGGGGCAGAAGCGCGAGTTGAGCTCGCGGACGATATTGGAAGGAGAAATCTATGGCTGACGAACAGACAGTGGATACGCAAAATCTAGACGCCAACCAGACCCCCGAGGCTTCGGGTGAAGACCTGGCGGCTCGTGTACAAGTGCTCGAAGAGCAATTGGCTGGTGCGCAGGATCAGGCTTTGCGTGTAGCCGCCGATCTGCAGAACGTCCGCCGTCGTGCCGATCAGGACGTTGAAAAGGCTCACAAGTTCGCCCTGGAAAAATTCGCAGGCGACCTGCTGCCGATCATTGACAGCCTGGAGCGCGGCCTGGAGCTGTCCAGCCCTGACGACGAAAACATTCGTTCGATGCGCGAAGGGATCGAGCTGACCCTGAAAATGTTCCAGGACACCCTGAAACGCTATCACCTGGAAGCTATCGATCCTGAAGGTGAACCTTTCAATGCCTCGCATCATCAGGCAATGGCCATGCAGGAAAGCGCCGACGTCGAGCCAAACAGCGTGCTCAAGGTGTTTCAGAAGGGCTATCAGCTCCACGGTCGCCTGCTGCGCCCGGCCATGGTCGTGGTCAGCAAGGCACCTGCACCGGTTTCGCCTTCGATTGACGAGCAGGCTTGAAATTAGCCGCAAGGCCCCCATTTAGAAGTCAAGCGTTTAAGTGCTACCGCAGTCAGCCACCACTACTGCGGCATCCAAATCCAAAGTTTCGGGAGAGTGAACATGGGCAAAATTATCGGTATCGACTTGGGGACTACCAACTCCTGCGTCTCCGTGCTGGAAAACGGCAAGGCCAAAGTTATTGAAAACGCTGAAGGCGCGCGTACCACGCCGTCGATCATCGCTTATGCCAACGATGGCGAAATCCTGGTTGGCCAGTCGGCTAAGCGTCAGGCAGTGACCAATCCGCATAACACCCTGTACGCGGTGAAGCGTCTGATTGGTCGTCGTTTCGACGAAGAAGTCGTACAGAAAGACATCCAGATGGTCCCTTACAAGATCGTCAAGGCTGACAACAGCGACGCCTGGGTTGAAGTGAACGGCCAGAAAATGGCACCGCCACAAATCTCGGCTGAAATTCTGAAGAAAATGAAGAAGACTGCCGAAGACTACCTCGGCGAGCCTGTGACCGAAGCGGTAATCACCGTTCCGGCCTACTTCAACGACAGCCAGCGTCAAGCCACCAAAGACGCCGGCCGCATCGCGGGCCTGGACGTAAAACGCATCATCAACGAACCAACCGCAGCCGCACTGGCCTACGGTATGGACAAGGCCAAGGGCGATCACACTGTGATCGTTTACGACCTGGGTGGCGGTACTTTCGACGTTTCCGTTATCGAAATCGCTGAAGTCGATGGCGAGCACCAGTTCGAAGTGTTGGCCACCAACGGTGATACCTTCCTGGGCGGCGAAGACTTTGACATTCGTCTGATCGACTACCTCGTCGACGAATTCAAGAAAGAAAGCGGCATGAACCTCAAGGGTGACCCGCTGGCCATGCAGCGCCTGAAAGAAGCCGCTGAGAAAGCCAAGATCGAACTGTCCTCGAGCCAGTCGACCGACGTGAATCTGCCGTACATCACTGCAGACGCTACCGGTCCTAAGCACTTGAACGTGAAAATCTCCCGCGCCAAGCTCGAAGCGCTGGTGGAAGACCTGGTTCAGCGCACCATCGAACCTTGCCGCATTGCGATGAAAGACGCCGGTATCGATGTCAGCAAGATCGACGACGTGATTCTGGTCGGCGGTCAGACCCGTATGCCAATGGTGCAGAAAGCTGTTTCCGACTTCTTCGGTAAAGAAGCTCGTAAAGACGTTAACCCGGACGAAGCTGTTGCCATGGGCGCCGCTATCCAGGGCGCAGTATTGGCCGGCGACGTGAAAGACGTTCTGCTGCTCGACGTCAGCCCGCTGACCCTGGGTATCGAAACCATGGGTGGCGTGATGACCGCGCTGATCGAGAAAAACACCACGATTCCTACCAAGAAATCGCAAGTGTTCTCGACTGCTGACGACAACCAGGGCGCCGTGACCATTCACGTGCTGCAAGGTGAGCGTAAGCAGGCTGCACAGAACAAGTCCCTGGGCAAGTTCGATCTGGCCGAGATTCCACCGGCTCCACGTGGCGTGCCACAAATCGAAGTGACCTTCGACATCGACGCCAACGGCATTCTGCACGTAGGCGCCAAAGACAAGGCTACCGGCAAGACTCAGTCGATCGTGATCAAGGCCAACTCCGGTCTGTCCGAGGACGAAATTCAGCAGATGGTTCGCGACGCTGAGCTGAATGCTGAAGAAGACCGCAAGTTCGAAGAGCTGGCGAGCGCTCGCAACCAGGGTGACGCACTGGTTCACTCGACTCGCAAAATGATCGCTGATGCTGGCGACAAAGTGAGCGCTGAAGAGAAGACTGCAATCGAAGCGGCAGTAGTTGCCCTGGAAGCCGCTGTTAAAGGCGACGACAAGGCTGCGATCGAAGCCAAGGTTGAAGAGCTGTCCAAGGTCTCCGCGCCAGTGGCTCAGAAAATGTACGCCGAGCAGGCTCAGCCAGCTGAAGGCGCGGCACCGCACGACGAAAAAGCTGAAAAAGCGGACGACGTTGTCGATGCCGAGTTCGAAGAAGTCAAAGACCACAAGTAAGTTGTTGGTCGCCCGGTTGACTGCCTTCAGGCGGTGACTGGTAGGATGTCGCCGCGCGGGAGCTTGCTCCCGCGTTGGCGTGTCTGGAGTTAGCGAATTTTTACAGCATGCGACAACGCTCGCGTGTTGGTGGCATGGCCGGGGATGCTCCTGCTTTCCGCGCCGAAAGTGCTGCATCGAATCAAAGACCAGGATCGTTGAATTGACGTGAGTTGGGTCCGGGCCTGTATTGGGGCTCAACGAGTTTGACGAGGCTCAGGAGAGGTTTGTCGAACGTCCTTAAGAGTGCAAAGACTTATGGCAAAGCGTGACTATTACGAAGTATTGGGTGTTGAGCGTGGCTCAAGCGAAGCAGACCTGAAAAAGGCCTACCGCCGCCTGGCGATGAAGCACCACCCGGACCGTAATCCCGATGACAAAGCGTCGGAAGATATGTTCAAGGAGGCCAACGAGGCCTACGAAGTGCTGTCCGATTCCAGCAAGCGCGCGGCCTATGACCAATACGGTCATGCCGGTGTCGACCCGAGCATGGGTGGCGGCGGTGCCGGTTTTGGCGGCCAGAACTTCTCCGATATCTTTGGCGATGTCTTCAGTGACTTCTTCGGTGGCGGTCGCGGCGGCTCCCGTGGCGGCGCTCAGCGTGGCAGCGACCTGCGTTACACGCTGGAGTTGAACCTGGAAGAAGCGGTGCGTGGCACAACCGTGAATATCCGTGTTCCGACACTGGTCAACTGCAAGCCGTGTGACGGCTCGGGTGCCAAGAAAGGCTCCTCGCCGGTCACCTGCCCGACGTGTGGCGGTATCGGTCAGGTACGCATGCAGCAAGGCTTCTTCTCGGTGCAGCAGACCTGCCCGCGCTGCCATGGCCAGGGCAAGATCATTTCCGATCCGTGCGATTCCTGCCACGGCGAAGGTCGTGTCGAAGAGTACAAGACGCTTTCCGTCAAAGTGCCGGCCGGTGTCGATACCGGTGACCGTATTCGTCTGTCCGGCGAAGGCGAAGCGGGCGCGCAGGGTGGGCCGACCGGCGATCTGTACGTGGTGATCAATGTGCGTGAGCACGCGATCTTTCAGCGTGATGGCAAACACCTGTTCTGCGAAGTGCCGATCAGCTTCGTCGATGCAGCGTTGGGCGGCGAGCTGGAGATTCCGACCCTTGATGGTCGGGTCAAGCTGAAGATCCCTGAGGGGACTCAGACCGGCAAGCAGTTCCGTGTTCGCGGCAAAGGCGTTGCGCCGGTTCGTGGCGGCGGCGCTGGCGACCTGATGTGCCGTGTGGCGGTCGAAACCCCGGTCAACCTGGGTCGTCGCCAGCGCGAATTGCTGGAAGAGTTCCGCAGCTCCTTGGCGGACGACAACAGTCATTCGCCGAAAACCACTGGTTGGTTCGAAGGCGTGAAGCGCTTCTTCGGCGATTTGTAAGGAGTGAGCATGCGACGTATAGCTGTGATGGGTGCCGCCGGCCGCATGGGCAAGATTTTGATCGAGGCGGTGCAGCAGCGCGCGCCGCTGACCGGTCTGACCGCCGCCATCGTGCGCCCTGGCAGTACGCTGATTGGCGTGGATGCCGGTGAGCTGGCCTCATTGGGGCGTATTGGTGTGCCGCTGTCCGGTAGTCTGGATTCGGTGGCTGATGAGTTCGACGTGCTGATCGACTTCACGCTCCCGGAAGTCATGCTGAAAAACCTGGCTTTCTGCCGTAAGGCGGGCAAGGCCATGGTGATCGGCACGACAGGATTGGATGCCGCGCAGAAGCAATTGCTGGCCGAGGCGGGCAAGGATATTCCTATCGTGTTCGCGGCCAATTTCAGTGTCGGTGTAAATCTGTCGCTGAAGCTTCTCGACATGGCTGCGCGCGTGCTGGGTGATGATGCGGATATCGAAATCATCGAGGCTCACCATCGGCACAAGATCGATGCGCCTTCGGGCACGGCGCTGCGTATGGGCGAAGTAATCGCCAATGCGCTGGATCGTGATCTGCAGAAGGTTGCGGTCTATGGGCGTGAAGGTCACACCGGTGCGCGCGAGCGTGAAACGATCGGCTTTGCGACTGTTCGCGGTGGTGATGTGGTTGGTGATCATACGGTGCTGTTCGCCTGCGAGGGCGAGCGACTGGAAATCACGCACAAGGCATCGAGTCGCATGACCTTCGCCAAGGGTGCTGTACGTGCGGCTTTGTGGCTGGACGGTCGTGAACCAGGCCTCTACGACATGCAAGACGTGCTCGACCTGCGTTAAGATGTAGCCGAAACCGGGTTCAAACATAGCCTTTGAGCCCGGTTTTAAACCGCCAAGCGACGTCCTGTCGCATTCTCCGGCCTTTAGGGCTCATTGGCGGTAGACCAAAAATGCCTTTTTCTGTAAGCTACAGCTTTAGTGTGTCCACTAAAAGCGCGCAGAATAATTCGATGAAGAAGCGGGGTGACGTGTCCATACGTCACTCCGCTTTTTTACAACCTGCGATCGCCCTTTCAGGCTTTATTTACGGGAGGTCTTCTTGACTAAGCCAGCCATACTCGCCCTTGCTGATGGCAGCATTTTTCGCGGCGAAGCCATTGGAGCCGACGGTCAAACCGTTGGTGAGGTGGTGTTCAACACCGCAATGACCGGCTATCAGGAAATCCTTACCGATCCTTCCTACGCCCAACAGATCGTTACCCTGACTTACCCGCACATCGGCAACACCGGTACCACGCCGGAAGACGCCGAGTCCGATCGCGTCTGGTCCGCTGGCCTGGTCATCCGTGACCTGCCACTGGTTGCGAGCAACTGGCGCAACACGATGTCTCTGTCCGACTACCTGAAAGCCAACAACGTCGTGGCTATCGCCGGTATCGACACTCGCCGCCTGACACGCATCCTGCGTGAGAAAGGCGCGCAGAACGGCTGCATCATGGCCGGTGACAACATTTCCGAAGAAGCCGCCATCGCCGCTGCCCAGGGCTTCCCTGGCCTCAAAGGCATGGACCTGGCGAAAGTCGTCAGCACCAAAGAGAAGTACGAGTGGCGCTCGACTGTCTGGGACTTGAAGACCGACAGCCACGCGACCATCGACGCTTCCGATCTGCCATACCACGTGGTTGCCTACGACTACGGCGTCAAGCTGAACATCCTGCGCATGCTGGTCGAGCGCGGTTGCCGCGTGACTGTGGTGCCAGCTCAAACGCCGGCGGCTGACGTTCTGGCTCTGAAGCCGGACGGCGTGTTCCTGTCCAACGGCCCGGGTGACCCTGAGCCATGCGACTACGCGATCCAGGCCATTAAAGACGTGCTGGAAACCGAGATCCCGGTATTCGGTATCTGCCTCGGCCACCAACTGCTGGCTCTGGCCTCCGGTGCCAAGACCCTGAAAATGGGCCACGGCCACCACGGTGCCAACCACCCGGTTCAGGATCTGGACAGCGGTGTGGTGATGATCACCAGCCAGAACCACGGTTTCGCGGTAGACGAAGCGACCCTGCCAGGCAACGTTCGGGCGATCCACAAATCGCTGTTCGACGGCACCCTGCAAGGCATCGAGCGTACCGACAAGAGCGCCTTCAGCTTCCAGGGTCACCCTGAAGCCAGCCCTGGCCCGAACGACGTAGCGCCACTGTTTGATCGCTTCATCAACGAAATGGCCAAGCGACGCTAATCGCTCGCCCTGATGTAGCGAAGCCTGGGGGCGGTCCCGAAACCGGCGGCCCCCTCAAGGCTTCAGAGATTGAACAAGACGGCTTGCCGACTGACCTGCGGATTTGAGTGACGACCCATGCCAAAACGTACAGACATTAAAAGCATCCTGATTCTCGGCGCTGGCCCGATCGTGATCGGCCAGGCCTGCGAATTCGACTACTCCGGCGCCCAGGCCTGTAAAGCCCTGCGCGAGGAGGGTTACCGCGTCATCCTGGTGAACTCCAACCCGGCGACCATCATGACCGACCCGGCCATGGCCGACGCCACCTACATCGAACCGATCAAGTGGCAGACCGTTGCCAAGATCATCGAGAAAGAGCGTCCGGACGCGCTGCTGCCGACCATGGGCGGCCAGACCGCCCTGAACTGCGCCCTGGACCTGGAGCGCGAAGGCGTTCTGGAGAAGTTCGGCGTAGAGATGATCGGTGCCAATGCTGACACCATCGACAAGGCTGAAGACCGTTCGCGTTTCGACAAGGCGATGAAATCCATCGGTCTGGACTGCCCGCGTTCGGGTATTGCCCATAGCATGGAAGAGGCCAACGCGGTTCTCGATCGTCTGGGCTTCCCGTGCATCATTCGTCCGTCCTTCACCATGGGCGGCACCGGTGGCGGTATCGCTTACAACCGTGAAGAATTCGAAGAAATCTGCGCCCGCGGTCTGGATCTGTCGCCGACCAAAGAGCTGCTGATCGACGAATCGCTGATCGGCTGGAAAGAATACGAGATGGAAGTTGTCCGCGATAAAAAGGACAACTGCATCATCGTCTGCTCCATCGAAAACTTCGACCCGATGGGCGTGCACACCGGTGACTCGATCACGGTTGCACCCGCACAGACCCTGACCGACAAGGAATACCAGATCCTGCGTAACGCCTCCCTGGCGGTACTGCGCGAGATCGGCGTGGAAACCGGCGGCTCCAACGTCCAGTTCGGCATCTGCCCGAACACTGGCCGCATGGTGGTCATCGAGATGAACCCGCGGGTATCCCGTTCCTCGGCCCTGGCATCGAAAGCCACCGGTTTCCCGATCGCCAAGGTCGCGGCGAAACTGGCCGTCGGTTACACCCTCGACGAACTGTCGAACGACATCACCGGCGGCAAGACTCCGGCGTCCTTCGAACCGTCCATCGACTACGTCGTCACCAAACTGCCACGCTTTGCCTTCGAGAAATTCCCGAAAGCCGACGCACGCCTGACCACTCAAATGAAGTCGGTCGGTGAAGTCATGGCCATCGGCCGGACCTTCCAGGAATCCCTGCAGAAAGCTCTGCGCGGTCTGGAAGTGGGTGTTTGCGGCCTGGACGAGAAGCTCGACCTGAGCAACCCGGAAAGCATGAGCATCCTCAAGCGCGAACTGACTGTGCCGGGTGCCGAGCGTATCTGGTACGTGGCTGACGCGTTCCGCGCGGGCCTGTCAGTCGAAGATATCTTCGGCATGAACATGATCGACCCGTGGTTCCTGGTGCAGATCGAAGATCTGATCAAGGAAGAAGAGAAGGTCAAGACCCTGGGTCTGTCCGCTATCGACCGCGACCTGATGTTCCGCCTCAAGCGTAAAGGCTTCTCCGATCAACGTCTGGCCAAGCTGCTGGGCGTCACCGAGAAGAACCTGCGTACCCATCGTCACAAGCTGGAAGTGTTCCCGGTCTACAAGCGCGTCGACACCTGCGCCGCCGAGTTCGCCACCGACACCGCGTACCTGTACTCGACTTACGAGGAAGAGTGCGAAGCCGCGCCGTCGGGTCGCGACAAGATCATGATCCTGGGTGGCGGTCCAAACCGCATCGGCCAGGGCATCGAGTTCGACTATTGCTGCGTACACGCAGCACTGGCCCTGCGCGATGACGGGTACGAGACCATCATGGTCAACTGCAACCCGGAAACCGTTTCCACCGACTACGACACCTCCGATCGTCTGTACTTCGAGCCGGTGACCCTGGAAGACGTGCTGGAAATCGTCCGCGTTGAGAAGCCAAAAGGCGTGATCGTTCAGTACGGCGGTCAAACCCCGCTGAAACTGGCCCGTGCCCTGGAAGCCGCCGGCGTGCCGATCATCGGCACCAGTCCTGACGCCATCGACCGCGCCGAAGACCGTGAGCGCTTCCAGCAGATGGTTGAGCGTCTGAACCTGCGTCAGCCGCCTAACGCCACCGTGCGCAGCGAAGATGAAGCGATTCGTGCCGCCGCCAAAATCGGTTACCCGCTGGTGGTTCGTCCGTCCTACGTACTGGGCGGCCGTGCGATGGAAATCGTTTACGAAGAGGAAGAACTCAAGCGCTACCTGCGTGAAGCGGTTCAAGTGTCCAACGACAGCCCGGTGCTGCTGGACCACTTCCTCAACTGCGCGATCGAAATGGACGTGGATGCGGTCTGCGACGGCACCGACGTGGTGATCGGCGCGATCATGCAGCACATTGAGCAGGCCGGCGTTCACTCCGGTGACTCCGCGTGCTCCCTGCCGCCGTATTCGCTGCCTGCACATATCCAGGACGAGATGCGCGAACAGGTTAAGAAAATGGCCCTGGAACTGGGCGTGGTCGGCCTGATGAACGTTCAGTTGGCGCTGCAAGGCGAAGACATCTACGTCATCGAAGTCAACCCGCGCGCATCCCGTACCGTACCGTTCGTCTCCAAGTGCATCGGTGTGTCCCTGGCGATGGTCGCGGCTCGCGTGATGGCCGGTAAAACCCTGAAGGAAATCGGCTTCACCAAAGAAATCATTCCGAACTTCTACAGCGTGAAAGAGGCGGTGTTCCCATTCGCCAAATTCCCTGGCGTGGACCCGATCCTGGGCCCAGAGATGAAGTCCACCGGTGAAGTGATGGGCGTGGGCGACACCTTCGGCGAAGCCTTTGCCAAGGCTCAGATGGGCGCAAGTGAAGTGCTGCCAACCGGTGGTACTGCGTTCATCAGCGTGCGCGACGATGACAAGCCGCTGGTTGCAGGCGTGGCCCGTGATCTGATCAACTTGGGCTTCGAAGTGGTCGCCACTGCCGGTACTGCCAAGCTGATCGAGGCTGCAGGCCTGAAAGTGCGTCGTGTGAACAAGGTGACCGAGGGTCGTCCGCACGTGGTCGACATGATCAAGAATGACGAAGTCACTCTGATCATCAACACCACCGAAGGTCGTCAGTCGATCGCTGATTCCTACTCCATTCGTCGTAATGCCTTGCAGCACAAGATCTACTGCACCACTACTATTGCTGCTGGCGAAGCTATCTGCGAAGCGCTGAAGTTCGGTCCTGAGAAGACCGTGCGCCGCTTGCAGGATCTACACGCAGGATTGAAGGCATGATCAAATACCCAATGACCGTCAAGGGCGCTAAAGCCCTGGAAGAAGAACACGCTCATCTGACCAAGGTCGTTCGTCCGAAACTCAGTCAGGACATCGGTACGGCCCGCGAGTTGGGTGACTTGAAGGAAAACGCCGAATACCACGCTGCTCGCGAGCAGCAGGGGATGGTCGAGGCGCGGATTCGTGACATTGAAGGCCGCATGCAAAACGCTGTGGTCATCGACGTAACGACCATCGAGCACACCGGCAAGGTGATTTTCGGCACCACCGTCGAAATCGCCAATGTCGAGACCGATGAAAGCGTGACTTACCAGATCGTTGGTGAGGATGAAGCAGACATCAAACTCGGCAAGATCTCCGTCGGTTCGCCGATCGCCCGTGCCTTGATCGCCAAGGAAGAGGGTGATGTGGTGGCGGTCAAAACGCCGGGTGGCGTTATCGAGTATGAGATTGTCGAAGTTCGCCACATCTGAAAGAAGGCGCCCGCTACGTGCGGGTGCCATGCTTTGGCAGCTGACCCAGATGCTCTGGGTTGGCGGTTTGTGGTTGTTGCACATCGGTCTGCTGCCGGTGCTGGGGCAAATAGGCCTGGCGCCGCTGCTGATCGACGAAATTGCAGGTGCGCTGAATACGCTGATGGTGGGATTCGCCACAGCGAGTGTGATTTTTCAGGCTTTGGTGCTGGTACAGGCTGAGGGCCTTGCCAGTCTATGGCGGGATATTCGCGGGCAACTGCTGCTGATGGCGCTGTATGGGTGTGCGATGTATTTCGCAGTACGCTTCGGTTGGCCGCAGGCGCTGCATTGGCAGTTGTTCAGCTATCTTGTCCTGGGCTTTTCCGGGCTGGTGCTGGTGATGCAGCCGGTGCCTGGATGGAGTGTCAGGGTGCGCGAAGCACACCCTTGACCCTTGCCATCACTTGAAGCGATGGACGTTCGACAACTGCTTGTTGACGCTGAAGTTCTTGCGATAAATCAGTGCCATCTTGCCGATGACCTGAACCAGATCGGCTTTGCCGGCCTTGCAGAGTTCTGCAATGGCTGCCAGGCGCGATTCGCGATCGAGGATGTTGAGCTTGATTTTGATCAGCTCGTGATCCGCCAAAGCGCGTTCAAGTTCGGCTAATACACCTTCAGTCAGGCCGTTGTCAGCCACAATCAAAACTGGTTTCAGATGGTGGCCAATGGACTTGTACTGTTTCTTCTGCTCTTGAGTGAGCGGCATAATCTGACCCTTTCGTCTGGATTCTGTAAAATGGCGGCCATTTTACCCGAGGGCTCGTGGATCCGCCCAATTAATCACGACCCTTATCATCGAGGTGCCCAATGGCGCGTTCCAAGACAAGCCTTGGTTGGCTGAAAAGACATGTCAACGATCCCTATGTGAAGCAGGCGCAGAAGGATGGCTACCGCTCGCGTGCGAGTTACAAACTTCTGGAGGTCCAGGAGAAATACAAGCTGATCCGTCCCGGCATGAGCGTTGTCGACCTGGGTGCGGCGCCCGGGGGGTGGTCGCAGGTGACTAGCCGTTTGATTGGTGGTCAGGGGCGTCTGATCGCCTCGGACATTCTGGAAATGGACAGCATTCCGGACGTGACTTTCATTCAGGGGGACTTCACCGAGGACGAAGTGCTCACGCGGATCCTTGAAGCTGTGGGTAATTCGCAGGTGGACCTTGTGATTTCCGATATGGCCCCCAATATGAGTGGTACGCCTGAAGTGGACATGCCAAAAGCCATGTTTCTTTGCGAGCTGGCGCTTGATTTGGCGGAACGGATACTCAAGCCGGGTGGTAATTTTGTGATCAAGATTTTTCAGGGCGAAGGGTTTGATGTTTACCTGAAGGATGCTCGTCGGAAATTCGACAAGATCCAGATGATCAAGCCAGACTCTTCCCGTGACAGTTCCCGCGAGCAATACATGTTGGCTTGGGGTTACCGCGGGCGTAGTGAGTAAAACGAGTTTTTTTGGCGGGGTGATAGGTTTTTCATATTTCGCCCCGCGTGCATTAGCGAATATCGTGTAGAAAGTGTTTCACAAAGGGTTACAGACGGCGCCTGCCAGAGCCGTAGGTAATGTAGTAAGTTAGGCCGGTGAATATCATGCGAAGCGCGCGCCATTAGCGGAGCTTGCTTCAGAGGGTAGTTAATTGAACGATATGGCAAAGAATCTGATCCTGTGGTTGATCATCGCGGCTGTCCTGGTGACGGTGATGAACAACTTCTCCAGCCCTAACGAGCCGCAGACCCTCAACTATTCCGACTTCATCCAGCAGGTCAAGGATGGCAAGGTCGAGCGCGTAGCGGTTGATGGCTACGTGATTACCGGCAAGCGCAACGATGGCGACAGCTTCAAGACCATTCGTCCGGCAATCCAGGACAACGGTCTGATCGGCGATCTCGTGGATAACCACGTTGTGGTCGAAGGCAAGCAGCCTGAGCAGCAAAGCATCTGGACTCAACTCCTGGTCGCAAGCTTCCCGATCCTGGTGATCATCGCCGTCTTCATGTTTTTCATGCGGCAGATGCAGGGCGGTGCCGGTGGCAAGGGTGGGCCGATGAGTTTCGGCAAGAGCAAGGCGCGCCTGCTCTCCGAAGATCAGGTGAAAACCACCCTGGCTGACGTTGCAGGTTGTGACGAAGCCAAGGAAGAGGTCGGCGAGCTGGTCGAGTTCCTGCGTGATCCGGGCAAGTTCCAGCGCCTGGGCGGTCGCATTCCTCGCGGCGTACTGATGGTTGGTCCTCCGGGTACCGGTAAAACCTTGCTGGCCAAGGCGATTGCCGGCGAAGCCAAAGTACCGTTCTTTACTATTTCCGGTTCCGATTTCGTCGAAATGTTCGTCGGCGTCGGTGCCAGCCGTGTCCGTGACATGTTCGAGCAGGCGAAGAAACATGCGCCATGCATCATCTTCATCGATGAAATCGACGCCGTTGGTCGCCACCGTGGTGCCGGCATGGGTGGTGGTCACGATGAGCGCGAGCAGACCCTCAACCAGTTGCTGGTGGAGATGGACGGCTTCGAAATGAATGACGGCATCATCGTCATCGCCGCGACCAACCGTCCGGACGTACTGGACCCTGCGTTGCTGCGTCCGGGCCGCTTCGACCGCCAGGTCGTGGTTGGCCTGCCGGACATCCGTGGTCGCGAGCAGATTCTCAAAGTCCATATGCGCAAAGTGCCGATGGGTGACGACGTCGCTCCGGCCGTGATCGCTCGTGGTACTCCTGGTTTCTCCGGTGCTGACCTGGCCAACCTGGTGAACGAGGCTTCGTTGTTTGCAGCTCGTGCCGGCAAGCGCATCGTCGAGATGAAAGAGTTCGAACTGGCTAAAGACAAGATCATGATGGGTGCCGAGCGCAAATCCATGGTCATGTCCGAGAAAGAAAAGCAGAACACCGCTTATCACGAAGCCGGCCACGCTATCGTCGGTCGCGTCGTGCCTGAGCATGACCCGGTCTACAAGGTGTCGATCATTCCGCGCGGTCGCGCACTTGGTGTGACCATGTTCCTGCCGGAAGAAGATCGTTACAGTCTGTCCAAGCGTGCACTGATCAGCCAGATCTGCTCGCTGTACGGCGGTCGTATCGCTGAAGAAATGACCCTGGGCTTCGATGGCGTCACCACCGGTGCGTCCAACGACATCATGCGTGCCAGCCAGATAGCACGAAACATGGTGACCAAGTGGGGGTTGTCGGAAAAACTCGGTCCATTGATGTACGCCGAAGAAGAGGGCGAAGTGTTCCTCGGTCGTGGCGGCGGTGGTCAGCATGCCAGTTTCTCTGGCGAGACGGCCAAGCTGATCGACTCCGAAGTGCGCAGCATCATTGATCAGTGCTACGGCACGGCCAAGCAGATCCTCACGGATAACCGTGACAAGCTTGATGCGATGGCGGATGCCTTGATGAAGTACGAGACGATCGATGCCGATCAGATCGATGACATCATGGCGGGTCGTACGCCTCGCGAACCTCGCGACTGGTCTGGCGGCAACGACACTTCCGGCACGCCTCCGGTGGTGCAGGATGGGCGTCCGGAAACACCTATCGGTGGCCCGGCTGCTGACGTTTAAGGTTTGAAATGACTTCTGTTCAGTCCTCGACCCGGTTGCCTTGCGGCAACCGGGTTCTTGATTTGGCCCAGACGCATGTCATGGGCATTCTCAATGTCACTCCCGATTCCTTTTCCGATGGCGGCCGATACAGCCAGCTGGACGCGGCCCTGCGCCACGCCGAGGCGATGGTGGCGGCCGGTGCGACGCTGATCGACGTCGGTGGTGAATCGACCCGGCCCGGTGCCAGGGCCGTTTCGCCGCTTGAAGAGCTCGAGCGCGTAGCGCCTATCGTTGAGCGCATCAGTCGCGAACTGGATGTGATTATCTCGGTCGATACCTCCACGCCTGCCGTCATGCGTGAAACCGCAAGGTTGGGGGCAGGGTTGATCAATGACGTGCGCTCGTTGCGTCGAGATGGTGCTCTGGATGCAGCGGCGGCCACCGGTTTGCCGGTGTGCCTGATGCATATGCTCGGCGAGCCGGGCGACATGCAGGACAACCCTCAGTACCAGGATGTTACGAAAGAGGTCGGCGAGTTTCTTGCAGAACGCATGGTTCAGTGTGCATCGGTAGGTATCCCTGCTGAGCGGATCATTCTTGATCCGGGCTTCGGCTTCGCGAAAACCCTGCAGCACAATCTAAGTTTGTTTAAGCATATGGAGGCCCTGCATGCCTTGGGGCGGCCTCTGTTGGTCGGTGTTTCGCGAAAGAGCATGATCGGCCAGGCCTTGAAACGACCTGTGGGAGAGCGTCTGCATGGTGGTCTGGCACTTGCGGCGCTGGCTTCGGTCAAAGGTGCGCGTATATTGCGCGTCCATGATGTAGCGGAAACGGTCGACGTAGTGCGGATGATTGCCGCCGTAGAATCAGCTGAATAAGAAAGATGGAGTACTTATGAGTAAGAAATACTTTGGCACCGACGGCATTCGTGGTCGGGTCGGTCAATACCCGATCACTCCTGATTTCATGCTCAAGCTTGGCTGGGCGGCAGGCATGGCATTTCGCAGCATGGGCGCCTGCAAGGTGCTCGTGGGCAAGGACACCCGTATCTCCGGTTACATGTTCGAGTCGGCGCTTGAGGCTGGGCTGACCTCGGCCGGTGCTGATGTGATGCTGTTGGGGCCAATGCCGACTCCGGCCATCGCCTATTTGACGCGGACCTTTCATGCCGAAGCCGGCATCGTGATCAGCGCTTCGCATAACCCTCATGACGACAACGGCATCAAGTTTTTCTCTGGTAAGGGCACCAAGCTCCCGGATGAAGTCGAGCTGATGATCGAAGAGCTGCTAGACACCCCGATGACCGTGGTTGAGTCGAGCAAGATCGGCAAAGTGTCGCGAATCAACGATGCCTCGGGCCGTTATATCGAATTCTGCAAGAGCAGCGTTCCCACCGGCACCAGTTTTGCCGGCCTGAAGATCGTGCTCGATTGTGCTCACGGCGCGACTTATAAAGTGGCGCCTAGCGTGTTCCGTGAGTTGGGGGCTGATGTCGTTGTGCTTTCTGCCCATCCCAACGGCCTGAACATCAATGATAATTGCGGTTCGACCCATATGGCGCCGCTGCAAGCGGCCGTACTGGCCGAGCACGCCGATTTGGGTATTGCCTTCGACGGTGATGGTGATCGGGTGCAGATGGTTGATCACACCGGTGCTGTCGTCGATGGTGACGAGCTGCTGTTCATCATCGCTCGCGATCTGCAAGAGCGTGGCAAGTTGCAGGGCGGTGTGGTCGGTACGCTGATGAGTAACCTGGGGCTGGAGTTGGCCCTGGCGGATCTGGCGATTCCTTTTGTGCGGGCCAACGTTGGTGACCGTTACGTCATCTCCGAGTTGCTGGAGCGCGATTGGCTGGTGGGCGGTGAAAACTCGGGGCACATTGTCTGCTTCAGTCACACCACTACCGGTGATGCGATCATTGCTGCATTGCAGGTCTTGATGGCGTTGAAGCGGCGCGCAGAAGGCCTGGCTCAGTCGCGTCAGGCGTTGCGCAAGTGCCCTCAGGTGTTGATCAATGTGCGGTTTGGCGGTGGTGTGAGCCCGCTTGAGCATCCGACTGTCAAGGAGGCCAGTGATCGTGTCACTCAAGCGATGGCGGGTCGCGGGCGCGTGTTGTTGCGCAAGTCCGGGACAGAGCCGCTGGTGCGTGTCATGGTCGAAGGCGAGGACGAAACGCAGGTTCGCGATTACGCCGAAGAGCTGGCAAAACTGGTAACTGAAGTTTCTGCCTGATTTCGGCTTGCCAGCCATGATTGTGTTGGGTAACATCTGCGCCCACTTTGACCGACGAGGTACAGCATGCGTCGCCCTATGGTAGCTGGTAACTGGAAGATGCACGGTACCCGCGCCAGCGTCGCTGAGCTGATCGACGGCCTTCGTCATCTGGCCTTGCCGAGCGGTGTTGATGTTGCGGTGTTCCCGCCTTGCTTGTATATCAATCAAGTGATTGATGGTTTGCAAGGGAAGTCGATTTCGGTCGGCGCGCAGAACTCTGCGATTGAATCCGGGCAGGGTGCGTTGACAGGTGAAATTTCACCGAGTCAGTTAGTGGATGCAGGTTGTTCCCTGGTGCTTGTCGGGCACTCCGAGCGCCGCCAGATAATGGGCGAGCTCGACGGGACGCTGAATCGCAAATTTGCGGCAGCACAGGCGTGTGGCTTGATTCCGGTGTTGTGTGTAGGGGAAACCCTCGAGCAGCGCGAAGCTGGAAAAACTCTTGAGGTTGTCGGGCGTCAGCTGGGCAGCATCATCGAGGAGCTGGGTGTTGGTGCTTTTGCAAAGGCAGTAATTGCTTACGAGCCGGTCTGGGCCATTGGTACCGGGCTGACTGCTTCGCCGCAACAAGCGCAGGATGTGCACGCAGCCATTCGCGCCCAGTTGGCGGCAGAGAATTCTGAGGTCGCACAAGGTGTGCGGCTTCTATACGGCGGCAGCGTGAAGGCGGCCAATGCGGCCGAACTGTTCGGCATGCCGGATATCGATGGGGGGCTCATTGGTGGAGCTTCCCTGAATGCAGATGAGTTCGGTGCGATTTGTCGCGCCGCGGGAAACTGAAAAAATGCTGGAAACAGTCGTAGTCGTTTTTCATCTGCTGGGTGCGTTGGGCGTAGTTGCTCTGGTATTGCTGCAGCAGGGTAAAGGTGCGGACGCTGGTGCATCTTTCGGAGCAGGTGCTTCAAATACTGTGTTCGGAAGCCAAGGTACCTCTACCTTTCTTAGTAAGTTTACTGCTATACTTGCCGCCGGTTTCTTCATGACCAGCTTGGGGTTAGGTTACTTTGCTAAAGAGAAAGCTCACCAGCTGACTCAAGTAGGTTTGCCAAACCCAGCAGTGTTGGAAGTTCCAAAGCAAAAACCGGCTTCTGATGATGTCCCGGTGCTTCAAGAGCAAAAGTCGGCTACTCCAGCGACTGACGTGCCTCCAGCTCAAGAGCAGAAGTAAGAAGAGTTTCAAACGTAGTATTGCCGAGGTGGTGGAATTGGTAGACACGCAACCTTGAGGTGGTTGTGCCCATAGGGTGTAGGGGTTCGAGTCCCCTTCTCGGTACCAATTATCAGGAGAGCCCGCTGTTGCGGGCTTTCTTGTAGGTGGAAGGTTACATTGACCCTGTCAGGGATCGGTCGTATACTTCCGCCCCAGCTTTGTCGCGGGGTGGAGCAGTCTGGTAGCTCGTCGGGCTCATAACCCGAAGGTCGTCGGTTCAAATCCGGCCCCCGCAACCAGTTTAAGGAGCCCCTTTTCAGGGGCTTTTTGTTAGCTGGACACTTTCAACGCCGCTATTCGGCGGCGTTTCAAGGATGGGCGTTTCGCCCATTTTTTTATTTTGCATAGCATGCACATACATGCACGAGGGGGTTCAGGTGTCGAGCAAGCTAGAAGAGTTGCAGGCCTTGCTGGCCCCGGTGGTCGTGGCCCTAGGCTATGAATGCTGGGGTATTGAGTTTTCGGCTCAAGGTCGCCACTCAATGTTGCGCGTTTATATCGATAAAGAAGGCGGCGTGCTGGTGGACGATTGTGCCATCGTCAGTCGCCAGATCAGCGGTGTGCTGGATGTTGAAGATCCAATCTCCGTTGAATACACCCTTGAAGTTTCCTCGCCTGGCATGGAACGCCCACTGTTCACTCTTGAGCAGTTTGCAAAATTTGCCGGTGAACAAGTGAAGATCAAGCTGCGCTCGCCTTTTGAAGGTCGACGCAACTTTCAGGGCCTTCTGCGCGGTGTAGAAGAGCAGGACGTCGTGGTGCAGGTTGAAGACCATGAGTTCCTGTTGCCGATCGATATGATCGACAAGGCCAACATTATTCCCAGTTTTGACTGAGACGCGGATCCCGCGGATCCAATGGCTTGCGAAAGGCGAGGCGTACGATGAGCAAAGAAGTACTGCTGGTTGTTGAGTCGGTATCCAATGAAAAGGGCGTACCGGCAAACGTAATTTTTGAAGCGCTGGAGCTGGCTCTGGCCACTGCTACCAAAAAGCGTTTCGAGGACGAAGTCGATCTGCGTGTGGAAATCAATCGCCACACCGGTGCTTACGAGACATTCCGTCGCTGGACGGTCGTCGAAGAAGCAGATCTGGACGATCCGGCTATCGAAACCTGGCCGAGCAAGGTTGCGCAAACGCATCCTGGCGCCAAGGTCGGTGACGTTGTCGAAGAAAAAATCGAATCCATCGAGTTCGGCCGCATTGCTGCACAGACTGCCAAGCAAGTCATCGTGCAGAAAGTTCGCGAAGCCGAGCGTGCTCAAGTCGTTGATGCCTATCGCGAGCGTCTGGGGGAAATCATCTCCGGCACCGTGAAGAAAGTCACCCGCGACAACGTGATCGTCGACCTGGGCAATAACGCGGAAGCGTTGCTGGCCCGTGAAGACATCATCTCTCGCGAAACCTTCCGGGTTGGCGTGCGTCTGCGTGCGCTGCTCAAGGAAATCCGCACCGAGAACCGCGGCCCGCAGCTGATCCTGTCGCGTACCGCGCCGGAAATGCTGATCGAGCTGTTCCGCATCGAAGTGCCGGAAATCGCTGAAGGCCTGATCGAAGTAATGGCTGCATCCCGTGACCCGGGTTCGCGTGCCAAGATCGCGGTCCGCTCCAAAGACAAACGCATCGATCCGCAAGGCGCTTGCATCGGTATGCGCGGTTCGCGCGTCCAGGCAGTGTCCGGCGAGTTGGGCGGTGAGCGTGTGGACATCGTCCTGTGGGACGATAACCCTGCTCAGTTCGTGATCAATGCAATGTCGCCGGCTGAAGTGGCGGCAATTATCGTTGACGAAGATGCCCATGCAATGGACATCGCCGTTGGCGCAGACAATCTGGCTCAGGCCATCGGTCGCGGTGGTCAGAACGTGCGTCTGGCTAGCCAGTTGACTGGCTGGACCCTGAACGTGATGACCGAATCGGACATCCAGGCTAAGCAACAAGCAGAAACCGGCGACATCCTGCGCAACTTCATCGACGAGCTGGAAGTCGACGAAGACCTGGCACAGGTGCTGGTAGATGAAGGTTTCACCAGCCTGGAAGAGATTGCCTACGTACCGTTGGAAGAAATGCTCAACATCGACGGCTTTGACGAAGAAACCGTCAACGAGCTTCGCGCTCGCGCCAAGGATCGTTTGTTGACCAAAGCCATCGCTACTGAGGAAAAGCTGGCAGACGCCCATCCGGCCGAAGACCTGCTCTCGCTTGAGGGCATGGACAAGGATTTGGCGATGGAACTGGCGGTGCGCGGCGTAATTACCCGCGAAGACCTGGCCGAGCAGTCTATTGACGACCTGCTCGACATCGACGGCATTGACGATGATCGTGCCGGCAAGTTGATCATGGCCGCCCGAGCCCACTGGTTCGAGTAATTAGGCGCGGCCTGAGGAGAGAAGTGCATGACGCAAGTCACGGTGAAACAACTGGCCGATGAGGTCAAAACACCGGTAGAGCGCCTGTTGCAGCAGATGCGTGAGGCAGGTCTGCCGCACACCGCCGCCGAAGAACATGTGACTGACAGTGAGAAGCAATCTTTGCTGACTCACTTGAAAAGCAGCCACAAGGCGAAAGTGGAAGAACCACGCAAGATCACGCTGCAGCGTAAAACCACCAGCACCCTGCGTGTTGCTGGCAGCAAAAGCATCAGCGTTGAAGTACGCAAGAAGAAAGTCTTCGTGCAGCGCAGCCCGGAAGAAATCGAAGCCGAGCGCAAACGCGAACTGGAAGAACGTCGCGCAGTAGAAAATGCTGCACGTCAGAAGGCTGAAGAAGAAGCCAAGCGTCGCGCCGAAGAAGAAGCGCGTCGCCAGCCTGCTGCTGCGCAAACCGCTCCTGTCGAAGCTGTCGCAGCGCCTGTTGCAGTTGCCGAACCTGTGCGTGAAAGCGCCCCGGTCGTGGCCGCTGCACCTGCAGCCGACACTCGCAAGCGCGACGAGCAGCGTCGTCCGGACAAACCACGTGCCGACGATAGCAATCGTCGTGGCAGTGGCGATGGCGAGCGCAAAAACGCTCCGCATCGTGCTTCGGTCAAGGAAAAAGCGCCTGCTCCACGCGTTGCCCCACGTACTACCGACGAAGAAAGCGATGGCTTCCGTCGTGGTGGTCGCGGCAAGGCCAAGCTGAAGAAGCGCAACGCCCACGGTTTCCAGAGCCCAACCGGCCCTGTTGTGCGCGAAGTGAAGATCGGCGAGACCATCACTGTTGGCGATCTTGCCCAGCAGATGTCGGTCAAGGCTGCTGAAATCATCAAGTTCATGTTCAAACTGGGTACCCCAGCGACCATCAACCAGGTACTGGATCAGGAAACTGCCCAACTGGTTGCCGAAGAGCTGGGCCACAAAGTGACCCTGGTCAGCGACACCGCCCTGGAAGACTCCCTGGCCGAGTCCCTGAAGTTTGAAGGTGAGACGTTCTCCCGTGCACCAGTTGTGACCGTAATGGGTCACGTTGACCACGGTAAGACCTCGCTGCTCGACTACATCCGTCGTGCCAAGGTAGCTGCTGGCGAAGCCGGTGGTATTACCCAGCACATCGGTGCGTACCACGTTGAAACCGAACGCGGCATGGTCACCTTCCTCGACACCCCTGGTCACGCCGCGTTTACCGCCATGCGTGCCCGTGGTGCCAAGGCGACCGACATCGTGATCCTGGTGGTTGCAGCGGACGACGGCGTAATGCCGCAGACCGTTGAAGCTGTTCAGCACGCTCAGGCGGCTGGCGTACCTCTGGTTGTTGCAGTGAACAAAATCGACAAGCCGGGCGCCGATCTCGATCGCATCCGTAGCGAATTGTCGGTTCACGGCGTGACTTCGGAAGAGTGGGGCGGCGACACCCCGTTCGTATCGGTTTCGGCGAAAGTCGGTACCGGCGTGGACGAGTTGCTCGAAGCTGTTCTGCTGCAAGCTGAAGTTCTCGAACTGAAAGCAACCCCATCGGCCCCTGGTCGTGGTGTTGTGGTTGAATCGCGTCTCGACAAAGGTCGTGGTCCGGTTGCAACCGTTCTGGTTCAAGACGGTACCTTGCGCCAGGGCGACATGGTGCTGGTCGGTTCGAACTATGGCCGCGTTCGCGCCATGCTCGACGAGAACGGCAAGCCAATCAAGGAAGCCGGTCCTTCCATCCCTGTCGAGATCCTCGGCCTGGACGGTACTCCGGACGCTGGCGACGAGATGAGCGTAGTTGCTGACGAGAAGAAAGCCCGTGAAGTGGCTCTGTTCCGTCAAGGCAAGTTCCGCGAAGTCAAACTGGCCCGTGCTCACGCCGGCAAGCTTGAAAACATCTTCGAGAACATGGGTCAGGAAGAGAAGAAGACGCTCAACATCGTCCTCAAATCCGACGTCCGTGGTTCGCTGGAAGCGTTGAACGGTGCCTTGAATGGCCTGGGTAACGACGAAGTGCAAGTGCGTGTGGTCGGTGGCGGTGTCGGTGGTATCACCGAATCCGACGCCAACCTGGCACTGGCCTCCAACGCTGTACTGTTCGGCTTCAACGTGCGTGCCGATGCCGGCGCTCGCAAGATCGTCGAGCAGGAAGGTCTGGATATGCGTTACTACAACGTGATCTACGACATCATCGAAGACGTCAAGAAAGCCCTTACCGGTATGCTGGGCAGCGATGTTCGCGAGAACATCCTGGGTACCGCTGAAGTGCGTGACGTGTTCCGTTCGCCGAAGTTTGGCGCGATCGCCGGTTGCATGGTTATCGAAGGTGTTGTTCACCGTAACCGTCCAATCCGTGTACTGCGTGAAGACATCGTTATCTTCGAAGGCGAGCTGGAATCCCTGCGCCGCTTCAAGGATGACGCTTCCGAAGTACGTGCCGGCATGGAATGTGGTATCGGCGTGAAGAGCTACAACGACGTCAAGGTCGGTGACAAGATCGAAGTATTCGAGAAGGTCCAGGTTGCTCGCAGCCTCTAACTCGCGCACTTCAAGAGCCATGATGGCCAGCCGCATGCAATTGCGCGGCGCATCAGTCGGACTCTAAACGCAACGCCCGGTCTGGCTTTTGTCAGGCCGGGCGTTTGCCGCTTTCAGACCCTTCGGGTTTCACCGTGGGGCAGTAACAGGTAACAAGACATGGCAAAAGAATATAGCCGTACCCAACGTATCGGCGATCAGATGCAGCGTGAGCTGGCACAGCTGATCCGTCGTGAAGTCAAAGACCCGCGCGTCGGGCTGGTCACCATTACCGCTGTTGAAGTCAGCCGTGACGTCGGCCACGCCAAGATCTTCATCACTGTGATGGGGCAGGACAGCCGCGACGACATCGCGCAAAGCATCAAGGTGCTCAACTCCGCCGCCGGTTTCCTGCGCATGCAGTTGGCTCGCGAGATGAAATTGCGCAGCGTTCCACAGTTGCACTTCCATTACGACGAAAGTGTCGTGCGTGGTGCGCACCTGTCGGCCCTGATCGAACGCGCGGTGGCTGAAGACAGTCAGCACCCGGTAGCGGCTGAACCCGAAGACGCCAAGGAGTAATCGGTGGCTCAGGTCAAACGTATCCGTCGTAACGTCAGCGGTATCATCCTGCTCGACAAGCCGTTGGGGTTCACTTCCAACGCGGCGTTGCAGAAGGTCCGCTGGTTGCTCAATGCCGAGAAGGCCGGGCACACCGGCAGTCTCGATCCGCTGGCCACCGGCGTGTTGCCGTTGTGCTTCGGCGAGGCCACCAAGTTCTCGCAATACCTGCTCGATTCCGACAAAGGTTATGAAACCCTGGCGCAACTGGGCAAGACCACCACCACGGCGGATGCCGAAGGTGAGGTTTTGCTGGAACGTCCGGTGACCGTTGGTCGTGCCGATATCGAAGCTGTGTTGCCGAAATTTCGTGGGCAAATCAGTCAGATACCGCCGATGTACTCGGCACTCAAGCGCGATGGGCAGCCGCTGTACAAGCTGGCCCGTGCAGGTGAAGTAGTGGAGCGCGAACCGCGTTCTGTTACTATTGCGCGCTTGGAATTACTGGCCTTTGAGGGTGATACTGCGCGGCTTGCGGTGGATTGCAGCAAAGGCACCTATATCCGTACCCTGGTGGAGGATATCGGTGAGCAACTCGGTTGTGGCGCTTACGTGGCTGAATTGCGACGTACCCAGGCCGGGCCTTTCACGCTTGCACAGACCGTCACTCTGGAAGAGCTGGAAGCGGTACATGCCGAAGGCGGCAACGAAGCGGTCGACCGCTTCCTGATGCCATCGGACAGCGGCCTGCTGGATTGGCCACTGTTGCAGTTCTCGGAAGCGAGCGCGTTCTACTGGCTCAACGGCCAGCCGGTACGTGCCCCGGATGCACCGAAATTTGGCATGGTGCGGGTACAGGATCACAATGGTCGCTTCATCGGTATCGGTGAAGTGAGCGAAGACGGGCGCATCGCGCCACGTCGACTGATTCGGTCAGAATGACCGAACGAGGGTGGCTGTTAACAGGCACGGTCACTACTCATTTTTAGATACAGGGATTTGTCCCTGGCCTGTTGAAACTGTTTTTCTGAAACAGTTTCCTGATAAAAGGATTGCCTCATGGCTCTCGACGTTCAAGAAAAAGCTCAAATCGTAGCTGACTACCAGCAAGCTGTTGGTGACACTGGTTCGCCAGAAGTGCAAGTTGCACTGCTGACCGCCAACATCAACAAACTGCAAGGTCACTTCAAGGCCAACGGTAAAGATCACCACTCCCGTCGTGGTCTGATCCGCATGGTTAACCAGCGTCGTAAGCTGCTGGACTACCTGAAAGGCAAGGACGTGAGCCGTTACAGCGCTCTGATCGCTCGCCTGGGTCTGCGTCGCTAATAAGCGATTGCGCTAGAGGTTGGTTGTTTGCTGTGTGCCAGCGGGTTTCCCGCAGGTACATGGCAGGCTCCCAGCCTCAAGTTTTATCTGGACAATAGTTTTACCCTGGACAATGACAGTCGGGCCGATTCCCGGCGTTGCCCACGAATTTCGCAAGAAGACAAGTTCCCCCAAGAGCCACAAAGAAGGTAGGACACCGTGAACCCGGTAATCAAAAAATTCCAGTTCGGTCAGTCGACCGTTACCCTCGAGACTGGCCGTATCGCCCGTCAGGCCTCCGGCGCAGTATTGGTCACCGTTGACGACGACGTCAGCGTATTGGTGACCGTAGTCGGTGCCAAACAAGCCGATCCAGGCAAGGGCTTCTTCCCTCTGTCTGTTCACTACCAGGAAAAGACTTACGCCGCCGGCAAGATCCCTGGCGGTTTCTTCAAGCGTGAAGGCCGTCCTTCCGAGAAAGAAACCCTGACTTCCCGACTGATCGACCGTCCGATCCGTCCACTGTTCCCTGAAGGTTTCATGAACGAAGTGCAGGTTGTCTGCACCGTCGTTTCCACCAGCAAGAAGACCGATCCGGACATCGCTGCGATGATCGGTACCTCGGCTGCGCTGGCTATCTCCGGCATTCCTTTCGATGGCCCGATCGGCGCTGCCCGCGTTGCGTTCCACGAAAGCACCGGCTACCTGCTGAACCCGACTTACGAGCAACTGAAAGCTTCGAGCCTGGACATGGTCGTTGCCGGTACTTCGGAAGCCGTGTTGATGGTTGAATCGGAAGCCAAAGAGCTGACCGAAGACCAGATGCTGGGCGCGGTACTGTTTGCTCACGACGAGTTCCAGGTGGTGATCAACGCCGTTAAAGAACTGGCCGCTGAAGCTGCCAAGCCGACCTGGGCCTGGGCTCCTCAGCCAGAAGCCACTGCTCTGCTGGGTGCTATCCGTGCCGAGTTCGGCGAAGCGATCTCCCAGGCTTACACCATCACCATCAAGGCCGACCGTTACGCTCGCTTGGGCGAACTGAAAGACCAAGTGGTTGCCAAGCTGTCCGGTGAAGAAGGCCAGCCTTCCGCTGCTGACGTCAAAGCTGCTTTCGGCGAAATCGAATACCGCACCGTTCGCGAAAACATCGTTAACGGCAAGCCACGTATCGACGGCCGCGACACCCGCACCGTACGTCCGCTGAACATCGAAGTGGGTGTTCTGCCGAAGACCCACGGTTCGGCACTGTTCACCCGTGGCGAAACCCAGGCTCTGGTCGTCGCGACACTGGGCACCGCCCGTGACGCACAGCTGCTGGACACCCTGGAAGGCGAGAAAAAAGACCCGTTCATGCTGCACTACAACTTCCCTCCGTTCTCGGTAGGCGAGTGTGGTCGCATGGGTGGCGCTGGTCGTCGCGAAATCGGTCACGGCCGTCTGGCCCGTCGTTCGGTTCAGGCCATGCTGCCTGCTGCCGACGTGTTCCCGTACACCATCCGTGTCGTATCGGAAATCACTGAGTCCAACGGTTCGAGCTCCATGGCTTCGGTCTGCGGCGCTTCCCTGGCGCTGATGGACGCCGGTGTACCGATGAAGGCACCGGTTGCCGGTATCGCCATGGGTCTGGTTAAAGAAGGCGAGAAATTCGCCGTCCTGACTGACATCCTGGGTGACGAAGACCACCTGGGCGACATGGACTTCAAAGTAGCCGGTACCGCCAAAGGTGTTACCGCGCTGCAGATGGACATCAAGATCAAGGGCATCACCGAAGAAATCATGGAAATCGCTCTGGGCCAAGCCCTGGAAGCGCGCCTGAACATCCTCGGTCAGATGAACCAGATCATTGGCCAGTCGCGTACCGAACTGTCGGAAAACGCTCCGACCATGATCGCGATGAAAATCGACACCGACAAAATCCGTGATGTCATCGGTAAAGGCGGCGCGACCATTCGTGCGATCTGTGAAGAGACCAAGGCTTCGATCGACATCGAAGACGACGGCTCGATCAAGATCTTCGGCGAAACCAAGGAAGCGGCTGAAGCTGCACGTCAGCGCGTTCTGGGCATCACCGCTGAAGCTGAAATCGGCAAGATCTACGTAGGTAAGGTTGAGCGCATCGTCGACTTCGGCGCATTCGTTAACATCCTGCCAGGCAAGGACGGTCTGGTTCACATCTCGATGCTGAGCGATGCTCGTGTAGAGAAAGTGACCGACATCCTGAAAGAAGGCCAGGAAGTGGAAGTTCTGGTACTGGACGTGGACAACCGCGGCCGTATCAAGCTGTCCATCAAAGACGTAGCAGCGGCCAAGGCTTCGGGCGTTTAATTACCCCCGCGCCAACCGCTTCAACGTTATAAAAAATGCCCCGCCGTGAAAACGGCGGGGCATTTTTTTGTGCAGGAAAGATCTTTCCATTTTGCGGTGTGCGAAGTTGCCGGACATCGAGACCAGTGCTAGGTTTAGCCCACAGCCCGTGTAGCTCAGCCGGTAGAGCAGCGCACTCGTAACGCGAAGGTCGCAGGTTCGATTCCTGTCTCGGGCACCATTTCCCCCCCCCCCCCCGCTTACTTCACCTTTCTGCTCAGCTCCTCGACGGTGCGCTTGAGCTGATCCGTCGCGCGATCCTGGTCGTTGATCTTCTGTTTCAGGCTGGAGATCTCGCTGTTGTTCGAGCTGGAGCTGGAACCGCTGTTGCGATTGAGCTCTTCCACTTGTTTGGTGAGAGTGTTCAGGTCGCGTTCCTGTTCATTGACCGTGCGCTTGAGATCATCAATCTCCTTGCTGCTGGAGCTGGTGCTGGAACCACTGTTGCGTTTGAGCTCTTCAATCTGACGGGCCTGTTCGCTGATGGTGCGCTTCTGGCTTTCCAGTTCGCTGGCATTGGCCTTCACGGTTTTTTGCAGGTTTTCCAGATCATCGATGCTGACACTGGTTCTGACGAGCGTGTCCTTGCCGTATGAATTGTGCAGGGCGGAGATTTTGTCGGAATACAGCGCAGGGTCAGAGGCGACTTCGACAGCCGCTTGAGCTGCGCTGGCCAATGCCAGGCTGCCGAGCAGCAGGGTAGCAGCGGCAAGACGGGTAGACGAAAGCTTCGAAAAACTGCGCATCACTGGGGTTCCTTGTGAAGTGCCTATATGGCACATCGCTATGACTTGGGATTTGAATTTATGTTCCCCGAGGTCTCCAGCATCTATTGCACACAGCTTTTTGCGGGATAGATGTAAAGAGCCGTGTAAATCGTCGGCAAAACGTCCTATATTCGTTGCCTGCATGAGCATCGCCCAGCAGTTTTCAGATGATCCCGAATGGTTCTGAAGGCCAGACAAACCGGGTTTCAAACGGTTTTTTTGCGTCAGAGAGATCCTTGATGATCCAGATCCATCTTCCATTCCCCAGATCAGCGAGAACGCCATGACCGTTAAAGAATTGACCCAAGAAGCCAGACACGAAGAAGCCCTGAAAAAGTACGTACTGGATGCACCCCAGTTACTGGAAGAGATCAAGGACTTGCCTGCCGACGATCAGAAGGACCAGATCCAGTGGGCGTTCGAGGATGAGGCAGAAGCCCAGGGTTTGCAGCCTTGGGAACTGACGCTCAAGTACACATCAAGCCCCGAAGAGTTCGAGGCCGCGCGCCTGGCACTGCACAAGGAGGCGGCCGAGGTGTTGGGCGTCGAGTGGGAAGAGTACTGCGAGATGAACAATCTGGTGGTCTGAAAAAAACGCCAGCCTTCATGAGGCTGGCGTTTTTCATTATCAGGGGTGTGATCAGAGACTCAGTCGCATCGACAGGTCTACGGCCTTCACATCCTTGGTCATCGCACCAATCGAAATGTAATCCACCCCGGTTTGCGCAATCGGCAGCAACGTACTTTCGTTGATGCCGCCACTGGCCTCCAGTTTTGCCTTGCCGGCGTTCAGGCGCACGGCTTCGCGCATGTCATCCAGGCTCAGTTCATCGAGCATGATGATGTCGGCTCCCGCTGCCAGGGCTTCTTTGAGCTCCGTCAGGTTCTCCACTTCGATCTCCACTGGTTTGCCCGGAGCGATCTTGTGCGCGGCAGCAATAGCCTCAGGGATGCCACCGCAGGCGGCGATATGGTTTTCCTTGATCAGGAAGGCGTCATACAGGCCGATGCGGTGGTTGTAGCAACCGCCGCAGGTCACGGCGTATTTCTGGGCCAGACGCAGCCCCGGCAGGGTTTTGCGGGTATCGAGCAACTTCACTTGGGTTTGGGCGACGAAATCCGCCAGGTACTGCGCGCGAGTGGCCACGCCCGAGAGCAGTTGCAGGAAGTTCAGTGCGCTGCGTTCGCCGGTGAGCAGCGAGCGTGCCGGGCCTTCGAGGTGGAACAGCGCCTGATTGGGTTTCACCCGTTCGCCATCGCTCACCTGCCAGTGCACGGCGACCCGCGGATCCAGCTGCCGAAACACGGCATCGACCCATGCAGTGCCGCTGATGACGGCAGCGTCGCGGGTGATGATGGTGGCTTTGGCCAGACGTTCGGCCGGGATCAGTTGCGCGGTGATGTCGCCGCTGCCGATGTCCTCGAGCAACGCACGGCGCACGTTGGCTTCGATTTCGGCGGTCAAATCGGCGAGACGTAGATTCGGCATAACGGGCTCCACAAACAAAGTGGCCCGATTATAGGGCCATGGCGCGAGGCAACCCAAGGCATCAACAACCATCCCGTCGTTCGCAAACCTGCATTTGGTCGATTCGCGTGAGCAATTGACTCTAAGCAAGGGTCTTTCATAAACGTCTGTTTCTTTGGGAGCGCAGAGTCTGCTGGCACAAGAGAGGTCTTTTGCAGATAATTCTGCCTTGCATTTGACGTCATAGCTTTGACGTACCTTTGGATTCCCGATTATTGAATGACAGCGGGTGTGCGATGTACTCCGCTGAACGCCGGCTGTGTGGCCAGCGTGCTCGATCTTTCTTACCGAACCGAAGAATCACCGTTTCAGGAGGCTTGGATGCACAACGACGGGAATGTAGTGCCTTTGCACAAGGCGACTACCGATCAGGCGACTCATTCGCTGCTCGCCCGCCTGCCCGTGATTCTGCTTCAGGTTCGCGACAAAGCTGCCCAACAGCTCAAGCAGGGTTTGCAGGAGCTGTTCGATAACGCCGACGACACCTTGTTCGAAATGGCCGACCGGGCCCGGAATGATGTCGAGCAAAACATCTTCTTCGAAGCTATGCGCGATTTGCGCCTCAAGCGCAAAAATATCGAGCGCGGTTTTCTCGAGCAGTTCGTCGAGGCTTTCCTCAGGCTCACGCAGTGCGACACCTCACAGGCTGCCTTGCCCCGGGCATTGGCTTTCGATACCTCGGTGTCGCTATCCCATGACGACATGGAGCGTAATGTGGCGGTGGAGGTTATGGTCGGCAAAGTGCTGAACCGCGATGGCTTCGCCCTCGACCAGCTCACCGCCCGACTGAGCACCTTGCTGGGCAAGAAACTGGTCGAACAGCACAACCCCTTGGGGCCGACGCTGCTCTGTGAGTATTTCCTGCAGGCGGGGCGCAACCTGGGGATGGAGATCAAGGTCAAGCTGATCATCCTCAAGCTGTTCGAGCGCTACGTGCTCAGCAACGCCGATCAGCTCTACGCCGAAGCCAATCAACTGCTGATCGCCACCGGTGTGCTGCCGGACCTCAAGCCCGCCCCGGCGCGACGTGCCACCGATCGAGCGGCTGCCAGTGCTCACGCCGACCCTGTCGAGGCAGGGAGTCGCAGCGGCAATCCACAGGTTGACGAGGGCGTTCAGGAAGTCTTCGCCGCCTTGCAGGAGTTGCTGCTCCATGTGCGCGGCAGCGTTGCGCCGACCCTGGAGGTCAGTGCCCGGACCCAGCCCATTTCTACCCGCGATCTGCTGCGACTGCTCTCGCACTTGCAGCAATATGTGCCGGCGCTGGCGGTTCAGGACGACTTCGACCTGCGCAACCAGCTCGAACTGCTGCTGACCCGGGTCAGCGTCAAAAGCGGCAGGTTGCGGGTGGTCGGAGTGGCCGATGAAGACGTGATCAACCTGATCGCCATGCTCTTCGAATGCATTCTCGATGACCGCAACCTGCCGGACTCCCTCAAGGCGCTGATTGGCCGCTTGCAGATTCCGATGCTGAAAGTCGCGGTGCTCGACAAGAGTTTTTTCAGCCGCAGCAGCCATCCCGCCCGGCGCTTGCTCAACGAAATCGCCGCGGCGGCCATGGGCTGGGGCGAGTGCGATGACCATCAGCGCGACAGTCTGTACCTGCGCATTGAGCAGGTGGTGCAACGCTTGTTGAACGACTTTGTCGATGATCCGGCGATCTTTTCCGAACTGCTGGCGGATTTCCTCGCCTTCACCAATGACGAGCGTCGTCGCAGTGAATTGCTGGAGCAGCGCACCCGAGACGCCGAAGAAGGCCGTGCCAGGACCGAACTGGCCCGTCAGCGCGTCGAGCAGGCGTTGAATCAGGTGTTGGTGGGCAAGGTTTTGCCGCACAGCGTGGTGGTGTTTGTTCAGGAGGCCTGGAGCAAAGTGCTGTTGCTGACCGGCCTCAAGCACGGTGATCAGTCCGCCGAATGGCACGCCGATGTGCAGACCATGGAGCAGTTGATCTGGAGCGTGCAACGCCATGACGAACCCGATGCGAGCCTGCGCTTGTTGGCGCTGGTGCCAGGGTTGCTCAAGTCGTTGCGCGATGGGCTGAACAGCTCGGCATTCGACCCGTTCGCTACCAGCGAGTTTTTCAGCGAGCTGGAAGGCCTGCACGTTCAACTGTTTGAACGTCCGAGCCAGAACAGCACGCCTGTCGAGGGGCCGATGATGGTCGAGGTGCAGGAGGAAATCGTGCTTCGCACTGCTGACGAAGGCCCGGTCGAAACGGCCTCGGTGCGTTTGCCGGAGGATGATGCCGCGCTACTGCAAGTCGATCAACTGCGCCCGGGGTGCTGGGTCGAGTTTCAGGAAGACGAGGAAAACACCCTGCGTTGTAAATTGACGGCAATCATTGAATCCACCGGCAAGTACATCTTTGTCGACCGTACCGGAATGAAAGTGCTGGAGCACAACCGTACCGGCCTGGCCCTGGAGTTTCGGCGTGGCGCGGTGCGCACGCTGGACGACACCTTGCTGTTCGATCGGGCGCTGGAATCGGTGCTGGGCAACCTGCGGCGTCTCAATCGCGGCAAGTGATCGCGCGCCGAGGGCCTATCGCGGCATACTGGGCGCCAACACAGTCGTCGTTGAAGGAGCCTGTATGCAGTTGGACCCCGCGAGTGGTTGGTGTCAGGGTGTGCGTTTATGCCCTTCGCCCAACTTCAATGCGCGCCCCGAGGGCGAGATTTCCCTGCTGGTGATCCACAACATCAGTCTGCCGCCCGCGCAGTTTCTGACCGGCAAGGTGCAGGAATTTTTCCAGAATCGTCTGGATGTCACGGAACATCCCTACTTTGCAGGGATCGCCGACCTGCGGGTGTCTGCGCACTTTCTGATTGAACGTGACGGCACCGTCACTCAGTTTGTCTCTTGTCTTGAGCGCGCCTGGCACGCCGGCGTTTCGTGTTTCGAGGGGCGGGAAACCTGTAACGATTTTTCCGTGGGCATCGAGCTTGAAGGCACGGATGATCTACCGTTTACCGATGCGCAATATCAGGCGTTGACGACTCTGACCCGACAGCTGCAAAGCGCCTTCACGGGTATCACCGCACAACGTATCTGCGGGCATAGCGACATTGCACCCGGGCGCAAGACTGATCCGGGACCGGCGTTTGACTGGGCACGCTATCGTGCGGCCCTGGCAAAAGCCGCTCAGGAAGAAGAGGAGCAACAATGAGTTTTCTGGTGCTGCTGTTAGCGGTATGGATCGAGAAATTCTCGGCCCTGCGCCATCGGGTTCAACGTGATGCGGGTTGGGTACGCGAGCTGAACAAGCTTGAAGTGAGCCCACGCATGACCAGCCGTCCGTGGCTGATACTGGTGGTGCTGGTGTTGTTGCCGGTGGCGCTGCTGGGGTTGCTGTTGGTGGTGCTGGACCCGGTGGCCTATGGCTTGCTGGCGTTGCCCGTGCACCTGTTGGTGGTGATTTACAGTCTGGGGCGTGGCGATCTGCTGGCCGGCCTGGGGCCGTTTCGCGATGCCTGGCGCCGGGAAGACCTGCAGGCTGCCGCCCATGTGGCCAAACGCGACCTGGATATCTGCGCCGACAGTGGCGAGCAACTGCTGGAGCGGGTGCAAGGGCATTTGCTGTGGGAGGCCTATCAGAGCTTTTTCGCGGTGATCTTCTGGTACTTCCTGCTGGGCCCGGTCGCGGCCCTGAGCTATCGACTGCTGGCGCTGGCCGAAGAGCATGGGCAAAACCCGGCCGTGGTCGAGCGCGCGACACAACTGCGCCACGCGTTCGATTGGGTGCCGGTGCGGTTGCTGGCAGCGAGCTTCGCGCTGGTCGGCAACTTTGTCGCGGTCAGCCGGGTGATGCTGCATGAGCTGCTGAACTGGAACATCAGCGCCGCCCAACTGATAGAGAAGGTCGGACTGGTTGCCGGTGAAATTCCGGCGCCGGTGGTCGGCCCGGATGGCATCAACAGCCTGGACCGGATCTGGGAACTGCTGCTGCGCGCGGCGGTGCTTTGGTATGCCGGTTTTGCGTTGTGGACTGTTTTGTCCTGACTCCACTCTACGGCGAACGCTTTTGTGGCGAGGGGGCTTGCCCCCGTTGGGTCGCGAAGCGTCCCCAGCGTCAGTCCAGACAATCGTGTTGTCTGGATTTACGACTGCTTCGCAGCCGAACGGGGGCAAGCCCCCTCGCCACAGGGATATCACTTGCCTGAAAGGGCATCTTCTGTCCGAAGAAAAGGCACCCCGCCGTTAACCTTAAGTTACAAAACCTCCCTCCGATTTAGGCTATACAGAGGCAGCGCCAATAGTGGCTATCTGCTGTCTCTGCGCGCCTGCCAATAAAAATAAGAAATCAAAGGGAGACTTCACAGTGAAGAGCTTGCTCTATCCCGCCGTCGCGCTGATGAACCGCTTGAGCTTCGGCATGAAGTTCAGCCTGATCAGCGTGCTGTTCCTCGTCCCGATGCTGGTGACCAACTTCTATCTGGTGCGCGACTCCTATCGCGAATTCCAGGGCACTCGAGTCGAACTGCAGAGCCTCGACCTGCTGGGCAGCGGCCTGAACCTGCGTCGGGACCTGGAGACCCTGAACAACCTGGTGCAGATCAACGTCATCCTCGGCCAGTCCGGCAAGGCCAATCATGTCGAATCGACGATCAGTGCCCTGGAGCAAAGCGTCCTGAGCCGTTTGCAAGGGCTGGCGGCGATGACCACTGACCCGGAACAAATCACGTTTTTCGACGGCAAGCGCGACGAGATGATTGCCGCGTTCAAGGCCCAGCAAGCGGAAAACTCCCTGCAAAGCAAAAGTGCGCTGATCGGCAAGTTGCTCGGTAACGCGCAGATTTTCAGCCAGATCATCGCCAGTCAGGCCGGCCTGAGCCGCGACAGCCAGAGCGACATGCGTCAGCTGAGCGAACTCATTACCAACGTCACGCCGGCCGTCACCCAGACACTCGGCGAGGGCCGGGCGATGGGGTCTTACTCGCTGGGGCAGGGTTTTCTCAATTCGGCCTCGAGTACCCGATTCGATGAGTTGCTGGCGCAGATCGAAAAACTTCAGGCCGAATACGGCCTGAAGTTGAAGGATGCACTGGGCTCCAGTAAAGCCGCGCACGAAACCCTGGCGGCTCAGGCAGAAAGCAGCAAGGCCTCCCTGAAAAAGGCCAGTGAGCTGTTCGAAGAACAGGTGGTGATGGCCGATACCCTCGATGCGCCGTGGCAGGCCTTTTTCGATCAGGTCGCGGGCCTGATGGACCAGACCTATCAACTCAACGAAGCCACCCTGAAGTTTCTCGGTACCCAGTTGCAGCAGCGGCTGGAGCAGCACCGTACCCACATGGTGTTGCAGGTGGTGGCGCTGGCACTGGTGTTCGTGTTGATTTTTTACCTCTATGGCGGGTTCTACGCCTCGACCCGCACCACCCTCAAGCGTCTGGGCGCAGTGATGGACAAGGTGGCGGCTGGTGACATGACCGTGACCTTCAGCGCCAACAGCCGCGACGAACTGGGCGAGTTGGGCGAGGTGTTCACCGGTACCGTGAAGAAAATCCATGACCTGATCGAGCGAGTGGGGCAGACCGTCAGCGAGGTCGAGCGCCAGGCCGGGCAGGTCGAACACGTGTCCGCCCAGAGCAACCAGGCGGTGGCGGGGCAGCGTACACAGATCGAACAGGTCGCCACCGCGATGAACCAGATGTCGGCCACTTCCCTGGAGGTGGCGCGCAGTGCCTCCGCGGCCGTCAGTAGTGCCCACAGCGTCAATGACGAGACCATCAGCGGTCGCGGATTGGTGGAGTCCCAGCAGGGCAGCATCGCGGCACTGGCCAGCGAGATCGATCAGTCGGTGCGGGTGATCAATCAACTGGCCAGCGACAGTCAGTCCATCAGCCGTGTGCTGGAAGTGATCAAAAGCATTGCCGAACAGACCAACCTGCTGGCCCTCAATGCTGCGATCGAAGCCGCGCGAGCGGGTGAGCAGGGCCGTGGTTTTGCGGTGGTGGCGGATGAGGTGCGGACCCTGGCCAAGCGCACCCAGCAATCGACCGAAGAAATCGAGCAGATGATCACCAAACTGCACAGCGGTGTCGGTGCGGCGGTCAAGGCAATGGGCACCAGCCATCAGATGGCCAACGGCACCGTCGGGCAGTCGGAAAAGGTTCAGCAGGCGCTGGAAAACATCCTCGGCGCCGTCGGCATGATCGTCGACCAGAATCAGCAGATCGCCGCTGCGGTAGAGCAGCAGACCGCTGTGGCTCACGACATCGACCAGAACATCGTCGAGATCAACCGCGCCGGGGAGCGGACCGCCGAAGGTGCGCACCAGACCGAGAATGCGAGCCGAGCACTGTCGGCGCAGGTGGTGGAGCTCAAGCAGTTGATCAGTGCGTTCCGGGTTTGATGCCACGAAGCAGTTCAAATGTGGGAATCAACGGATTACCAGTTGAACAACTCACAGGCATTGGCCGTGCTGGCAGCGGCCAGTTGTTCCGGGCTGATCGTCATGAGGGCGGCCAGTGCCTCACAGATCGCCGGCAAATGGGCCGGGCTGTTGCGTTGGCCGGGGAACATGGCGGGGGCCATGTCCGGTGAGTCGGTTTCCAGTACCACCGATTCAAGGGGCAAACCGGCAATCACCCGGTGCATGCGCAAGGCCTGCGGCCAGGTCGCGGCGCCGCCGAGGCCGAGTTTGAAACCGAGCTTGATGTATTCGCGAGCCTCTTCCTGACTGCCGGCGAAGGCATGAATGATCCCCGCCCGTTTCAAGCGAAACCGTTTGAGTGTGGCGATCACCGCTGCGTGGCTGCGTCGCACATGAATCAATGCTGGAAGATTGAAGTCCGCCGCCAGTTGCAGTTGGGCGTCGAACAGCGTTTGCTGACGTTCACGATCCAGAGTTTCGATGAAGTAATCCAGACCGATCTCGCCCACCGCGCATAGCTGGCGATGGCCCGCTAACCTCGTCAGCCAGTCACCGAGCTCGGTCAAATCTTCAGGGCGATGCTCATCCAGATACACCGGGTGCAAACCAAACGCCGCGTGCAGATCGGGATCGCTTTGCACCAGCTCCCAGACCCGCTGCCAATTGGCCTGATACACCCCCAGCACCACCATCCGCCGCACGCCGAGGGCGCGGCTCTCGGCCAGCAGCGCCTGACGATCCGGGTCGAAGTCCGGAAAGTCCAGGTGAGTGTGGGTGTCGATCAGTTCCATGGTTCAGTCCTGAAGAATACGCTGCTTGAACGTCCGCGCGATGGCCTGCACGCCGGGCTGGTAATCGGCCTGTTCGATGGCGGTCACTGCCAGTTCCAGGGCTTTGTCGGCGATCAGTTGATGCTGCTGGGCCATGGCGTTGACCGGCAGCGGCAGGAAGTCCAGCAACTGCGTATCACCAAAGGTGCCCAGGCGCAGCGGGCGGCTTTTCAGCGGGAAATCGTGCAAGGCATCGAACACGCCCTGAAGCAGCACGTAGGAGGTGGTCACCAGCGCATCCGGCAAATGGCCCAGGCGTTGGATCAATTCTTCCATCAGTTGTTTGCCGCACTCACGGCTGAACGACTCGCCGTGCTCGATCAGCGCCTCGCCTTTGAAACCGTTCAGCGCCTCCTTGAAGCCCGCTGCCCGCTCCTGGCTGATACTCAATTCGGGGCGTGCGCCGAGCAGCGCGATCTGTTTTGGCAGCGGGGTCAGCAGGCTGCGGGTCAGGTGCAGGCTGGCTTCGCGATCATCGCTGATCACCGAGCAGAAATGCTCGGGCTCCATCACCCGGTCGATGGCGATGATCGGAATGCCTTTGGCCTGTAACTGGCGATAGCTGTCGTCACCGGCCGGCAGGCAACTGGCGACGATCAGCGCATCGCAGCGGCGGGCGCGGAACAGTTGCAGCAATTGCCGTTCGCTGTCCGGCGCATCGTCGGAGCTGGCGATCAGCAGCTGATAGCCGCGCGCCCGGGCGCCTTGTTCCAGCAGTTTGGCGATTCGCGCGTAACTGGGGTTTTCCAGGTCCGGCAGAATGAAGCCCAGGGTGCGGGTGTGCCGACTGCGCAGCCCGGCGGCCTGTGGGTTGGGCGTGAAGCCATGTTGTTCGACCACTGCCCGCACGCGCTCGACAGTGGCGCTGCTGATGCGTTGCTGTTCGGCCTTGCCATTGATGACGTAACTGGCGGTGGTCACGGAGACACCGGCCAATTGTGCAATATCACTGAGTTTCAACCCGGTATTCCTTGTTTTTAGAGCGTGCCCCGACATTTTCGCCAATCCTACCCGATTGAGGCAGGCGACCATTGTCGCAGCACATCCGATAATTGGACTTCAAGGATGAGACATTATCGAGTAACGTGCCTAAGATTCTAGATTAAACGTTTCAGCAGGCGTATTTTCTACGTTATAGGTCGCTTTGGCCGGTTCTGCCGCGAAACCGCCAAAACTGCGTCTGAAAAGGTGTTCTCAAAACGCCTAAGCTGAATCAATCAAAACAATACCTGGCGTCACACGGCGCCAAAAAGGAGAAAGCATGCTCGAGCTCACCATAGAGCAGATATCCATGGGCCAGTCGGCTGTGGATAAAGCCACCGCCTTGCAATTGCTCGCTGACCGACTCGTGACCGATGGCCTGGTGGCCGACGGTTACCTCGCAGGCTTGCAGGCCCGGGAAGCCCAGGGCTCGACCTTTCTCGGCCAAGGTATTGCCATCCCCCATGGCACTCCCGAAACCCGCGATCAGGTATTCGCCACTGGCGTGCGGCTGATGCAGTTTCCTGACGGCGTGGACTGGGGCAATGGCCAGATCGTTTATCTGGCCATTGGTATCGCCGCCAAATCCGATGAACACCTGCGCCTGCTGCAACTGCTGACCCGTGCCCTCGGTGAAACCGACCTGGGCCAGGCCCTGCGTCGCGCCAGTTCCGCCGAAGCCTTGTTGAAATTGCTGCAAGGCGCGCCACAAGAGCTGGCACTGGACGCACAGATGATCGGCCTCGGTGTGTCCGCCGATGACTTCGAAGAGCTGGTTTGGCGCGGTGCCCGTTTGCTGCGTCAGGCCGATTGCGTGAGCAATGGTTTTGCCGGCGTCTTGCAGCAGGTCGAAGCGTTGCCGCTGGGCGATGGCTTGTGGTGGCTGCACAGCGAACAAACAGTGAAGCGTCCCGGCCTGGCGTTCGTTACCCCGGACAAACCCATCCGCTACCTCGGTCAGCCGCTGAGCGGGCTGTTCTGCCTGGCCAGCCTCGGTGAAGCCCATCAGGCGCTGCTCGAACGTCTTTGCGCGTTGCTGATTGAAGGTCGCGGCCATGAATTGGGCCGTGCCACCAGTAGCCGCGCGGTGCTGGAAGTCCTTGGCGGTGAAGTGCCGGCGGACTGGCCGAGCGCACGCATTGCCCTGGCCAACGCCCACGGTTTGCATGCGCGCCCGGCGAAGATCCTCGCGCAACTGGCGAAAAGTTTTGAAGGCGAGATCCGTATACGCATCGTCGATGGTCACGACAGCGCGGTGTCGGTGAAGAGTTTGAGCAAACTGCTCAGCCTTGGCGCCCGTCGCGGTCAGGTGCTGGAACTGATCGCCGAACCGGTCATCGCCGCCGACGCCTTGCCGGCCTTGCTGGCGGCCATCGAAGAAGGCCTCGGTGAAGAAGTCGAGCCGCTGCCCGTGGTGAGCCAGCAGCGCGAAGTGCTCGTTGAGGTGGAGGTCGCCGAAACACTGCTCGCGCCAGAGTCCGGCAGCCTGATTCAGGCGATTGCCGCGGCACCGGGGATCGCCATCGGCCCGGCGCATATTCAAGTGCTGCAAGTCATCGATTACCCGCTGCGCGGTGAGTCTGCGGCCATCGAGCGCGAGCGTCTCAAGCAAGCGCTGGCCGATGTGCGTCGTGACATCGAAGGCCTGATCGAGCGCAGCAAGGCCAAAGCGATTCGCGAGATTTTCATCACCCATCAGGAAATGCTCGACGACCCGGAATTGACCGACGAAGTCGAAACCCGCCTCAAGCAAGGTGAAAGCGCCGAAGCGGCGTGGATGACGGTGATCGAAGCCGCCGCCAAACAACAGGAAGCGCTGCAGGACGCGTTGCTCGCCGAACGTGCCGCCGACTTGCGCGACATTGGCCGTCGGGTGCTGGCGCATTTGTGTGGCGTCGAAACGCCTGCGGAGCCTGCGCAACCGTACATTCTGGTGATGGACGAAGTCGGCCCGTCGGATGTGGCGCGTCTTGATCCGACGCGCGTCGCCGGCATTCTCACCGCTCGCGGTGGTGCCACGGCCCACAGTGCGATTGTCGCCCGGGCCCTGGGTATTCCAGCACTGGTGGGCGCCGGCGCCGCCGTGTTGCTGCTGAAACCGGGCACGCCGCTGTTGATCGATGGCCAACGCGGCCGCCTGCACGTGGACGCCGATGCCGCGACCTTGCAGCGCGCCACCGAAGAGCGCGACACCCGCGAACTGCGCCTCAAAGCCGCCGCCGAACAACGCCATCAACCGGCGCTGACCACCGACGGCCACCCCGTGGAAGTGTTCGCCAATATCGGTGAAAGCGCTGGCGTCACCAGCGCGGTGGAGCAGGGCGCCGAAGGCATTGGCCTGTTGCGCACCGAACTGATTTTCATGGCTCATTCACAAGCACCGGACGAGGCCACCCAGGAAGTCGAATACCGTCGTGTACTCGATGGCCTGGCCGGGCGACCGCTGGTGGTGCGCACCCTCGACGTCGGTGGCGACAAACCGCTGCCGTACTGGCCGATCGCCAAAGAAGAGAACCCGTTCCTCGGTGTGCGTGGCATTCGCCTGACCCTGCAACGTCCGCAGGTCATGGAAGCGCAATTGCGCGCCTTGCTGCGTGCGGCGGATAACCGTCCCTTGCGGATCATGTTCCCGATGGTCGGCAGCGTCGATGAGTGGCGCCAGGCTCGGGACATGACCGAACGTCTGCGTCTGGAAATCCCGGTCGCCGATCTGCAACTGGGGATCATGATCGAAGTGCCGTCGGCCGCCTTGCTGGCGCCGGTATTGGCCAAGGAAGTGGACTTCTTCAGCGTCGGCACCAACGACCTGACCCAGTACACCCTGGCCATCGACCGTGGTCACCCGACTTTGTCGGCCCAGGCTGACGGCTTGCACCCGGCGGTGCTGCAACTGATCGACATCACCGTGCGTGCGGCTCATGCTCATGGCAAGTGGGTCGGCGTGTGCGGTGAACTGGCGGCCGATCCGCTGGCGGTGCCGGTGCTGGTGGGCCTGGGTGTGGATGAGTTGAGCGTGTCGGGCCGCAGCATTGCCGAGGTCAAGGCGCGCATTCGCGAACTCAGCCTGACCCAGACTCAAACCCTTGCCCAACAGGCCCTGGCCGTGGGCAGCGCGAACGAAGTCCGCGCATTAGTGGAGGCGCTGTAATGGCCAAGATCTTAACCCTGACCCTCAACCCGGCGCTGGACCTTACCGTTCAATTGCCGATGCTTGTGCCCGGTCAGGTCAATCGCAGCGACGAAATGCACACCCACGCCGCCGGCAAAGGGGTGAACGTGGCGCAGGTGCTGGCCGACCTCGGGCATCAGCTGACCGTCAGCGGATTTCTCGGGGAAGACAACCTTCAGGCGTTCGAAACCCTGTTCGCCAAACGCGGCTTCACCGACGCGTTTATCCGCGTCCCCGGTGAGACCCGCAGCAATATCAAGCTGGCGGAAAACGATGGGCGCATCACCGACATCAACGGCCCGGGGCCGCGGGTCAGTGAAGCGGCGCAGCAGGCTTTGCTCGATCGGCTCGACCAGATTGCACCAGGGCATGACGCCGTCGTGGTGGCCGGTAGTTTGCCCCGTGGCGTGAGTGCCCAATGGTTGCGAGAGTTGATCCAGCGCTTGAAAAAACGCGGCTTGAACGTTGCGCTCGACACCAGCGGTGAAGCCTTGCGCGTCTGCCTGTCGGCTGGCCCGTGGCTGATCAAGCCCAACACCGAAGAGCTGGCTGAAGCACTGGATTGCGAAGTGGTTTCCGTGGGCGCCCAAGCCGAGGCCGCGAGCCGTTTGCATGCTCATGGCATCGAGCACGTGGTGATTTCCCACGGTGCCGACGGGGTGAACTGGTTCAGTGTCGGCTCGGCGATGCATGCCACACCGCCCAAGGTCAGCGTGGTCAGCACCGTCGGTGCGGGGGATTCGCTGCTGGCGGGCATGCTGCACGGTTTGCTCAGTGCCGATACGCCTGAACAGACCTTGCGCACCGCCACCGCGATTGCCGCCATGGCCGTCACCCAGATCGGTTTTGGCATCGGCGACGCCGCGCAACTGGCGCAGCTCGAACAGGGCGTGCGCGTGCGCCCCCTGACAGAACAATAAGAGGGTTTGCAATGAAATTAGCCATTGTTACGGCCTGCCCGAACGGCATGGTCACCAGTGTGCTGTGCGCTCGTCTGCTCGATGCAGCGGCCCAGCGTCAGGGCTGGAGCACCAGTGTCGAAGTCGTGGATGCAGCCCATCCGGAACGTCAATTGTCGGCGGCGATCATCGAGGCTGCCGAGTGGGTGTTGCTGGTCACCAGCGCGCCGGTGGATATGTCGCGCTTTGTCGGTAAACGTGTGTTCCAGAGCACCCCGGCCCAGGCCCTGCAAGATGTCGAAGCGGTGCTGCGCCGTGGGGTAGAGGAAGCCGAGGTTTACGTAGCGCCCGCAGCCACCGCTGAACCTGCCGCGGTTGCTAAACAGGCGCCACGCCTGGTGGCTGTCACCGCGTGCCCGACCGGCGTCGCCCACACCTTCATGGCCGCCGAAGCCTTGCAGCAAGCGGCCAAGCGCCTGGGTTACGACCTGCAAGTGGAAACCCAAGGCTCGGTCGGCGCACGAAATCCACTCAGCGCAGCGGCGATTGCCGATGCTGATGTGGTGCTGCTGGCGGCCGACATCGAAGTCGCCACCGAGCGTTTCGCCGGCAAGAAAATCTACCGCTGCGGCACAGGCATCGCCCTGAAACAGGCCGAAGCGACGCTGAACAAAGCCCTGGCCGAAGGCAAGCAGGAAAGCGCTGCGACCGGCGCCAAAGGCCCGGCCAAGCAAGAGAAGACGGGTATCTACAAACACCTGCTGACCGGTGTCTCGTACATGTTGCCGATGGTGGTGGCGGGCGGTCTGATGATTGCCTTGTCCTTCGTGTTCGGCATCACCGCGTTCAAGGAGCAAGGCACGCTCGCAGCGGCGCTGATGCAGATCGGCGGCGAGAGCGCGTTCAAACTGATGGTGCCGCTGCTGGCGGGTTACATCGCCTACTCGATCGCTGACCGTCCGGGCCTGGCGCCGGGGATGATCGGTGGTTTGCTGGCGAGCACGCTCGGTGCCGGTTTCATCGGCGGTATCATCGCCGGTTTCATCGCTGGCTATGCGGCCCAGGCGATCAACCGTTATGCGCGCTTGCCGCAAAGTCTTGAGGCGCTGAAACCGATCCTGATCATTCCGTTGCTGGCGAGCCTGTTCACCGGTCTGGTGATGATCTACGTGGTTGGCAAACCGGTGGCCGGGATGCTCGCGGGGCTCACCCACTTCCTCGACAGCATGGGCACCACCAACGCGATACTGCTCGGTGTGCTGCTGGGCGGGATGATGTGCGTCGACCTCGGTGGGCCAATCAACAAGGCGGCTTACGCGTTTTCGGTGGGGTTGCTGGCATCGCAGAGTTATGCACCGATGGCCGCGACCATGGCCGCCGGCATGGTGCCGCCGATTGGCCTGGGCATCGCCACGTTGATTGCCCGGCGCAAGTTCGCCCAGACGGAACGCGAGGCCGGTAAAGCGGCGCTGGTGCTGGGGCTGTGCTTTATCTCCGAAGGGGCGATTCCGTTCGCGGCCAAAGATCCGCTGCGGGTGATTCCGGCGAGCATCGCCGGCGGCGCGCTGACCGGCGCGTTGTCGATGTACTTCGGCTGCAAACTCATGGCGCCGCACGGTGGATTGTTCGTGATGCTGATTCCGAATGCGATCAACCATGCGCTGTTGTATCTGCTGGCGATTGTGGCAGGGAGTCTGCTGACGGCGGTGGTGTATTCGGTGCTCAAGCGACCGGAAACAGTGGAACTGGCGCTGGAGCCGGCTAACGCTTAACAGCCAAAGATCGCAGCCTTTGGCAGCTCCGCTCAGAACAGTGTTCGACCGCGATATGGCGGCGTACATCGAGCCTGGAGCTGCTGGAGGCTCGGGCCGCGTTCGGACGATCTTTTCTGTGTCATACCTGATTCATGCGGCCATGCTTTAGTTTTCCTTTTTCAGGGAGAGCACCATGAGCGAATTCGACCTCGGCCGCCGTCGTGTCATACAAGCTGTCGGAGCCGGGCTGTTGCTGCCCGGCCTGGCGCCAGCGGTGATTGCATCGGTCAAGGATCGGCCGCAACTCACCGATGGTGTGCAGTCCGGCGACCTGTTGGGCGACCGGGCGATGATCTGGAGCCGTAGCGATCGTGCGGCGCGGATGGTGGTGGAATGGGACACGCGCAGCCTGTTCAGCAACCCTCGTCGATTCGTCTCGCCATTGGCCGATGCCGGCACCGATTTCACCGCTCGGGTCGAACTCACCGGCCTGCCTGCCGATCAGGCAATTTTCTACCGCGTGACGTTCGAAGACGCCCAGAGCGGTGTCGCCAGCGAACCCTGGTTCGGCCATCTGCGCAGTGTGCCCAGCGCTCGGCGGAATATTCGCTTCGTCTGGAGCGGCGACACGGTTGGCCAAGGCTTCGGCATCAACCCGGACATCGGCGGCATGCGCATCTACGAAGCCATGCGTTTGCGCCTGCCGGACTTTTTTATCCACAGCGGCGACACCATCTACGCCGACGGCCCGGTGCCGGTGCAACTGACCACCGAAAGCGGCCGGGTGTGGCGCAACATCACCAGCGAAGCCAAGAGCAAAGTCGCCGAAACCCTCGACGAGTATCGCGGCAACTACCGCTACAACCTGATGGACGAAAACGTCCGTCGCTTCAACGCCGAAGTGCCGCAGATCTGGCAGTGGGACGACCACGAAGTGGTGAACAACTGGTCGCCGGGCAAGCAACTGGATGATCGCTACAAGAGCAAAGATATCCACAGCCTGGTGGGCCGCGCACGGCAGGCCTGGCTGGAATATGCGCCGATGCGTTTGCAGAGCGCCGACGGTGGCGGGCGGATTTATCGCAAGCTGAGTTATGGGCCGATGCTCGATGTGTTCGTGCTCGACATGCGCAGCTACCGGGGTGCCAATGACGACAACCTCGGTGCCGCCAAACCGTTCCTCGGTCGAGAGCAATTGGATTGGCTCAAACGTGAATTGAAAGGCTCCCAGGCTCAATGGAAAGTCATCGCCGCCGACATGCCCATCGGCCTCGGCGTCCCGGACGGCGAAGTCAGCCCCGGTGTGGCGCGTTGGGAAGCAGTGGCCAACGGTGATCCAGGCCCGGCTCAGGGTCGTGAACTGGAGATCGCTGAATTGCTCGGTTTTCTGCGGGCGCAGCAGGTGCGCAATTTTGTCTGGCTGACGGCGGATGTGCATTATTGCGCGGCGCACCATTACCATCCTGATCGCGCGGCGTTCCAGGACTTCGAACCGTTCTGGGAATTTGTCGCGGGGCCGCTGAATGCGGGCAGCTTCGGGCCGAATGCGCTGGATAAAACCTTCGGCCCCGAGGTGGTGTTCCAGAAGGCTCCAGCGGCGCAGAACACCTCGCCGTTTGCCGGGTTTCAGTTTTTTGGCGAGGTGAACATCGATGGGCAGTCGGGGGAGTTGAGTGTCGTGCTGCGGGATCTGGATGGGGTGGGGGTGTTTGAGCGCACGTTGCAGCCGGTTTGAGCGCCTGATCGATACGAAATCCTGTCGATGCGACCTGTGGCGAGGGGGCTTGTCGGAACGCCGCACCGTCCCGTTTGAGTGCGTAGCACTCACAAGATCGTTGATACATCAGAGATTTTGGGGCCGCTTCGCAGCCCAACGGGGGCAAGCCCCCTCGCCACAGGTCCTGCAGGGATCAACGGTGTCAGTAAACGTCGCGGCGGTAGCGGCCTTGTTCGATCAGGCGCTCGACTTCATCCGCGCCGAGGACTTCATTGAGCACTTGGTCCACTCCAGAAGCCATCCCCTGCAAACTGCCGCAGATGTAAATCACGGCGCCATCGGCCAACCATTTCTTCAGCTCGCCGGCAGACTCGCGCAGGCGATCCTGCACATAGATTTTCTCGGCCTGATCTCGGGAAAACGCCAGGTCCAGACGTGCCAGATCACCATTGATCAACCACTCTTCCAACTCAGCACGGCACAGAAAATCGTGCTCGCGATTACGCTCGCCAAACAGCAACCAGTGACGCTGCTGTCCGTCGGCAATCCGTGCCTTGAGCAAGCTGCGCAACCCGGCCAACCCGGTGCCGTTGCCCAGCAAGATCATCGGTACCGCCTCGTTCGGCAGATGGAAACCACTGTTGCGCCGCACCCGCAGGCTGATGTGGCCACCCACAGGGACGTGTTCGGTCAACCAGCCGGAACCGATGCCCAGGCTGCCGTTTGGGTGCAGTTCCTGACGCACGATCAATTCCAGCACGCCGTCGGCGGCGATCGAGGCGATGGAGTATTCGCGCAGGGCCAGTGGCACCAACGCATTCACCAGCGCTTGCGCATGCAGGCCGACCAGATGAGCGCGGTTCTCGGGCAGTTGGCGGCTGGCCAGGGCTTGTTCCAGAGACTGCGCCAGGCCATCGAGTTCAACCGCGGCCCGACCGTCAATTCCCAGGCCATCGAGGAAATGCTCGATCGCCCACGCACCATTGCGCGGCAGCACTTCCACCAGATCACCGGCCAGCCAACTGCTGGTGCTGGGAGCGGTGAGGCCGAGCAAGTACACGGGAGCACCGCTGCTGTCCGGGTTCATCAGCTCACGACGGGTCAGGGTCCAGTTGTCGTAGCTGGGCGCTTGCCAGGTGTCGACCGGCGCCTGACCCGTCAGCAGGCCGAGTTGCTGTTGCCAGTGACGCAGGGCGTAAGGGTCGCCACCGTCGACTTCAACCGGGGCGAACAAGGTCTTGCCGCCGTGCTCGCCCAGCCAGGTGTGCAAGCGACGGGCGAAGCCGCAGAAGTGTTGATACTGGCGGTCACCGAGGCCGAGCACGGCATAGTTCAGGCTTTCGAGGCTCGGTGCACGCCCCAGTACTTTGCGTTCGAAACCGCGGGCGCTGTCCGGCGCTTCGCCGTCGCCGAAGGTGCTGACCACAAACAGTGCGTTGCTGGAATCTCGCAGGTCCTGTTCGCTGACATCGGCCAACGGTTGAACCTTCACCGGTAATCCGGCGGCCTGCAATTGCCCGGCAGTCTGCCAGGCGAGCTGCTCGGCAAACCCGCTCTGGCTGGCGAAGCCGATCAGCCATGCTGGTGCGTCGCTACCCGGTTGCTCAAGGCCTTTACGGGCATCCTTGATCTGACGTTTCTTGCGTCGACGGTCCAGGTATAGCAACCAGCCTGTGACGAAAAACAGCGGCATGCTCAGCGCGGCGATGGTCAGGATGATCCGCCCGAGCAACCCGAAATAACTGCCGACGTGCAGTGCATAAATACTGGTCAGCAACTGCGCCTTGAGGCTCTTGTCGCTGTAACGGTCATGACGGCTGACGGCGCCGGTCACCGGATCGAGGGTGATCTGGTTCCGTGCCTGGTCGTGGGGTGAATCCTTCAGCAGGTAGAACACGGTTGCCGGTTGCCCGGCCACGGGCGGCATTCGAACGTTATAGGACGAAAGACCAGGACCGGCGGCGCTGTAGATGCTGCTCCACATCGCGGCGTAATCGGCGGTGGGGGCCGGGCCGCTTGGCGCAGGGCCGCGACCACTGCGAACCCGCTCGTTTTGCGGCGAGTCAGACAGCAGCCTGGTCAGCCCTTTGTTGTACCACTCGTACGACCAGGACAACCCGGTCAGTGCCGCCAAAAGGTAGAACACCAGGCACCAGGTACCGGCCACCGAGTGCAGGTCCCAGTTGAAGCTGCGACCCTTCTTCTTCCAGTCCAGCGTCAGCCAGGCGCGCCAGCTTTTCCACTGGCGCGGCCAGCGCAGGTACAGGCCGGACAGACAGAAGAACACCAGAATCAGCGTGCAGGCGCCGGTGATCTGCCGGCCGGTATCACCCATGGCGAGGAAGCGGTGCAGTTGCAGCATCAGACCGAAGAAGTCCTGGCCGGTGACGTCGCCCATGAACTCGGCGGTGTACGGGTCGAAATAACGCATCTGCCCGCGACGTTCGCCGGGCGGCGCTGTGAAGATCACCCGCGCAGCATTGCCGCTGTCGGTCTCGACCCAGAGCATCGAGACGATCTTGCCCGAAGCGCTTTCGATTTTCTCCACCAGTTCGGCCGGTGGCAGCACGCCGGCGATCTGCTTCTCGACGTGCAGCACAGAGGGGTTCAGCGTTCGCAGGATTTCATCCTGAAACGAGACTGCCGCCCCGGTAATGCCCATCAGGGCCAGGACCAGTCCGGCGCTGATGCCGAAAAACCAGTGCAACTGGAACAGGGATTTCTTCAACACGTCACTCGCCTTGTTCGTTCAAAAGTCATCATCACGGCGCGCATTATGCCGTGAGTTGTCGAGAAGCATTCTTTTTTACACGCAAAAGCCCCGTTCACTTTGATGAACGGGGCTTTTGCCTGAGCGCTTTGGTCTTCACGCTTCTGTTATCAGAAGTGGAAGTTGGCACTCAGCAGGGCAGTGCGGCCCGCCGCCACGTGGGCGTAGTGCGTCTGGAATACCTGGTCGAAGTAACGCTTGTCGGCCAGGTTTTGTACGTTGAGTTGCAGGTCGACGTTCTTGGTCAGGCGGTAGCTGGCCATCGCGTCGTAACGCCAATAGGACGGAATCTCCACCGAGTTGGCGACGTTGCCGAACTGGGAATCGACGAAGGTCGCACCGGCACCGACGGTCAACTTGTCCGGCACCAGGTCGTAGGTCGACCAGAACGTGAAGTTGTTCCGTGGGGTGCTTGGCATGCGGTTGCCTTCATCGGCGGCGAGGGTGGTTTTGACCACTTCGCTGTCCATGTAGGTGTAGCCGCCGAAGACTCGCCAGTTACGGGTCAGCTTGCCGGTGTAGGTCAGTTCCAGGCCATTGACCTGCTGTTCGCCGTCCAGCACTTGGGTGGTGCCGCCGTCCGGATCGTTGATACGCGCGTTGGTTTTCTCGGTGCGGAACAGCGCGGCGGTCAGCGACAGGTCGTCACCGAAGAAGTCCCATTTGGTGCCGATCTCGTAGTTGCGGTTCTTTTCCGGGTCCAGACTGCTGTTGTTCGCCGCCAGTTCCAGGCCACCGTTGCCGCTGGTTTCGCCGGCCGGGTTGCTGGACGTCGAGTAGGCGGCATAGAGGCTGCCGTTTGGCAGCGGGTTGTAGACCACGCCGATCTGGTAGTTCACCAGGTCGCTGGTGTTCTGACGGGAGAAACTGCCCGCTGGTGCCGTGCTGCTGGCGTTGGCGAAGCCGCTGGATTCGACCTGGTAGTTGTCATAACGCAGGCCCAGGTTCAGGGACCATTGCTCGTTGAACTTCAGGGTGTCGAACACATAGGCCGCGGCGGTCTTGGTGTCGGTGTCGGTGAAGGCTTTGCTGTCGGTGATCGTGCCGTTCCAGTTATCCCCAGGCGTCGGGTTATACAGGCTGGTGCAGTCGCCGGAGTTGAACAGGGCACGGTTGCACCGGGTGCCGCTGGCGCTGGAGGTCAGGAGGTACGGGCGGTTGTGGGTGTCCTGATAGGAAAACTCCAGACCGCTCACCAGGCTGTGCTCGATGGCGCCGGTGTTGAATTTGGCACTCAGGTCGGTCTGGTTGATCCAGCCGCTGGACGTCGAGTTACGGCTCTTCGCGCCACGGTAGACACTGCCGTTGGCCACGTTGCCCTTGCTGTCGTCAGGGTTGGTGACGATGTAGTCCAGGGTCGAACGGGACATGCGAAAGCTGTTCGACACAGTCAGGCTATCGTTCAGATCGTGCTCGAGCTTGATCGTGCCGCTGTCGTTGCTGGTCTGGCGATAGTCGCGACCGGTGAGGCCGTAGAAGTTGTCCCGGTTGACGTTGGCCGGCTTGTCGACGTTGTACTTGCTGCGGTTGGGGCTCAAGGTCAGCGGGATACCGTAGTCGGGCATGTCGTCGGTTTCGACGTGGTAGTAGCCGACGGTCAAGCGGGTGTCGGTGCCCAGGCCGAAGGCGAAGGACGGTGCCACGCCCCAGCGACTGACGTCCACGGCATCACGCCCGGCGACGTTGGCTTCGTGTTTCATCAGGTTCAGCCGGAACGCCGAGGTGTCGGTCATTTGCTGGTTCAGGTCGAGGGTGGTGCGCTTGGTCTGGTCCGAGCCCCAGGTGAAGCCGCCGTTGTAGGCATTGCCCAGCTTGGCGGTCTTGCTCACCAGGTTCAGGCTGCCACCGGTGGAACCGGCGCCGGTGAAGGCTGACCCCGGGCCTTTACTGACCTCGATCGACTCAACGTTGAAGATCTCGCGGCTCTGGGACGCCACGTCGCGCATGCCGTCGATGAACACATCGCTTTCGGCGTTGAAGCCGCGAATGATCGGACGATCGCCCGCCGGATTACCGCCCTCACCAGCACCAAAGGTGATGCCCGGGGTGGTGCGCAGGGCATCGACCAGGCTAGTGGCGCCGGTGTCGCGTATCACTTGTTGCGGGATCACGGTGACGCTTTTCGGCGTCTCGCGCAGTGGCGCGGTGTACTTCTTGGAGGCCGAGGTATCGGTCTTGTAGGAGGTGTCATCCTGCTCGCCTACAACGCTGGTGGCGTCCAGGGATATCGCATTGCCGGGTGCTTTTTCGTCGGTCTTCTCGGCCGCGAAAACCATGTGGCCCGCAGAGCCGGCGGTGATCGCCACGCCAATTGCAGACGCGAGCAAACGCGGTGAACTGACCGTTGATTGTGGTTGTTGGCGTGACATGTGAATTCCCCTCCCCAAGGATTTGAGGTCGCGGAATGTAGAGTAAATACGTATCTGTATCAATTGCGAAGTATTGCTATTCGCGGCAAATTTACATTCTTTACAATTTGCCTTTACGGTTTTTGCGGGTTCATACGTCTCTTGGATTTTACATGTGTAATAAGAATCAATACTATTAACACCCCTTTGCTTTCAGGTGTCTTTCCATGTTGTTGCACATTCCCGGCGTGTTCGCGAAAGAAGAAGTGCAGCGCATTCGCGAGGCCCTGGCGCAGGCGGATTGGGCCGATGGAAAAATTACCGCCGGTTATCAGTCGGCGAAGGCCAAGCACAATCTGCAACTGCCTGAAGGACATCCGTTGACCAAGGAAATCGGTGCGGCGATGCTCGAACGGTTGTGGAAAAATCCGCAGTTCATGTCAGCGGCATTACCGCACAAGGTCTTCCCTCCGTTACTGAACTGTTACACGGCCGGTGGCAGTTTCGACTTCCACATCGACAACGCCGTGCGTCAGCCCAAGGGCAGCATCGATCGGGTGCGCACCGACCTGTCGGCGACGCTGTTCTTCAGTGACCCGGAGGATTACGACGGCGGCGAACTGGAAATCCAGGACACCTTCGGCACTCAGCGCGTGAAATTGCCGGCCGGCGATATGGTCCTGTATCCCGGCACCAGCCTGCACAAGGTCAACGCCGTCACGCGTGGAACCCGTTACGCATCGTTTTTCTGGACGCAAAGCCTGGTGCGTGAAGACAACCAGCGCGCTTTGCTGTTCGAGATGGACGGGGCGATTCAGCAGCTGACCCAGGACTTGCCCGACCATCCTTCATTGATCCGCCTGACCGGTACTTACCACAACCTGTTGCGTCGCTGGGTCGAGGTATGAGTTATCAATTGCGCCGCGAGGAAGTCCTCGACGGTGATCGCCTCAAGGCCATGCTGGAGGAAAGCCCGGCGCGCGCAGCCCAGGCGATTCTGATCGCCGCCCGTGAAGGTGTGCTGGATGCCCAGGCCTTGCTGGGACAGATTTTGCTGGACGGGCGGGGTATCGAGCGGGATCAGCCGCTGGCGCGGCGCTGGTTCGAGATTGCGGCTCAGCGCGGGCACTTGATGGCGCGCAATATGCTCGGTCGTTGTCATGAGCATGGTTGGGGCTGTGTTGCCGATGCCTCGATAGCCGCGCGATATTATTGGATCGCAGCCGAAGCCGGGCTGGATTGGGCGATGTACAACTACGCCAACCTGCTGGCGACGGGGCGTGGGGTGATGGAAGATCAGTTGCAAGCGCTGAGGCTGTATCGGCAGGCGGCCGAACTGGGTCACGCGAAGTCTATGAATTTACTCGGCCGTTATTTGGAAGAAGGGCAGTTTTGTGAGGCCAGCCTTGTCGATGCTTTCGATTGGTATCGTCGTTCCGCAGAAGGTGGCGACTTCCGTGGACAATTCAGCTATGGCACTTGTTTGGTCGAAAGGGGGCAAATCGACCAAGCCTTGGTCTGGTTATATAAGGCGATATTGGCGGGTAATCCGAGCTTTCTACGAGGCGCAGCACAAACGTTGCGACAGTTCGGATTAACTGAACTGGCTGCAGCTTATCTGGACAAGTCCGAGAGTTTGAGCGACGGCTGTTGATCCAGAGTCTTTAAATCAAGGCAGTGTTTTCCGAGTTTGGTTCAACCCTCACGGCGCTTCGGCGTGTGAGGCTTTTGTCGTTTTTTCTAATAAGCTGTTATTGGGTTGTGCTGGATTTGTAAACTCTGATTGGTATTGTTTTTAATTGGTTTGCTGATGTGAATATTTTGACAGTCGTTCGGTAGTTGAATTAGTCTTTTTTCAGGCCATTGGAAGGCCTGATGTCAGGTGCATGTCACGTGTAAGTGAGTGCGTAGCTAGTGATCAAAGGAATGAATTCATGAGTTATGAGAAGTTACGAGATGAAGCGTTAAAAAAAGCCGACTATGAAAAAGTTTCCGAGTTGGCTGTAGCGTTACCGAAAGCGTTCGCACTTGCCTCGAAAGGGGGAGTGGATAATATGACTCGCAGTACCGGTTTGATATTAACCAAAGAGCAAATTATCAGCCTTAAAGAATACGTAGCCATCGGGTTGGCGTTTCCGGAAACCCTGGATGCTGTTATCGATTATCTGAATTATGGGCCTAACGATGATGGGGGGCGTGGGCTGAAGGCACAGGATTTTCTGTTGACGTTCCAGAATATACGCAGGCATGCCAGTTCATGGACACCACTGCGGCATCGAATCATGCTAACAGGCGAAGACCTGAAAAAGTTTGGCTCCAATATGCAGAGCTGGCGCAGCGGCATGGAGGCCGAGTGCAATAATGAGGCCGCCGTAAAATTGATTAAGGAGAACAATGTTAAAACGCTGGAGGATTTGAATAAGTTGAAACTTGGTTGGAAGGGTGTCTTTCCTGGTATTGAATTGGACCCGGGTACTGTCTCGGAGCTGGGTGAGTACCTGAAAGACATTCGTGACAGGATTGACGCTTATAAGAAGACAGCCAATGATATTAAGGCTGATTTGGATACCTTTGGCGATCAGCTTGAAAGTGTAGTGATTCCTGAAGTCAAGCGGAAACTGGTGTTGATCGGAAACAATCAGTACACCGGTGAGGTTGAAGCGCTTAATAAAAAAATTACCGAACGAGCACTGCGCATCGACGAGTTGGACTCCCAATATAAGGCGTTGGTGGTCAAATCCCTGGAGGCTGCGGCCGGCTTGAACATTTTTGGTCTGGGTATGGCCATCTATCACGGTGTGGAAGCTGAGAACATAAGGGCTACAAGACGTGCGAAAAATGAAGCACAAGATGCTGACCTTTTCAGTCTCAATAGCAAGGACAGAACGCTGGCTTCGTTGAAAGAGGTCGAGAAGGACTTACAGAATACCAAGCTGGTTGCTATTGATGCCGAAGTAGCAACTAATAATCTGAGGTATGTGTGGAACGTCATCGATTCGTACGTCAATGATTCCGAAGAAACCATGTCTGGAATAAAAGATGCCTTACGACTTGCGAGATTTATGACGAAGTTTGGACAGGTAGCCGATTCCTGGAAAGAAGTGGAGAGTGTGGCGGGCCAGCTGATTGATGTATTCGATCAAGCGGACAAGGAGTATCAGGCGAAATATGGAGTGAAAGTTATGGCTCGAAGGGTTGAGAGTTTTGCAGGTGTGTTTGAGCGTTATCCGCTCATCGATCTTAAGTTGTTGTCGCAGACCAAGAGCCAAATGCGTGACGATCGTGCGATTGCTGATGCCTTGTTTATTGTTTGGCAGTACCTTCCTAATGTGCATAAAAGTTTCGCGAGTTTGGTCGATAACGTGTTTATCAGTGCGCGTACGTTACAATCATCGGCGTTCAATAGTAAGAATGAACTTGAGAAAGCCCGTAAGACGCTGAGCGAGCTAAAATCCGAGTTAGAAGGCGAAGTCAGTGATGGGGGGGATCAAGAGACGATTAATTCCATCATGGAAGAGATTGACGGAACGATGAAAGAGGCGTCTGAGTCAGTCAAGAAAAACGCCAATAAGAGCAAAGACAGTCTCCGTAATATCTCGATTGTTTTTGATAGGCGCGTGATGCTCGATTTTGTTTCTGGTCTAAATAAGGACATTCAAACTGCCGAGCAGCGCCAGACAGATCTGCAGGTGGAACTGGCCAAGCGACGTGCTGACCTGAAAGTCGTCTCTGACGCTATTAGCGCAATCGAAAAAAACGGACTGGATGATCTGAGTAAAAATATCAATCTGACGATCGATAAACTGAAAGCTCTGGGCATGGCGCCTTCGGAAATTCAATTGGTCATGTTTGCCGTCGAGCAGTTACAAAAGTCTATCGGTGATATTGCTAAAGGCATCAGCTTTTCTTTTATGCTGGCGGAGAGCAAGAAGCTAAGCGCGAAAATTGCGGAGGTACTCGGCAAGATTGCTATTGAAGTTACGCTTATTGAAGCGTCGAAAAAGAATGTTGAATTCATCGAAACTGTCAATTTAATTGATGATCAGAACAAGCTGTACTGTGCTGAATATGAGAAGGCGGTGGTGGCGTTTGATAAGTTCAATGCGGCGGTCGATAACAACTCTATTCCTGCTGATGAGCGCGTGTTGCAGTTTTTAGACGAGGTTAAAGCCTTCACGCTATTTCTTGCTCCGCTTTGCGAACCTAATCCTTGAATCAACCGGCCACAATGATAACGCCAAGCTATCGTTGATTGAAGTTCGGCTGTGTGATGTTGGCAAGCCGCGGCTTGCTGGCATCTTTATTTAATGTATTAAGGATTTTTTTTCGGTGCGCGATTATCTGTTGGAAGAGAGGAACTTTACCGCTCTCAAAGAGTACATAGATTTTTTAGACAATCTCCCGCCAGTGCTAAGGGAAATTCAAGGCTTTACCGAATCTTACAGTCGGCAGCATGCGATATTGACACCGCCCAATTCCAGGATGCTGATACAAACAGCCAAGGGGAATACGAATGCCTGGCAGGGCATTAGAATCGCGATACCGACGATGGGTGAGGTGAGTGGGAAGGCGGTACTCGATACTCGGACGTTTATTGAGGAGTTTCACAGCTTGAGCAAAACCTTCGTGGATCGTCGACTCAAGATCAATTCACTCGATATCAAAGGGTTCAGTCTGACCCGTTCCTCGGGGTGGGGGAATGCACCTCCCAAGGACGTGATTGACCTGATGCGTGAACTCTGGAATCGGCTGAATCAATGTGAAAGCGCAATCATGAGGTTTAGGAGTGCGGTCACAGCAATTGGTGAAACATTGCACAGCATTTTTGTTCGGTTTATCGAGTCCTTGACGTTGGCCTTGTGCAGTTGTGACGCTCCGATACCGAAAATCGAGGCGTATTACACGATTCGAAAGTTAGGGCTGCCAGGCATGCAATACGATCCTGAACTTGGACATTCTGAACAGGCGCGGCTAGAGCAAGCGCGCGACCACGTTACTCGATTGAAGAACATGCGTATCAGAGCTAACAGTGCCGTGGATAATCTCACTGACTTTTGCTATCGACTTCAATATTTTCTCGCCGACGCGCGATCCGAGTTACAGGCTAACCACCCTGCGCGGTCCCTTTCTCGTTCAGGGACGGGGCTGACAATGACTGACAGGTCGCTTGTGGAGGTCAAGGAGATGTCTGGACAGCTAATGAAGATGTCGCGCAAGCTCAACCAATAAAAAAAAGCCCATGACTCGTCATGGGCTTTTTAGTTGTCACGCTGGCAGGTTAAATCCTGCAAAGGCCTTTAAACGTAAAACGACTTCAGCGGCGGGAAGCCATTGAACTCAACGGCGCTGTAGCTGGTGGTGTACGCGCCGGTCGACAGCCAGTACAAACGATCACCGATCGCCAGGTTCAGCGGCAAACCGTACTTGTAGTTTTCGTACATGATGTCGGCGCTGTCGCAGGTCGGGCCGGCGATGACCACTTCTTCCATCTCGCCTTTCTTCTCGGTCCAGATCGGGAACTTGATGGCTTCGTCCATGGTTTCGATCAGGCCGGAGAACTTGCCCACATCCGTGTACACCCAACGCTCTACAGCGGTACGGGATTTACGCGCCACCAGTACCACTTCGCTGACCAGAATGCCGGCGTTGGCAATCAGCGAACGGCCCGGCTCCAGGATGATTTCCGGCAGGTCGTCGCCGAAGTCTTCCTTCAGGAAACGGATGATTTCTTCAGCGTAGGTTTCCAGGCTGTTGGTACGGGTGATGTAGTTGGCCGGGAAGCCGCCACCCATGTTGATCAGCTTCAGGTGGATGCCGTCTTCTTCTTTCAGACGTTCGAAGATCACTTTGACCTTGGCGATTGCCGCGTCCCAGACGCTGATGTCGCGCTGCTGCGAACCGACGTGGAACGAGATGCCGTATGGCACCAGGCCCAGGTCACGAGCGAGGATCAGCAGGTCCATGGCCATGTCGGTCTGGCAGCCGAACTTGCGCGACAAAGGCCAGTCGGCAGTGGTCGAGCCTTCAGTCAGGATACGCACGTAGACTTTCGAGCCCGGAGCGGCCTTGGCGATGTTGCGCAGGTCGGCTTCGGAGTCGGTGGCGTACAGGCGAACGCCTTTTTCGTAGAAGTAACGAATGTCTTTGGATTTCTTGATGGTGTTGCCGTAGCTGATCTGGTCGGCGCTGACGCCACGGCTCAGCACTTTGTCCAGCTCATAGATCGAGGCGATGTCGAAGCTCGAGCCTTTCTCTTTGAGCAGGTCGATGATTTCCACGGCCGGGTTGGCCTTGACCGCGTAGTAGACCTTGGCAAATTCGAAACCGGCACGCAGGTCGTCATAAGCCTGGGCGATCATCGCGGTGTCGATCACCACGAACGGGGTTTCTTGTTTGTCGGCGAAGGCCTTCATTTTCTGGAAGGTTTCGCGCGCGAAATAGTCTTCGACGTTGATCGACATGCTGGGAACTCCTACTGGCAAACTGAAATTATCAATGGGTGCAAATGAACGCCCTCCGTATCCCCACTTTGGTTCGCCTACTTCCCAAGGCATGTCGCCGAAAGCAAAAAGGCCATGGGAGGCGGTGCTTCCCTTGGCCTTGCTGTCTCGTCGTCAGTACTTGAGCCGGATGGATCGTTTCCAGCATGGACGTTCGGCGCGAACTTTAGGGCGTGAGGGGCTTGAGATCAACAAAAAATGTCGCGTTTTTGCACGCTTCCGTCGTGCGGTCCCTGACAGCTACTGATGTAACCGACCTGCGTGACAGTGTGATGTTCCCCGAATGAGGAGTTTTGGAGGGATTTGCATTGCCTTTGTGGCGAGGGGGCTTGCCCCCGTTCGGCTGCGTAGCAGTCGTAGAACCAAAGTACTCGGTATATCAGAACAATTATGTTCTCTGGTTTCAGGGCCGCTTCGCGGCCCAACGGGGGCAAGCCCCCTCGCCACAGGGTCAGATCAGGCGACAGCAGTCTCGGCCGGTGAAACAATGCTGGTCTTGCCCCCACGGGACTTGCCGGAGCTCAAATATTCCGCAATCGATTCCTGAGTCACTTCCCCCAGAAACACCCGCTCCGCATCCATTACCGGCAGCCACGAGCGGTTGAACTCGTACATGCGTGACAGCAGGATGCGCAAATGCTCGTCGTACGCCGCGGTGGCGTTGAACTCGCGCAGGTATTGCGCGCAGGTGCCTGTCTGGCGATGCAGGTCGCGACGGCGCACGTAGCCCAAGGCCTTGTTCTCGGCACAGGTCACCACTACGTAGCGCCGGTCCAGTTCGTCCATCAATTCCAAGGCTTCGGCCACCGGGGTTTCCGGGCTCACCGACGGCGCGTTGTCCGCCGCATCTTCAGCCTTCACCAGCAGCAAGCGTTTGAGCGTGCTGTCCTGGCCGACGAAGTTGCTGACAAAATCGTCCGCCGGATGCGCGAGCAAGGTGTCCGGGTGGTCGATCTGCAACAGCTTGCCGGCGCGGAAAATCGCGATTTTGTCACCGAGCTTGATGGCTTCGTCGATGTCATGGCTGACCATGATCACGGTCTTGTTCAGCGCCCGTTGCATTTCGAAGAACTCGTTCTGGATCATTTCGCGGTTGATCGGGTCGACCGCGCCGAACGGTTCGTCCATCAACAACAGCGGCGCATCCGCCGCTAGCGCTCGAATCACACCGATCCGCTGTTGTTGGCCGCCGGACAATTCACGGGGGTAGCGAGTCAGGTATTGCTTGGGTTCAAGCTTGATCATGCTCATCAACTCGCGGGCGCGGTCGTGGCATTTCTGTTTGTCCCAGCCGAGCAGGCGCGGAACGATGGTGATGTTTTCCTCGATGGTCATGTTCGGGAACAGACCGATCTGCTGGATCACATAACCGATGTTGCGGCGCAGGGTCACTTCGTCGAGGTCGGTGGTGTCTTCGCCGTTGATCAGGATCTTGCCCGAAGTCGGTTTGATCAACCGGTTGATCATTTTCAGCGTGGTGCTCTTGCCGCAGCCCGATGGCCCGAGGAACACGCAGATCTCGCCTTCATTGACGGTCAGACTCACCGAGTCCACGGCTTTCACATCTTTGCCGTTGCTTTGGAAGGTCTTGCTGAGGTTTTGAAGCTCGATCATTTCAAGAGTCCTTTTGGGGTCAGCGTGCGTTGCAGCCATTGCAGAAGCAGGTCGGCGAAGATGGCCAGGAGACTGACCAGCACCGCGCCGACGATCAGCATCGACATGTCGCTGCGGCTGATGGAAGCGAGGATGAGTACACCGAGGCCACCGGCGCCGATGGTGGCGGCGATGGTCATCACGCCGATGTTCATTACTACGGCGGTGCGGACACCGGCGAGGATCACCGGCACGGCAATCGGCAGTTCGACCATGCGCAGGCGCTGACCGAAGGTCATGCCGATACCCCGGGCGGCTTCGCGAATGCCGGGTTCCACGCCGGTCAGCGCCAGGTAGGTGTTACGCATGATCGGCAGCAGCGAATAGAGAAACACGGCGGTGATTGCCGGCATCGGGCCCAGGCCCTGGCCGAACCTGGAATAGAACGGCAACAGCAGGCCGAATAGCGCAATCGACGGCACGGTCAGCAAAACCGTGGCGCTGGCTTGCAACGGGCCGGCCAATGTCGGGAAGCGGGTCATCAAGATGCCCAGCGGCACGCCGACCAGAATCGCCAGCGTTACCGCGATGCCAACCAGGGTGATGTGCTGCCAAGTCAGGTGCAGCACTAGCGGCCAATCGAGATGGGAAAAGGCGTTGAGAAATTCCATGTCTTTTTCTCCTCTGCCTTATTGAACAGACAGCAGTGGATGCTGGCGCAGGAAATCGGCGGCAACGGATGAAGGGCTTTCGTGATCGACATCGACCCGTGCGTTGAGCTGGCGCATGGTGGTGTCGTCGAACAGTTCGGCCAGTGGCTTGAGCTCTTCGGCGAGTTTCGGGTGGGCATCGAGGTAGGCCTGGCGCACCACCGGCGCGGCGGTGTAATCGGGGAAGTAATGCTTGTCGTCGTCGAGCAACTTGAGTTTGAAGGCGTTCAAGCGACCGTCGGTGGTGTAGACCAGGCCGGCGAACACCTGGCCGTTGCGCAGGGCGGTGTAGACCAGCCCGGCATCCATCTGGCGAATGTTATTGCGGGTCAGGTTCATGCCATAGAGATCAACCATGCCGCCCAGACCGTCGGAACGGTTGGCGAATTCGGTGTCCAAAGCGACGAGGTGATTAGTCTTCGCCTCGGCTTGCAACACCTCGTTCAACTGGCTGATGGTGTTGATCTGCGGGTAAGCCTTCGCGGTTTTTTCCGGCAGGGCCAGGGCGTAGGTGTTGCTGAATTTCGACGGAGTCAGCCAGATCAGGCCTTTTTTCTCGTCGAGTTCTTTCACCCGGGCGTAGGACTGCGCGCTGTCGAGTTTTTCAGTGACATGGTTGTAAGCCACCAGCGAGACGCCGGTGTATTCCCAGAGCATGTCCAGTTGGCCGCTTTCGTGAGCACTGCGGGCCAGATTGCTGCCCAGGCCGCCGGTCACCTGGGTGTCGTAACCCTTGGTGCGCAGGTATTGGGAGGTGATTTCCGCGAGCAGGGTTTGTTCGGTGAACACCCGGGCGCCGATGCGGATCAGTGGTTTTTCAGTGGCTTGGGCGATTCCTGCGAACAGCAGAACGCAGCCTAGTAAAAAGCTACTGCCTTTTGTAAAAAGAGCTTTCATGAGAATTCCTTTGCAGGCTTAAGACGGGCGCAGGCCGCGTTCGAGCCAGAGGCGGCTGGCGAGTGTCACCAGACCGTCGAGCAGCAGGGCCAGCAGGGCGGTGCAGGCCGCGCCGAGCAGCAGTTGCGGCTGATTGTTCAGGGCGATACCGGGGAAAATCAGGCTGCCCAGACTGTTGGCGCCGATCAGGAACGCCAGCGGCGCGGTCCCGACGTTGATCGCCAGCGCCACGCGAACGCCACCGATGATGATTGGCACGGCATTCGGCAATTCGACCCGACACAGCACCTGAGTCGGGGTCATGCCGATGCCGACGGCGGCTTCCTTGAGCGAGCCCTGGACGTTTTTCAGTCCTTCATAGGTGTTGCGCACGATCGGCAACAGCGAAGCCAGGAACAGAGCGAAGATCGCCGGGCCGCTGCCGATGCCGAGGATGCCCAGGGCGATGGCCAGTACGGCGAGCGGCGGCACGGTGTTGCCGATGTTGAAGATCTGCATGAAGCGTTCGGCGCGTCCCACCAGGGGCGGGCGGCTTAAAACGATGCCAGCGGGGATGCCCACAACGAGGGCGGCCAGCATGGAAGCGAGGACAAGAATCAGATGAGCTTGCAGGTAAAACAGCAAATCGTCGCGGTACTGTTCGATGGTGTTGATGCCAATCCAGTGGACCAGCAGGGCCAGAAGGGCGACGACAACCGCACCTCCTATCAGCCCTTTGCCATAGCGGATAGCCACAGGCGGACTCCTTTTTTCAGTCGGCGAACGCAGTCCCGTGTGGCATGCCATTCCTGGCTGCCGGGAAAACAACGTTCGCGAGAAGCAGCTCTACATGCTGATAAAACCGCATGAAATCGAGCCATAAGCGCAGCCTCGTCAGGCTAACTTGCTGATTTTTCAGCCCCTGACGATGGGTCGTAACAGGGGAGTGGACGTCTCCAGCTTTTAAAAGGTTCCATAATCAGCAGCATTTAGCCACCAAGAAGGAGCTGCCCGCGCTGATGACGGCCATCGGCAGCTCCTGTGCGTGGTGGTCCGTAGATCACTTTTTAAGCTATACTCGCCGCCCTTTTTTGAATCACCGCCAGGCGATTTCCCATGACCAAACAGGCCGCCGAAGTCGCGAAACGCCGCACTTTCGCCATTATTTCCCACCCCGATGCCGGTAAGACCACCATCACCGAGAAGCTCTTGCTGATGGGCAAGGCGATTGCGGTTGCCGGCACGGTGAAATCTCGCAAGTCCGACCGCCATGCCACCTCCGACTGGATGGAAATGGAAAAACAACGGGGTATCTCCATTACCACGTCGGTCATGCAGTTCCCGTATCGCGAGCACATGATCAACCTGCTCGACACCCCGGGCCACGAAGACTTCTCCGAAGATACTTACCGCACCCTGACTGCGGTGGACTCGGCATTGATGGTCCTCGACGGCGGTAAGGGTGTAGAACCACGGACCATCGCCCTGATGGACGTCTGCCGTCTGCGTGACACGCCGATCGTCAGCTTCATCAACAAACTTGACCGTGACATCCGCGACCCGATCGAACTGCTCGACGAAATCGAAGCGGTCCTGAAGATCAAGGCCGCGCCGATCACCTGGCCGATCGGTTGCTACCGCGACTTCAAGGGTGTTTATCACCTCGCCGACGACTACATCATCGTCTACACCGCCGGCCACGGTCATGAGCGCACCGAAACCAAAATCATCGAGAAGCTCGATTCCGATGAAGCGCGCGCGCATTTGGGTGACGAGTACGAGCGTTTCATCGAGCAGCTGGAACTGGTGCAGGGCGCCTGCCACGAATTCAATCAACAGGAATTCCTCGACGGCCAACTGACCCCGGTGTTCTTCGGTACCGCGCTGGGCAACTTCGGTGTCGATCACGTGCTCGACGCTGTGGTCGACTGGGCGCCGCAACCGCTGGCCCGTGTCGCCAACGAGCGCACCGTCGAGCCGGTGGAAGAGAAGTTCAGTGGTTTCGTGTTCAAGATCCAGGCGAACATGGACCCCAAACACCGCGACCGCATTGCCTTCATGCGCATTTGCTCCGGCAAATACGAAAAAGGCATGAAGATGCGCCATGTGCGCACCGGCAAGGACGTGCGGATCGGCGACGCGCTGACCTTCTTCTCCTCCGAGCGTGAGCAACTGGAAGAAGCGTTCGCCGGCGATATCATCGGCCTGCACAACCACGGCACCATCCAGATCGGCGACACCTTCACCGAAGGCGAAGCCCTGGGTTTCACCGGCATCCCGCACTTCGCCCCGGAACTGTTCCGCCGCGTACGCCTGCGCGATCCACTGAAATCCAAGCAACTGCGCCAGGGCTTGCAGCAACTGGCCGAAGAAGGCGCCACCCAGGTGTTCTTCCCCGAGCGCAGCAACGACATCATTCTCGGCGCCGTCGGCGTGCTGCAGTTCGATGTGGTCGCCAGCCGCTTGAAAGAGGAATACAAGGTCGAGTGCTCCTACGAGCCGATCACCGTGTATTCCGCGCGCTGGATCGAGTCCGGCGACAAGAAGAAGCTTGAGGAATTCACCAACAAGGCCGTGGAAAACCTCGCCCTCGACGGCGGCGGTCACCTGACCTACCTGGCCCCGACCCGGGTCAACCTGGCGCTGATGGAAGAACGCTGGCCGGACGTGAAATTCCGTGCGACGCGTGAGCATCACTAAGCGCTGAGTTACAAACCCCAAAGCCCCGATGCGCGAGTCTCGGGGCTTTTTATTGGCCGGGCTGTGTGCTGCACCGAAGCGACTCGGTTGTCCGGGCGCAACAGGGTTCTTCCTTCCGGGCTCGGCGAGCCCGCATCACTTAGTTGATCTGGTTATAGGCATTATTCGAAACCAATCTCCCTTCTCACGGCATTTCCCGACCTTCGTTAGCGTCCTATCTGGAGAATCGCGCTAAATTTCTCTCTGCGCCATTCCGGCACCCATGCTTCACCCAAGAAAGGATGGAATCGGCTATGAGCATTATTCAACGCATTGTGTTGCTGCTGAAGGTTTTGGTGATGCTATCCCTCGGCACGTCAGCGGCGTGGGCGGAGTGCACGAATCATGATGAGCAGGCCTGGAGCGGGCAAGGCGTGCACAGCGAGCTGATGCTCGCCGCATCGGAGTCGGGTAGCTCGGAGGATGACGACTCTACCACCGACGACCCAGACACTGATAATCCGGATGATGGCGACAGTCAGACGTAAGGCGTAAAGAGTAAAGAGTAAAGAGTCTCCCTTCTTCCGCGCCTAAGGTTCAATCGAAGGAGGGGGACGACCACGTACTCAAATGAAAGGGCTTATGGCCCATCAGCACTGGCAAAATCCTTCGTTGCCAGAAATTCCTGTAAGCTTTTTTTCCTTGTATCGTAGTTCCAGTCCTCTTCTGTTTTTCTCGTTCTTTTTGCCCTCGACAATGAAAGCGCGTGCGACTAGTTTTAGGGGGTGAGTCGCAAATAATGAGAGCAGTCGTACATTGCGTATTGATGCGAATTAGACTTGCGAAACCTTCAAAATCACCTGGCAATAGCAATGAATAGCCAGTGGGGCGAATTGAAAAATTAAATGTGCAGTGGTGTTTCTTGACGGCATAGAGCGGTGCGTGATATCAAAGCGCACGTTGAGACGATATGCGCAATGGATAGCTCATTTTTTTCAGGGTCTGATAAGCAATGGATTGCATAAGTGTTAAGAGTTTGTCGAAGACTTACCGAATCAAAGAGCGCTCTGAGGGGGCTTTCGGTTGGCTGACAAATCTTGTTTCTCCCCGGTCTTCCGAGAAGACTGCCGTTGACGATGTTTCATTTACCGTCGGTCAAGGTGAAGTAGTAGGATTTCTTGGTCCCAATGGTGCGGGGAAAACAACTACCCTGAAAATGCTTTCGGGCTTGCTCTATCCGACGGCTGGACAAATATCGGTATTGGGCTATACGCCTCAACTGCGTAATAAAGAATTCCTCAAATCAATTTCGCTGATCATGGGGCAGCGTCAGCAATTGATTTGGGATCTGCCGGCAATGGAAACATTTCGGCTGAATCAGAAGATATTTGAAATCCCCGATGAGCAGTTCAAACAGGTCTATGGCTATCTGGATGAATTGTTGCAAGTCTCCAAGCTGGTCAAGGCACCAGTGCGTACGCTCTCCCTTGGCGAGAAGATGAAGTGCGAGCTGGTTGCCTCGTTGCTTCATGACCCGAAAGTTTTATTTCTGGATGAGCCAACTATCGGGCTTGATGTGGGGGTCCAGAAAATAGTCCGCTCCTTCATTAAAGACTACAGTCGCGAGAGAAATGTAAGCGTACTTCTGACGTCGCATTACATGCAGGACATCGAAGCGTTATGTGAGCGGGTCATTGTCGTGTCGGACGGCAGGGTTTCGTTTGACAATACCCTGGAGTCTTTGCGCAAACGTATGTCCAATCACCGCATTATCACGGTGGAACTGTCCGAAGCAGCCATGGCTTCGGCGCTCGGCAAATACGGGCTGGTCCGTTCCGGCGACGGCTTTGTGCATGAGCTCATGGTCCCGGCGTCGGACGTGGTTTCCGTCTGCTCGCGGGTGCTGGCGGAGCAGTCTGTGTTAGACATTTCCATCAGTGATCCGCCTATCGAAGAGGCCCTTCTGAAGCTGTTCATGGACTCACAGGCAGAAGCCGCTATGCGGGCTGAGGGTGCGTCCGGGAAGTGCGTCGCATGAGCCGGTTCGTAATGAAAGTCGCGGGCGTTGCCCGTACAGCCATTCGCCGTAAAGTTGCACATCGCGCGGAGCTGTTCGTACTGGTGCTGGCCTCGTTAGTACCGTTATTTATGATGATTATCTGGATGGGTATCGCGAAGGATGCCGCGCTGGATGGTTTTACTCCCGCCAAGTTTGCTGCTTACTTTGCACTTGTTTTCCTGGTCGGTGAAATAGTGTCAAGCACGGCGGCAGAAGAGGTCGAGAGTGATATTCACTCGGGTGATATCGGAAGCTTTCTTTTAAAACCATTCAATATTGGTCTCTACTACTTTTTGAGTGAGCTCGCTTCCGCGCTTGTCAGAGTGATTCCAATATTTTTCCTGGTGGCCGGGGTCTTCGTTTTTTCGGAGGCGGGTTCCTATTTGAATATGGCTTACCTGCTTCCTGCCTTACTGGGAGTTATCCTGGGTTTTGCAATCAACTATTTACTCTATTTCATTGGCGGGCTTGCGGCATTCTGGTCGGATCAGGCAAGTGCGTTCGATTTGGTGTTGACCTATATGCTGACTTTGTTTGGCGGAGTTCTGGCGCCGTTGTCACTTTATCCCGGGTGGATGCAATCGATTCTGGAGTGGTCACCGTTTCCCTATATTATTAACTTTCCTATTCGAATCATTATGGGTGAGCTGAATGCCGAACAATTAATGAGCGGGCTATTGTTTCAGATTGTTCTGGTGGCCGCTCTGTCCCTGTTGGCCCGTTTTATTTGGGCTGCGGGTATCAAGCGCTATTCGGTATTCGGCTAATGAAAACGGTAAGCGCTGTTAGAGCGCTCTTGTTAGCCAGGCTGAAAGCAAACTTGAAAGATCGCGTTCCGGTATTTGTAAGTCTGTTGAGTACAGCTCTTCTTGGTTTGTCTGTCTATGTAGTGGTCGAGATATTTTTTGGTAATGTCGACAAAATTGGCGGGTGGAACAAAGAACAGTCAATCGTACTGTACGGCGCGTTCATCTTGATTCGATCTTTTGTACAAATGGTTGTCTTGCCCAACTGTGAGGCCGCCTCACGGTTAATTATCAGTAAGTCCATCGATACCTATTTATCAAAGCCAATTGATATCCAAACCATTCTGGCCTTTGGGCAGTTGCGTCTTTGGCATGTTTTCGGCGTGCTGCTGGGATTGGGGTTGATGCTTGGCGGCAGTTATGCACAAGGACAACTGACTGCGAAGACGCTGGGGGCTTTCTGCATTTTCATAACGCTGGCCTGTGCGTTGGCCTATGCGGTCTGGTTCAGCATCGCGAGCCTGGCATTCTGGACGAAGAAAACCAGCAACGTTTCTCATCTGCTGTTCATGTTCCTGACTACCGGACGTTTTCCATCCGGTGCTTACCCGGAGTGGATTCAGGTGGTGATCATGACGGTGGTGCCTGTCTTTTTCATCATGGAAGTGCCCGCGCAATCCGCGATGGGGATGACCACGGGCGGTTCCTTGCTGGGGGCGTTGCTGGCGACTGTCGGATTCGCGCTGTTGTCTCGATTACTTTGGCATTTGGGGGTGAAGAAATACCTTCGGGAAGGATCCTGAAAGACACAAACACCGAAATTTAAACCATAAGACATGGATGATATGGAAAATTTTCTGGATTTATTCACCGATCAAGTTCGGCGGTTTCCCCACGCCACCGCAGCCTCCGATGGCCATGACCGCCTGAGCTATCGCGAACTTGATCAGATCTCTGACAGCTTTGCCCGCAAGCTCAATGCGGCCTCGGTGGCACGCGGCGATATCGTAGCCATTGGGCTGGAACGTGGGCTGGGGTTCCTGGTATCGATGATCGGCCTTTTCAAGGTCGGGGCTGCCTATCTGCCACTCGATCGCACACTTCCGCGGGACCGACGCGCTTACATGCTCGAGCAATGCGGTTGCAAGTGGTTGATCGCCGAGGATGACACGCAGACGCTGTTCGACGGCGTTGGTCTGTTGGTGATGCCGGAGCGGTTTGAGGGTATGACGGGCGGTACAACCTTTGAACGGTGCGCCCTGACAGACGATAGCCTCGCTTATGTCATCTTCACCTCGGGTTCGACCGGGATGCCCAAGGGCGCGATGGTCCATCATGGGGGCATGGTCAATCATCTGCTGGCCAAAGTTGATGATCTGGGGATGCACAAGGCGCCCAATGTCGCGCAAACGGCGCCACAGAGTTTCGATATTTCTGTATGGCAATTTCTCGCTCCGCTGATCTGCGCAGGGCGGACAGCTATCCTGACTCGATCAGAGTTTCTGGACCTGGATCGTCTGGGTGCGCGAATCGTGCAGGACGAGATTGATATCTTGCAGGTAGTGCCCAGCCATCTGTTGGCCATTCTCGATGCAATCATCGTGGACGCGGACAATGCACGTTTTGATCGGTTGACCTGCCTGGTCGCCACGGGCGAAGTGCTTCCGGTTTCCCTGGCTCGCCGATGGTTGTCGACCAAACCCCATGTTCCCTTGATCAACGCCTATGGCCCGACCGAGTGCAGTGACGATGTCACACATCAAATCATAACCGAGATGCCCTCAGCCGATCAGGCCATTCCCATTGGTCGCGCTGTTCGTGGGGTTAACCTGACCGTGCGCGATACCGATCTGGTGGAGCTGCCCGTCGGTGAAGTGGGGGAGCTTTACGTCGAAGGGGTTGCGGTGGGGCTGGGTTACATCGGTCGCCCGGACCTGACTCTCAAGGCATTTGTCACTGTCGACGGGCGGCGAGCATACAAAACCGGCGATCTGGTTAGTTGTGACAGTGAGGGTGTTTATCACTACCACGGTCGGACCGATGATCAAGTTAAGGTACGTGGTCACCGTATCGAGTTGAGTGAGGTCGAGTTCGGCATCCTGCGGCTTGTACAGATCAAACAGGCTGCGGTCGTACTCAACACGTCCAACACGCGCGCCTTTCTCACGGCGTTCATAGTGGAGCAGGAGGGCGCCGAGACTGACCTCGAAAGCCTGCGACTCCAACTGCGTGATCACTTACCGGAGCATATGATCCCGTCCGAGTTTCGTATTCAGTCGTCTCTGCCCGAGACACCCAACGGCAAGATTGACAAGAAAAAACTCACGGCCATCGCCAATGAAACGTCACTGTCTGCCGGTACGCCAGGCGCTGGCGCGGGGACAGCAAAGGGCGGTCAGGATTTTCTTGAGATGTGGCGTGATCTACTCCGCAATCCGGCTTTGCAACCCACGGATGATTTTTTCAGGCAGGGTGCCGATTCCATTCTCGCTTTGCAGTTTATTGCGCGGGCAAAGACCTTGGGGCATGCCTTCACTCTCGGGGATGTTTTTCGTAACCCGACCACGTTGGGACTGCTCAAGGTCTCCCGCACAAAAAGTGCCGTGGCAAATACGCAGAGCACCACAAGCGCAAAAGACCAGTCGCTGCCAGGACGTGAACCGCTGGCGGACGACTCGTTATCTTTTTTGCCGATGTCACCCGCTCAAAGGGGGATTTTTGTTCAGTCCCTACGCTCGCGGCATCGCAACACTTACATCCTTCAGTATTCGTTCCGCATGACGATGCCGGATGATGGTGTGGCGTTCGAAGCGGGTTGGCGCAAGGCGCATGAGCGCCACGAACTGTTGCGCAGTGCATTCATTCTCGACTCGTCAAGCCAGCCGGTCCGGGTAGTTGCCGAAAATGCTCCGTTGAGGTGGATGAGAACCGATCTTTCGCACCTGAACGACGGGCAGCAACGAACTTTTCTGGAAACGTTTCTTCACGAGGATAAGCAGGCGGGTTTCGTTCTGGAGCAGTCAGCACTCTATCGATTGCACCTGTTCCACCTGGGACGCTCCGATTATCAGTTCGTCTTGAGTGCACACCATCTGATTGTTGATGGCGCGTCGATCTTTCCACTGATGACCGAAGTTTTCGGAGGACGGCCTGCTCCGCACGATGTGTATTCAACCTACATCGCCGGCCAGGAAAAATTTCGCCTGGAGACGCCAGACCAATTGCTCTGGGCCGAGCTCCTCGAGCCTTTTGAGTTTCCAGTCTGTGTATCCGACAGTTCGGGTGAGCCCACCCTGTCTTCGGTGCAGCATGCGTGTCTGCAGAAGCGCCTTCCCGCTGACCTCGAACAAGCTATCGGGGGTATTTGCGTTCGCGCCGGGATCACGATCTCCGCTGTCGCGGCCACGGCCTGGGCCATGGCGCTGAATGCCGTATGCGGTGGGCAACATCAGTTGTTCGGCATGATCGTATCGGGGAGGGCGGAGACAGGCGTCGGGCTGGATGATTTCGGCATGTATGCCAATACGCTGCCGATTCCCGTTGCGCTATATCCGTCTGAGCGACCTGATGTCAGCCTGCAGGAAGTCAGCCGACGCATTGCCGAGTTGTTGCGATTCGAATCGGTATCGATGAATGAGGCGCTTGTCAGCACCCGTTCGCGTTTTGCCAACGAGGCTTTTGATACGGTTCTGAACGTCGAGACACTCGCGGATTGGGCTTCGCTTGAAAGCGCCGGTAACAGCGTTGAGCTCACTCACGTGACGGACCTCACCGAGTTTCCGTTTGCCGTCGAGGTACTCAGCAGTAGCGATGCTATCACCGTGGATTTCATCTGGGATCCTGAGCGCGTCTCCCAAGAGCGAGCAGCCGGGTTGTCCGAGCAGTTCCTGAGCGCGCTGGCCTACATCTGCGATGCCAATGGCCCGCTGCAAGCGTGGCAAAGCTGGAACGGTGTGCCGACGGGCGTGAGCGGAACAGACATTACGAAAAATCCGCCAGTGTTGCCTTCGATGCATTCATCCTTTGACACCGTTGTTCTTGCTGTCGCGCGCGAGATCTTGGGTGATGACACGTTGGCGCTGCACCATAACTTCTTTTCCTCGGGTGGGGATTCGATCAGCGCGCTTCAATTGATCGCGCGCCTGAGACGGGACGCCATGGAGATTGACCTTGATCGCATCTTTGCCAGTCGATCAATCTCTGAAATTGCCCTCGCTGTGCGGTATCTGGACAGCACCGTCTGCGGAAAAAGCTATCCGCCAATCGGCCCGACTTCTCTGGTGCCTGTGCAGCGATGGTTCGCGCAACAGTCACTGGTGAATGCGGACCATTGGTGCCTGGGGACGGCCATCGAGATCCACCGGCCTGTCCCGGCGGATGCCCTGGTCCTGGCGACTAAAAAAATACTCGAGCACTATCCGGTACTGAGTGCACAGTTCAAAGTCGGCGCCGAAGGCTATTCCCAGACCATTCCTGCTCGGCCTGTCGATGGGCAGATGAGCTGCAGGATCGTGCAGTTGAACGGTCCGATCGATCAAGCACTGGATGACATCCGGGACATGCTGAGCGGCTTCCAGGAAAGCCTGGATCTGGCCGGGGGCAATCTGTTTCGCGTGGTGCTCTTCCGTACCCCGGATACCGACGCCGATCTCTTGGTGATGCTGGCCCACCACCTCGTGGTGGATGCTGTGTCCCTGCGTGTTCTGGTCGAGGATTTTCTGCGCTTGTGTGCAGGTACCACCATTGCTGCGGAAGTCACACCGTTTCGCAGTTGGGCACAGCAGCTTACGAGCGATGGGCACGCCTTCAAGAGCGATGTTCTATCGCAGACGGCTTACTGGTCAAAGGTGGTCGACAGGATTCCCGCATCGGTGCCTTTTGGCCCGGACAGGCAACCGTCAAGGCGCGCCAGAATAGTCTCCAGGGGGTTGAGTGTTGCCCAGACCACCGCGTTGGTGCGTGATGTACCGGCGGCCTATAACACTCGCATCAACGACATCCTGATTTCAGCGCTGGTACGGGCTTTTTCTGGCTGGCGGGGGAAAAACGAGATCGCCATCAACCTCGAAGGGCATGGGCGTGAGAACGTCCTGGATGGCGTTGATATATCCCGTACGGTGGGTTGGTTTACTTCAGTATTCCCTGTCTGTCTTCAGGATCCTCAGGGTGGCTTGGCCAATTTGATCCAGCAGACAAAGCGTACGCTGGCGGATATCCCGCAACGGGGTATTGGCTATGGATTGCTGCGTTATCTGTTCAATGTGTCCGCGGTTATTCCGGACGCCGAACCGATGGTGCAGTTCAACTATCTGGGGCAATGGGACAACGTGTCATTTGATGACCCGGATGTGTCGATGCCATCTGCCCAGATCCTGAGTCTTGTCGACCAGGTGTCGGTTGATCCGCGTAATGGACGTCAGCACGCGCTTGAAATTGAAGCGCGCATTGCCCAAGGACGTTTCGAGATCGACTGGTACTTCGACGACGCCATCCTGTCTTCACGGGAGGCGGAGGATATTGCGACACGCTACTGCGCAGCACTGGGCGAGATCATTGCTCACTGTTCCTGCGCAACCCTGGTGCGCGTGCCATCCGACTACCCGGACGCCGATCTGACCGACGATGAGCTGCGGGCTCTGATCAACAAGGCGGGAGCCGTACCCGCGGATATCTACCCTTTGTCCCCGACACAAAAGGGAATCCTGTTTCAGCACTTGATGAGCGATGACGATACTTACATCCTGCAATATGTCCTGGACATCAATGGCGAGATCGACATCAGTGTGCTGGAGGACGCATGGCGTTTGATGGCTGAACGTCACCCTGTCCTGCGTAGCGGATTCTACTGGGACGCGGTGGCCGGGCCGGTGCAGTATGTTTCGCAAGAGCAACGATGCACCTGGTCGGTCGTGGCGGGCGGTGATGATCCGATGTTGTTCGAGCGCGTGATGGAAAACGACCGCTCCCACGGATTCGATCTTGAAACACCTGCGCTGACACGCTTCACGTTGCTGTCCCATGGCCCGCATGTACACAAGCTGATCTGGACGTACCATCACATTCTGCTGGATGGCTGGTGCGTGGCCAGAGTCATCAGAGAACTCTTTGACCTCTATGATCATCTGATCCGCGGAGATCAGCCAGCCCCGGCATTCGGCCGGGTCTATCGCGACTACATCGAGTGGCTGGCTCATCAGGAGGCGCGAGAAAACCGTCCGTTCTGGGGCAACTATCTGTCGGGCATCAGCCCCTGTGTCTTCACCAGCCCGGTTGCTTACGAGCCCGTCTCACACGCAGATCATAGTGTCTATCGCTTTACGCTGGGTCATGACCTGTCGCGCTCCATCGAGAAGTTCTGTGTGGACCATGGCGTGACCGTTGCCGTTGTCTTTCAACGCATGTGGGCTCAGATCCTTGCGCAAAACACAGGCAACGACACACCTGTTTTCGGCTGGGCAATATCGGGAAGGCCTGCCGACCTTGATGGAGCTGAAGACATCATTGGTCTGATGACTTCAATCGTGCCTTGCAAGGTTGACGTGGCTGGCGCATCGACTGTGTCGGGCGTTCGGGAGTTACAGCGTCGCAACGCAGTTCTTCAGGACGAAGGACATGTCTCCATGAGCCATTTCAAGAGTGTCTCGGGATTAGGTCAGGAAGAGGAGCTTTTCAACACCGTTCTGGTGATCGAGAACTTCGAACTTCAGGACAACCTGCCGGCCGGCGATCGCTACCGTCTCAGCAATCTGCAATGGATCGAGCGTTCGGAGTTTCCTCTGGTTCTCGGTCTGGTTCCGGCAGAAGATTTTTTGATCGAACTCAACTTTAACCGCGAAAAGTTCTGCATAGCGCAAATGGCCGATCTTCAAGAAAGGATTGTTCTTGAACTGGCTCAACTGTCCTCTCTTGGAAATGGAAACCTTGAGCATGATGCAAGTTTACAGTGCGAATCAATTTCATAAGCTGGATAACTTTATTGGTGATGTGCCGGTATACCTGAAGATCGAAGGATTGAATCCTGCCGGCTCCATAAAGCTCAAGACAGCCATCTCGTTGATCGATGAAAGTGAAAGGTTGGGGCATCTTTCTCCCGGGCGTAAAGTCATCGAGTCCAGCTCGGGGAACCTAGGTGTTGCGCTGTCGATAATCTGTGCGCAACGAGGCTATCCGTTCACCTGCGTAACTGACCCTAATGTCAATCAGGTCAGCATCAACCTGATGAAAGCGTATGGCGCGGAGGTGATTGTCTGTGACACCCGTGACGGCAATGGTGGTTTCCTCGGGGCGCGTATTGCTTTGATTCAGGAAATGATTCGTAAGGACCCGAGATATTTCTGGACCAACCAGTATGCGAATCCGGCCAACCCCCTGGCGCATTACAACCGCACCGCGCCCGAAATACTTCAGCAGCACCCGAACTGCAAATGGCTGTTTGTCGGTGCTGGTACGACCGGAACCCTCATAGGTTGTGCGCGTTATCTGCGAGACAAGGCTCCAGGCGTGAAACTGATCGCCGTCGATACCGTTGGCTCGATCAACTTTCAGGAAGTGGCAAAGAAACGGCTGATTCCTGGTCTGGGGACGAGCCGGCGCCCCGAGATTCTCGACCGTGACTTGATCGAGCATATTGAGTTTATCGACGAAGTCGAGACGATCCGCATGTGCCGCAGCATTGCGCTGGACTATGGCCTGCTTGTCGGTGGCTCCACGGGGACCGTGCTGGCCGCAGTAAAACGCTTGCGAAATCAAATTCCAGCGGGTGACGAAGTGGTCGTGATCAGCCCCGATATGGGGGAGCGCTATCTCGAGACGATCTATTCGGACAAATGGTGTGATGCCAACTTTGGCAGCCAGTTGTACCAGCACGCTCTGGTTGGCTGATGTGTATTGGCTGTGCCAGACGCTCTTCTCTTTGATTGGAAGGAACCTATCTTGTCAGAACTTCTATTCCCTCCCGACAGTACTACCGAGACGCAGGTCTTTCTCGATCTGTGGCGCCAATCCAGTCATGACTACAGGAATGCACCTGCGATAGACAGTGGCGGAATCCTTTATAGCTATGTGGACATTGACGCGCAAAGCAACCAGGTTGCGGCTTACCTGGTTCAAAACGGCATCGGTGCCGGCGCAATTGTTGCTGTGGGCTGTCCGCGGGGCAAAGACCTTCTCGTTGCCATGCTGGGGGTCATGAAGAGTGGTGCGACCTTTTTCCTGTTTGAGCTGGATGCCGCCCCCGCTCGGCTGTCTGTGCAGTTTGAAATGGCCAGGCCAGTCCGGGTTCTGGTATCGGACGCAGATGCTTTGACGGCTAACGCCGTGTTCGCCGGTGTGGATGTGGTCACGCTTGGCAAGGTTCTGGGATCTGCGCAACCTTTGCACTTCTCAGCGCCCGGAGTATCCCCTGACGATCTTGCCTATATCATCTTTACCTCCGGCTCGACCGGGCAACCCAAAGGGGTTCTGGTGCCCCACCGGGGCATTCCGAATCTGGCGCGTCATGCGCTGACCTACGGAATCTCGAAAGGCAGTCGGGTACTGATGTTTTCCCCAGTCTGCTTTGACGCGATTATCGCCGAAATCGCGATGACGCTGTTTGCGGGCGGTTGCCTGGTGGCTGTGGCGGATCATGAACTTCGGGATTTTGACAGTCTTCAGAACCTGCTGTGCCACCGTCAAATTGACGTAGTCACACTGCCTCCTTCATTGGTGTCGCTGTTGCCGATCGATCTTCCAATCAGCCTGTCGACGTTGGTGGTTGCGGGTGAACGATGCAGCAAGGAAGTGATTGCCAACTGGGCAAGCAAAACCCGGTTGCTCAATGCTTACGGCCCTTCCGAGGCAACGGTCGCGACAACCGTGAAATTGTGTTGCGCCGAGACCTCGCCGGCCAATATTGGTCGGGCACTCTCCAATGTGACAGTGCATATCCTGAACGAGCAGATGGAGGAAGCTGGCGACGGGGAAGTGGGTGAAATCTATATTTCGGGGGGGAGTGTTGCTCGCGGCTATCTGGGGCTTGCGGACTTGAGCGAAGCTCGTTTTGTCGGGGGGCTGGAGGGTGTGCCCGGGCGTGCTTTTCGAACGGGTGATTTCGCCAGGCGCAATGCCGATGGAGACATCCTGTTCGAAGGACGCAAGGACGACCTGGTCAAGATAAACGGTAACCGGGTCGAGCTTGCCGAAATTGAAGCTTGTGCCATGGCTTCATCGCTTGTTCAAAGTTGCCATGCCTGCAGCGCCGACGCTGGTGCATCGGGGGTGAGAATCGCGCTTTTTGTCGTGCCTTCAATCGAGACAGAGGCCGTCGCGATTGAATCTGCCCTGAGAGAAAAGATCGCCCGTGACCTTCCCAATTACTTCATGCCTGCCCGCATCCTTGTGCTTGATGAGCTGCCTCGAAATCCGGCGGGCAAGATCGATAGAACCGCGCTGGTGGCCCAATTGGATGCCCGGCAGGAAAGTACCGCACCTGCGGGCGCAATGACCCGCCAGGAGGAAACACTGGCGCTGATCTGGGCGCAGATTCTGGGCCGACCGGTTGAAGACCGTGAAGCGAATTTTTTTGCACTCGGCGGGAATTCCCTTTTGGCGATGCGGCTTGTCGCGCTCATGAAGCGCCACAACATCCAGATTCCTCTGAAACGTGTGTTTGGTGCGCCTACCTTGTCGCAAATGGCTTGTCTGATAGGGGAATGAAAGATGGCGGGCAAAGGACTGAACCCATATCAACAATATTACTGGAACGCGTCGAGCGCTTACGATCTCCCCGAGACCGCTTGCGTGAGCATTGGCTTTGTCCTTGAGGGGGCGGTAAACATCCCCTTGTTCAGTCGTGCGGTTGATGCAGTGGTCAATCGTCACGAGCAGCTAAGGTCGAATTTCCGGGAAACTGCGGAGGGCGTGCGACGCTTTCCTCGAGCCGCTGCACGCGATGTACTACAGGTGGGGAGCGAACCGTTCGAGATGTCTCGGCTTGATGCGAGCATTGAGGCGTTGTGCCAGGTTCCGCTTGATCTGAAAGTCGATATACCCTTCAGGGCTTACTTGAATCCCATTGATCATGAGCGATATCTGCTGGCACTGATTATTCACCACATCGTGGTCGACTCATGGTCGTTGGAAGTGATCCTGGATGACCTGGCGACTGCCTACAATCGAGCGATGTCCGGAGCCGGGGAACCGTTGCTTTCTCCCCTGACCTTCGACTACGAAATCCTTGCACAGCCTTTGGAGCCAGATGAGCGTCAAAGACAAGCGCAGTTCTGGCGGGACTACCTGAAGGGCGCAAAAATCCCGGCCATTCCAGGCTTGGGCGTCGGGGAGAGCGCACAAGCGAAATCGACATTCGATGTGATCACTCCCCCGCAAGAGGTTCACAAGGCGATCAATCAGCTTTGCAATGCATTGGATGTAACGCCCTTTGTGGTTTACACCGCTGCTGCGTCTATCGCACTGGCCCGGTTTTGCGCCTCGGATGACCTGTTGATCCAGACCAATGTGACGCCACGCTGGATGGAAGGCACACAAACAGTCGTTTCGTATTTGTCTGCACGGATTCCACTGCGGGTACATATCGACTCAACGCTGGCGCTGCAGACTCATATCTTGAATGTGGCGGACTCCCTCTACGAGACCTTTGAGAACGTCAGTCTGTCCATCGGCGAAATGATGGCCGAGTCCGAGATCAAGCAAAGCTTACCCATCCATATCGGCGCTGAAAGTCCATTTGAAAGCTGGCATCTGGAAAACGTTGCCGTGTCCCAGGTCCAGTTACCGGACTATCAGCCCTGGCCCCTGTTCTTGTGGGTTCCTGTCTCAAGTGAACATTCGTTTGTCAAGTTGCAGTATCAGGCCGACAGGATTTCCGCTGAAGACATGCTGACGCTGAAGCATCTGCTGAACGAAACGTTAGAGCGATTCAGGCTCCTGAGTGAGGGGGAAAGCTCCAGTGAACCCGACGCTTTCAGCCACGCCACTATTAAATAAGTCTCTCCATGGAAGGTTCGTAGAATGTCATCCCATCCCTTGACCATTGTTTCCGGTTCTCAAATTGCCACGTTAATGCCTTCGTTGCGCAGGGATATCCTGAAGCTGGTTGAAACGACCTATCTGCAACACGATGCCGGTCTGACCAACAATCCCGACAGCTATTTTCTGCGATTTGCCGATCGTCAGTCGGATCGGATCATTGCCCTGCCGGCAGCCATTTCCAACGACTCACCCATTTCTGGCATCAAGTGGATCGCCAGTTATCCAAAGAACATTGAGCGCAATCTGCAGCGGGCTTCCGCTGTGCTGTTGTTGAATGATTACGAAACGGGGTATCCGGTAGCGTGCCTGGAAGCCTCGCAAATCAGTGCAGCCCGGACCGCGGCTTCTGCGGTCGTCGCGGCCAGGGCTCTGACGGCTGATCCCAAGGCGCCTGTAAAGATCACATTTGTGGGGGCGGGCGTTATTTCGCGGGCGATCTTCGACTTCTTCAAGGCTGACGGCTGGACGTTCGAGCAGATCACCGTGTGCGATCTTGATGCAGGGTCGGCCAATGAGCTTTGTCGCCATGTTCAGGCGGATGGTTGCCAGAACGTCCGGTTTGTCGAAGATGTGAAATCCGCAATCAACTCGGCCGAAATTGTTGTTTTCGCCACCAATGCGGGTGAACCCTATGTTTCGGGCGGCGATGTCTTTGCGCCGGGGCAGATCATTCTGAATGTCTCGCTGCGTGATATCAGTCCCGACATTATCTGGCAGGCCTTCAACATATTTGACGATGTTGAACACTGCATGAAAGCCAATACATCACCTCATCTGGCCGAGCAGAAGTACGGTGATCGTTCGTTTGTAAATGGAACACTCGCCAGCGTTCTGACCCATCCGGAACAGATCGATCGTTCGCGCCCATTGATTTTTTCACCTTTCGGGCTGGGTGTTCTGGATCTCGTGGTGGGCAAGTTGTTCGTCGAAAGGTGTCTGGAAACGGGGGGCTATACCAACATCCCAGACTTCATTCCCGATACGCGGCGTTGGGTGGCTTCCAACGGCTGAGTAATCACTCGCAGGGTCAGCGAGCCTTCGTCATTCATTTCAGGGAGGAGTGACCGGTGCAAAATAAAAAGTGCATGATCATCGGCTTCAACGATTTCTCGTTTGAAGATTACTGTCAGATGCTTGATCAACTTGGGCCGCAAGCTGCGGCAAAGCGCGATTTACGTTTGGCGTTTGTGAATTACGAAGGCTCACGCTGCCATGCTTTGGGCGTCCTTAACAAGACCCGCAAGATGGAAGGCCTGACAGACTTGAACCTTAACAACGCCGATTTTCTTTGGCCCGTTGTGATGGTGTTAGGCTCCTATCTCGAAAAGCACGGTATTGCCTTTGACTACGTGAATCTTTTTCAGAGCGAAAAAGAAGTCCTGGCGCAAAAGTTGGCTTCCGGTGTCATCAATACCGTGGTCATCACGACGACCCTTTATGTCATGCCGCACCCTGTGCAGGAAATCGTCGACTTTGTGAGAGCACATGCACCCGATGTGCAGATCATCATCGGCGGGCCTTATATCAGTGGTCTTTTCAAGGCCCATGAGCGCGACATGCTGGGTGACTATCTCAGTGTCCTTGGCGGCGATATTTACATCAACAGCAATGAAGGTGAGGACACGCTTCGGCAAGTGCTTGAGGCGATCAACGCTAACCGCTCGGTGACTGGACTAAGTCGCACGGCGGTACTGGACGGCGAGGACTGGGTGTTCGGTACGGATGAGCCGGAATACAACGAACTGAAAGAAAACTTCGTCAACTACACGCTATTCCAGCCTCGCGGTATCGGGCGTTTTCTGTCAACGCGTACGGCCAAGTCCTGCCCTTACTCCTGCGCTTTCTGCGGATTTCCTCAGCGGGCCGGTAAATACCGCTATCTGTCCACCAGCGATGTAGAACGTGAACTTGACGCGATCAAGGCAATCGGCACCGTCGATACGCTGACTTTCCTGGATGACACATTCAATGTGCCCAAGCAGCGGTTCCGGGAAATCATGCAGATGATGATCGACAACAAATACAACTTTAAATGGAATTCGTTTTACCGCTCTGATCAGGGTGATCCGGAGACCATTGAGCTCATGGCCCGGGCAGGGTGCGAAGGGGTGTTTCTCGGAATCGAGTCAGCCTCCGACAAGATGCTCGCGCTGATGCGCAAGACGTCTCGCAGAAAGAACTATGAGCAGGCCATCACTTCATTCAGGTCTGTGGGCATAGCGACTCACGCGTCCTTCATTATCGGGTTTCCAGGGGAAACCTTTGAGACGGTGCAGGAGAGCCTGGATTTCATTGAGGTATTTGCGCCGGACACCTTCCGTGCTCAGGTGTGGTACTGCGATCCCCTGACACCTATCTGGAATGATCGGGAAAAGTACGGGATCACAGGGTCGGGTTTTGACTGGTCTCACGATACGATGAACAGCGAGTTGGCTGCCTCCATCACCGAACGGTTCTTCCTCACGGCTGAAAAGTCGACATGGCTACCGCAATTCGGTTTTGAGCAGTGGAGTCTGTTTTATCTGCGACGACTGGGGATGGAACAGGGCAACATTCTCGGTTATCTGGATGGCTTCAATGCTGCGGTGAAACATCAACTGTTGCATGGGGACGAGGCGGCTCTGCCCCATTCGATCAGAGACCGTTTCAATTTCAGTGCCGCACTGCCGACGCAGAGCCCGCCGGTCGCAATGCCCAATCTATCTGTGGAGTCGGCCGCGCACTTCAAGGTTGCCGAGGTGAGTCTGCGGGCCGCCGCTGCATGGCTGGACTCTGATAATAGTGGCCCTATGTCTGTGCAGACAGGCGAACAGACCCAGACACCTCTGAAACCAGCCGTGAGTATCGTCAGCAGCCCTCATCAGGAAAATGCCTGGATCGTGCCGTTTCTGAAGCATGCGTCAAAGGTTCTGGGCGGCGGACGTTTTCTTTTGCAGTACGTTGCCAAAGAAGGAGCGAAGCTGATTGCGATTGACGATATGGCGGGATGCAGCGACGAAGCTCTTTATGAGAGGACAGTGACCTCGCTTGCTCAATCGCCATTGCTCGACAGTTACGAAAACTATCTGCTCTCACGCAATTCGCGGCTTTGTGCCGCGGGCATCGAAATGCGTCAGCCTGTCCTCAGGGTTTTCGCCCGTGAGGTGCCTGATATCCATTACTCGGACACCGGTCTTTATATGCATCTGGTGCTGGCAAGCTCCGAACATGGGGGGGCAAGCTCCCGGGTGCTTACCAATTTCATCCGGTGGACCGCGGATCTCTCTGTGGACAGTGCCGGGAGAAAACGGCAGGGCGCTGAACAGGCAGTGTTCATCAGAGTGCAATAGGGCGCGAGCACAAACGCTTCCTTTCCTGGGAGGAGTGCCCATTTCACTCGGGCATTCCCCCGTTCCGTTGAAAAAATGTCAGGTCAGCCAAGCAGCGCTGCTTTCTTTCGCTCTTCGCGGTCGCGGGCAGCCAGCAGCAGTTGTTCGGCAATACGGGCTTCAATGCGTTCTTCGATGAGCCGAATGAACAAGGCACTGTCTGCCAGGGCTGGTTCGAGTTGGTAACCACGACCGTCCGGGTCTCGCACCCAGTAGCGGGCGTCGATCAAAGTGCGTCGCAGCTCGACGACATCACTACGCAGCATCGGCGCGAACTGTGTTCTCCAATGATCCAGCGCTGCGGTCGCTTCACGTTCGTCGTAACGTTTGCCAGGTGTCAGAGCGGTGCTGACGTAAAGCAGCATGACGGCAAGCTCCTGACGGTTGAGTCGCCCCAGGGTCAGGCCGTTTTTCTTGCTCAAACGCGTCAGCGTCTCGACATACTGATCGAAATCGGTTGGAAGTTCCTTGTCCAATGTCTTGCTCCTCTGGTCTGAATGTTCACGCAGCTTATCGTGATGACATGCGGCGAGATTGCACCGGTATGGCCGGTGTTGGTTTGATGCTGTCAGCGCTCCGTTGTCTTACGGTAATAGAAAACGATGTACTGATAAAAGTAACCCCTCCACTCGACTGATGCGCAATCGAGGTAGAGGGATTGGTCAACGCTTCAAGGATCCAGGCAACACAACTCATGTGCGGGCGAGCAAGCCTGCCCGCACACGTTTTATGCCGCGCCGTCCAGGAACTGCTCGGCGTAGTGGCAAGCCACCTGGCGTGTGTCGAGCAGGCGCAGGAGCGGTTCTTCGATGGCACAGCGCTCGGTCGCGTACGGGCAACGCTTGTGGAAGGCGCAGCCGGACGGCGGGTTCAACGGGTTTGGCAGTTCGCCGACGATCTTGATTTTCGGCTTGTCCGGATCCGGGTGAATGGTCGGCGTCGCCGACAACAGCGCCTGGGTGTATGGGTGCAGGGGACGGGTGTAGATGTCCTCTTTCGGGCCCATTTCCACCGGACGGCCGAGGTACATCACCATCACGTGATCGGCAACGTGGCGTACCACCGCCAGGTTGTGGGAGATGAACACGTAGGCGGTGTTGAACTCTTGCTGCAAATCCATGAACAGGTTGAGTACCTGCGCCTGAATCGACACGTCCAGCGCCGAGGTCGGTTCGTCCGCCACCAGCACTTTCGGCTGCAACATCATCGCGCGGGCCAGGGCGATCCGCTGGCGCTGACCGCCGGAGAACATGTGCGGATAGCGCTGGTAGTGCTCGGGACGCAAGCCCACCTGCTTCATCATCGCCTGGACTTTCTCGCGACGTTCGGCGGCGGAAAGGTTGGTGTTGATCAATAGCGGTTCAGCCAGTTGATCACCGATTTTCTGCCGTGGATTCAACGACGCGTACGGGCTCTGGAACACCATCTGCACATCTTTGCGCAGTTGCTTGCGCTGAGCCTTGTCGGCGCCGGCGACTTCCTGCCCGGCGATTTTCAATGAGCCGGAGGATGGCTCTTCGATCAACGTCAGGGCACGGGCCAGGGTGGATTTGCCGCAACCGGACTCACCCACGACAGCGAGGGTCTTGCCGGCTTCCAGTTCGAACGACACACCGTTGAGGGCGCGCACGGTCGCATGGCCCTTGAACAGGCCGCGAGACACTTCGTAGTGACGGGTCAGGTTGCGGGCGGTAAGTACGACGGCCATTACGCCACCTCCTGGTTCAACGGGTAGAAGCAGCGGGCGAGGCTGTTGCTTTTCTGGTCAAGGGCTGGACGCTGGGTGCGGCAATTTTCTTGCACGTACGGGCAGCGCGGCGACAGCAGGCAACCTTGCGGACGGTCGTAACGACCGGGAACGATGCCCGGTAGCGTCGACAAGCGCGCAGCACCCAGGCTGTGTTCTGGAATGGCCTTGAGCAGCGCTTCGCTGTACGGGTGCGCCGGAATGTCGAACAGTTGTGGCACCTGACCGACTTCAACCGCTTGGCCGGCGTACATCACGCACACGCGCTGGGCGGTTTCGGCCACGACCGCGAGGTCGTGAGTAATCAGCACCAGGCCCATGTTCTGCTCTTTCTGCAGGGCCAGCAGCAGGTCCATGATCTGCGCCTGAATCGTTACGTCGAGCGCGGTGGTCGGTTCGTCGGCGATCAGCAGTTTCGGTTCGCCGGCAATCGCCATGGCGATTGCAACACGCTGGCTCATACCGCCGGAGAGTTGATGCGGGTAGGCATCCATACGGCTGGCGGCGCCTGGGATTTCCACTTTTTCCAGCAGTTCGATGGCGCGAGCGCGGGCTTGCTTGCCGGACATTTTCAGGTGCAGGCGCAGCACTTCTTCGATCTGGAAGCCCACGGTGTAGCTCGGGTTCAGCGCGGTCATCGGGTCCTGGAAGACCATGGCCAGGTCTTTGCCGACGATTTGCCGACGCTGACGGTTGCTGAGCGCGAGCATGTTCTTGCCGTCGAAATTCAGGGCGTCAGCGGTGACGATCCCCGGATGCTCGATCAGGCCCATCAGCGCCATCATGGTCACGGACTTGCCGGAACCCGACTCGCCAACGATGGCCAGCACTTCGCCCTTTTCCACGGTAATGTCGAGACCATCGACCACCGGAACGGCATTGGCGTCGCCGAAGCGAACGTTGAGATTCTTGATTTCTAACAGTGACATTTGAATCTCCTCAGGCGGCGTTCTTGAGTTTCGGGTCCAGCGCATCGCGCAGGCCGTCGCCCATCAAGTTGATTGCCAGCACGCTGAGCAAAATGGTCAAACCAGGCAAGCTCACCACCCACCAGGCGCGTTCGATGTAGTCGCGAGCCGAAGCCAGCATGGTGCCCCATTCAGGGGTTGGCGGTTGTACGCCAAGGCCGAGGAAGCCCAGTGCCGCGGCATCGAGAATCGCCGAGGAGAAACTCAAGGTGGCCTGAACAATCAGCGGCGCCATGCAGTTGGGCAGCACGGTGACGAACATCAGGCGAGGCAGACCGGCACCGGCCAGGCGCGCGGCGGTCACGTAGTCGCGGTTCAATTCGCCCATCACCGCGGCGCGGGTCAGACGAACATAGGACGGCAACGAAACCACGGCGATGGCAATAATGGTGTTGATCAGGCCAGGGCCGAGGATGGCGACAATTGCCACCGCCAGCAGCAGGGACGGCAGGGCCAGCATGATGTCCATCAGACGCATGATGGTCGGGCCGAGCACGCGCGGAAAGAACCCGGCGAACAGTCCCATCAGGATGCCTGGAATCAGCGACATCACCACCGATGACAAGCCGATCAGCAGGGACAGGCGCGAGCCGTGAATCAAACGCGACAGCAGGTCACGACCGAGTTCATCGGTACCCAGCAGGAACTGGATATGCCCGCTTTCCAGCCAGGAGGGCGGGGTCAGCAGGAAGTCGCGGTACTGTTCGCTCGGGTTATGCGGTGCGACCCATGGGGCGAAGATCGCGCAGAAAATCACCAGCAGCATGAACAACAGGCCGGCGACAGCGCCTTTGTTCCTGGAGAACGCATGCCAGAATTCTTTGTAGGGCGACGGATACAGCAGGCTTTGATCGACTGCTACCGGTGTAGTGAGAGTGGTCATGGTCATTGATCTCAGCGCTGATGACGGATGCGTGGGTTGGCAAAGCCGTAGAGGATGTCCACTACGAAGTTGACCAGAATCACCAGGCAGGCGATTAACAGGATGCCGTTTTGCACCACGGGATAGTCCCGTGCGCCAATGGCTTCGATCAGCCATTTGCCGATGCCGGGCCAGGAGAAGATGGTTTCGGTCAGGACCGCGCCGGCCAGCAGCGTGCCGACTTGCAGGCCGACCACGGTCAGTACCGGAATCAGCGCATTGCGCAGACCGTGCACGAATACCACGCGCGATGGCGACAGGCCTTTGGCACGGGCGGTACGGATGTAGTCTTCACGCAGCACTTCGAGCATCGACGAACGGGTCATCCGCGCAATCACCGCCAGCGGGATGGTGCCGAGCACGATGGCTGGCAGGATCAGGTGATGCAGAGCATCGAAGAACGCTCCGACGTCATCGGCCAGCAACGTATCGATGAGCATGAAGCCGGTGCGTGGCTCGATGTCGTAGAGCAGGTCGATCCGCCCGGATACCGGGGTCCAGCCCAGGCTCACCGAGAAGAACATGATCAGGATCAGGCCCCACCAGAAGATCGGCATCGAGTATCCCGCCAGGGAGACACCCATTACCCCATGGTCGAACAGGGACCCTCGCTTGAGTGCCGCGATCACCCCGGCCAGAAGGCCCAGGATGCCGGCGAACAACATGGCGGCCGAGGCCAGTTCCAGGGTCGCGGGGAATAGAGAGCTGAACTCGGTCCAGACGCTTTCACGGGTACGCAGGGATTCGCCGAGATCGCCGTGGGCCAGTTTGCCAATGTAATCCAGGTATTGGGCATACAGCGGTTTGTTCAGACCTAGGCGTTCCATTGCCTGAGCATGCATTTCGGGGTCGACCCGACGTTCGCCCATCATCACTTCCACGGGGTCGCCAGGAATCATGCGGATCAACGCGAAAGTCAGCAAGGTGATGCCGAAGAACGTGGGGATCAGTAACCCCAATCGGCGGGCAATAAAACTAAACATCTTGTGTGGTACCTCATCAGCCGGTTAGGCGTGCCCAGCCTCGCTGGGGTCAGCGAGGCTGGGCGTTTCTTATCTACTTCACCTGGGTGGTGGCGAAGTTGTTAGTGGTGAGGGGGCTAATGTGATAGCCCTCTACGTTGGTGCGCATTGCAGTGAACATGCGGGTGTGCGCCATGCTGATCCATGGCTGGTCCTGATTGAAAACGTCCTGGGCCTGTTCGTAGAGCGCCGTGCGTTCAGCCGGGTTCACTTTGGCCCGTGCTTCGTCGATCAGCGCCTGGAACTTTTCATTGCACCAGCGAGCGTAGTTTTCGCCGTTCTTGGCGGCCTCACAACTGAGCATAGGCGTCAGGAAGTTATCCGGGTCGCCGTTATCGCCTGCCCAACCGGCGGACACCATATCGTGCTCGCCGTTCTTCGCGCGCTTGAGCATTTCGCCCCATTCCATGACACGAATATCGACCTTGATGCCGACCTTGGCCAGATCTGCCTGCATCATTTGTGCGCCGAGCATCGGATTAGGGTTGGTCGGGCCACCGCCGTTACGGGTGAACAGGGTGAACACGGTGCCATCCGGCACACCGGCTTCCTTGAGCAGGGCACGAGCCTTGTCGAGGTCGCGAGGCGGGTTGGTCAGTTTATGGTTGTAGCCCAGCAGGGTCTGCGGGTACGGGTTGACCGCTACTGTGGCATTACCTTTACCAAACAGGGCGGCGACGTAGGCTTCCTTGTCGAACGCGATATCGATGGCTTTGCGTACCCGCACATCGCTCATGTATTTGTGCTGGGTATTCATGGCGATGTAGGACACGGTCATCGCATCCAGTTCTGCGACCTTCAGATTGGTGTCTTTCTTGATGCTCGGAATGTCATCCGGCTTCGGATACAGAGCGATCTGGCACTCGTTGGCCTTGAGCTTTTGCTGGCGTACGTTGTTGTCGGTGGCAATCGCCAGGACCAGCGCATCAGCCGGTGGCTTGCCAAGGAAGTAGTCCGGGTTGGCCTTGAAGCGAACCTGGGCGTCCTTGGCGTAACGCTGGAAGATGAACGGGCCGGTGCCAACCGGCTTGTTGTTCAGGTCGCCGGTTTTGTCGGCCTTGAGCAATTGATCGGCGTACTCGGCGGAGTAGATCGAGGAGAAGGCCATGGCGATGTCGGCCAGGAACGGCGCTTCACGGCGGGTCAGGGTGAATTTGACCGTATTGTCGTCGACCTTCTCGACGCTTTTGAGCAGTTCCTTGAAGCCCATGCTTTCAAAGTACGGGAAGCCTACGCTCGATTTCTTGTGCCACGGATGGTTCGGGTCCAGCTGCCGCTGGAAGCTCCAGACCACGTCGTCGGCATTCATGTCGCGGGTCGGCTTGAAGTAATCGGTGGTGTGAAACTTGACGCCTTTTCGCAGGTGGAACGTGTAGGTCAGGCCGTCTTCACTGATGTCCCAGGAGTCGGCCAGCGAGGGAATCACTTCGGTGGTGCCAGGCTTGAAGCCCACCAGACGATTGAAGATGGTTTCGGACACTGCATCGCCTGTGACAGCAGTCGTGTACTGGGCCATATCGAAGCCTTCCGGGCTGGCTTCGGTACAGACCACCAAGGGTTTGGCCGAGACGCCAACAGCGACACTCAGCAACGCGGCAGCGATGGCCGCTCGTAGGGGAAGCATTTTCATCAAGAACCCTCTGCAATCGGTTGAACAGGAAAAAACCGAACGGCCGACTCGTCATGAGTCAGCCGCCGGCGTGCGTTTTACAAAATGTTGAACGGGATGGTGGTCACGAGACGGAACTCGTTGATGCTGCCATCCGCCTGGTTTTCGCTGGCACGGTGCGCGGTGTAGGTTGCGCGAACAGTGGTGGCCTTGAGCGGGCCGCTCTGTACCGCATACGAAGTACCAATGCCGTATTCGTAATGGTGCTCGCCGTCCATCGATTGAACGCTGGAGTAGGCGCCGCCTTTATTGTGAGTACCGTCGATGCCCCAGCCGCGAGCCTGATAGATGTTGAATTTCAGGCCTGGCACACCGTATTCGGCCATGTTCAGGCCGTAGGCGATCTGGAAGGACTTCTCGTTCGGGCCGTTGAAGTCCGAGAGCAGGGAGTTGGCCAGATAGATGCCGTTGGTTTCGTGCAGGTAGTCGAAGTACTCGTTACCGTTCACTTCCTGGTACGAGAAAGTCACGCTGTGGGCCTGGTGGGTCAGGCCGAACGACAGGGAGTAGGTGTCGTTGTCGATTTCGCCGAGCTTGGCTTTACCTTCGTCCACGGTTTTGTAGTAGTTCAGGCCGGTGGTCAGGCTCAGTACCGAGCTGTCGCCCAAGACGTGGCTGGCGCCGAAGTAGTACTGGTTCCACAAGTCTTCAGCCTGGGTGCCCCACAGGCTGGTGGTCAGGCTGGCGAACGGCTGGTAAGTGATACCTGCGGTGTTCACGTGATCGGCTTCCACGACGGTGTCAGCGTATTCGGACCGGAATTTGCGCTGGCTTTCTTCTGTACGCGGCGAGTTGCGATCGAACGTGGCCACGTCGAACGACAGGTTCTCCAGCTCCTCGCTGTGCAGGCTCACACCTTCGAAGCTTGAGGGCAGGGCACGGTTACCGATGACATCGACCATCGGGCTGCTGAAGTTTTGCCGGCCGGCAGTCAGCGTGGTGTTGGAGAAACGTGCCTTGACGTTAGCCAGTCCCAATTTGCTCCACTGACCCTCGGCGTCGCCGCCGTTTTTGGTCAGGGTACGGTTGTTGCCAAGGCCGCCAACGCCATTCAATGGTGCACCACCATTGGCAGACGCAAGGTCCTTACGGTCACGTTCCAACGCGATGGCGTTGTAAGCCGCAACTTCAGTGCTGAAACCGACAGTACCCTCTGTGAAGCCCGAGTTGTACTTGAGGATTGTGCCCTGGACCCAGTTGATACGACGATCAGTGTTGGTCGGTACACCGTTTTTGTTGTACTTGAAATGAGCACCACGTTTGAGTTGCTCATTGGCATACCAGTTACGCGTGCTGCCGGTGATCGATTGGCCTTCGACAAAGCCAGTGGCTTCACTCTGAGCACTTTTCTCTTTAACGGTAACCGGCGTGAACGCCTGGCTCTGGGATTCTGCGTAAGCCGTGGCGGTCACGCTGCTGATGGCCAAGGCCAATAACGCGGTGCTGCTCAGTTTCATGTGTGAAGCTCCTTACTTTCTTTTTTTAATGCCGGTCTTTTTTGGTGATCCGGCTATTTGGTTTAGAACTCATTCAGGCTTCGCAAACGTTTGCTGCAGGCCGATTTGACGAATTACGGCAATACGCTTGCGTGAGGGCGGAATCCGCCCCCCAGCGTTTCTGGCTAATTGGTTATTGGTCGATACTGACGCCCGAGAACACGTTGCGACCGAAGGGGCTGACCTTGAACCCTTCGACTTTGGCGCTCAACGGCTGGTTGACCGTCGAGTGGGCGACCGGCGTGATCGGCACCTGCTGCTTGAGGTACTGCTGCGCCTGTTTGTAGAGCACGGTGCGCTGGTCGCGATCGGTGACGACCTTGGCCTGCTTGATCAGCTTGTCGTAAGCCGGATCGCACCACATGGAGTAGTTGTTGCCGCCAATGGCGTCGCAGCTGTACAGCGTGCCGAGCCAGTTGTCCGGGTCGCCGTTGTCACCGGTCCAGCCGATCAGGCTGATGTCGTGCTCGCCGTTCTTGGTGCGCTTGATGTACTCGCCCCATTCGTAGCTGACGATCTTGACCTTGAGGCCGATCTTCGCCCAGTCCGCCTGGAGCATTTCGGCCATCAGTTTGGCGTTGGGGTTGTACGGACGCTGGACCGGCATCGCCCAGAGGGTGATTTCGGTGCCTTCCTTCACGCCGGCGGCCTTGAGCAGTTCCTTGGCTTTTTCCGGGTTGTAGGAGGCGTCCTTTATGGTGTCGTCATAGGACCACTGGGTCGGTGGCATGGCATTGACCGCCAGTTGACCGGCACCTTGATAGACGGCATTGAGAATGCCTTGCTTGTTCACCGCCATGTCCAGCGCCTGGCGCACTTCGAGCTGGTCGAAAGGCTTGTGCCGAACGTTATAGGCGATGTAGCCGAGGTTGAAGCCGGGTTTCTCGATCAGTTGCAGTTTCGGATCATTCTTCAGGGCGGTTACGTCGGCGGGGCGCGGGTGCAGGGTGATCTGGCATTCGTTGGCCTTGAGCTTCTGCACGCGCACCGAGGCGTCGGTGTTGATGGCAAAAATCAGGTTATCGAGCTTGACCCGGCTCGGGTCCCAGTACTGCTTGTTGCCGCTGTAACGGATGTTGGAATCTTTCTGGTAGCTCTTGAACACGAACGGCCCGGTGCCGATCGGCTTCTGGTTGATCTCGCTCGGCTTGCCGGCCGCCAGCAACTGGTCGGCGTATTCGGCCGAAAGGATGGCGGCGAAGCTCATGGCGATGTTCTGGATGAACGCGGCATCGACGTTGTTGAGCGTCATCACCACGGTCAGCGGCCCGGTCTTTTCGACCTTGGCAATATTCTTGTTCAGGCTCATCCCGTTGAAATACGGGAACTCGGTCGGATAAGCCTTACGGAACGGGTGCTGCGGATCGAGCATGCGATTAAACGTGAACAGCACGTCGTCGGCGTTGAAATCGCGGGTCGGCGTGAAGTATTTGGTCGTGTGAAATTTCACCCCCTCGCGCAGATGGAACGTGTACTTGAGGCCGTCCTCGGAAATATCCCAGCGGGTTGCCAGGCCTGGCACGACATTGGTGGCGCCTTTTTCAAACTCTGCCAAACGGTTGTACAGCGGCTCGGCGGCGTCGTTATCGGTCGCAGTGGTGTACTGCGCGGTGTCGAAACCGGCGGGGCTGCCTTCGGAGCAGAACACCAGGCTGTTATTGGCGGCCTGGCTGATGGAAGTGGCGGCCAGCAGGCCGGTGCCCAGCAATGCGGATAAAACCAAGGTATGGCGCATGACGCTCCCTCACTTTTTAGTGTTATTCAATGCGCCGCGATCCCGTCCGGGGACGTTGTGGCTGCATTGAGCTCAAACCAATACGGGCAACAAACCGATAGCCCACACAGTCACTGGTCAGAACCCGACGGTAGGTGCCGTGGGTCTGGCAGTAAATGCGCTGAGTCCTAAAGACTCGTAGGAAAAGGCAACGCGTCCTAACCCCTGGCTGCGTCAGACAGCGGATTTGGATGTAGGCAAATTCCTAACTTCTCGGCAGAAAAAAGCAGCGGCGACACTGAAAACGTCGCCGCTGCCTTTTCTTATTTGCTGACGCTGACGCCGTAGAAGGAGTTCAAGCCAAATGGGCTGATCTTGAAGTCCTGCACGTTGGCGCGCATGGGTTGGAACACCGTCGAGTGAGCGATAGGTGTCATTGGAACAGCATCTTTGAGGACGTGTTGCGCCTGTTTGTACAGTTCGGTGCGCTTGGCCTGATCGGTGGTGCGTTTGGCTTCCTTGACGAGGCCATCGAATTTCTTGTCGCACCATTTGGAGAAGTTGTTGCCACTCAGCGAGTCGCAGCCGAACAGCACGTTGAGCCAGTTGTCCGGGTCACCGTTGTCGCCGCTCCAGCCGATGATCATCGCCTGGTTCTCGCCGCCTTTGGAGCGTTTGATGTACTCGCCCCATTCGTAGCTGGTGATCTTCACGTTCAGGCCGATCTTCTTCCAGTCGGACTGCAGCATTTCAGCCATCAGCTTGGCGTTCGGGTTGTACGGACGTTGTACCGGCATCGCCCACAGAACGATTTCGGTGCCTTCCTTGACGCCGGCTTCCTTGAGCAGCTGCTTGGCTTTCTCAGGATCGTACTTGGCATCCTTGATGGTGGTGTCGTAGGACCATTGGGTCGGCGGCATGGCGTTGACGGCCAGTTGGCCTGCGCCCTGATAAACCGAGTCGATGATCTGCGGCTTGTTGACGGCCATGTCCAGCGCCTGACGAACGCGCAGGTCGGCCAGCGGGTTCGGCTCGTTGCTGCCCTTGACCTTGTCCATCACGTTGTAGGCGATGTAGCCCAGGTTGAAACCAGCCTGCTCAGGCATCTTCAAAGTTTTATCTTCTTTGAGCGCCTTCAGGTCGGCTGGACGCGGGAACAGAGTGATCTGGCACTCGTTCTTCTTCAGCTTCTGGATGCGTACCGACGGGTCGGTGGTGATGGCGAAGATCAGGTTGTCGATCTTCACGTCATCAGGCTTCCAGTAGTCCTTGTTCCCGGTGTAGCGGATGTTGGAGTCTTTCTGGTAGCTCTTGAACACGAACGGGCCGGTGCCGATCGGTTTCTGGTTGATGTCGGCAGCCTTGCCTTCCTTGAGCAGCTGGGCAGCGTACTCGGCGGACTGGATCGAGGCGAAGCTCATGGCCATGTTCTGGATGAACGCGGCGTCTACGTCTTTGAGGGTGAACTTGACGGTGTGGTCGTCGACTTTATCGATCTTGGTGATGTTGGTGTCCATCCCCATGTCGGTGAAGTACGGGAACTCGGTCGGGTATGCCTTACGGAACGGGTCATCCTTGTTAATCATGCGATTGAAGGTGAACAGCACGTCGTCGGCGTTGAACTCACGCGTCGGCTTGAAATACGGGGTGGTGTGGAACTTGACGCCTTCACGCAGGTGGAAAGTGTAAGTCAGGCCGTCACTGGAAATATCCCACTTGGTCGCCAGGCCAGGAATCACGGCGGTGCCGCCGCGCTCGAACTGGGTCAGGCGGTTGAACATGGTTTCTGCAGAGGCGTCGAAGTCGGTTCCGGTGGTGTACTGACCTGGGTCGAAACCGGCCGGGCTTCCTTCGGAGCAGAACACCAGGTTAGACGCCGCTTGGGCGAAAGGTGCACTGGCTAACAGGCTTGCGCCGACTAAAAACGGAATGACCGCGTGTTTAAGCATGGTGGCCTCATGATTTGTTGTCATTTTTGGAATTAGAGGACGACCTCGTGAGTCGACCTGCGGATACTTATGCAGGGGCCGTACCCAATGCAAGATCCTGAATGGCCACAAGTCCTAAAGAGTGGCACGAACGTACCTTAATGTCGCATATGTATAAATAGTGACGTATTTGACCGTTTGCGCAGGTTTTTTACGGTGCAAAACGTGCACCGATAAGGGGCGACCTGGGCGTTTGACGCACCCGGTTGGAGCCCGGTGTTACTTATTTATACCTACGCCATAGAACGGTGTGAGGCCAAACGGACTGATCTTGAAGTCGGTGACTTCCTTGCGCAGTGGCTGGAACACCGTCGAGTTGGCAATCGGTGTGATAGGTACTTGTTGTTTAAGGATTTGCTGTGCCTGTTGGTACAGTTTGACCCGCTGTTGTTTGTCCGTGGACACCTTGGCTTGCTGCACCAGTTTGTCGTAGGCCGGGTCACACCATTTGGCGTAGTTGCTACCTTTCACCGCAGCGCAGCTGTAGAGCACGCCGAGCCAGTTATCCGGGTCACCGTTGTCGCCGGTCCAGCCGTAGATCATTGCGTCATGCTCACCGTTCTTGGCGCGCTTGATGTATTCGCCCCATTCATAGCTGACGATGTTGGCCTTGATCCCGACTTTCTCCCAATCCTGCTGGATCATCTGTGCCGACATCCGCGCATTGGGGTTGGAGGCGCGCTGCACGGTCATGGCCCACAGATTAATTGTGGTGCCGGGGGCAACCCCTGCTTCTTTCAGTAGCGCGCGGGCTTTGGCCGGGTCGTGCGGGGCGTCCTTGATGCTCGGGTCATACGACCATTGCGCCGGTGGCAAGGCGTTTTGCGCCAGTTGCCCGGCACTCTGGTAAACAGCCTTGATGATCGCCGGCTTGTCGATGGCCATGTCCAGCGCCTGACGCACCTTGAGCTGGTCCAGCGGTGGGTGGGTCACGTTGTAGGCAAGGAAGCCGAGGTTGAAACCGGCTTGCTTGAGCACGGTCAGGTTCGGGTCTTTCTCCATCACTTCAATGTCTGCCGGGCGCGGGTAGCCGCTAACCTGGCACTCGCCGGCCTTGAGCTTCTGCAAGCGCACGGCGGCGTCCGGGGTGATCGAGAAAATCAGGTTGTCGAGTTTTACGTCCTCGGGTTTCCAGTAAGCCTTGTTGGCGGCGTAGCGGATTTGCGAGTCCTTTTGGTAGCGCTTGAACACGAACGGGCCGGTGCCGACCGGTTTCTGGTTGAGGTCGGCGGCTTTGCCTTCCTTTAACAGTTGGGCGGCGTATTCGGCGGACTGCACCGAGGCGAAGCTCATGGCGAGGTTTTGCACGAACGCGGCGTCGACGTTGTTCAGGCTGAAGCGCACGGTGTGGTCGTCGATCTTGTCGATGCTTTTGATCGTGGTGTTCAGGCCCATGTCGGTGAAGTACGGCGACTCGGCGGGGTAGGCCTTGCGGAAGGCGTTGTCCGGGTCGAGCAGGCGCTGGAAGGTGAACAGCACGTCGTCGGCGTTGAAATCGCGGGTGGGGGTGAAGTAGTCGGTGGTGTGGAATTTCACGCCGTTGCGCAGGTGGAAGGTGTAGGTGAGGCCGTCCTCGGACACGTCCCATTTTGTTGCCAGGCCGGGTTCGATTTCGGTGCCGCCGCGTTTGAATTGGGTGAGGCGGTTGAAGACGGTTTCGGCGGAGGCATCGAAGTCGGTGCCGCTGGTGTATTGGCTGGGGTCGAAGCCGGCGGGGCTGGCTTCGGAGCAGTAAACCAGGGTGGTGGCGGCTTGGGCGGTTTGTGCGAGTGATGCGGTTGTGGCGAGGGCGAGTGCGAGCAGAAGTGGTTTGACGGTGGTTCTTTCCATGGAGTCCCCGGGATTTGAGCAGCGATATTTTCCTGAGAGTAGCGTTGTTGGCGGGGAGGGTGGAAATATCGTTTTTTGAGGGGGACCCCTCTATCCGGGCATAGTCTGCCGGTCTTTGCGTTGATGGCGGACTGTAGGAGCTGCCGAAGGCTGTGATCTTTTGATCTTAAAAATCAACGTCAAAAGATCGCAGCCTTCGGCAGCTCCTACGCAAAGCGGTGTCAGGCGGGCGTTGTGGGTGAAGTTAATCCGTTTCACGTTGCTTGAATGAGCGCGTGGCTCACGCCGTATACCGGGCCCGACTAAAAAACAGCGCAGCCCCGAGGGCGATAGCATTGGTTGAAACGATGCCCAGATCGAAGCCGGCGATGAAAGGCGGCAGCATAAAAATACTCGAAAACCCCAGAGCGAACAGGGTGATGCCCAGCCATTTTCTGAGGCCATAGGATTTCAGATAGAAGAACAACAGCAGGAATACTGCATAAGCCACGGCGTACAGGCCATATTCGTTCATGATCTCACCCGCCTTGAGTCTTGATGATCATGGACGATCCTGAGTGCTGAGGGCCTATGCCACCGCTGACCTGTGCATCCAGGCTGACGATGACATCGCCGGCGTGATAAGTCGGCAATTTGCTCAGCGTGAACTCGCGGACTGCCCATCCCACCGGGATGGCCGCACCGGGCATGAATTTACCTGCCGCTGCCCCGAAAACACCACTGGTGAGGTTGGCGATACTTGTTCGTTGAGCATTGAGTAAATCCCCCTGTTGCCGGGTCAGGGGTTTGGAGATCCCGACCATCATTTGGCAAGGCAAATCCTTGGCGAGCATTTTGTCATAGAGCTCTACCACCAGATTGCTCACTTCATAGTGGGCGGCTTTCGCTTCACCAAAATGCAGTGTTCTGAGGCTACCCCGTTCACCGGCTGACAGGGTGAAGCGCGATACGTTGAAGACAATTCCATGGTTGCCGGAAAACTGATCCCTTTCAAACTTCAATGCTCGCGTCCTTATCGAGTCTGGAAAGGCAGGGAGTTTCTCTTAGCTCCTGGGCTTTCGCAAATGCAAAATCAAAAGCAGCTGAGGCGGCCTGTTTACTCGCGTGTACACCGCCCTGCCGTTTTCGTGCCCGGGTTATCGCATCAAGGCATCAACACTTCAATCGCCCCATCCGCTGTCATGCTGACCTGGCTGGTGCCGGCTTCAACTTCTGGCGTCACCGGTGCCGAATCCATGCCGGCGGCGGCTTTCATCATCATCGGCCCGCGCATGTACGGTTGTGGATAGCCGTTGCTGTTGAGGTTCAGGTTGACGATTTTGTAGCTCTTGCCGCCCAGGGCGTCGGTGGCCAGTTGGGCGCGGGACTTGAAGGCAGTCACGGCTTCTTTGAGCAGGGCGTCTTCGCTGGCTTTGCGGGTTGGCGTCGCGATGGCGAAGTCCATGCCGCCCATTTTCAGGTCGGTGAGCAATTCGCCGGTGAGTTTGGAGAGGGCGGCGAAGTCCGAGCTTTCCAGGCGCAGTTCGGCGCGTTCACGCCAGCCGGTGATTTTCTGGCCTTTGGTGTCGTAGATCGGGTAGCTGTTGCGGCTGCCCTGACGCAAAGTGATGTCCTTGACCTGTTTGGCCTGGGCCAGTGCCTTGTTCATGGTGGTGCTGACGTCGGCGGCGAGTTTGGCCGGGTCGGTGTTTTGTTCTTCGGTGTAGAGGGTCACGATCATCAGGTCGCGGGCCACTTCCTGGCTGACTTCGGCGCGCAGGGAGATCTGGTTGTAATGCAGTTCGTCGACGGCCAGGGCCGGGAGGCTGGCGGCGGTGCCAATGCTTAAGGCAAGAAGGGCGGCGCTGCGGCGCAATGTGTGCATGAAAAGCTCCTTGGACGATGCGCAGGGGTTAGGGTCCGAACCTGCGTGAAACCATCAGACTCTAGCTTCAATGGTCCGTTTCGCACAGTTACAACTTCTATACAGATGGAATGCTGGTGATCCTGTGGCGAGGGGGCTTGCCCCCGTTCGGCTGCGCAGCAGTCGCCATTCGGCAGATACAGTATGCAGGATCAAAACGCGGTGGCAGGTTTGGGACTGCTTCGCAGTCCAACGGGGGCAAGCCCCCTCGCCACAGGGGCACTCGTCACAAAAGAGCCTGTGGTCGTTTGCCGCACTTTCGCCTCTCATGCCCGTGGCTTGGTTATACTCCGTGCGATCCGCCTGGAGCGCTCATCAGGAGAGCTCATGCTCGCCCCCGTACAATTGACTTCCGCCACTCGCCAGAACCTCTGGCGGCTGACTTTCATCCGGATTCTGGTGCTCGCCGCCCAGGCCGGCTCCGTGGGCCTGGCCTACTGGCTCCAACTGCTGCCGTTGCCGTGGGTGCCACTGGCGATGACCCTGGGCTGTTCGACGCTGTTGTGTGTGTTCACCGCTGTGCGCCTGCGCACTTCGTGGCCGGTTACCGAGCTTGAATACGCCCTGCAACTGGCCTGCGACCTGTTTATCCACAGTGCCTTGTTGTATTTCTCCGGTGGTTCGACCAACCCGTTCGTCTCTTATTACCTGGTGCCGCTGACCATCGCCGCCGTGACGCTGCCGTGGCGCTATTCGGTGATTCTGTCCGGCATCGCTTTGGCGCTGTATACGTTGCTGCTGGCGCGGTTCTATCCGCTGGAAACCTTCCCGATCGCCCGGGAGAACCTGCAGATCTATGGCATGTGGCTGAGCTTCGCCTTGGCTGCCGCCGTCATCACCTTCTTTGCTGCACGCATGGCGGAAGAGCTGCGTCGGCAGGAAGAGCTGCGCGCGATCCGTCGCGAAGAAGGCCTGCGCGATCAGCAATTACTGGCCGTCGCGACTCAGGCTGCCGGTGCCGCCCATGAACTGGGTACGCCGCTGGCGACCATGAGCGTGTTGCTCAAAGAGATGCAGCAGGATCACCCCGATCCGATGTTGCAGGACGATCTGAAGGTTTTGCAGGATCAGGTCAAGTTGTGCAAGGAAACCTTGCAGCAACTGGTGCGCGCCGCCGAGGCCAACCGTCGTATGGCGGTGGAGATGCAGGATGTCACCGACTGGCTCGACGAAGCGCTCAACCGCTGGCACCTGATGCGTCCTGAGGCCAGTTATCGCTTCCAGCGTCTGGGCCAGGGCACGGTGCCGCGTATGGCGCCGCCGCCGGATTTGACTCAAGCGCTGTTGAACCTGCTGAACAACGCCGCCGATGCCTGCCCTGAAGGCTTGCAAGTGACCCTGGACTGGACCGCCGAAGACCTGACCATCAGCATTCGCGACCATGGCGCCGGTGTGCCGCTGGCTATCGCCGAGCAGATCGGCAAACCGTTTTTTACCACCAAGGGCAAAGGTTTCGGCCTGGGCCTGTTTTTGAGCAAGGCCAGCGTGACACGCGCCGGCGGCTCAGTGAAACTCTACAGTCATGAGGAAGGTGGCACGCTCACCGAGCTGCGCCTGCCCCGTGTCGCCCGAGGAGACGAACATGAGTGACGAGATCCAAGTTGAAGGCGAAGAACTGCCGCATTTGCTGCTGGTAGACGATGATGCAACCTTCACCCGCGTGATGGCCCGCGCCATGGCCCGCCGTGGTTTTCGCGTCAGCACCGCAGGTTCCGCCGAAGAGGGCCTGACCATCGCCCAGGCCGATATACCTGATTACGCCGCGCTGGACCTGAAAATGGACGGCGATTCGGGCCTGGTGTTACTGCCCAAGCTGCTCGAACTCGACCCGGAGATGCGCGTGGTGATCCTCACCGGTTACTCGAGCATTGCCACCGCCGTCGAGGCGATCAAGCGCGGCGCCTGCAATTACCTGTGCAAACCGGCGGATGCCGATGATGTGCTGGCCGCGCTGCTCTCCGAGCACGCCGACCTCGACAGCCTGGTGCCGGAAAACCCGATGTCCGTGGACCGTCTCCAGTGGGAGCACATCCAGCGCGTCCTGACCGAGCACGAAGGCAACATCTCCGCCACCGCCCGTGCCCTGGGCATGCACCGCCGCACGCTGCAGCGCAAACTGCAGAAGCGCCCGGTCCGTCGCTGAACGAGCGCTGAACGGTTATCGCCAGCCCTCGCGATCACACGAGCCGATCATTTATGATCGGTTCTTGTGTGTTCTTTTCTTTATTGAGCCTTATTCATGAATCAGAGCGCTGAATATTCCGCGGTCAACGATGCTGTGCGCGGGCAGTTTTTTCGCAAAGTGTGGGCGATGACCACGCCTTACTGGCACAGCGAAGAGAAGGGCAAGGCCTGGACGCTGTTGATTGCCGTGATCGCGCTGTCGCTGTTCAGCGTGGGGCTTTCGGTGTGGTTCAACACTTGGTACAAGGATTTTTACAACGCCCTGCAACAAAAGGATGAAGCGGCGTTCTGGCGGCTGATTCTGTATTTTTGCGGGATCGCGGCGGTGGCGATTGTCGGCGCAGTGTACCGGCTCTATCTGACCCAGATGCTGACCATTCGCTGGCGGGCCTGGCTCACCGAAAAGCACTTCGCCCGTTGGCTCGAAAACAAGAATTACTACCAGCTGGAGCAGGGCGGTTACACCGATAACCCGGACCAGCGGATTTCCGAAGACCTCAATAAATTCACCACTAACACGTTGGGCCTGGGCCTGGGCTTGATCCGTAACGTCGTCAGCCTGGTGTCGTTCTCGATCATTTTGTGGGGCGTGTCGGGCAGCATCGAAGTATTGGGCTTCACGATTCCCGGCTACATGTTCTGGTGCGCGCTGGTTTATGCCGCCGTCGGCAGCTGGCTGACGCATGTGATTGGTCGTCGCTTGATCGGCCTCAACAACAACCAGCAACGTTTCGAAGCCGACTTGCGTTTCTCCATGGTGCGGGTCCGCGAAAATGCCGAAAGCATTGCGCTGTACAACGGCGAACCCAACGAGAACCGTCGTCTGAGCAGCCGTTTCGGCCTGGTCTGGCATAACTTTTGGGACATCATGAAAGTGTCCAAGCGCCTGACTTTTTTCACCTCCGGTTATGCCCAAATCGCAATCATTTTCCCGTTCATGGTCGCGGCACCGCGCTATTTCGCCGGCAAGATCGAGCTCGGTGAACTGATGCAAATCAATTCGGCATTCGGCAACGTGCAGGAGAGTTTCAGCTGGTTCATCACTGCATACCAGGACCTCGCCGAGTGGCGCGCCACCTGTGATCGTCTGCTGAGTTTCCGTCAGGCCATGACCGACAACGAAGAGCGCGCGCCGGCCATCGATGTGCAGAATCAGGGTTCGGCACTACGGGTGCATAACCTTGGTCTTGACCTCGCTGACGGTCGTCATTTGCTGACCAATGCCGAGATGACCGTGGAGGAGGGCGAGCGCGTCATGCTCAGCGGTCGTTCCGGCAGCGGCAAATCGACCTTGCTGCGAGCCATGGGGCACCTTTGGCCTACTGGCCACGGCAGCATCCGCCTGCCGACGGCGCATTGTCTGTTCCTGCCGCAAAAGCCCTATCTGCCGATTGGCAGCCTGCGCGAGGCGTTGAGTTATCCACAGCCGGGCGACACCTACCCGCACGAGCGCTACGTCCACGTGCTGGAAACCTGCCGCTTGCCGCACCTGGTTTCGCGTCTGGATGAAGCCAATCACTGGCAGCGCATGCTTTCGCCGGGTGAACAGCAACGCCTGGCCTTCGCCCGTGCGCTGCTGTATGCGCCGCAATGGCTGTACATGGACGAAGCCACTTCGGCGATGGATGAAGAGGATGAAGCATCGCTGTATCAGGCGTTGATCGATGAGTTGCCGGGCTTGAGCATTGTCAGCGTCGGCCATCGCAGCAGCCTGAAACGTTTCCATCCACGGCATGTGCGCATCGAGAATGGACACCTCGTGGACCAGGCCGTCACTGCCTGAACACCACTAACCCCTGTGGGGGCGTGGCTTGCCCGCGATGAACGATAATGCGGTCCTTAATCGGAACCGCGTGATGGCCATCGCGGGCAAGCCATGCGCCCACAGGTCACCGGTGATCGTACAACCCGCATGCGCTATGATGCGGTTTCAGCCGTTTTTTCGAGACAGATGTTCACCATGGAAAACCCGATCGACGCACCTCGCCTCCCTCGCAAGCGCCGCAGCCTCGCACAGGAGTTGGTCACGGTGTTGTCCGAGCAGATCCGCGACGGTCAGCTCAAGCGTGGCGACAAGTTGCCCACCGAGTCGGCGATCATGAATGCCCATGGCGTCAGCCGCACCGTGGTGCGTGAAGCGATCTCCCGTTTGCAGGCCGCAGGACAAGTGGAAACCCGTCACGGCATCGGCACCTTCGTGCTCGACACCCCGAGCCCGAGCGGTTTTCGCATCGACCCGGCGACCGTGGTGACCTTGCGCGATGTATTGGCGATTCTGGAACTGCGCATCAGCCTGGAAGTGGAGTCCGCCGGCCTTGCCGCGCAACGTCGCAGCCCGGAGCAGTTAGCGGCGATGCGTGAGGCGCTGGACGCCTTAAACGAAAGTGCCGCCCACGCCGGCGATGCCGTGGCGTCGGACTTCCAGTTCCACCTGCAAATCGCCCTGGCCACCGGCAACCGCTACTTCACCGACATCATGACCCACCTGGGCACCAGCATCATTCCGCGCACACGCCTCAACTCCGCGCGCCTGGCCCATGACGACCAGCAGCACTACATGAGTCGCCTGAGCCGTGAACACGAAGAGATTTACGATGCGATTGCCCGCCAGGATTCCGATGCAGCGCGGGCGGCGATGCGCTTGCACCTGACCAATAGCCGTGAACGGCTGCGCCAGGCGCATGAAGAGGCGCAGGCGCAGCGCGGCTAGGCGTATGGATCTTCTACCTCGACCGTTTTGTAATCGACATACTCAACGGAGTTGTTCAGTAATACCTTGAATATCTTCAGGGTGATTTTCCAGTACTGACGGGGCAGTGTTTCAAACTCGACGATGTCGCCTTCGCTTACATGCAGGTCAAAATCTGATGACAGCTCTTGAGCTGCATGTTTGGTTTCGACAGGAAAGTAAAACCTGTGGATTGTGCTCATGAGGTATTCGCCTATGCAGTGATTGACTGCCCGATTAGGCCTCGGAGGCAGAAGGTTCGAAACTGTAAGAAATAACAGTACCGACGAGCGGATTGTCGGCATTCACCAATCTTCCGATGCGTAATCTGCGCTTAACCCTCTATGCGAAACAACAGTGGTTCCGAACACGGCTCCATACTGGACTCATCCGCGAACTTGTAACGTAATTCGACTTGTTTGTTCAGGTACTTTTTCAGCTCTGCCTTGGGGATCTGCAGTTCAATCCCCGTCAGTTTCACCGCATCGTCGCTGGCGTCGTCCCAGACGCCGGTGGGTTCTTCTGGACCTGTCCAGTCAGGGCTTTGCGCATCTACCCCGAGGATCAGATAGACATACCAGCTCGGGGGGATTTCGGCTGAATCCGGGATGCTGACGTTCAGTGTGTCGCTCACGCTCGATAACTTCACGGTTGCTTTTTCAGGTTCGTGAGTCAGGCGCTGAGGAAGAATGGGCGGGGCAAAAGTCATGAGGGTTCGCTCTCCGTGCGAGATTGGCCATGATTCATTCACGGCGATCCTTTCACTGTAGGAGCCTCTTGCGAGGTGTGTTGAAAACGATCATGACCAACCGTTTCCGGTTGTGACGGCTGACATTCCCACACCATGGCGCGGGAATGCCGGCTGTGGAGGGCTTAGCCTTTTGTCAGGATTGAGCGATCCACTCTCACCGCCAACTCAATGGCCCCCGGCCTCGCGTCGAACGTTACGTTCCCGCGCTCATCCGCAACCGCCCGGGAGATCGTTACGCCCTTCGATAGTAACTCCAGCGGTGCACCCTTGAGCGATTGGCCCGAGACCAGTTCCAGTTTCAATTTGATTGTCATCAGTGATGTCCTTATCTGTTATTGGCTGGCGAATTAACAGCGCCGGTCGGGTGATAGTCCTTGAGCAGCAGATACGTGCTCCAGCCCCACCAATCATCCACGGTGGCGGTGTCGTTCAGGTTGTTGACGTCCTTGCGCCGCAACACCTTGTTGCCCTCGACCCTGAACAGCGGCGAGAAATTGTCTGCCGGATTCAACACCGCTTGCAGGTCAGGCAGATTTTTCAAAGCAGCAAAGCTGCCGGGCGACGGCGCAACGCCACTTAGATACGCCGCGAACACCTCATCCGCAGACACTTGAACCGCTTGATTCACCTGCGTGCGGTTAGCACTGTCGATCGCATCGAAATAGCGCTTGTCGCCATAGGAGCGCCAGCGATCACCGTTGCCATTGCGCACATTAAGGCCGAACTTGCTGTCTTCGTCGTGCATGAAACGGGTGATCAACGAGCCCAGATCACTCGGCGTGACCGCCGCCGCCAACTGTTTGCGCGGTACTCGCAAATGCCCGGCGGAGAATAGGTCGGTGAGGGAATGATCGGCAAAAGCGTTCATCGCATAGGCCAGTTCCAGCTGCTTTTCATCGCCACTGTTGTGGGCCAGCACGGCTTGTTGCAACGCGGCCGTATGCCCGGCGACGTAAGCCAACAACGCCCATTCGCCAAAGTGGTCGGCATTGTTGGCGGCCAGTTTCAGGTAACGCCCCAAAGGGAACAGCGCCGAGACGAAACTGCCGCCGCCGGTGATCTTGTTCCACTCTTCCGACAACGTATCTCCGAGGGCCTCATAAGCCTCATGAGGCTGTTTACCGTCCTTGATCGCCTGATTGACCGCGGCGATTTCCTTTTGCATCACCCCGAGAATCAGCTTCGCCTCAGCGTTTGACGCCGGCAGCACCGCCAGAGAGTTGAAGGCGTTGGTAAAGCGCTGGATTCGCTCTTGGGCTGTTGCGCCTTCGTTGATCGGTTGCTCGGGAATTCCATAAAAATCACCCCCCAGCGCGATCACCTGACCATAGGTCAATGCCAGGCCATTGGGCAGATGCAATTCCACCTGCCAGGCCGGCAGCGCGGGTGCATCCTTGACGAAACGCAGCAGGGTGCTGTCGCCGATTGCAGTATGTTCTGCCCCCTCGAACCTCAACCGGGGCAGGTCTTTGCGTGGATCTTTCGGTGCTACGGGCAGCAGGCCACGGCGCTGATGTTTGGGGTGGTGATGACTTCCAGCGGTGAGTTTAAGCGCGTCGCCGTCACCGGAAATGGCGATACCGTGCGCGGTAAAAAGATCATCCAGATCGGCAATGACCTGTCGGGTATTTTCCTTCGGTTGTGCGTGTAGACCTGACATTTCTAGCTCCTTGATATGTCATGGGCAAAGTTCAATTTAACTGTATGTATATACAGTTGTCTGAATCATAGATGAGAAATTTCCTACGTCAAGGAATTACCTTTTCTGACTCAAATGCTGAGAGCGGCGATGAAATGCAGTTGACGGTTGTATTTTAAGTTGTACGATGACCTACAACTTCGGCGAAGGCTGAACGGTTTTCTCACACAACGTTGCTACCCAGGGTGTTCGAATAATGAATCCACAAGAACTGAAGTCCATCCTCTCTTCCGGCTTGCTGTCGTTCCCGGTCACCGACTTCAATGCTCAGGGCGATTTCCATCGCGCGGGCTACATCAAGCGTCTCGAGTGGCTGGCCCCATACGGCGCCTCGGCGTTGTTCGCCGCAGGCGGTACCGGTGAGTTCTTCTCTCTGGCGGCCAGCGAGTATTCGGAAATCATCAAGACTGCGGTCGACACCTGCGCCAGCAGCGTGCCAATCCTCGCCGGTGTCGGTGGTTCGACCCGCCAGGCTATCGAGTACGCTCAGGAAGCCGAGCGCCTGGGCGCCAAAGGCCTGTTGCTGCTGCCGCACTATCTGACCGAAGCCAGCCAGGACGGCGTTGCCGCCCACGTTGAAGCCGTGTGCAAATCGGTAAAAATCGGTGTGGTGGTCTACAACCGCAACGTCTGCCGCCTGACCGCGCCGCTGCTGGAACGACTGGCCGAGCGCTGCCCGAACCTGATCGGCTACAAGGATGGCCTGGGCGATATCGAGCTGATGGTGTCGATCCGTCGCCGCCTCGGCGATCGTTTCAGCTACTTGGGCGGCTTGCCGACTGCTGAAGTCTACGCCGCGGCCTACAAGGCTTTGGGCGTACCGGTTTATTCCTCGGCGGTGTTCAACTTCATCCCGAAAACCGCGATGGATTTCTACCACGCCATTGCTCGCGAAGATCACGCCACCGTCGGCAAGATCATCGATGACTTCTTCCTGCCGTACCTGGATATCCGCAACCGCAAGGCCGGATACGCGGTGAGCATCGTCAAGGCCGGGGCAAAAATCGCAGGCTTCGACGCAGGCCCGGTGCGTGCACCGCTGACCGATCTGACGGGCGAAGAATACGAAATGCTCGCCGCGCTGATCGACAAGCAGGGCGCGCAGTAACACCCGACAAACCCAAGGCCGCTGAGCAATCAGCGGCTTTTTGTGTGAGGACTTCTTTTAAAAGGTGCAAGCCGTGGCTGATTTGAAGCGTTACGACAATTACATCGGTGGCCAGTGGGTCGCCGGCGCCGACTATTCCAGCAACATCAACCCGTCGGAATTGACCGACACCATCGGTGACTACGCCAAGGCCGATCTGGCTCAGGTCAACGCCGCCATCGACGCCGCTCGCGCTGCGTTCCCGGCGTGGTCCACTTCCGGTATTCAGGCTCGCCATGACGCGCTGGATAAAGTCGGCAGCGAAATCCTCGCCCGTCGCGAAGAACTCGGCACGTTGCTGGCCCGGGAAGAGGGCAAGACCCTGCCCGAAGCCATCGGCGAAGTGACCCGCGCCGGCAACATTTTCAAGTTCTTCGCCGGTGAATGCCTGCGCCTGTCGGGTGACTACGTGCCGTCGGTGCGTCCGGGCGTCAATGTCGAAGTCACTCGCGAAGCGCTGGGCGTGGTCGGCCTGATCACGCCATGGAACTTCCCGATCGCGATCCCAGCGTGGAAAATCGCTCCGGCTTTGGCTTACGGCAACTGCGTGGTGCTGAAACCGGCGGATCTGGTGCCGGGCTGTGCCTGGGCACTGGCGGAAATCATCTCCCGCGCAGGTTTCCCGGCTGGCGTGTTCAACCTGGTGATGGGCAGCGGTCGAGTGGTCGGCGAGGCGCTGGTCAACAGCCCGAAAGTCGATGGCATCAGCTTCACCGGTTCGGTCGGCGTGGGCCGGCAGATCGCGGTCAATTGCGTGTCGCGCCAAGCCAAGGTGCAGCTGGAGATGGGCGGCAAGAACCCGCAGATCATTCTCGACGATGCCGACCTCAAGCAAGCGGTCGAACTGTCGGTGCAGAGTGCGTTCTACTCCACCGGTCAGCGTTGCACCGCGTCGAGCCGTCTCATCGTCACCGCCGGGATTCACGACAAATTCGTCGAAGCCATGGCCGAGCGCATGAAGTCGATCAAGGTCGGTCATGCGTTGAAGTCCGGCACCGACATCGGTCCAGTGGTCTCGCAAGCGCAGCTGGAACAGGACTTGAAGTACATCGACATCGGCCAGTCCGAAGGTGCGCGTCTGGTCAGCGGCGGTGGTCTGGTGACGTGCGACACCGAGGGCTACTTCCTCGCCCCGACGCTGTTTGCCGACAGCGAAGCTGCGATGCGCATCAGCCGCGAAGAGATCTTCGGCCCGGTGGCCAACATCGTTCGCGTAGCGGATTACGACGCTGCGCTGGAGATGGCCAACGACACCGAATTCGGTCTGTCGGCGGGCATCGCCACCACGTCGCTGAAGTATGCCAACCACTTCAAGCGCCATTCCCAGGCCGGGATGGTGATGGTCAACCTGCCGACCGCCGGCGTGGATTACCACGTTCCGTTCGGTGGGCGTAAAGGTTCATCCTATGGCTCACGTGAGCAAGGTCGCTATGCGCAAGAGTTCTACACGGTTGTAAAAACTGCCTACGTCGGTTCCTGATACACCGCAATACCTGTAGGCGCCGGCTCCCATAAAAGCCGGCGCCTGCAAATAAATCGTTATTACCCGCATAAAAATAATCAGTGGGAGTACATCTACAATGCAATCGACCAAGCCGACTCACGTCCGCTATTTGATCCTGCTCATGCTGTTTCTGGTGACCACGATCAACTACGCCGACCGGGCGACCATCGCGATCGCTGGCTCCAGCCTGCAAAAAGACCTCGGCATCGACGCGGTCACCCTCGGTTACATCTTCTCCGCATTCGGTTGGGCCTACGTGGCCGGGCAAATTCCCGGTGGCTGGCTGCTGGACCGGTTCGGTTCGAAAAAAGTCTATGCCCTGAGCATCTTCACTTGGTCGCTGTTCACCGTGCTGCAAGGCTATGTCGGTGAGTTCGGGCTTTCCACCGCCGTTGTCGCGCTGTTCATGCTGCGCTTTCTGGTGGGCCTGGCCGAAGCGCCATCCTTCCCCGGCAACGCACGCATCGTAGCGGCGTGGTTCCCGACCGCAGAGCGCGGCACCGCCTCGGCGATCTTCAACTCGGCCCAATACTTCGCCACCGTACTGTTTGCGCCGCTGATGGGCTGGATCGTCTACAGCTTCGGCTGGCAGCACGTGTTCATCGTCATGGGTGTGATCGGCATCATCTTCTCGGGGATCTGGCTGAAAGTTATCCACAGTCCGCGCCAGCACCCGATGATCAACGACGCCGAGTTCAAGCACATCGCCGACAACGGCGGCATGGTCGACATGGACCAGGACCAGGACAAGGGCAAAGGCAAAGGCAAAGGCAAAAAGGTCGACGGTCCGAAGTGGGACTACATCCGCCAGTTGCTGACCAACCGCATGATGCTCGGCGTGTACCTGGGCCAATACTGCATCAACGGCATCACCTACTTCTTCCTGACCTGGTTCCCGGTGTACCTGGTGCAAGAACGCGGCATGACCATCCTCAAGGCCGGTTTCATTGCCTCGCTGCCGGCGATCTGCGGGTTTATCGGTGGCGTGCTCGGCGGGGTGATTTCTGACTATCTACTGCGCAAGGGCCACTCGCTGACCTTCGCTCGCAAGGCGCCGATCATCGCCGGTCTGCTGGTTTCCAGCAGCATCGTGGCTTGCAACTACGTGGATGTTGAATGGATGGTGGTCGGCTTCATGGCCCTGGCCTTCTTCGGCAAAGGTGTGGGCGCATTGGGCTGGGCGGTGGTGTCCGATACCTCGCCGAAACAGATCGCCGGTTTGAGTGGTGGCCTGTTCAACACCTTCGGCAACATTGCGTCGATCACCACGCCGATCGTCATTGGCTACATCATCAGCTCCACCGGCTCGTTCAAGTGGGCGCTGGTGTTCGTCGGTTGCAACGCGTTGGTCGCGGTATTCAGCTACTTGGTGATCGTTGGCCCGATCAAACGCGTTGTGCTCAAAGAGCCGCCGGCCAGCGGTCCTGAAACGAACAGCAAGTTATCTGAAGCGCATTCCTGAGGAGCGGCGTCATGCAGTTGATTGAACATTCCGACTCGCCGCGCTACATCCGCCTGCACGAGCGGGACAACGTAGTGATCGTGGTCAATGACCAAGGCGTGCCGGCCGGTACCGAATTTCCGGACGGCCTGGTCACCGTGGACTTCGTGCCACAGAGCCACAAGGTCACCCTGGAAGACATTCCCGTGGGCGGCCAGGTGATTCGTTACGGCCAGACCATTGGCTACGCGTTGCAGCCGATACCGCGCGGCAGTTGGGTCAAGGAAGATCAACTGCGCATGCCTACCGCGCCACCGCTGGACAGCTTGCCGCTGTCCACCGAAGTGCCGGCTGCGCAGGCACCGCTGGAAGGCTTCACCTTCGAGGGCTATCGCAACGCCGACGGCACCGTCGGCACGCGCAACATTCTCGGCATCACCACCACCGTGCAGTGCGTCACCGGCGTGCTGGATCACGCGGTAAAACGCATCAAGGACGAGTTGCTGCCCAAGTACCCGAACGTCGATGACGTGGTGGCGTTGACCCACAGTTACGGCTGTGGCGTGGCGATCACCGCCACCGACGCGTACATCCCGATCCGCACCGTGCGCAACCTGGCGCGCAACCCGAACCTGGGGGGCGAGGCGCTGGTGATCAGTCTGGGCTGCGAGAAATTGCAGGCCGGGCAGGTGATGCATGAGAACGACAGCTCGGTGGATTTGAGCGAGCCGTGGTTGTATCGCTTGCAGGATTCAAGTCACGGTTTCACCGAGATGATCGAGCAGATCATGGCGCTTGCCGAAACCCGTTTGAAGAAGCTCGATCAGCGCCGCCGGGAAACCGTACCGGCGTCCGAGCTGATCCTCGGCATGCAGTGCGGTGGCAGCGATGCGTTCTCCGGGATCACTGCCAATCCGGCCTTGGGCTATGCTTCGGACCTGTTGCTGCGGGCCGGTGCGACAGTGATGTTTTCCGAAGTCACCGAAGTGCGCGATGCGATTTATCTACTGACGTCCCGGGCGGAAACCGAAGAAGTCGCTCAGGAACTGGTGCGGGAAATGGACTGGTACGACCGTTACCTGGCCAAGGGTGAAGCGGATCGCAGCGCCAACACCACGCCGGGGAACAAGAAGGGCGGGTTGTCGAACATTGTCGAGAAGTCCTTGGGCTCGATCGTCAAATCCGGCAGCAGTGCGATCAACGGGGTGCTTGGCCCTGGGGAACGGTTCAAGCGCAAAGGGCTGATTTTCTGTGCGACCCCGGCCAGTGATTTTGTCTGCGGGACGTTGCAGTTGGCGGCGGGGATGAACCTGCATGTGTTCACCACCGGCCGTGGTACGCCTTATGGATTGGCGATGGCGCCAGTGGTGAAGGTGTCGACTCGCACAGAACTGGCGCAGCGCTGGCCGGACCTGATCGACATTGATGCCGGGCGGATTGCCACCGGGCGGGCGTCGATCGAAGACCTCGGCTGGGAGTTGTTCCACTACTACCTGGACGTGGCCAGCGGCAAGAAACAGACGTGGGCGGAGCAGCACAAGCTGCATAACGACATCACCTTGTTCAACCCGGCGCCGATCACGTAAGGCCGCGTCCCGCGAAGGGGCCATGGAGCTCACCGAAGGTTTCAAGAATGTACCCATAAATAAAAAGGCCGCGATCCATATTGGATCGCGGCCTTTTTATTGGCTTCGATTCAGGCGTCAGACCGCATCCAGCTCCGGTTCGTCCGCCTGGATGTTAACGGTTGCTTTTACTTCATCGTGACGACGGATGAACTTCCAGTCCGCCTCGTCGATGTAGATACCGTTCGGGCCGCTGCCGCCTTCCAGGTCGATGGCGACGCTGGCGCAGACTTGCGGCTTCACACTCGCCAGGATCGGCACGAAGCCCAGTTGCAGGCTGGTTTCCAACAGCGCTGCCTGGTTCTTCTCGTCGATGTCCGCTGCTTCGTCGAGGTAGTACGGCAGGCGCACGCGACCAGCCTGGTCGCGGTCCATCAAGTGCAGCAACAAGTACATGTTGGTCAGCGCCTTGATGGTCATGGTGGTGCCGTTGGACGCCGCGCCGTCGATGTCGGTGTGGATCACCGGTTGGCCATTGACCTTGGTGATCTCGAACGCCAGCTCGAACAGATCCTTGAGACCGAGCTGGTTGTGGTTGGCCGCCACCAGCCGTGCCAGGTATTCCTTGGCTTCTTCGTTCTTGTTGTCCTGCTCGGCGCTTTGGCTCAAGTCGAAGACGGAGAGGGTTTCGCCTTCTTCGTACTGACCGGCGCTGTGGATGATCTGGTCAATGTGCTTGAGCGCTTCCTTGTTCGGCGCGAGCACGATACGGAAGCTCTGCAGGTTGGAGACCTGACGTTTGTTGATCTCGCGGTTGAACAGCGCCAGTTGATGTTCGAGGCTGTCGTAGTCACTGCGGATGTTGCGCAGGGTCCGGGCGATGTCGGTAACCGCCGCGCGGCGCGCCTTGCCGAGGGTCAGGGCTTCATCGGTGCGGTGTGCGTACGCGTTGATCAGCAGTTGCAGGCGACGCTCCATATCGTCTTCGCTGTCGAACTTGGCCACGCCCTTCAGGCGAACCTGCGCGTAGAGTGCGTCGATCTGCCCGTCAGCCCGCAGCAGGCCTTGCCAGCTGTCCTGATAGTCATTGAGCAATGGCAGCAGGTTGTCCATGGAGTCGTCGACCGGGTCCATGAACGGCGTGCCGAACGGCAGGTCGGCCGGCAGCAGCTGACGGCGGCGCAGTGCATCGTCGAGGGTGCGTTGCTTGGCTTCCATGTCGCCGATCTGCCGGCCAACCAATTGCAGCTTGGCCGACAGCTGCTGGACGCGTTCGGTGAAGGCATCGCTGGAGCGTTTCAACTCGTCCTGGGCGGCTTCCATCTGCGCCAGTTGCTCAAGCTTGTCGCCTTCCTCGGCGCTCAGGGTTTGCGCGCGGCGGAAGTCTTCCAGGGCTTTCTGCGCATCCAGCACCTGTTGGTACAGCGCCTCGGTCTGGGTCTTGCTCGCGGCACGGTCGGCGGCTACGGCTTGTTGGGTCTTCAGTTGCTTGAGTTCTTTGTCCAGACGCTCTTTCTGATCGCGCAGTGCCGCACGGTCGGCCAGGGCTTGCAGGGCCGGCGGCTCGATGTGCGACAGGTCGATGGACAGGCCCGGCACTTCGAAGCGCTCGCCTTTGAAGCCATCGAGGATCAGCTCCATGGATTTGACCCATTCACCGTCCTCATCCAGCGCGATGCCGTGTTCGCCCAATGGCAGGCTGAACAGCGCGCTGTTGAACAGCCGCATCAGGCGCTCGACGTCCTGCTGCGAGAACTCTTCGCGCAGACGGGCGTAGCTGTTGTTGTCGGCGTGATCGAGTTGTTGCTTCACCGATTTCAGGCGTTTTTCCAGATCCCGCAGACGCTCTTCCAGGTCTTCGGCCGAGAACTGCCGCGACTGGGCCAGCGCACCGGCCAGTTCATCGTGCGCGTCCTTGGCGGCGAGCAATTGCTGTTCGAGGACTTTGACGTCATCGACCAGGGCGAAGCGATGCTTGAGCACCGACAATTCGCCGAGCCAGCGCTGGATGCCGGTGATTTCCCGTTCCAGGCGCATCAGCTCTTGAGTGCCACCGCGTTGATCGTTTTGCAGGGCGTCCTGCTCGTTGCGGTAGTGCTCGGCCTGAATCGTCAGTTCTTCTTTGCGCGCACTGGCGTAGTCCGACCAGGTGCCGAGCAGGGAGTCGAGCAGCGGCGACAGGCGATGCAGTTTGCCGCGCAAGATATCCCGCTGTTTCACGCCGTTGGCCAAGGCCTCGACCAAGGGACCGGCCGCGACCAGCGAGTTGTAGTCCTGCTCCATGCGGCGGACATCGCGGAACGCTTCTTCGCACGCGGCGATGTAATCGACGCTGCCGGAACGCAGGCTGTGTTCGAAGGCATCGAGGAACAGCTGCTTGAGCTTGGCCGCGGTGATTTCACGCATGTGCAGCAAGTTGATGAACAGGGCGCGGAAGGTCTTCAGGCTCTGCTCACTGGTGGAACGCAGCGGGATCAGCGTCAGGTCGAGCGGAATCGAGGTGTGGCCGCCCACCAGCAAACGACGCAGTTCATCCGGCTTGAGTTCGTAGGCTTTCAGGCCTTCGCGCTCAAGATTGGTGAACAGCTCTTTCTGCCGCAGGCAGGTGTCGTCTTTCTGATAATGAGCCAGGTCGAGTTTGCCGGCGTAGGCGAAGAACTGGTGGCCGAAACCGCCGCCCGGGCCGCGACCGACCACGCCGATCACGTGCGGGCCGTGGGGCAGGGAGACTTCGACGAGGATGTAACTGGTGTCCGAGGCGAAGTAGAAACGCCGGGATTGTTCCAGGCTGTACTTGCCGAAACTCATGTCCGACATACGCGCCAGGATCGGGAACTGCAAGGCGTTGATCGAGGCGGACTTACCAAGGTTGTTCGCACCGTAGACCGACAGCGGCTCTTCCAGCGGGAACAGGCCGAGGCTGTAACCGGCGGTGTTCAAAAGGGCAAAGCGGCGAATGCCGTAGCGTTCCTTGCTCATGCGTCGGTCTCCTGTTCTTCGGCAATGGCGCGGGCCAGGGCGTCTTCTTCGCTTTCTTCTGCAAAGTCACTCAAGTCGAGCGGGTCGTCGGTCTGCAGCAGCTTCTCATCGCTGTCTTCGTCGATCAGCACCGGCGCTGGCAACGGCAGCACGCTGTGCAGGCTGGCGGCCAGGTCGCGGTCCTGCTGGACCGACAGGCAGACATCGAGGAAGCGGTGCATTGGCGGCAGGAAACGGTAGACACCGTTTTCTTCGCCGGCGAAACCGAGCTGAGTCATGCGGCGCATGATCTTTTCTTCGAGTTCTTCGACGGTCTGCACTTCGGCCTGAATAAACAGGTCGCGGTACTTCTCCAGCAGCGATGGCAATTCATCGCGACCGAGGCTGCCACCGTCGAGCACCGCGATCGGGTCGCGGCCCTGATCGGCCAGGTGTTCGACGAGGATGAAGGTGAACAGCGCCAGACGTTGCGCCGTCTTGTTTACCGCCGCCGCGGCCAGGTCCGGCACGAAGTAGTAGAAACCACGGGTATCGCAGACCAGTTCAAAGCCCAATGCCTTGAACAGCGTGCGGTACTGGTCCTGGAAGTTCGACAGTTGGGCGTACAGCTCCGGGTCGCGGCGGCTGACGTGGTAGCCCTTGAACAGCTCGCGAAAGATCGGCGCCAGCTGGGACAGTTCGGATAGATCAAGATGCATTTGGGATGCTCGCAGAATCCTCGGCGGCGGTGTCGCGGGCCGAGAGCAGGGCGAAGGAGCGCAGGCTGACCTGGTGCTCGTGAGTGTGGTAATCGCGGCGTTCCAGACGCTCGCGCTTGAAGCGTTTTTCCCGCGACAGGCGCGAGAACCAATAGAGCAATTCGTCGGTGGCGCCGTCCGGCTCCTGCTCCAGCAGCCAGCTCATCAGGTCCGGCATCGGCAGGGCATCTTCGCAACGTTCGAGCATTTCCCGAACCGTGCGTGGCGCGCGCGGGGCTTCGCCTTTCTGGGTCTTGTGGGCCTTGGGGAAACGCGCCGGTTTCGGCTCGAAACGGGCCAGGGCGTAGACATAGGCTTCGACCTGGCTGGCACTGCCGAGGAAGGTGCTTTGCGGGCGGGTGAACAGCGGCATCGCGGCTTGCGGCACCGCATCGATGCCTTTACGACGAATGGCCGACAACGCCAGGGCTGCGCCACGGGTCACGGCGTTATGCCGGCGTGCTTCTTCGCGCAGCGGCAGCAGCAGCTCGCGGGCGTGACGCAGGGTCAACTGGGCGCTGGTCTGCATTTCGAGGATGCGCGCGTGGGTGCGCAGCAGCATGTCGTCGTCGACCAGATGGCCGAGGCGCTGCTGTTCGGTGAGCATGCGCAACAACACGTTCTCAACCTTGCGCACGCCTTGTTCGAAGGCGCCGTCGGCATTCACCAGCTGAATCATCGGTTCGACGTATTCGTCCCAGGTCGCCAGCACTTCAGCATAACGCTGACGCAGCGGAATCTGCCGGTCGCTGGTCTTGGCCCGTTCGGCGACGGCCACCAAGGCCTGTTCGTCGTTGGCGAGTTTCTTCAGCACGTCCCGCACGCGCATGTCGAGCAGGCGCAACTGGCGCGCCAGATCGTTGCCGTCGCGAATGTCGAAGGCGTCCTGGATGTAACCGGCCAGGCGTTCGAGGTGGCGCAGATAGGCTTCGATTTCCAGGCACAGGCCCAGACGGTGCTCACGGCGCAGGTAAGCGAGGAAGTCATGGATCTGCGCGTTGAGCTCGAAACGGTTCGGGCTTTTCGCCACGGGAACCAGAATGTCGAGGCGAATCCACACGTCCAGCAGGCTGGTGATGTCCTGCGGTGTGCTGTCCAGTTGCTGGGCGGCCAACTGTGAACGCAGTTCGTTGAGGCTCAGGGTGCCTTGGTCGAAGTGCTCGCACAGTGGCTCCAGAAGTGCCCAGTGTTCAGCGAGGGCGCGCAAGACGCGCTTGGGTTCGATCATCGGAATGGCCGGCTGGTTGGCAATTAAAAGCCGCGATTGTACTTCATCGCAGCCGTGTCGATTCACTCTCGGGATGGGCTGTCGCTTCTTCTATCGGTGAAGTCTATCGATCAAGCGTGGGCGATCTTGAGCGAAGGGCGGTAGAATCACCGCACTTTAGTTATCCACAAGTGGCCGACCTTTGCTTATCGAGTCCCGTCGCCGCGCTTATTTGACCGCCATGCAGGTGGTCAACTGGCTGCCGCGCACCGAATTGCCCTTTGCTGCGCCATCGCGGCCCGAGCTGCTGGAGACGCCTGAACCGTTGGTCGTCGCCCCGGTGACGCCTGCTCCGGTAGCGCAAACGCCCGTGGAACCCGCGGCCAAACCGGCCGAGCGGGTGAAAATCGAGGTGCCACGGCCGACGCCATCGGCTGGAAAACCAGCAAGCAAAGCGACGCAAGAGAGCGAAGAGGCACCGCTCGTCGCCAAGGCTGCGCCAGTGCCGCCGCCGCGTTTCGCTCTGCAATTGCTGCGAGCCGGTCGCTGCCTGTTGCTGGTGGAGTTACCCACAGGCGAAACGTTCCAGACCCGCGATCCCGCTTATCTGTTGCTCAAAGACATGCTGCGCGCCGCCGGTCTGCCGGACAGCCCGCAGATCGTCGGCGAGCCGGTGCGCTGGCCGCTGCTGGCTCGCGGCACCATGGACCAAGGGCCGGAAGCGGCTCGGGATTTCGTACAAGGTTTTCTGTCGGCCCGCCTGGAAGACGCACCGTGCGTCTGCCTGTGGCTGATCGGCCTGCCGGCGGTGCGTTTTGCCGGTGAGGCCAACGCCGAATCCTTCAACCGTGAACTTCAGGTCGAAGGCCTGGGGTCGGTCTGGGCCTTGCCGGGCCTGGAGTTATTAATGGAAGAGCCACAGCGTAAGGCTGATGTCTGGCAAGCCATGCGTCGGCTGATGGCGCGTTGGAAAGAATCGAATGAGTGACGCTGTATCGTTCCGCCCGATGACCGAGGCGGACCTGGACGCTGTACTGAAAATCGAATACGCGGCCTACAGCCATCCCTGGACCCGCGGGATTTTTCTCGATGGCCTGGGCAAGTACCAGATCTGGCTGATGTTCGAAGGGCAGCAGCAGGTCGGTCATGGCGTAGTGCAGATCATCCTTGATGAGGCGCATCTGCTGAACATCACCGTCAAACCGGAAAATCAGGGCCGCGGCCTGGGCTTGACGCTGCTGGAGCATTTGATGTCGATTGCCTACAAGGCTGAGGCGCGGGAATGTTTCCTGGAAGTGCGCGACAGCAACCGGGCGGCGTTTCGGCTGTATGAGCGGTATGGGTTTAACGAGATCGGGCGTCGGCGGGATTACTACCCGGCGGTTGGCGGGCGAGAAGATGCCGTGGTGATGGCCTGCACCTTGGTCGATTGATCGTTTCTAAAGGCTTCGCGGGCAAGGCTCGCCCGCGAAGGCGTCTTCACGGACGTCAACGATCAAGGCTTGCCGTCCAATGGATCCTGCCGGGCCAGTTCGGCTTCATCCAGCCCATCGCCCCCACCGATGTCGTCCTCGTCGACAATGCGCAACTCCCAATCCGCCTGGCCGTCTTCACCCGCTTCGTGGGCATCCCGTGCGCCGTCTTCACGGATCAGGGTTTCCGGGCTCAAATCATCGTCGGTGACGTCATTGTCATTGGTCGCGCCGGTCATACCGGCTTTACGGGCGCGCTGGTCGGGAATCTTCTGCGCAAGTTCGTGTTCGGGGGTCAGGTCGCCGATTCTGGTGCCGGGTTCTTCCTCGTCGAAATCCAGCTCATGCACCGAGCCCATGCGGTCTTCATCGTCGTCGATGGGCTCGGGTTGCTCCTTATCGAACGGACGTCGTGAATCAGTCATGGCTATTCCTCATACTGTAGGCCCTACTACAATTGACCCACTGGGCTGCCGGGAATTCCCGCGGGCATGGAGCGCCGACTAATCGTTTATACCTCAGGGCGTCAGGGGGATCTGCATCGCGCGCGTGACCCCGACGGGCGGTTGTCTGTCAAAGCAGCGCATCATTCTCGAGGCTTCATTGCATGAACGACTTACAAGATCTGATTGATAACAACGAGCGCTGGGCCGATGCGATCACCCGCGAAGATCCTGATTTCTTCGCCAAGCTGGCCCGCCAGCAAACCCCGGAATACCTGTGGATCGGCTGTTCCGATGCCCGCGTACCAGCCAACGAAATCGTCGGCATGCTGCCGGGTGATCTGTTCGTGCACCGCAACGTGGCCAACGTGGTGCTGCACACCGACCTCAACTGCCTGTCGGTGATTCAGTATGCGGTGGATGTACTCAAGGTCAAACACATCCTGGTGACCGGCCACTATGGCTGCGGCGGTGTACGCGCCTCGATGCAGGATCGTCAGTTGGGCCTGATCGACGGTTGGCTGCGCTCGATTCGCGATCTCTACTATGAAAAACGCGACGAACTGGCCAAGTTGCCCACCGAAGAAGAGCGGGTCGACCGCCTCTGTGAGCTCAATGTGATCCAGCAGGTGGCCAACGTCGGTCACACCAGCATTGTGCAAAACGCCTGGCACCGCGGGCAGAGCCTGTCGATCCACGGCTGCATCTATGGCATCAAGGATGGTCGCTGGAAGAGTCTGAACGCCACCATCAGCGGTTTCGAGCAGTTGCCGCCGCAATACCGTTTGCGCCCGGTCGAGGTGTTGTAAAACCGCTCGAGACTCTGTTCAGCAGAGGCTGCGCCGATACCAGTGCTGAAAAAACAGCTGGCCGTCGGCGTTCGGCGACTCGTCGTAACCGGTGATCCAGCCGCGGCAGTCGACAGCACCGCAGCGGCAGGCGAACTGACGCCGCAGCCGGTTTTCAGTGGTGGCGTAATCCATCGTCAGATAATCGCCCTTGGCGATGTCCTTCAGCGCCCATACCCATAGTTCACTCATGTCGACGAAGACATTCGGGTCGCATGAGTGGCGCAGCAGCCCGCAAAAATACGGATCGTACATATGAATACCGGGCGCCAGCTGCAAGGTCTGCGTACTGCGGGCATGCAGCAGTTGCCCCGAGATCCGGCAGATCCGGCTGATGCGTGGGAAATCGCGCAGGGCAGCAATGTTCGTCCCGCAGCCTTTTGCGGTAATGACCGTGAATTGGGTTTTCGCGGGATAACCTTGGCCAGGCGATAAATCGTGAGAGGGATAAATACAGTCGGCCGGCAGAGCTCTGGCCGAATTCCGGTTATCGGTTTTCATAACGATCCTTGTCCGTTCCAGGCTGCGACTACCGGAAGCTGACGATCCTGTCAGCTCTGCAGCACGGCTTATGGCTCAAGACTCTACCAAAGCGGATCAAGGGTCTACTGTCAGATATGACAGGCGAAAAAAGCTCTTTCCCGCGTCAGCCATGGCTCACGCGGGAAAGACTTCCATCGTTTTACAAGTGTGGGGCAGATGCGGAGGTCACAAGGGCCGGAGTCTGCAGCTGTTTCAGCTCGGATTTGACCGGCGCTGTCGAGCATTTGGCCACCGCTTGCTCAGGCGTCAGGTTGCGAATCGAGGTGTAGAACAGTTCGCAGGTTTTTTCTTTCTGGGTCACTTGCCAGGTCTGAGTGCAGCTTTTCAGCTGAGCGGTTGGGTCAGTGCCCGGTTTGCTGCCCATTCCGGCCTGCCAGCACGCGGCACTCAAATCCTGCCCCATGACTTTCAGCCCCGCGGCGTCGGCCTTGGCCTGCGCATCGTCGCCGCTATAGGCTTCGGGGTCGGCGGCGTACCAGATGTAGCTCGGGTGGTTGGAACCCAATACGGGTACCGCCACACCCTTGCTCGGGATGATGGTTGCCAGGCCCAGCACGTCCACGGTCTGCCCGTATTGTTGCTTGATCCAGTTACGTACCGGTGAACCAAAGGCGACCATTGGCAATGCTGCACCTTTGGCATTCTGGCTGACTTCCTTGACCATGGTGGTCTGGTAGTCCGTGAAGTAGTTGTAGACGCCTTCCAGATCCTTGCCGGCGGTGGACGGTGCGGCAATCGGCGCGATGTCGATGATGGTCTGATAGGCCGGCGTCTGGTCGGCGGGAATGTTGTTGGCGGTCAGCAGCGCGGCCCAGCGGTCGGTGGTCTTGGACTCCAGATAGTCCTGGGCCTGGGTCAGGGAATAATCCGGCGGGAAGTGCAGCAGTTCGACGCTTTTGCGGTTTTCCAGCGCCATGCCCAGCGGCAGGAACAGGTACCAGTTATAGGTCCATTTGCCATCGGCACTCAGCTTGTTGGCGCCGTTGTAGGCCAAATCCCCAGCATTGAGCAGCGCGGTCAGTGGCTTGTCATAGCCTTTGGGCACACCGCTGATATGGGCGTGGAGCTGCTTGTTTTCGGTTTTGACCAGCACTTTTGCAGTTTTGTAACCATCGCGCTGTACGCTTTGGGTCAGGTAATGCTCGACGGTCTGCTCCAGTGTCCAGTTGCGGAAGCAGATGACATTACAGTTGTTGGGGTAGGCGAACAGCCGAGTGACGCGTTCGGTACTGCCCAGATTCAGATCGACATCGGCGTGAGCGGCGGCGCTCAGGGTGAGCGCGGCGAGGGTGAATCCTGCGAGTTTGAACATGCTCAGATCCTTTTCAGCGTGAGCCCTCGGAGGAGGGGTGGGTACATACTGGAACTAGTTGTGTCGAACGGTCTAGTACACAAGTGAAAAGATCGCCAGTCAGAGCCCCTTTTTCATCAGGCAAAGTGCAGTGTATTGCTCAAATCGCCCATGGGTTTCTGGCCACGGGCAATCATTGCATCGTCCCGCTGCCTGAGGCCATCGAGCTTTTCAAGCTGAAACACCCGGGTGATCAACCGCAGAATCGACCCAGTGTCATAGACCGTGTGATCCACCATGCCCTTGCGCGCAAACGGCGAAACCACCAGCGTCGGTACCCGCGAGCCCGGCCCCCAGCGGTCTCCCTTGGGCGGTGCGACGTGATCCCACCAACCGCCGTTCTCATCGACCGTGACCACGACCACCATGTTTTTCCACTGCGGGCTTTCCCGCAGCACTTTCAGTGCGCGGACGATGTGCCGGTCGCCGGACGCTACATCGGCGTAACCGGCGTGCATGTTCAGGTTGCCCTGGGGTTTATAGAAACTCACCGCGGGCAGCGTGCCCGCCTCGGCATCGGCAAAGAACTTGTTGGTATGCGACTCATCACCCAACCCCGCATCCCGTAGACGTTTACCGCGCTCCAGCGGGTTTTCCGGCCCCTGCTGCTTGAAGTAGTTGAACGGTTGGTGGTGGTACTGGAAGTTCGGGATTTTCGGAATGCCGCCAGAGTCCTTGTACTGATCCAGCGTCGCCTGCCAACCTCCGGCATACCAGGCCCAGTCGATGTTTTTCTTCGAGAGCTTGTCGCCTATGTGCTCGTGGGTCTGGGGGACCATGACGTTCGGCAGGTCTGGTTTTGCGTACGCCGGACGCTCGGGGTCGCGAATCCAGGTCGGCCAGTACGGCGGAGCGAGCGTGTTGACCCCATAGCCGTCCGGCGTCAGCGCGCTGGGGCCGAATTGGGGTGGGCCGGTCATGGCACTGGCCCGGGATTGTTCCAGAGGCTTGAGGCGTGGGTCGGCCGGATCATCGCTTTGCAGCGTGGCGATCTGTGTCTTGGCTACCGAGTTGACGGCGTCCGGATAGAACGGCGCGGTGGCGCTGATCAGGTACTGATGGTTGAGAAACGAGCCGCCGAAAGCCCCCTGGAAAAAGTTATCGCAGAGCACAAATTCTTGGGCAACGTCCCACAACCGCAGGGAGTATCGACTCTGGGCGTAATACCCCATGGGCAGGCCACCGGAGTCGGCCCAGGCGACAAAGCCGTCATTTTTGCCACCATTGATCTGCATCTGGTTCTGATAGAACGCATGCCACAGGTCGCGCGTCACCAGGCCGAACGGCAAGTCTTCTGCGTTCGGACCTTTGAGGGCAAAGGGCGCGTTAGGCAGGTGTTCCTGGAACTGGGTTGCGCTGGGGTAAGTCACGCCATCGAGGGTTTGCGGGCCGATCTGCAGCACGCCGCCCCAGACTGGCGGCAGGGTCTGCAACAGGCTGCCATCGCGATCGCGCTGCTGATATTCGACAGGTTTGAGGCCCGAGAGCGGTTTCTCGACGCCAGGGAAGTCGCCGAACAGGTTATTGAAACTACGGTTCTCGGCGTAGATCACCACTACGGTTTTCACTTGGTCGCGTAGGGCTTTGTCCAATTCGACAGGTGAAAGCAGGCGTTCGAGCGGTTTACCCGACTCATCGCCATGACTGCCACAAGCGCTGAGGGTCGCGCCGACACCGAGTACCGCCACGCCACCCAGGAAGCGACGGCGACTGGTGTCGGTGGGCGTATCAGTTTGCGGGGAGGAGGCGTCGTTGCGGTTTTCTTCATCGTTCATGGCGAGTTCCGTCTTGCTAAGTTGTTTCAATATGTTTCGGCGGGACGCTAGCAGCGAGGTGTGACAGAGGGGTTACGTTTGTGAAAACAATGAGTCGCCAGTGTGGAAGCAGCCCGCTTCCACACTGGATCGGTGGTGGATTGAAGGTCGGCGTCAAGGCATCACCGGCGCCATATACGTAAGCGTCGTCCCTAGCGCCCACAGCAGAAACAGCACCAGTGGCGTGTGCACCAGCAACTGCACGAACGAAAACCCGATCAGATCCCGGGCCTTCAACCCGAGCACGCCCAGTAGCGGCAGCATGTAGAACGGGTTGATCAGGTTCGGCAGGGCTTCGGCGGCGTTGTAGATCTGCACGGCCCAGCCCAGGTGATAGTTCAGGTCGTTGGCCACTTGCATGACATACGGCGCTTCAATGATCCATTTGCCACCACCGGACGGGATGAAGAAACCGAGGATGGCCGAGTACACGCCCATCAACAGGGCGTAGGTGTCGTGGGACGCAATTTGTACGAAAAAGGTCGAGATGTGGTGGGCCAATGATTGTCCGTCGGTGCCCTTGACCACCGTCATCAGGGCAGCGATCGAGCCGTACAGCGGGAACTGGATCAGCACGCCGGTGGTGGTCGGCACCGCACGGGCCACCGCATCGAGGAAGCTGCGCGGGCGCCAGTGCAGCAGCGCGCCGAGCATCAGGAACAGGAAGTTGTAGGTGTTCAGTCCGGAAATCGCGCTGATCGCCGGTTTGGTCGCAAACTCATGGAACAGCCATCCGGCCGCCAGCAATGCCAGCAGAATCGTCAGCAGCGGGCTGTATTCCAGCCATTCACCTGGACGGGTACGCGGTGCTGGCGCCGGCAGACTGAAACTCGGATCGATACCGCAGGCTTTGGCGTCACGGGCTGTCGCGGGGCCGGGCGCGGTGGCGTAAGCAACGATTAGCGAGACCACGGTCAGTGCCAGCAACAGCACACCCGACTGCCAGAGAAAGATCGTTTGAGTGAAGGGAATGACGCCCGTGATCGACAGAATCGATGGCGGCAAACTGGCGGGGTTGGCCTGCAATTGTGCCGCGGACGACGACAGACCCAAGGCCCAAACCGCGCCCAGACCAAGATAGGCGGCGGCACCGGCGGCTCGGTAATCCATTTTCAGATCGGTACGGCGGGCGAGGGCACGTACCAGCAGCCCGCCGAATACCAGTGACAGCCCCCAGTTCAGCAACGACGCGACCATGGAAATCAGCGCCACCCAGGCCACGGCGGAACGGCCGTTTTTCGGGATCCGTGCCAGGCGATCGATCAGTTTCACCGCCGGTGGCGAACTGGCGACCACGTAACCGCCGATCACCACGAATGCCATCTGCATGGTGAACGGAATCAGGCTCCAGAAACCGTCACCGAAGGCCATGGCGGCGTCGGTGGGTTTGGCGCCCATGGCCATGGTCGCCACAGCGACGATGATCACTGCCAGCGCGGCGAATACCCAGGAGTCGGGAAACCAGCGTTCGGCAAAATTTGAACAATGCAGGGCAAAGCGCGCATAGCGGCTATCTTCGATATCAGCGGCCACGGGAGTACCTCGTTTTTATGTTTATTGTGGGGTTCAGGGCGCAATGGCCCATCCGGTCGGTGCCAACAGTAAATCAATCGGTCCGTTGCGGGGACGCTGTTTGGGGCGTTTGGGACTATGGTCTAACGGGTTGTCCACAACCGCATTTGCGTAGACCATGGGCGCCTTGGTTTTTTGCCTGCCAGAGTTCTTTTACATGACTGCCAACATCAATGCGCGCCCGGCGCCCTTCACTCGCTCGGACTATAAGACCCTGGGGCTTGCGGCCTTGGGCGGTGCGCTGGAAATCTACGACTTCATTATTTTCGTATTCTTCGCGCTGACCCTCAGCCAGCTGTTCTTCCCGCCGGAAATGCCCGAGTGGCTGCGTCTGCTGCAAAGCTTCGGGATCTTCGTCACTGGCTACCTCGCGCGTCCGTTGGGCGGGATCCTGATGGCGCATTTCGCTGACCGGTTGGGACGCAAGAAGGTGTTCAGCCTGAGCATTCTGATGATGGCGTTGCCGTGCTTGCTGATCGGGATCATGCCGACCTACGCCCAGATCGGCTATTTCGCACCACTGCTGCTGTTGGTCCTGAGGGTCCTGCAAGGCGCGGCGGTGGGCGGTGAAGTGCCGAGCGCCTGGGTGTTCGTCGCTGAGCACGCGCCGGTCGGGCATCGCGGTTATGCCCTCGGTTTCCTGCAGGCGGGGCTGACCTTCGGTTACCTGATCGGCGCCTTGACGGCGACTTTTCTGGCTCAGGCGTTTACCCCGGAGCAAATCCTCGATTACGCCTGGCGTTACCCGTTTCTGCTGGGCGGTGTGTTTGGCGTGATCGGTGTCTGGCTGCGCCGCTGGCTCAGCGAAACCCCGGTGTTCATGGCGATGCAGGCCCAGCGCGAGGCCGCTGTCGAACTGCCGCTGCGCACGGTCCTGCGTGAACACCGTCTGGCGATGCTGCCGGCGATGATCCTCACCTGCGTGCTGACCTCGGCCGTGGTGGTGTTTGTGGTCATCACCCCGACCATGATGCAGAAAACCTTCGGCATGACCGCCAGCCATACCTTCGCGCTGAGTGCCTTGGGCATCGTCTTTCTGAATATTGGCTGTGTGCTCGCCGGGCTGCTCGTCGATCGTATCGGCGCCTGGCGCACGGTGATGCTGTATAGCCTGCTGCTGCCTCTGGGCATCGGCGTGCTCTATACCTGTCTGATCATTGAGGGCCAGTGGATCGGCCTGGCCTATGCGGTGGCCGGCCTTGGTTGTGGGGTGGTCGGCGCAGTGCCGTCAGTGATGGTCAGCCTGTTTCCGGCGCGGATTCGCGTCTCGGGGATTTCCTTCACCTACAACATTGCCTACGCCGCCTGGGCGAGTGTCACACCGCTGCTGTTGATCGGTCTGATGCCGTGGAGTCCGTGGATTTGTGTGATTTTCTGCGCGGTGATGGGGGCCGTGGGCATCAGCAGCGCGGTGTATTTCGGGGCGCGAATGCCGCGAGTCGGACGCTGTTCGGTGGCTGGCGCGGCATGAGGCTGTTTGTGCCGCGACTATTTTTGTAGGACAACCCTGCAACACTCTTCAGAAAATACCCGCAAAGCCGATGGCTAGGCTGTAAGCCGCTTTTTATCTCTGTCCATCGGTGCTTCCCATGTTCAATAAACGCTTGAAGCAGGAGCTCTCGGCTCTTCGCGAAGAACTCTCCAGCCTTCTGCAAATCAAGGAGAGTCTGGAAAGCGAGATGCTGGTCCTGACCCTCGACTCCGATGGGCGAATTCAATCGGTTAACCAAAACTTCGTCAGTGAGATGCTCTACAAAAGCAATGATCTGATCGGCCGGCACATCGAAGACCTTGTTCCGGTCCATGTGAAATCGGATGAATTCCATAACCGTTTCAAGGCCGCGCTGACCCGTGGCGAGCACTTTGCCGGCGCGGTCCGTTTGCTACGCGGCAACGGTGCCGAAGCCTGGTTGCGTTCGATCATGCAGCCGGTGCGGTCCTCGGATGGTCGTATCAAGAACTTCTCGATTTACTCCAGCGACCTGACCCGTACCATCGAGGCGTCCCGTGAGCATGAAAACCTGATTGGCGCGCTGGTGCGTTCGACGGCAGTGATCGAGTTCGACCTCAATGGCAACGTGCTGATGGCCAACGAGCGTTTCCTCAGCGGCATGGGTTACAGCCTGGCGCAGATCCAGGGTAAACATCATCGTATCTTCTGTGAGCCAGAGGAATACAACAGCGCCGAGTATCAGAACTTCTGGCGCCGTCTGAACGCTGGCGAGTTCGTCGCTGATCGTTTCAAGCGTGTCGATAGCCACGGTCGCGTGGTCTGGCTGGAGGCTTCCTACAACCCGGTGGTCGATGCCAACAACAAACTCTACAAAGTGGTGAAGTTCGCCACGGTGATTACCGATCAGGTCAATCAGGAGCAGGCTGTCGCCGAGGCGGCCAACATTGCCTACAGCACTTCTCAGCAAACCGATCAGAGTGCACAACGCGGAACTGCCGTGGTGACTCAAGCTGTAGACGTGATGCGTGACCTGGCCAAACACATGCAAACCGCAGGGGAAGGCATCGAAGCACTGAACGAGCAATCGCTGGTGATCGGCACCATCGTCAAAACCATCAGCGGTATCGCCGAGCAGACCAACCTGCTGGCGCTCAACGCGGCCATCGAAGCGGCTCGTGCCGGTGAACAGGGGCGCGGGTTTGCCGTGGTGGCGGACGAGGTTCGGCAATTGGCCTCGCGCACCAGCCAGGCGACCGATGAAATTGTCGGCGTCGTGCGTCAGAACCAGGACATGGCGCGCAACGCCGTGGCGCTGATGACTGACGGCAAGCTCCAGGCTGAACAAGGTCTGGCGCTGGCGGCGGAGGCGGGCACGGTGATCGTCGAGATCCAGGACGGTGCGCAGAAAGTGGTGAACGCGGTCGGGCAGTTTGCCAATCAATTATCGACTTGATGCTATCTATCCGGCGCGGGTAGTCCTCAAAAAGGCCTACCCCGCCCGGTAAGCCTTTCCTCATTCCTGCGTACGGCTCAATCCCCCAACGCTTCCCCCTCACGCCGTGGATCGGCCCCGCCGGCCAACGCGGCTTTCCCCTGCGCATCCTTGACCCGAACAATCGCCTGAGTCCCGCTGGTCATGTCGATCTCGCCCACGCTGTGCCCTTTGTCCTTCAGCGCCTGAATCAGTGCCGGGCTGAACTGACCCTGTTCCAGTTCGGTCGGGCCGTTGCGGCTGCCGAAGTTGGGCAGGTTGATGGCGGCCTGTGGGTCGAGGTTCCAGTCGAGCAGGCCAATGGTGGATTTGGCCACGTACTCGATGATCTGCGAGCCGCCGGGTGAGCCGACGGTGGCCAGGAACTCACCGCTCTGGCGGTCGAAGATCAGCGTTGGCGCCATGGACGAGCGCGGGCGTTTGCCGGGTTCGACGCGGTTGGCGACTTTTTGCCCTTGCTCTTCGGGGATGAACGAGAAGTCGGTCATCTGGTTGTTGAGCAGAAAGCCCTGGACCATCAAGTGTGAGCCGAATGCCGCTTCCACGGTGGTGGTCATGGACACGGCATCGCCCTCGTCATCGACTGCCACCACCTGCGAGGTGGAGATGCGCAGCGGCGAGCGGTCCGGCGCGTAGGCGACCTGAATGCCTGGCGGGGTGCCGGGTTTGGCCTGGCCCATGCTGCGCTCGCCAATCAAGGTTGCGCGGGTCGCCAGATAAGTCGGGTCGACCAACCCTTTGACCGGCACGGGTACGAAGTCGGTGTCGGCAACGTACTGCGCACGATCGGCATAAGCCAGGCGCTCGGCTTCGGCGATCAGGTGTACGGCTTCAGGGGCTGGCTCTATGCCCGCCGGTTTACTGGTCTTGACCGGTTTGAGTGGTGCCAGGGCAAAGCGTGGGTCGCGGGTTTCCAGGGCCTGCAAGGTGCCGAGGATTTGCGCCACGGCGATTCCGCCCGACGACGGTGGCGGCATGCCGCAGACCTGCCAGCGTTTATAGTCGGTGCACAGCGGCGCGCGTTCCTTGGCCTTGTAGCCCTGGAGATCGTTCAGCGACAGGCTGCCGGGGTTGGTGTGGCCCTGAACCTTGGCGACGATTTCTTTTGCGATCGGCCCTGTGTACAGCGCGTCGGGACCTTCCTTGGCGATGCGCTTGAACACCGCGGCGAGTGCCGGGTTTTTCAGCTGTGTACCGACGGCTTTCGGGTGACCATCGGCAGTCAGAAAGTAGGCGGCCATGTCTGGTGAGCGCTGGATAAACGCGTCGGCCGCGATCAACTGATGCAGTCGTGGCGAGATGGCGAAACCCTGCTCGGCGAGTTTGATGGCGGGTTCGAACAGCCTCGCCCACGGCAGGCGACCGTGCTTTTGATGGGCCAGCTCCAACGCCCGCAACACACCCGGCGTACCCACCGAGCGCCCGCCGATCTGCGCCTGAGTGAAAGGCATCGGTTTGCCGTCGGCTTGCAGGAACAGTTTCTCGGTGGCGCCAGCCGGTGCGGTTTCGCGACCGTCGTAGGTGCGCACGGCCTTGCCATCCCACAGCACAATCAACGCGCCACCGCCGATACCCGACGATTGCGGCTCGACCAGCGTCAACACTGCTTGCATGGCAATGGCCGCATCAATCGCCGAACCACCCTCTTGCAGCATCTCCCGCCCGGCTTCGGCCGCCAGCGGGTTGGCGGCTGCGGCCATGTGTCTGGAGGCGTGCCGCGTCTGCAGGTCGGTGCGATAACCGGAGGTGATTTCCGGCGCGACCGGCAAGGTCGAGACCGAAGGCGAAGAGGGCGGGGCGTTACACGCGGCGAGGGTTAAAGCGGTGGCGATCAGCGAAAAGGCTGACAGGCGATAGCGGTTCAAGTGGAAGGCTGAGAACACGCGAGGCACTCCGTCCATGGGATAAAAGGTCCAGGGACTTTATCCGGTCGAAGGAGTGCTACGCAAATCAGGGGTCGCCCGCCACTTTTCTCGAGGCATAAAAAAACGGCCTACCTTTCGGTAAGCCGTTTTAGTACTTGGTGGTACTTAGCCATTTTAGATCGACGGTTAATCTAATGATTTACAAAATGTTTCATGGGGTCGAAGGATCCCAAGCCGTGCACATAGGTATCAAGCTCATCCGGACGTATCCGGGGGATAATGTCGGCGGGAATTCTTGAGGAATTGGAAAGATTGTAGACGTGGAATTGATCACTGATTATTTTCCTCGCTACTATTTCGAACGACGGCAAAATCCTGGTGTGAAAATGCTGGTCCAGCCCACAAGGAGAAACTACGGTGCTTTTCTCTTCATAAAATCGGCTGATAGCTTGATTAAGATCAACCCCTACCATTACCACTTTATTGAAGCCCGCATGATAGGCGATTTGCAGAGCTAAATAGGCAACAGTGCGCGCATCGAAGAAGCCCCGTTTCAGGTTTTTACTGAAGCCGATGCGCCGATTGCGACGCTTGAGAAAATTACGATTTCTTATCAGCTCTTTATCTGCACCAACCAGCGCACCCCAGGAAAACTTTGGCGCCTTGTTCAGCAAAAATACCTTCCCTTTGGGCGTAATCGATAGATGCTGAACATGGTCCTCCCATAAGGCGACTCGCTCACTAAGAAGCATGGCTTGGGAGAACAATTCAGGTTGTTGCTTGGGAAAATCTTTATCGGTACAGGCATAGAAAAAAGGCTTCACGCCAGTCCCGATAAACTTTGAGATTGCCCCATTCATTGTAATCATAGGGATGTCAGCGAACTCCTCAGGATGAAAGTCTTTGGCAGACCCTCCCGAGGCGACGATAAAGACAGCGCCTTTATGAATATTGCGACACTCGTCCAAGTCACGAATATTAATTTTGGCACTCATTCCTAATTGCGTCCTGTTGTAATGATCATTTGATTTAGTTCGGCAGCAAATGATATTTCTGAAGCGTTCTGTGCGAGACAGATCGTCTCACCCTCCTTGGAATATGTTCGCCATCGATTGTACTAAGATCAATCTCTTCACGCTCACGGCCTTTAGCCTCCTGTGAGACTGCTCGAATCCAGTGTGCGCTGCATTTTATTCTGTATACCAGATTCAATTTTTTCTAGCATACAGGGTGGCGAAGACTGTCAGGGCATTCGGAGAAATGAAACGAATGCCCCAGACACAAGAAAGCCCGCACTAGGCGGGCTTCTTGAGGTTGTTTAGAGACTCATGGAGACATCTGTAAACAGGTACTTGGTGGCTACACAGGGACTTGAACCCCGGACCCCAGCATTATGAATGCTATGCTCTAACCAACTGAGCTATGTAGCCAAGTGGCGCGCATTATTCACCTGGAACGACGATGCGTCAAGCGTAAATTTAAAATATTTCTCCACACTTTCAACCGCTTATCCCGCTGACCCGAAAAATCGGGTCAGGGGAGGGCATCAATCGAGCTGAAATCTCCCGGTATTCGCACTCAAGGCCTTGCTGCCCTGGCTCAAGGTGTCCGCGGCGAGGTTCACCGCCCGCGCGCCTTCGAGCAAGCGTACCGCCGCCTGATCGACTTGCTGGATGTTGCCGCTGACTTCATCGGCGGTATTCGCTTGCTCTTCAACGGCAGTGGCGATTTGTGCCAGGGTGTCGGTGACGCTTTGCACCGCGCTGGCGATTTCCCCCAGGCGTTCGCCGAGACCGGTGACGGCTTGCGCATCCGATTGCGCCTGGCCGCAGGCGGCTTCCATCAGGCTTACCGCTTCGTTCACGGTGCTACGCAGGCTGTCGACGGTGCCGGCGATCTGCGCGGTGGAGGACTGGGTGCGTTGCGACAGGCTGCGCACTTCATCGGCCACCACCGCAAAGCCGCGACCTTGCTCGCCAGCCCGTGCGGCCTCAATGGCGGCGTTGAGGGCCAGCAGGTTAGTCTGCTCGGCCACGCCGCGAATGGTATCAACCACCAATTGAATCTGCTGCCCTTGCTCGCTGACCCGACCCAGTGCCGCCGCCGTTTCGTTCAACCGCTGATTGAGCTGCTGAATACTCGCTGTCGTGCGTTGGCTGTCGCGGCTGCTGTCGGCGGCGATGCGCTGGGTGTGCTGAGCGCTGCCAGACGCCTGTTCGCAACTCTGGGCAACCCCTTGTGAGGTGGCGGCCAATTGCGTGGCCGCTGCGGCGATCTGGCTGATTTGCAACTGCTGGGCTTCGACTTCGCCAAGGGCGCCGCTGGAGTGATCGTTGAGGGTGCGTACCGCGTTGCTTAACTGCAGGGTTTCGTGATCGACCCCCAGCAAACTGTTGCGCAGTTGTACCACCGCGACGTTAAGCGAGGTGCTGATCGCCGCCAGTTCGTCGCGGCCCTGTACCGGTACTTGCAGGCTCAGGTTGCCGTCGCGCAGTGCTTCGGCCAGCAGTGTGATGCCGCTGGCGCTGCGACGGATCGAGGCCTGCAAACAGATGAACAGGTACAGCGCAGCCAGCAGCAGGCAGCCAAAAATTGTCGCCACCAGGATGAACTGGCGGATGGCCGAGCCGTGGTAATAATCCAGCCGTTGATCCAGAGAAACCAACGATTGCTGGCGCAGCGAGGCAAGGTTACCGAGGAGGGCGTCGAGACTGCGTTCGAAGTCTTCGGGCTTTAGGTTGATGCTGCCACCGAAGACGCCGTCGTCCAGCACTTTCAAACCGGCATCCAGCTGCTTGAGGCTGTCATGGTATTGCCCGGCCCAGGTTTGCAGGGCGCTGGGCAGGCGCGCTTCCAGCAAGCTGCCAGTTTTCACCAGCTGTTCCCGAGCGTCGCCGATGCGGCTGCGCAAGTCGCGCAGTTGCAGGCGGCTTTGCAGCGTGAACTGCCCGGACACCACCGAAGCTTGACCAACCGCGGCGAGGCGACCGACCCGTTCGATCAGGTCCGGTGCGTGTTGAGTGGAGATCTGCGTCAGCAGATAAGTTTCCAGCCATGGCGCGAGGGTCAGGCGATTGTCCATGGCGATTTGTTCGCGCAAGGCTTGCAGGGCGCTCAAAGCATTGGTGAAGCGATCGTAGCCGTCCGGCCACCATCCAACGCTGCTCAGGCTTTTCGAATCCAGGCCGGTGAGGGCGCTTTGCAGGGCTTGATAGCGGGTGAGGGTCTCGCCCTCGGCGCCTTCGGTTTTCAGGGCATTGCCCAAGTCTGTGATTGCTTGGGTCACGGCCGGCTGAACCGTGTCGAACGCTGCCATCGCCGCGATAGTTGCAGGTGTCGGCTGGCGATTGGTTTCGGTGGCGCGCCAGCGCGCGGCGCGGTCACGCTGGGCGGCGAGCAAGTTGTCGAGCGCATCCAGGGCAATCAATTGCCGGACCCCGGCGCGTTCGCCGGCGATCAGGCTCAACTTGTCACGATAGTCCTGGCCGATCATCCACAAGCTGCCTGCCAGCGGCAGGATAAACAGCAAAAACAGCAGCTGAAATTTGCGCGCGAAGCCGAAACGCCCCAGCAGCCCGATCCCCGGTGATAAAAAAGCCTGCATGCCCCATGACTCCTCTGGACACCACGCACCATTGGCGTGCGTCGAGGCCATGGCGACCGCGACTGATGTCCTTCTAAAAGGCCTCGAAAGTTCACCTTGGTCCGCTCTGTAGGCCGACTCTGTAGCGAAACTTCCCATTCTCGGTCCCCTTTGTAAGGGGCCGCGTTGAAGCGGATAAGCAAGGCAAGATTCAGACCATGGCTTTGCGCTATCACCTTTTTTGAGGTCGTTAGCAAGCTAAGGGGATAGCGCGACTGCACCGAAAAATGGCACATTGACCGACCTGCCTGTGCGCACCCATCCGCAGTACGGAAACTCTCATGGCCATCAGCAACGTTCAGTCCGCCACGACATCGGCGTCCGCTCCTTCACAAAGCAGTCCGCTGGTCATGCGCATCATCGGCGCGGTGGCGCTGGCGCATTTGATCAACGACCTGATTCAGGCGGTGCTGCCGTCAATCTATCCGATGCTCAAGGCCAACTATGGCCTGACTTTCACTCAGGTCGGCCTGATTACCCTGACCTTTCAACTGACGGCCTCGCTGTTGCAGCCGTGGGTTGGTTACCACACCGACCGCCATCCCAAGCCCTGGCTGTTGCCGGCTGGCACCGTTTGCACATTGATCGGTATTTTGATGATGTCGGTGGTCGGCAGCTTCCCGATGATCCTGCTGGCGGCAGGATTGATCGGCATCGGCTCGTCGACTTTTCACCCGGAAGCTTCTCGCGTCGCGCGACTGGCCTCGGGCGGGCGCTTCGGCCTGGCGCAATCGACGTTTCAGGTCGGCGGTAATGCGGGCTCGGCCTTCGGGCCGTTGTTGGCGGCAGCGATCATCATTCCCTATGGTCAGGGCAATGTGGCCTGGTTCGGCTTGTTCGCGCTGTTTGCGTTGTTCGTGCTGTACCGGATCAGCCGCTGGTACACCAATCACTTGAACCTGTTCAAACTCAAACAAGGTCAGGCAGCGACGCACGGTTTATCAAAAGACCGGGTGATCAGTGCGTTGGTGGTGCTGGGGTTGCTGGTGTTCTCCAAGTATTTCTACATGGCCAGTCTCACCAGTTACTTCACGTTCTACCTGATCGAGAAGTTCGACCTGTCGGTGGCCAGCTCGCAGCTGCATCTGTTCCTGTTTCTCGGCGCGGTAGCGGCAGGGACCTTCTTCGGTGGGCCGATCGGCGACAGGATCGGGCGCAAGGCAGTGATCTGGTTCTCGATCCTCGGTGTGGCGCCGTTCACGCTGCTGCTGCCCCATGTGGATCTGTTTTGGACCAGTGTGTTGAGTGTGGTGATCGGTTTCATTCTGGCCTCGGCGTTCTCCGCTATCGTGGTGTATGCGCAAGAACTGGTGCCGGGAAATGTCGGGATGATTGCCGGGGTGTTCTTCGGCCTGATGTTCGGTTTCGGCGGGATTGGCGCGGCGTTGCTCGGGCATTTGGCGGATATTCGCGGCATCGAGTATGTGTACTTCCTGTGTTCGTTCTTGCCGCTGTTTGGGGTGTTGGCGATCTTTCTGCCTAGAACCAAAAAGGCCTGAACCCCGCAGCCCTGTAGGAGCGGGGGCTTGCCCGCGAAGGCCGTTACGCGGTTTGCCTGAATAACCAGTTATCGTTCTTTGTGGGCAAGCCTCGCTCCTGCAAGGGCAGTCGACAGACACAAAAAAGCCGCGTCTAGACGCGGCTTTTTCTTGGGCGGGTGCTTCTTCCTGAAAACTTAGACGTTGAAACGGAAGTGCATCACGTCGCCGTCTTTAACGATGTAGTCCTTGCCTTCCAGGCGCCATTTACCGGCTTCTTTGGTGCCGGCTTCGCCCTTGTACTGGATGAAGTCGTCATAGGCGATGACTTCGGCGCGGATGAAGCCTTTTTCGAAGTCGGTGTGGATCACGCCGGCGGCTTGCGGTGCGGTAGCACCGACGCGGACTGTCCAGGCACGGACTTCTTCGACACCGGCGGTGAAGTAGGTCTGCAGGTGCAGCATTTCGTAGCCGGCGCGGATTACGCGGTTCAGGCCGGGCTCTTCGAGGCCCAGGGCTTCGAGGAACATGTCTTTCTCTTCGCCGTCTTCCAGTTCGGCGATTTCGGCTTCGATCTTGTTGCAGACCGGAACCACCACGGCGCCTTCTTCTTCGGCGATGGCCTTGACCACGTCCAGCAGCGGGTTGTTCTCGAAACCGTCTTCAGCGACGTTGGCGATGTACATGACCGGCTTGGTGGTCAGCAGGTGGAAACCGCGAATCACCTGCTTCTCGTCGGTGCTCATGTTCTTCATCAGGCTGCGCGCAGGCTTGCCCAGGGTGAAGTGAGCGATCAACTGTTCCAGCAGGCCTTTCTGGACCACTGCGTCCTTGTCACCGCCCTTGGCGTTACGAGCGACTTTCTGCAGTTGCTTCTCGCAGCTGTCGAGGTCGGCGAAGATCAGTTCCAGGTCGATGATTTCGATGTCGCGTTTCGGGTCGACGCTATTGGAGACGTGAATCACGTTCTCGTCTTCGAAGCAGCGGACCACGTGGGCGATGGCATCGGTCTCGCGGATGTTGGCGAGGAACTTGTTGCCCAGGCCTTCACCTTTCGAGGCGCCGGCCACCAGGCCTGCGATGTCGACGAATTCCATGGTGGTCGGCAGGATGCGCTTGGGCTTGACGATGGCCGCCAGGGCTTCCAGACGCGGATCCGGCATCGGCACGATACCGCTGTTGGGCTCGATGGTGCAGAAGGGGAAGTTCTCGGCCGCGATCCCGGACTTGGTCAGGGCGTTGAACAGGGTGGACTTGCCGACGTTAGGCAGGCCGACGATGCCGCAATTGAATCCCATGGTGTTTCCCCTCGGATTAGAGTCAGGCCTTCTGGCTGTGCAGGTTTTTCATCGCGCGGTTCCATTCCCCGGCGAGGATATCCGGCAGCACGCCGAGGGCAAAGTCGATGCTGGCATCGAGTTTTTCCTGTTCGGCGCGTGGCGCACGACCCAGGACGAAATTTGAAACCATACTGGCGACGCCCGGGTGGCCGATGCCAAGCCGCAGGCGGTAGAACGTATTCTGATTGCCCAGTTGCGCGATGATGTCGCGCAACCCGTTGTGACCGCCATGGCCGCCGCCCTGCTTGAGCTTGGCGACGCCCGGAGGCAGGTCGAGTTCGTCATGCGCCACCAGAATCTCTTCCGGCTTTATGCGAAAGAAGCCGGCAAGTGCCGCTACGGCCTGGCCGCTGCGGTTCATGTAGGTGGTGGGAATCAGCAGACGAACATCCTGACCCTGATGCGAATAGCGCCCGGTCAGGCCGAAATATTTACGATCGGCCACAAGGTTGACACCCTGTGCCTGCGCGATGCGCTCAACAAAAAGGGCCCCTGCGTTATGCCGGGTCTGTTCGTATTCAGCGCCTGGATTTCCCAGGCCAACGATCAGTTTGATGGCAGTCACGATAGGGGCCCTTCCTTGAAGTGGTGGATAACATCGCCGCCATCAGGGAGTGCGGCGAAAGTGGACGACAAGTGCTCATTTACCATTATGTAAACTCCGCGTTCTCGCCCGCTTTCTCGCTACGCTCTAGTCCGCGATGTTACCGGTCACTCCGGCGTACAGAGTGAATTTACTCTGCAGCGCCTTCTGCAGCTTCTGGAGCAACACGTGGAGCGTGAACGTTGGCAACAGCCAGGTCGTTACCGTGAGCCAGAGCAACAAATTCAACGCCTTTAGGAGCGCTGATGTCGGACAGGTGAATGATCGAGCCGACTTCGGCGTTAGCCAGGTCAACTTCGATGAATTCAGGCAGGTCTTTCGGCAGGCAGGACACTTCGATTTCAGCAACAACGTGCGAAATCTCGCCGCCTTTCTTCACCGGAGCAGCTTCGTTGATGAAGTGCACTGGAACGATAGCGGTCAGCTTCTGGCCAGCAACTACGCGTACGAAGTCAGCGTGCATCACGTGGCCTTTGGCCGGGTGACGCTGCAGAGCCTTGATGATTACGTTTTGCTTGGTGCCGCCAACGTTCAGCTCGATGATGTGGCTGTAAGCCGCTTCGTTTTCGAGCAGTTTGGCAACTTCTTTAGCCAGCATGCTGATGGATTCAGGGGCTTTTTCGCCACCGTAAACTACAGCTGGAACCAGGCTTGCGAGACGACGCAGGCGGCGGCTCGCACCTTTCCCCAGGTCGGAACGCACTTCAGCATTCAGAGTAAAATCGTTCATGTTGTATCTCCAAAATAACCACATTCGCCCCAGCGTTTGCGACCAGCGCTAAAGGCGATATGGGCAAAAAAGCCCCGCCCCGACATGAATGCCGGGGCGGGGCGCTTTTCGTCAACAGGATGTAATGAAAAGGGCAGGGCCCTTAACGGAACATCGCGCTGATCGATTCTTCATTGCTGATGCGGCGGACCGCCTCGGCAACTACCGGTGCGATATCCAGTTGGCGGATACGCGCACAGGCTTGTGCTGCAGCGGACAGCGGGATGGTGTTCGTCACCACCAGCTCGTCCAGCACGGAATTTTCAATGTTTTCGATCGCCCGACCCGACAGCACAGGGTGCGTGCAGTAGGCGAAAACCTTGGCAGCGCCATGCTCTTTCAAGGCCTTGGCCGCGTGGCACAGAGTGCCGGCGGTATCGACCATGTCATCGACCAGAATACAGGTACGCCCTTCGACATCACCGATGATATGCATCACTTCAGAGTGATTGGCTTTCTCACGGCGTTTGTCGATGATCCCGAGATCCACGCCCAGGGATTTGGCAACAGCCCGTGCACGCACGACGCCGCCAATGTCCGGGGACACGATCATCAGGTTTTCGAAGCGCTGATCTTCAATGTCATCCACCAGTACCGGGGAGCCGTAGATGTTATCTACCGGAATATCGAAGAAACCCTGGATTTGGTCAGCATGCAGATCAACCGTGAGAACACGGTCGATGCCGACTACGGTAAGCATGTCAGCAACGACTTTCGCGCTGATAGCCACACGTGCGGAACGCGGACGGCGATCCTGACGGGCATAACCAAAGTAAGGAATAACAGCAGTGATACGAGTAGCCGAGGAGCGGCGGAAGGCATCAGCCATCACTACCAGTTCCATCAGGTTATCGTTGGTCGGAGCGCAAGTCGGCTGAATAATGAAGACATCTTTACCGCGGACGTTTTCATTGATCTCGGCTGTAATTTCGCCGTCGGAAAACTTACCGACAGAGATGTCACCGAGAGGGATATGCAGCTGACGTACAACACGCCGAGCCAGATCGGGGTTAGCGTTCCCCGTAAAGACCATCATCTTGGACACGCGCAGTACCTGAAGGCTGAGGGTAACCTGGATGAGTATAGGAAAATGGCAGGGGCGGCTGGATTCGAACCAACGCATGGCAGGATCAAAACCTGCTGCCTTACCGCTTGGCGACGCCCCTGTATCTGTTGCTACGAGTACCCAGTACCCGATTCCTTTTAGAGCAGACTTTGCAGCTTGCGATGCAACATCGAAACGTTGCTTCCTTTTGCCACAAACCCTGTAAGGGTCTCTGTAAGAAGGGCCGAGACTTTATCAGCTTCAGCTTTGCTTGGGAAGCCCCCAAACACACAACTTCCAGTTCCGGTGAGTTTTGCTTCGGTAAATTTACCTAACAAATTCAAGGCGTTACGTACCTCTGGATAACGTCTTGCTACCACCGGTAAGCAGTCATTTCGACTGTTTCCCTTGGGAACGGGGCGCACTTTAATGGGAGGAGTGTTACGTGTCAACAGCGGATCTGAAAAAATTTCTGCTGTACTTACAGATACTTGCGGCACAAGCACCAGATACCACGGTTCCTCGGGTTCTACAGGCGTGAGTTTCTCCCCCACGCCCTCGGCGAAAGCCGCGTGGCCACGCACGAAAACCGGGACGTCGGCGCCAAGCGTCAGACCCAGCGCGGCCAGCCTGTCTTCATCCCAGCCCAGTTGCCAAAGATGATTGAGGCCCAGCAACGTGGTCGCCGCATTTGAACTGCCGCCACCGATTCCACCGCCCATGGGCAGGATTTTTTCGATCCAGATGTCGATGCCCAACGAACAACCGGATTGCTCCTGGAGTTTTTTTGCGGCTTTGACGATCAGGTTGCTGTCGTGAGGGACGTCGGCGAATTCGGTGTGCAACCGAATCACACCATCGTCGCGAACGGCGAAGGTGATTTCATCGCCGTAATCGAGAAACTGAAAAATCGTCTGCAACTCGTGGTAACCGTCTTCACGGCGACCGAGGATGTGCAGCATCAGGTTGAGTTTGGCGGGCGAGGGCAGTGTCAGGCGTGGGGCAGTCATCTTCATTGCCCCAGTTTGCGCGGTTGCCAGTCCTTGATCACCAGCGTGACATCAAGGTCGGTGCCGTGCAGTTTGATCCGCTCGGGCAGCCAATAGCCGTTTTGCTCGGCATAACTGAGGTACTCGACCTGCCAGCCATCCTGTTCAAGATTGGCCAGGCGGCTGTCGACGTCCAGGGTCAGACGACTTTTGCTGTCCGGGGCCGGGAGACCGCGAACCCACCACGCCAGATGGGACACCGGCAATTTCCAGCCCAGTTGCTCTTCGACCAGGGCTTCCGGAGTCGACGCGTCATAACGGCCCTGATTGGCCACTTCCAGCGAGACTTTGCCGGGGCGCCCGGTCAAGCGGGCCGCGCCACGACCCAGCGGGCCGGAGAGGCGGATGTCGTAGTAATCCTGGCGTTGCAGCCAGAACAGGGTGCCGCTGCCCGAATCTTTTGGCGCGCGGATACCGATCTTGCCGTTGATCTGCCAGCCGTCGAGGTTGCTCAGTTGTTGTTTGTGCTCGCGCCATTGGGCCGGGTTGCCGTGCCCCCCGACCGATTCACGGGCGCTGAAGCCCGCGCAACCGGCGAGCAGGGCGATGAAGCTGAAAACGATGATGTGGCGCAAAAACATAATCTTAAAGAGTCTCTGATCCGGTCAGGCGCTTGATGGTGCTGCGCAGGGTAGGGCTGTCGGGCTGCTCCTTGAGGAACTTGCTCCAGACTTGTTTGGCTTCGCGTTGTTTGCCATTGGCCCACAGGACTTCGCCCAGATGAGCGGCAACTTCCTGATCAGGGAAGCGCTCCAGCGCCTGGCGCAAATAGCGCTCGGCTTCGTCGAGGTTGCCCAGGCGGAAATTCACCCAGCCGAGGCTGTCGAGAACGGCCGGGTCTTCCGGGTTCAACTGGTGCGCTTGTTCGATCAGGGCCTTGGCTTCGGCGTAGCGTGTGGTGCGGTCGGACAGGGTGTAGCCGAGGGCGTTCAACGCCATCGCATTGTCCGGGTCGCGTTTGATGATCAGTCGCAGGTCTTTTTCCATCTGCGCCAGGTCATTGCGTTTTTCCGCCTGCATGGCTCGGGTATACAGCAGATTCAAATCATCCGGGAATTTCTGCAGGGCCTGCTGCAAGACGTTCCAGGCCTTGTCGCCCTGTTTGTTGGCCGACAAGGTTTCGACTTCGATCAGGTACAACTGAATCGCGTAATCGGGTTGCTCGTCGCGCTGGGCCGCCAGACGGCTTTGGGCTTCGGCGGTCCTGCCGTTGTTCATCAGAATATCGGCCTGACGCAATTGCGCTGGCAGGTAATCGTTGCCCGGCCTGACCTGGGCGTACTCGATCAGCGCGCCCTGGGGGTCGTTACGCTCTTCAGCGATACGCCCAAGGTTCAGGTGAGCTGAGTCGACATGGCTTTCCCGGGCGATCAAGTCTTCCAGATAACCTTTTGCTTCGTTCCAGGCCTTGGCTTCCAGGCAGACCAGAGCCAACGAATAACGCAGTTCGTCGTCTTCCGGGTATTGCTGCACCAGGCTCGAGAACTCGACCTTGGCGTCGTCCATGCGGTCCTGTTCGACCAGCATGCGCGCGTAGGTCAGGCGCAGGCGTTTGTCGTCCGGGTATTTCTTGATGCTTTTTTGCAGCAACGGCAAGGCTTCACCGCCACGGCTGAGCCCTTGCAGCAGGCGTGCGCGCAGCAGAATCGGCGCTATTTCGCCTTCTTCCGGCGGGTTGTCTTCGAGCAGGGTCAGCGCGCCTTTGGCGTCGCCATCCTGTTGCAACAGCAAGGCCTTGCCGAAAATCAGCTGGTTGTTGTGCGGGTGGCGCTGCAACAAACGGTCAAAACCTTTCATCAGGCCGTTGCGGGTTTCCTGGTCGGTATCGGCCGCGGACAGGGCGAGGAAGTCGAAATGCGTGTCGCCTTTGCCCTGCAGGACTTTTTCCATATAAACCATGGATTCGTCGTAACGCCCGGCGCGGGCGAGTTGCACGGCCGCCGCCCGTTGCGCTTCGAGATCGTTCGGGGCGTTTTTTGCCCAGATCAGCGAAGTGTCGAGGGCCGCTTGATCGGCGCCCAGGTATTCGGCAATACGAAATGCCCGCTCGGAGATGCCCGGATCCTGGGTATTGATGGCCTGGGTCACGTAGTTGTCCAGGGCAATGTCGTAACGATTGCGCTGGCCAGCCAGTTCGGCGCTCAACAGGCTGAAGACTGTTTCTTCGCTGAACGAGCTGTAAACCTTGGGCTTTTCAGGCGCCGGAGTGCTGTCTTCGACCGGCGGCGTACCGTCCGACGAAACGGGTGCCAAGGCCTGGCAGCCGCTGAGGAAGACAAAAGCAAGGAGCAACGCGGAAGATCTATTCATATAGGGAAGAGGACGACTAACCTGCGGTCGGATCATCATGACACAAGCCTTCGGCCAAACATAACCGCCCGGCCAATTTACCCGCGCATGCAATCCCGGTAGGCCCGGCGCCAGTGTAAACGAGAACGGATCGCAGCTTCGGCCGCGTCAACCGGGACGATAGATATCGAGTGGTTGTTCTGGCTCTGTCGAAGTAGGACAATTGTCGGCTTCACGTCACCATCAGCGACCTTGAATGGCCTTCCTTGCACTCGGTATTAACCACAAGACTGCTTCAGTAGACGTCCGCGAGCGCGTGGCCTTTACCCCTGAGCAGCTGGTTGAGGCCTTGCAGCAGCTCTGCCGACTCACCGACAGCCGCGAAGCTGCGATCCTCTCCACCTGCAATCGCAGTGAACTGTATATAGAACAGGATCACCTTTCGGCTGACATCGTGCTGCGCTGGCTGGCCGATTATCATCATTTGAGCCTCGACGAGCTGCGTGCGAGCGCTTATGTGCATGAAGATGATGCGGCAGTTCGTCACATGATGCGGGTCGCTTCCGGGCTCGATTCGCTGGTGTTGGGCGAGCCGCAGATTCTCGGTCAGATGAAGTCGGCTTATGCTGTGGCTCGCGAAGCCGGCACCATCGGTCCGTTGCTCGGGCGGCTGTTCCAGGCCACGTTCAATGCGGCCAAACAGGTGCGAACCGATACCGCCATCGGCGAAAACCCGGTGTCCGTGGCGTTTGCCGCGGTCAGCCTGGCGAAACAGATTTTCAGTGATTTGCAACGCAGCCAGGCCTTGTTGATCGGCGCCGGCGAGACCATCACCCTGGTCGCCCGCCATCTGCATGAGCTGGGCGTGAAGCGAATCGTGGTCGCCAACCGCACCCTGGAGCGCGCAAGCACCCTGGCCGAGCAGTTTGGCGCCCACGCGGTGTTGCTCTCGGATATCCCGACAGAACTGGTGCGCAGCGACATCGTCATCAGTTCTACCGCCAGCCAGTTGCCTATTCTCGGTAAAGGCGCGGTGGAAAGCGCCTTGAAATTGCGTAAGCACAAGCCGATTTTCATGGTGGATATCGCAGTCCCTCGGGATATCGAGCCGGAAGTCGGCGAGTTGGATGACGTTTACCTATATAGCGTCGACGATCTCCACGAAGTGGTCGCCGAAAACCTCAAGAGCCGTCAGGGCGCTGCCCAGGCGGCCGAAGAGATGGTGTCGGTCGGTGCCGAAGATTTCATGGTTCGCCTGCGCGAACTGGCGGCGGTGGATGTGCTCAAGGCTTATCGTCAACAAAGCGAGCGCCTGCGCGACGAAGAGTTGCAGAAGGCCCAGCGCATGCTCGCCAACGGCAGCAGTGCCGAGGACGTGCTGGTGCAACTGGCCCGTGGCCTGACCAACAAACTCTTGCATGCCCCGAGCGTGCAATTGAAAAAGCTCTCTGCCGAAGGCCGCCTCGATGCGCTGGCCATGGCCCAGGAACTCTTTGCCCTCGGTGAGGGCTCATCGGATAGCTTTTCGGATAAGAAACCGCAATGAAAGCGTCACTGCTCAATAAGCTGGACATCCTCCAGGACCGTTTCGAGGAATTGACCGCCCTGCTTGGCGATGGCGAAGTCATTTCCGATCAGAACAAATTCCGCACCTATTCCAAGGAATACGCGGAGGTCGAGCCGATCGTCGACACCTATAAACAGCTGCTTAAAGTGCAGGGCGACCTCGAAGGCGCACAGGCACTGCTCAAGGACAGCGACCCGGACATGCGTGAAATGGCCGTGGAGGAAGTCCGCGAAGCCAAGGAGCGATTGATCGAACTCGAAGCCAGCCTGCAACGCATGCTGCTGCCCAAGGATCCAAACGACGGTCGTAACGTGTTCCTGGAAATCCGCGCGGGCACCGGCGGTGACGAAGCGGCGATTTTCTCCGGCGACTTGTTCCGCATGTATTCGCGCTATGCCGAGCGGCGTGGCTGGCGGGTAGAGATTCTCTCGGAGAACGAAGGCGAACACGGTGGCTATAAAGAAGTTATCGCCCGTGTCGAAGGCGAGAACGTCTACGGCAAACTGAAGTTCGAATCCGGTGCGCACCGTGTGCAGCGGGTTCCGGCCACTGAATCTCAAGGTCGCATCCACACCTCGGCCTGCACCGTGGCGGTATTGCCCGAGCCGGATGAGCAGGAAGCCATCGAGATCAACCCGGCGGATCTGCGGGTCGACACCTATCGCTCCTCCGGTGCCGGTGGTCAGCACGTCAACAAGACCGACTCGGCGATTCGTATCACGCACTTGCCGTCGGGTATTGTCGTCGAGTGCCAGGAAGAACGTTCCCAGCACAAGAACCGCGCCCGGGCGATGTCCTGGCTGTCGGCCAAGCTCAACGACCAGCAGACCAGTGCCGCGGCCAATGCCATCGCCAGCGAGCGTAAATTGCTGGTCGGTTCCGGTGACCGCTCCGAGCGGATTCGTACCTACAACTTCGCCCAGGGCCGGGTCACCGACCATCGGGTCAACCTGACGCTGTATTCGCTCGACGAAATTCTTGCGGGCGGCGTGGATGCGGTGATCGAACCGTTGCTGGCCGAGTACCAGGCCGATCAATTGGCAGCGATAGGTGAGTAAATGACGATCATTGCCAGTTTGCTGCGCGCCGCCGATTTGCCTGATTCGCCCACCGCGCGTCTGGATGCCGAATTGCTGCTGGCGGCGGCCTTGGGCAAGTCCCGCAGCTTTCTGCACACCTGGCCTGAGCGTATCGTCCCGAGTGAAGCGGCACTGAAGTTTGCCGAGTACTTGCAGCGCCGCCGCAGCGGTGAGCCAGTGGCCTATATTCTGGGTCAGCAAGGCTTCTGGAAGCTCGACCTGGAAGTCGCGCCCCACACGTTGATTCCGCGTCCCGACACTGAATTGCTGGTGGAAGCGGCGTTGGAACTGTTGCCGGCCACCCCAGCCAAGGTGCTCGATCTGGGCACCGGCAGTGGTGCCATCGCCCTGGCGCTGGCCAGCGAGCGTCCGGCCTGGAAGGTCACCGCCGTGGATCGCGTGCTGGAAGCCGTGGCCCTGGCCGAGCGCAATCGTCAGCGCTTGAACCTGAACAATGCCACGGTGTTGAGCAGTCATTGGTTCAGTGCCCTGGAGGGCCAGCGTTTTCAACTGATCATCAGCAATCCGCCCTACATCGCTTCGACCGATCCGCATCTGGTGGAGGGCGACGTACGCTTTGAGCCGGCCAGTGCCTTGGTGGCGGGTGTCGATGGGCTCGACGATTTGCGTCTGATCGTCGCCCAGGCACCGGATTATCTTGAAGCGGGTGGCTGGTTGATGCTCGAACACGGTTACGATCAAGCCTGCGCAGTGTGCGATTTGCTGCTGACCCGCGGCTTTGAAGAAGTCCATAGCCGCACCGATCTGGGCGGTCACCAACGCATCAGTCTGGGGCGCTTGCCGTGCTGAATGATCAGGAATTGCTGCGATACAGCCGGCAGATTCTGCTGCAACACGTCGACATCGACGGCCAGTTACGGCTCAAAGAAAGCCGTGTGTTGATTGTCGGTCTCGGTGGCCTCGGTTCGCCGGTTGCGCTGTACCTGGCCGCAGCTGGTGTCGGTGAGTTGCATCTGGCGGACTTCGACACGGTCGACCTGACCAATCTGCAACGCCAGATCGTTCACGACACCGACAGCGTCGGCCTGAGCAAGGTCGATTCGGCGATCCGTCGCCTGACCGCGATCAATCCAGAGATTCAGCTGATCGCCCATCGCACTGCATTGGACGAGGACTCACTGGCCGCCGCTGTTGCCGCGGTGGATCTGGTGCTGGACTGTTCCGACAATTTTTCCACCCGCGAGGCGGTCAACGCTGCGTGTGTGGCTGCGCGCAAGCCGCTGGTCAGCGGTGCGGCGATTCGCCTGGAAGGGCAATTGTCGGTGTTCGACCCGCGTCGTCCAGAGAGCCCGTGCTACCACTGTTTATACGGGCACGGCAGCGAGGCCGAGTTGACCTGCAGCGAGGCGGGCGTCGTCGGTCCTTTGGTCGGGTTGGTCGGCAGCCTCCAGGCACTGGAAGCGCTGAAACTGCTGGTGGGGTTCGGCGAGCCGCTGGTGGGGCGCCTGTTATTGATCGATGCCTTGGGCTCACGCTTCCGTGAATTGCGGGTCAAGCGTGATCCAGGCTGCAGCGTCTGCGGGTCGCGCCATGCGTGAAGCGCCGATTGCTGTGTTCGATTCCGGCGTCGGTGGACTCTCCGTGCTGGCCGAGATCCAGCAGTTGCTGCCAAACGAGTCTCTGTTGTACTTCGGCGATTGCGGGAATATTCCCTACGGCGAGAAAACCCCGGCATTCATCCGCCAGCGTTGCAGTGTCATGGCGCAGTTCTTTCAGCAGCAAGGCGCCAAGGCGCTGGTGCTGGCTTGCAACACCGCGACGGTGGCCGGCGTTGCGGACTTGCGGCGCGATTATCCCGAGTGGCCTATCGTCGGCATGGAGCCTGCGGTTAAACCGGCCGCTGCGGCAACGCGCAGCGGTGTGGTCGGCGTGCTCGCCACCACCGGTACTTTGCAGAGTGCCAAGTTTGCTGCCTTGCTCGATCGTTTCGCCACCGATGTACGGGTGATTACTCAGCCGTGCCCCGGGCTGGTGGAGCTGATTGAAAATGGCGATCTGCACAGCGAGACATTGCGTCAGTTGCTGCGAGGGTATGTCGAGCCGCTGCTGGCTGCAGGTGCAGATACGATCATTCTGGGCTGTACGCATTATCCCTTTTTAAAGCCGCTGCTAAAGCAGATGCTCCCGCAAAACATCAGCTTGATCGATACCGGTGCTGCTGTGGCGCGGCAGCTCCAGCGTCTGCTGGCCGAGCGAGAATTGCTGGCCGAGGGGCCTGCTCGCCCCGCACAGTTCTGGTCGAGTGCGGACCCAGAGCATTTCAGAAATATCTTGCCGATCCTGTGGAATATGTCTGGGGTTGTGCGAAGCTTCGAAAGATAGAGACGCGTAGCAAACGGATAATTGGGGTGAGCTTCTGATTAAACGGTGACTTCTATAGCTTTGTTTGTTGTGCAGCATAAAAACCATACTAAATTGTTCGGAAAAGGATGTTTCTAATGAAGCGACTATTCTGTTTGGCCGCGATTGCGACCGCATTGATGGGGCACAGTTTTACCGCGCAGGCGGCAGGGGTGGAGTTCGGGGTCGGCCAGACTAGCGATTCGACCATGACCTATCGACTGGGCATGCAGTTCGATTGGGACAAGAGCTGGTTGCAGAGTGATGTTGGCCGCTTGACCGGCTACTGGAGCGGCGCTTACACCTACTGGGATGGCGACAAAACGGCGAGCAATCACAGTTTGTCGTTCTCGCCGGTGCTGGTGTACGAGTTTGCCGGTCAGACCATCAAGCCCTACGTCGAAGCGGGTATCGGTATCGCGGTGTTTGCCAACACCGAATACGAAGATAACAAGCTCGGCAGTGCCTTTCAGTTCGAAGACCGTTTCGGATTTGGTCTGCGCTTTGCCGGCGGACATGAAGTCGGGATTCGCGCCACCCACTACTCCAATGCCGGGATCAGTACCCCGAACGACGGTGTAGAAAGCTACGCATTGCATTACACAATGCCGTTGTAAGCCTGCAATGTTTGGATGTGGGAGCTACCTGTAGCGGGGGCTCTCACATGGCATCGGGTGACTTCGATCTCAGCGATACGCCGTCGCAATCCCCTGGCGTTCGGTGATGCATTCCGGTGCGCCCATTTCGAACTCCCGGCAGATCAGCGGACGCTTTTCATAGATGGTGCACATCATGCTGTTGCGATCCAGTGCGGCGCACCAGCCGTCATCCAGTCGCAGCATGACTTCACCACCCCAATCATCGGTATCGATAAAACGTTCGGGCACGCCGGTGTCAGTGATCAACATCACTTCAAGCTGGCAGCAGCAGGCTGCGCAGGTCGAGCAGGTGACCGCAGGCTCGGTGACTTGCGTGTGGGGAATGGTTTTCATGGCGCGCAGTGTAAGGCAGTGGGCCCACGCTGTGTAAAAGGCCTGACAGACGCTCAGGCTTCACGGCATATCTTTGATCGGCGGCTTGTTTCGCGCTTGTTCGTCGATTGCCAGTCCCGCCCGGTCGGTTTGTTGCGGCAGGGGCCAAAGAACAGGCATGAGCAGCTCCGGCAAAGAGAATTCCAGTGGACGATTCTTGATCATGTCGAGGAGGTATCGCGCGGCTTGGCCTGCCGACCAGTCGAGATGTATCGGGACGCCGTCGTTCAGAGGCGTATCGATAAATCCTGGGCTGACCACGGTCATTTCGATGTTTTCCGGCGCCATGTCGATGCGCAACGACTCGAATAGATGACGTAACCCGGCCTTTGAATCGCCGTAGGATTCGGCCCGCGGCAGGGGTAACCAGGTCACCGAACTGGCAATGCCCACCAGATGCGGCGCAGTGCCCGCCTGCAGCAAGGGCCGGGCGGCTGCGATGCAATAACTGCTGGCAAGCAAGTTGGTACGCATGATGTGTTCGATGATTGACGAGTCGAGCTGATTGGCGTCGACGTATTCGCAGGTGCCTGCGTTAAGGATCATGGTGTCCAGAGAGCCCCATTCCTGCGCAATCTGCTCACCGATTTCGCGCACCCTTTGGCTGTTGGTCAAATCGCCTGCGACCACCAGCACTTGACCGGGATAGCGCTCAGACAGGGATATCAGTGATGCCACCGAGCGGGAACTGGCCGCCAGATGAGCCCCGGTTTTCAGTATTTCTTCAGCCAGCACAGCACCAATACCGTTGCTGGCGCCGGTCAACCAGTATCGCCTTGGAGGTGTACGACTCATCCCAATCCCCTTATTTACCCAATATTTCACTGGCTCAATTCCGTGTTCATGACGCAACGCTGCAGCATCAATTTAATGACGGTGGCGATAAACCCTGTCGTGATGGCAGGTTCTTGAACGCGGCAAGGGCCCGTTCACGGGAAGTGCTCAAATTGACGATAGGCGACGGATAGCCTCTCACACCGAACAATCCGCCGAGATTGGCCAGATTGTGCAGGTCTTTATTGTTCATTTCGTTGAGCTCCGGCAACCAGTGCTTGATGAACACCCCTTGTGCATCGAATTTTTCCGACTGGCTCAGCGGGTTGAAAATCCGGAAGTAGGGTGCCGAATCGGTGCCGGTGGACGAACTCCACTGCCAGCCACCATTGTTCGCCGCCAGGTCGCCATCAATCAGGTGCCGCATGAAGAAGCGCTCGCCTTCACGCCAGTCGATCAGCAGGTTCTTGGTCAGGAACATCGCCACCACCATGCGCAGGCGGTTGTGCATCCAGCCGGTTTCCAGCAACTGGCGCATGGCGGCATCGATGATCGGCAGGCCGGTGCGGCCTTGCTGCCAGGCCTTGAGTTCTTGCGGGGCGTCACGCCAGACCAGGGCTTCGGTTTCCGGCCGGAAGGCGCGGTGCCGGGATACACGGGGGTAGCCCACCAATATGTGTTTGTAGAACTCGCGCCACAGCAGCTCGTTGATCCAGGTGACGGCGCCGACCTTGCCGCTTTCGAACTCGCCCTGATTGCTTCGCAACGCGGCGTGCAGGCACTGACGAGGGGAAATCACCCCGGCGGTGAGATAGGCCGAGAGCTGGCTGGTGCCGGGTTTTGCCGGGAAGTCGCGTTCGCTGTGGTAATAGTCGATCTGGGCGTCGACAAAGGTGTCGAGGCGGCGCCGGGCTTCGGTTTCACCGGCCGGCCAGAGGGCACGCAAGCTGTCGTTGGGAGAATCGAAACCCTCGACACGGGAGGGCGGTTCGTCGCTGCTGATATGCAATGGAGCCTGAAGGGCGGGTGCAGCGACCAATCCGGGTAATGAAGCGTGCAGGCGTTCGTAGCAGACCTTGCGAAACTGGCTGAAGACCTGGAAGTAGGTTCCGGTTCTGGTGAGCACGGTACCTGGCTTGAACAGCAGTTGATCAAGGTAGCGGTGAAAGTCGATGTCTAGGGCTTGCAGCGCTTGGGCTACCGCTGCATCACGGCGGGTTTCATGAATGCCGTATTCCTCGTTGACGTGCACCGCGTCGATCTTCAACTGCTGGCACAGTTCGAGCAGAACCTTGGGCGCCTCATCCCAGCGGGGCGCCTGGCGAATCAGCAGCGGGATGTTCAGGGCGTCCAGCGCGCGACGTAATTCGCCGAGGTTGCGCAGCCAGAAATCCACTTTGCACGGCGCATCATCATGCGCAAGCCATTGCTGCGGGCTCAGCAAATACACCGCCACACTCGGGCCACGGGCTGCGGCGGCCGAGAGGGCGGTGTTGTCGTGTAGACGCAAGTCGCTGCGCAGCCAGATCAATTGCATGGTCGTATCCGTACGATTCATTAAATGAGCCCGCGCTGAATCAGGTCCAGATGGGCCGATAACGGGTTATCGGCCAGGATCAAATCAACAATGGCGGTGTTTTTTGCGGTCAAGTCGGCGTGGTGGATGCACACCGTTGGACCGGCGATCATTTTTGGGCAACTGACGCCATTCAAAAGTTTCGACAATTTTGCAAGATTCATGGCTTTGCTGGAATACAGCAGTACACCGCGGGCTTGCAGGTGATCGACCGCCAGCGTCAGTTCGCCCGCCGGGAGTGGCCAGTCGAAAACTTCCACCGGGCAATCGGTGCTGCTGATCAGCCAGGCGGTGAGCCATAGATGAGGCTCCAGAGGCAGGTCAGAGTGATTGATCAGCAGCAGCGGCGCGGTGCGCAACTGACGGTTGTTGTGATAGACCCTTGCGCCGAATTTACTGCGCAACCAGGAATAGACAAACACCCGCTCCATCTGCGCGCCGAACTGGCCTTGCCAGCGTTGTTCCAGTTCCGCCAGCAACGGCATCAACAGGTGTTCACACAAGGTGCGTGGCGGATACAGCGCCATCGCCTGGTTCACAGTGTCATCGAGGGTGCGTTCGGCCAGTTGGGTAACGGCTTGCAGCAGTGTCTGGCGCAACACCAGCCAATCGTTTCCGACGGGCTCGGCAAGTACCTGAGGCGTGTCGAGCAGTTGCTTGACCTGACCGACCGCCACGCCGCGATTGAGCCAGGTGAGGATCGTCAGGATGCGTTGAACGTGTTCGGCACAGAACAGCCGATGCCCCTTGGGAGTGCGCTGAGGCACGATCAGCCCATAGCGCCGTTCCCAGGCGCGCAAGGTGACGGCATTGACCCCGGTCTGCCGGGCCACTTCACGGATGGGCAGCCAGCCTGCGTCCAGGGCCTTTTTGAAGTCGGTGCCGAGGTCTTCGCTGGCGCTGGTGTCCGGTGGGGTTTTCATTAGATTGCGTTTCGCAGGCTGAGGTTTTCCGGGTGCGGTTGCAGGTAAACCTGTTGCGCAATGTATGGATCCGGGTGCTGGCGAAAGTAGTGTTTGAGCAACGTCAGCGGTACCACCAGCGGCACGATGCCGTGACGATACTGGCTGATCACATGCTGCACTTCCTGTTTGTCTTCAGTGCTGATGGCCTGTTTGAGATAGCCGCTGAGGTGTTGCAGGACGTTAGTGTGGGTGCGGCGCGTGGCGCATTTTTTCAAGGCCGCCATCAGCTCGCTGAAATAGCGCGGGCCGATGACTTCAGGGTCGGTCCGGCCCATGTTGCCGAGCAGGTTTCCCAGGGTTTTGTATTGCACCGGGTTGTGGGCCATTAACAGGTATTTGTAGCGCGAGTGAAAATCCGTGAGGCCGCGCCGGGTCAGGCCGGTTTGCAGCAACTGCTGCCAGGCGCTGTAGGCGAATATGCGGGTAAGGAAGTTTTCTCGCAGCACCGGATCGTTGAGCCGGCCTTCTTCCTCCACCGGCAAATCGGGATGCAGCGCGCAGAAGGTCCGGGCGTAAATGCCACGGCTACCGCCGTCCACCGGCGCGCCGTTGGCGTGGTAGACCTTGACCCGCTCCAGACCGCACGAAGGGGATTTCTGCATGAAGATATAGCCGCAGATGTCGCCCAGTTCCAAAGCCATTTTCCGAGCATATTCGGCCAGCGGCCGGGTGACGTTGTTTTCAGGGTTGACCGTGCCGACCGCCTGCGGATGTTCAGGGTTGCCGACCAGGCGGATCGGTTCGCGAGGGATACCCAGGCCGATGGCAACTTCCGGGCACACCGGGACGAAATCGAAATAATCGGAAAGGATGTGGCTGCACAGCCGTGACGTCTTGTGCCCGCCGTTGTAGCGCACCTCGGCCCCCATCAGGCAGGCGCTGATGGCGATTTTGGGTGGGGTCGTTGATTGTGCAGGCATCGGGGCACCTCGAATCCAGACCTGTACGGATTGTTAAATCTGTACAACATTCGTTCAGCATAGATTCAAAGGTGTACAAGTCAATTTTTTTGTATAGGTTTTTTCAGGGCTGCTGTCCGTGTCGACAGCAGCAATGTGCTCGAATCGAGGCGGTTCACTGCAGGTGTTCGTGCAGACGGCGGGCCGCTTCCTGGCCACTGAGCCAGGCGCCTTCGACACGGCCGGACAGGCACCAGTCACCGCATACATACAAGCCCAGATCAGCATCAGCCAGGGCACCCCACTCATGGCTGCTGGCCGGACGGGCGTAAAGCCAGCGGTGAGCGAGGCTGAAAGTCGGTGCAGGCATGGCGTCGTGCAGCAGTTCGGCAAAGGCACCATGCAATTGCTCGATCACCGCTTCCTTGGACAGATCGATATGCTGCCGGCTCCAGGCGCTGGTGGCGTGCAGCACCCACGTGTCGAGGGTGTTGTCGCGTCCCGGTTTGCTACGGTTGCGCGCCAGCCAATCGAGGGGGCTGTCCTGCACGAAGCAGCCTTCGATCGGGGTATCCAATGGTGTGTCGAAAGCCAGGGCGACCGCCCAGGTCGGCTCCATTTTTACCCCGGCGGCGGCCCCGGCGAGTTTCGGCGCGGCGGGCAGCAGCGCGGTCGCCTGAGGGGCTGGCGTGGCAATCACCACATGACTGAACGGCCCATGGGTGAAGCCTTCGGCGTCTTGCAGATGCCAGTGCTCTTCACCACGATAGACCTCGGTGATCCGGCAGCTGAACTGCACTTCCAGGTCGCCGAGCAGCGCACGGGTGATGGCGCTCATACGCGGCGTGCCGACCCAGCGTGTCTGTTCGTCCGGCGAGGGGCTGAGTTGGCCGCCGTGGTAGGTATAGAGCTGCGGTGTCCACACGGCGACCCAACCGTTGGCTTGCCAGCGCTGGACTTCGGTGACGAAGCGACGGTCGCGGGCAGTGAAATATTGCGCGCCCATGTCCAGAGCACCCGCATCGCTGCGCTTGCTTGACATGCGTCCGCCACTGCCGCGGCTTTTATCGAACAGATGAACGACATGCCCGGCCTCCGTAAGGGCCTGGGCGGCTGAGAGTCCGGCGATGCCGGTGCCGATGATTGCGATAGGTACAGTCATAGGGGCCTCGTTTGCCTTTCTGTACAGACTACGCCGTGGTTCAAACCTGTACAATATTGTTTTTTGGTATAACTTTTAGCGTTCTCGTTCTGAGAGCTTGGCCTATTGTTAAACACAGAACCTGCCCGATACCAAAGATCCCTGCTTATAAAAATAGACTAGTGATCCGGGTAAAACGCCACGCGAGGAAGATGTCATGCACATATTGCTGACCGGCGGTACTGGTTTGATAGGACGTCAGCTCTGCCGACACTGGTTGAGTCAGGGACATCACCTCACGGTCTGGAGTCGCACGCCCGCTAAAGTCGCCAAAATCTGCGGCACTCAGGTACGGGGAATCGCACGGCTTGAGGATTTTGGGCCAGAACCGGTGGATGCAATTGTCAACCTTGCGGGGGCGCCGATCGCCGATCGGCTCTGGACCCACAAACGCAAAGCGCTGTTGTGGAGCAGCCGGATCACCCTGACTGAAACCCTGTTGGCCTGGCTCGAAAGTCGAGAGCAGAAACCGCAGGTGCTGATCTCCGGTTCAGCGATCGGTTGGTACGGCGACGGCGGCGAGCGGGAGTTGACCGAGCAATCGCCACCAGTCATTGATGATTTCGCCAGCCAATTGTGCATTGCCTGGGAAGAAACCGCGCAGCGCGCCGAGGCCTTGGGCGTTCGCGTAATCCTCATTCGTACCGGGCTGGTGTTGTCCGCCGAGGGCGGCTTTTTGTCGCGGCTGTTGTTGCCGTTCAAACTGGGGCTGGGCGGGCCGATCGGCAGCGGTCGGCAGTGGATGTCGTGGATTCATATCGAAGATCAAATCGCCCTGATTGATTTTCTTCTGCATCGCAATGAGGCCAGCGGTCCCTATAATGCCTGCGCGCCGAAGCCGGTGCGCAATCGCGAATTCGCCAAAACGTTGGGTGACGTGTTGCATCGTCCTGCGTTCATGCCCATGCCGACTCTCGTCTTGAAGGTCGGACTGGGCGAGTTGTCATTGTTGTTGCTGGGGGGGCAGAAGGCGATGCCGGCTCGCTTGCTGGAAGCGGGTTTCACTTTCCGGTTCACTGATTTGCGCGCGGCATTGGACGATCTGTCCGGCCGCCTCTGAAATAGGACGTTGCATGACCGATCACGCATTGCTTCTGGTCAACCTGGGTTCACCTGCCTCCACCTCGGTGGCGGATGTGCGCAGTTACCTCAATCAATTTCTGATGGACCCGTATGTGATCGACCTGCCTTGGCCGGTGCGGCGTTTGCTGGTGTCGTTGATTCTGATCAAGCGCCCGGAACAATCGGCTCACGCTTACGCGTCGATCTGGTGGGAGGAGGGCTCACCACTGGTGGTGCTCAGCCGTCGCCTGCAACAGGCCATGACCCGGCAGTGGGCTCACGGGCCTGTTGAACTGGCGATGCGCTACGGCGAGCCGTCCATTGAGTCTGCGCTGGTGCGGTTGGCTGCCCAGGGGCATAAGAAAGTGACCCTGGCACCGCTTTATCCGCAATTCGCCGACAGCACCGTGACCACGGTGATCGAAGAAGCCAAGCGCGTGGTGCGCGATAAAAAGCTCGACGTGCAGTTCTCGGTTCTTCAGCCGTTCTACGATCAGCCGGAATACCTCGACGCGTTGGTGGCCAGTGTCAGGCCTTATCTGCAACAGGATTTCGATCATCTGCTGCTGAGCTTCCACGGTTTGCCGGAGCGTCACCTGAAAAAGCTCAATCCGGGGCACAGCTTCGAGGGTGGCGGCGATTGCTGCGCCGGTGCGCCACCGGAAGTGGTCGCGACCTGTTACCGCGGTCAGTGCCTGCGCACGGCCGCAGAGTTTGCCAAACGTGTGGGCATACCGGACGGCAAGTGGTCGGTATCGTTTCAGTCGCGTCTGGGCCGGGCCAAGTGGATAGAACCCTACACTGAAGCTCGCCTCGACGAGTTGGCCAAAAGCGGTGTGAAGAAAGTCCTGGTGATGTGCCCGGCGTTCGTTGCCGATTGCATCGAGACGCTGGAGGAGATCGGTGATCGCGGGAAGGAGCAATTCCGCGAGGCAGGAGGGGAGGAGTTGGTGCTGGTGCCTTGCCTCAACGATGAGCCACAGTGGGCGCGGGCGCTGAGCACCTTGTGCGAAAGGGCGCCATTGGCTTTGTAGGAACATACATTGAAGTGAAGGTGGGCTGGTTGTGGCGAGGGAGCTTGCTCCCGCTGGGTCGCGAAGCGGCCCCAAAATCTTTGCAGTCAATGAAGATTTTGTGAGTGCTGCGCACTGGTGCGCCAGCCCGGTCAAGCGGGAGCAAGCTCCCTCGCCACAGGGGATTGAGTCGCCTGCTTACAACAGCGGCTCATCCGCCTTCTTGTGCTTCCAGCTGTCATTGCCCGGCAGCAACAGGTTCAGCGCAATCGCCACCACCGCGCACAGCGCGATGCCTTTGAGGCCGAAATCGTTCTGGCCAGTACCGGTGCCGACCAGCATGCCGCCAATCCCGAACACCAGCGTCACCGAGACAATCACCAGGTTGCGTGCTTCGCCCAGGTCGATCTTGTGGCGGATCATGGTGTTCATGCCCACCGCGGCAATCGAACCGAACAACAGGCAGAGAATCCCGCCCATCACCGGCACCGGGATGCTTTGCAGCAGCGCGCCGAATTTGCCGATGAACGCCAGGCTGATCGCGAAGATCGCCGCCCAGGTCATGATTTTCGGGTTGTAGTTCTTGGTCAGCATCACCGCGCCAGTCACTTCGGCGTAAGTGGTGTTGGGTGGGCCGCCGAACAGACCGGCCGCGGTGGTGGCAATGCCGTCACCGAGCAAGGTGCGGTGCAGGCCGGGCTTTTTCAGGTAGTCGCGACCGGTCACGCTACCCACGGCAATCACGCCACCGATGTGCTCGATGGCCGGGGCCAGCGCCACCGGAACGATGAACAGAATCGCCTGCCAGTTGAATTCCGGCGCGGTGAAATGTGGAATCGCGAACCACGGTGCCACGGCAATCTTCGCGGTATCGACCACGCCGAAATAAAACGCCATGGCAAAACCCACCAGCACACCGGAGATAATCGGCACCAGGCGGAAAATACCTCTGCCGAACACCGCGACGATCAGGGTGGTCAGCAGCGCGGGCATCGAAATCATCATCGCCGTCTGGTAATGAATCAGCTCAGTGCCGTCACCCGCCTTGCCCATCGCCATGTTGGCGGCAATCGGCGCCATGGCCAGGCCGATGGAGATGATCACCGGGCCAATCACCACCGGAGGCAGCAAACGGTCGATAAACCCGGTGCCTTTGATCTTCACCGCAAGGCCGAGGAAGGTGTAGACGAAACCGGCCGCCATCACGCCGCCCATGGTCGCCGCCAGGCCGAACTGACCCTTGGCGAGAATGATCGGGGTGATGAAGGCGAAGCTCGACGCCAGGAATACCGGCACCTGACGCCCGGTGACGATCTGGAACAGGATCGTCCCTAAACCTGCGGTGAACAGCGCCACGTTAGGGTCGAGGCCGGTAATCAGCGGCATCAACACCAGGGCGCCGAAGGCCACGAACAGCATCTGCGCGCCGGACAGAACCGTGCGCCAGAGCGGATCGTTGAACTCTTGCTGCATGGTCACGCGTCCTTCTGCTTGGTGCCGAAGATCTTGTCACCGGCATCGCCCAAGCCTGGGATGATGTAACCGTGTTCGTTCAGTTTCTGGTCAATGGAAGCGGTGTAGATGGTCACGTCCGGGTGAGCCTTCTCCACAGCGGCGATACCTTCGGGAGCTGCCACCAGGACCATCGCGCGTATGTCCTTGCAGCCGGCCTTCTTCAGCAAATCGATGGTGGCGACCATCGAGCCGCCGGTGGCGAGCATCGGGTCGATGATCATCGCCAGGCGCTCGTCGATTTCCGGCACCAGTTTTTCCAGGTAGGTGTGGGCTTCGAGGGTTTCCTCGTTGCGGGCCACGCCTACCGCGCTGACCTTGGCGCCCGGGATCAGGCTCAGTACGCCTTCGAGCATGCCGATACCGGCACGCAGGATCGGCACCACGGTAATTTTCTTGCCGGCGATTTTCTCCACCGACACCGTGCCGCACCAGCCTTCGATGTCGTAGCTTTCCAGCGGCAGGTCTTTGGTGGCTTCATAGGTCAGCAGGGCGCCGACTTCCTGAGCGAGCTCACGGAAATTCTTCGTGCTGATGTCGGCGCGGCGCATAAGGCCAAGTTTATGACGGATCAGCGGATGGCGGATCTCACGGATGGGCATGGGGGAAGGCTCCGGCGGCGGGCAAAAAAACCGGCCTAGATTAATCTATCCGAGGGTGTTGTCCTATAGACATACAGTACGTTAGTCCACAAACGCTTGATCTGGCCGTGCGGGATGCGTACCTTTGCCCGCTTTTCCGAATCCGTCCCTCCCCCTCAAACCCCTTGGAGAGCGCCATGTCCGCTGATCTCGAGCATATCCGTCAAATCATGCGAGAGGCTGACTGCCTGTACACCGAAGCTGAAGTCGAGGCGGCCATCGCCCGCGTCGGTGCACATATCAACGAACAACTGGCTGAAAGCAATCCGGTGGTGTTCTGTGTGATGAACGGCGGCCTGATTTTCGCCGGCAAGCTGCTCACCCATCTGCAATTCCCGCTGGAAGCGTCGTACCTGCACGCCACCCGCTATCGCAACGAAACCAGCGGCGGCGAGCTGTTCTGGAAAGCCAAGCCGGAAGTTTCGTTCATCGACCGTGACGTACTGATCATCGACGACATCCTCGATGAAGGTCACACACTGGGCGCGATCATCGATTTCTGCAAACACGCCGGTGCCCGCAAAGTGCACACCGCCGTGCTGATCGACAAGGACCACGACCGCAAGGCTCGCCCGGACCTGAAGGCCGATTTCGTCGGCCTGCCGTGCATTGACCGTTACATCTTCGGTTATGGCATGGACTACAAAGGCTACTGGCGTAACGCGAACGGGATTTTTGCCGTTAAAGGCCTGTAAGCGGACCCGCCGTGCGCAGTTCACTTGAACTGCGCATTCAGTCCTGTCCGGCGAGCCAGCGTTCGCTTTTGCGTCGAGCCTGTTCCAGGTTGTTCACGTAAGCCAACTGACGCTGTTCCCGATGGATGCCCGCGCGCCTGAGTTTCAGGCGCACGCGCGCAGCCGTCCCGACCAGAATCAGGCCGATGCCGTCGGTGCGGTAATCCCTGAGGATATTGTCGAAGGCCGCCAGCGCCGTCATGTCCAGCATGGACACGGCACTCATCTCGACAATCACCACTTTGACCTCCGGGCTGAATTTGCGCAGCACGCCCAGGGCTTTTTCCGCCGCACCGAAAAACAGCGGCCCGCGTATCGCATAACAACGAACATGCTCCGGCAAATCCTGTAAGGCTTGATGGAACTCTCGAGGCAGTTCGGCGGTGTCCGTGAGGTCGCTCATGCGCTTGACGAACAACCCGGCGGCCAGCAACAGCCCAACGGCAACGGCCAGCACCATGTCGAACAGCACTGTCAGGCTCAGGCAGGTCAGCAAGACCAGCACATCGCTGCGTGGTGCAATGCGCAAGGTGTGCACGACATGCCGGGCCTCGCTCATGTTCCACGCCACCATCACAAGCAATGCCGCCAGCGCGGCCATTGGCAAGTAGCTGAACAGCGGGGCGAGGACGAGTATCGCCAGCAGCACCACCGCGCTGTGGATAATTGCCGCCAATGGCGAAAACGCCCCGCTGCGTACGTTGGTGGCGCTGCGGGCAATCGCCGCGGTGGCGGTAATACCGCCGAACAACGGTGCGACCAGATTACCAATGCCTTGACCCAGGAGTTCGGCGTTGGGGTCATGTTTGCTGCCCGTCATGCCATCGGCCACCACCGCGCACAACAGCGATTCGATGGCACCAAGCATGGCAATGGCGAACGCTGGCGCCATTAATTGGCGGATCAGGTCATAAGACAAATGCAGCGGCTGACCATTGGGCCCCGGCAAATTCCACGGCCAGTCGAAGCTCGGCAGAAACGGCGGAATACCGGGGTGGCTGACTCCATCGACGATATAGCTGAAGCGCTCGCCCAGCGTCGCAATCGGTAACCCGCCGCTTTCCAGCGCCAGCCCCAACATTGCGCCGACGGCCAGTGCCACCAGATGCCCCGGAACCCTTGGCACAAACCGCGGCCAGACGATCAGAACCACCAGGCACATAACACCGATGATCCCGTCCCCCAGACGGGCGCTGGGCAACGCCTGGAGCAGCGCACCTAATTGCTCGATGTAATGTTCGGCATGCCCGGTGGTACTCAGGCCCAGCAAATCCTTTAGTTGGAGTGTGGCGATGACAATGCCGATCCCGGCGGTAAAGCCCAGGGTCACCGGATAAGGAATGTACTGAATCAGCCGCCCGGCCCGAATCAGCCCCAAGGCAATCAGGATGGCCCCGGCGAGCATGGTGCAAAGCAGCAGGCCACCCAGGCCATATTGTTGGGTGATCGGCAGCAGTATCACCACGAACGCGGCTGTCGGCCCGCTGACATTGAAGCGCGAGCCTCCCGTCAGGGCGATCAGTGGGGCCGCGATCAGCACCGTATACAAACCTTGCTGGGGCGCTACTCCCACCGCAATCGCCAGGGCCATGGCCAGGGGAATGGCGATAATCCCTACCGTCACCCCGGCACTGATGTCGCCGCGCAAGCGTCTGAGGCTATAACCTGCACGCAGGGTTTGACGCCAGGCGGCGAATAACGGGGGGATGGAGAATGGCATAGGGACTCCACAGTAGACGGCACGCCGTCGAATTAGGGCTGAAGGCTCTTTCAGTATGCCCAGCCTTGTCTTCGAGAGTATTGATCTGGATCGGTTATTCGCCCGATTGATCATCATGCTAGAGTGCTCGGCCTCGTCCCTGGAGCCTGTCATGAGTCTTTTGATCCGCAGCTGCGCCGCCCTGATGTTGGTCTTCAGCCTACCCCTGGCCGCTGCCCCGGCACCGATGCATGTGCAGTTTTTGCCCCCGGACGACTTGACTCTGCGTGAAGCGGAACCCGAGCAGCAACAACTGTTGCAGGTCACCGAGTATTCAGTGGTCCTCGGCAGCCAACGTCAGTCCAACCAACAACCGATCCCGGTCACCTCACCGTTGCTGATCCGCCTCAAGGGCAAACCCTTGAATAAGGGCGCGACTATCAGCCAGGTGTTGGTCAACTTCGATGGCGAAAGCAAAAGCCTGAAAAAGCCGATCTACGACAACAAAAGCAAAACGCTAACGCTCTATTACCCGTTGGCCCAGTACCGGGTGGTGATCGACTTGTTGCGCAACGAAACGGTGTATTGCCAGTTTCTGAGTTACGCCAATGGCCATATCTGGGCCGATCTGCACACCGGTAGCGTTCGTCCGCGTTGAGCCCGGCATCAAGGCAGGGGTAAACTGCCCGCCCTGTGAAATGTCTGCGAGCTGGAGTCGGCAATGCGTAAAGATAAGAAGCAAGTGATTGGTGACGAGATCGGCGATGCGCAGATCAAACTGTTCCTCGATTTCGAGCCGGTCGACGCCACTTCACCGTCGCTGCACAAACTGATCAAGGCATACCGCGGCCTGCGCATCGATGACTTCGAGCGTTTTCTGACGTTCTTTGTCGAAGCCGGCTACGATCTGGACGGCAAGGATGAGCACGGCAATGACTTCGTGGCCCTGATCCAGGATCAACGTAACGCGGCCGAGTACATCGAGTTGATCGACAAGGCTCGCGGTTAACGTCAGGCACTGGAATTTGTGGCGAGGGAGTAAGCTCCCTCGCCACAAGATTGTTTCACCGCATATAAAAAAACGCCCCGCCCTCAATGAGGACGGGGCGTTTTTTATGCGGCTGAATCAAGCGTAGCTTTGGGTTTCGCTGCTTGCTTCAACCAGTTCCAGTGCGACGTTGTTCTGCGCATTGATCTTGCGATACAGCGCAGCGTCGGTTTCCAGGACTTTCTCCCGGGCCGGGAAGATTTCCGCCAGTTTGGCAGCCCACTCGCCCTTGGCCTTGTTCGGGAAGCACTTCTCGATCAATTCCAGCATGATCGACACGGTCACCGAGGCGCCTGGCGAGGCGCCGAGCAGAGCGGCAAGGGAACCGTCCTTGGCCGCGACCAGTTCGGTACCGAACTGCAGAACGCCGCCTTTCTTCGGGTCTTTCTTGATGATCTGCACCCGTTGGCCGGCCACTTCCAGGCGCCAGTCTTCGGCTTTCGCTTCAGGGTAGAAGCGACGCAGGGATTCCAGGCGCTGCTCCATCGACTGCATCACTTCGCTGACCAGATACTTGGTCAGGTCCATGTTGTTTTTGGCCACGGCCAGCATTGGGCCGATGTTACCGGCGCGGACCGACATCGGCAGGTCCATGAACGAACCGTGCTTGAGGAACTTGGTGGTGAAACCGGCATAAGGTCCGAACAGCAGGGACTTCTTGCCATCGACCACTCGGGTGTCCAGGTGCGGCACGGACATCGGTGGCGAACCGACCGCGGCCTGGCTGTAGACCTTGGCCTGGTGGTGTTTGACCACTTCCGGGTTGTCGCAACGCAGCCACTGGCCGCTGATCGGGAAGCCGCCGAAGCCTTTGCTTTCTTCGATGCCCGACGCTTGCAGCAGCGGCAGTGCCGCGCCGCCGGCGCCGAGGAAGACGAATTTGGCGTCGACTTCGCGGGTATTGCCGCTGTTGACGTCCTTGATGCTGACGGTCCAGCCGCCGTTGTTACGCTTCAGGCCGGTGACGCGCTTGCAGTACTTGACCTGGGCATCGGGCGCGCTGGTCAGGTGCTTGAGCAGTTGGTTGGTCAGGGCGCCGAAGTTGACGTCGGTGCCGTTCATCACGCGGGTGGCGGCGAGGACTTCGTCAGCCGGACGGCCCGGCATCATCAGCGGCATCCACTCGGCCATCTTGGCTTTGTCTTCGGTGTATTCCATGTCCGAGAAGGCATGGTGCTTGCTCAGGGTCTTGAAGCGTTCCTTGAGGAAGGACACGCCATTCTCACCCTGCACGAAGCTCAGGTGCGGCACCGGGCTGATGAACGATTTGCACGAACCGAAGGTGCCTTTCTTGGTCAGGTAGGACCAGAACTGCTTCGACACCTCGAACTGGGTGTTGATGTGCACGGCTTTCTTGATGTCGACGGTGCCGTCAGCGGCCTGCGGCGTGTAGTTCAGCTCACACAGCCCGGCGTGACCGGTACCGGCGTTGTTCCACGGATTGGAACTTTCCGCGGCACCGGAATCCATCAGCTCGACGACTTCCAGCTTGATCGCGGGGTCGAGCTCTTTAAGCAGTACAGCGAGGGTGGCACTCATGATGCCGGCCCCAACCAGTACTACGTCGACTGCTTCGTTATGCGCCATTTAACGCGTCTCCAAAATCTGCAGCACCAAATTGTCGGCATAGCTGCCAGGAGTGACGGGGCGTGTCAGTGATGCCCCAGGTACCCATGGCCAGGATCGCCATGTCCGAATCTTCGCAATTTTTCGCAACTTCGACGGATGCATGCGGCCTGGCTTCAAGAGTCACATGAACTCATTTCGGCACGCGGCTGGCAATTCGACTTATGGTCGAGACATCCGTTTGTGCAACCAAATCCGTAGCGGACAGGCTTCAGGCTCCGGTGTTCGAGGAGTACTCGGTCCTGTGTCGTTGGGCTGTTGTAGACGCTAATGGTGCATGTTCAGACGCAAAACTATTCATTTGCTCGCCACACTCTTGTGAAGTTGTGAAAACCCGTTTTTTTCACGCTCTTTTGAAGACGTGAACCTCAAAAAAGGGCTGTCCCAGCCTGGCACCGCGCCCGGATGGATTGCCGCCATGGGATGCATGGGCGGCAAAAACGGGCAAACAGCTCAGTGACCGAGCGTAATGACAGCTCTGCAGATTCGCGAAAAGTGGGGGGGTTGCTTGAGAAACAGCAAGCTCGCCAGCTTCACTCGATCTGTGTGGGCGGCTCTCTGTGGGCGGTTCGGGGGTGTCAATACCGAGGCATTAACGATGCTGCGAGGCCCGATCAGGAGACGTCCTTATAATCGGGGGGAGATTGTATCTAAGAAACGCAGGGAAATGGTCGTGTTTAATGACTTTTATTAGGTGTCCGGTCAGGTGGTCAGCAGTTGCTGCGCGCGTGCACGTGGCGGGTGCTGGCTGACACGGGCGCTGGCGGGCAGGGGATGGTGCAGCCAGTTGAGGCGAATTTCTTCGATTTCGACCCAGCCATCGCCCATGGGCTGGAGGCTGCACTGCTTGAAGGCCTGGCAGTGGCCATTGTGGTCGAGCAGAGCGAAACTGCGGTGCAGCGGGCGTGGCGCGAACAGGGAGATGAGAAAACGCATGGCAACGTACCTTTTGGGGTGACTGCCATAAAGGTTGCCAGCGGGCGGTGACAAAGGTGTGACAGGAACCGCGCTGCGCCGGGTTTGTCAGAGATTTCAGTAATCGTTGCGCGAAGCTAGTTCGCCGCAGTGGCGCACCGCTATACTGCGGGCATTGTCAGTTGCCTGATTCTGGAGAGAAGAGCATGTTGCAACGCCTGTTGTTCGGTTTGATCACTGTGACCAGTTTGACCCTCGTCGGCTGCGCCCACAGCCCGCAACAACTGAACCCGGAACCCAAGCTGACGGCTCAGTTGGCGCCGATCGGCCATGGTCAGCCGGTGGTGGTGCGTGTGGTGGACGGTCGTCCATCGCCAACCCTGGGGACCCGTGGCGGTCTGTACCCGGAGACCAGTGCGATCACGGTGCAGGGCGCGCAGATTCTGCCGAAGCTGCAGGCTCAGGCTGAGGCGGCCGTGCGGTTGCTGGGCTTCACGCCGACGGCCAATGCGCTCAATGCGCCGCAATTGACGGTGACCCTGGCCGAGCTGAAGTATCAGTCGCCCAAAGAAGGTTTGTATGTGACTGAAGCAACAATTGGCGCGACGTTCCGTTCCGATGTGCAGAATGCCAACCGTCGTTACAGCGGTCGCTACGGCGCGTCGCTGGATCAGCGTTTTGGCATGGCGCCGAATCAGGAAACCAATACCAAGCTGGTCAGTGATGTGCTGAGTGATGCGTTGACCCGCTTGTTCAAGGACCCGACGATTGGTCAGGTGCTTGGCGAGTAACGGTTTGCAGCTTGTTTAAAGAACCCGGTGCCAGCGATGGCGCCGGGTTTTTTGTGCCTGCCGCTCCAGCAAGGGAAATCAAGCCGCTTGCGAATAGAAGTCCAGAACACTCACCCCGGTCAGCAAATCCGTCTCCGGCAAATCCGCATGTTGATGCCCGCCCAACGCGCAATACACCAGCCAATGCCGGTCCTGTACGTTGAAGGCGAGGCTGCCGACTAAGGTTTGTTGTTCGTCGCTTTGGGCAATGAGGTAAAGACGATCCTGGTTTTCGGCGTGGAGCATGACGCGGTCCGTGTCGGTTTCGAAGGGCGACAGACTGGCGGATTCAGATGACGGCGCCGTGACACAGGACAGCTATCGGTCAAATGGTTTCGTTATTTGTCGGAAAGCCGGGGCAGGCCGGTGCGCTTTCGGTAGAATTCGCGCCGCGGTCGTCGGTTGGGCGTCTGCCACACTGGTTCTGCCTGAGGTTTGTGATGTCGCTGCAATTGATTTCGCTCTTTACCGCTCATCCCGCCAAATTGATCAACCTGCTGGCCTTGCTGTTCGCCTGCCCGGGCGGCTGGTTGCTGCACGCCACCCGTCGTCGTGAACAGCGCGCGATGGCTAGTATCGAAGCCCAGCGCCAGAGCAGGCCCAGCGAAGAGCCAACCCTCGATTGGGCGACCTTGCGCATGAACCGGTTTTTCTACCGCTTCGGTTTTGCCTGCCTTGGGATGGCGTTGCTGGTGTCGTGGGTCAGTACTCGCGTCTAATCGCGACGCGGTAACTTGTGGCGAGGGGGCTTGCCCCCGTTGGGCTGCACAGCAGCCCTGAAATGGCAATCGCTGGTCTTTCTGACATGCCCGCTGCCATCGGTTCTACGACTGCTGCGCAGCCGAACGGGGGCAAGCCCCCTCGCCACAAGGCGCCGTTGTCGTATCCAGCCATTACCCTAAAGAGGTAACCCGGCCTTGACCCGATACTGATTACGCACCGGCATCGCATATTGCAGCACCAGGAACGGACGATGATCCTCGGGGCAAGCTTCCAGTCGACGCTGCCATTCTTCCTGAGCCTTGGCCAGTTCATCTGCCGCAAACAGCTCGGCCGCTTTCGGCACCTGCAATTGCGGGTCGGCGTCTTTCCACTGCGCATACGCCAGGTAATGCACCGGGAATAACCGGTAACCGCCCAGAATCTGCCTGTCCATTTCGATCGCCAATTGCTTGGTGTCTTCGAACAGTTCGGTGATCGGCGCGGCGAAGTTCACGTGGACCCGGCCTTTGTAGCCGGTAATGCCCTTGGCGATGCTCACGTCATCCTCGCCCGGCGCCTTGGTGTAGGTGCCGGTGGTGGCGCGGATGTACAGCTCGCGGGCCTTGGCCTGGTCGCAGGGGTCGTATTCGTAGCTGATCGACACCGGGGTGAGGTTCAGCGAGCGGATGACTTCGCCGAACGGCTCGTCCTTGCGGCTCATGTGGAACATCTTGAGGATCGCCGACTCGGTGCGGTCGTCGCCGTCCTTGGCCCGGCCTTCAGCCTGAGCAATCCAGATCGAGGCGCAATCGTTGCGGATCGAGTGATTGATGTAGGCCGACAACAATTGATACGCCGCCATTTTCTCGCGTCGACCAGTGATCGAACGGTGCACGATGAAGCTCTTGTTCAGGCGCATCAGGTCGCTGACAAAAGGCTTCTGCAGCAGGTTGTCGCCAATGGCGATGCGTGGGGTCGGCAGGCCGGCGTGGTACACGGCGTAGTTGACGAAGGCCGGGTCCATCACGATGTCGCGGTGGTTGGCGATGAACAGGTAGGCACTGCCGGACTTGAATTGCTCCACGCCGGTGTAGGTCACCCCGTCCGTGGCGCGCTCGATGGTGTGGTCGACGTAAAACTCGACTTTGTCCTGCAACGTGGCCACCGACGTGACGTCGGCGAACTCACGGCGCAGCCGATGCGCTATAAGAGGTTTGAGCATCCAGCCGAAGGCACCGGCAAAGCGCGGGAAGCGGAAGTGGGTGAGGATATCTAGAAACGCCTTGTCGCCGAGCAGCCGTGCCAGCACCGCTGGGACTTCGCTGTCGTCGTAAGGTCGGATGGCATCGAATTCGCCCATCATGCTCTCTTGTTAGAAACGGCTAGGGTAAGTAAAGGTATTGATCGAAAACCAACGGGGCATGGTCTGAAAGGTAGTCAGACGAAAATAGCCCTGCAAATAGACCGGCGATTATACGCACAAGTCACCTGGGAGACCGCGATGCTGGAAACTGCGCAGTATGAATGTCCGTATTGCGGTGAAGAAGTCGAGGCTGTTCTGGATTTGTCTGGCGGTGATCAGACCTATATCGAGGATTGTCCGGTGTGTTGTCGTCCCATTACCTTTGTCTTGCAGGTTCACGGCGAGGAATGGCACCTCGACGTCTACAGCGAAAACGAATGAAGGGGGTCACCCATGCAGCGTATCTATGAGCCGGAAAATCTGATGGAAGGCGAATTGCTGCTAAGTATGCTGGCCAGTGAAGGTATCGAGGCGCATCTGGTGGGCCGGGATTTGATCGGCGGTACCGGGGAATTGCCGATATTCGGCCTGCTGGGTGTATCGGTCGATAACGACCAGGCGCAATACGCGCGGGAACTGATCGCCGCGTACAATGCCGCGCTGCCGCTGTCCGGCGATGAACCGGACAGCTTTCCCGGCACGCTGGTCTGTTAGGCTGACGTTCGTTTGATCAAGAGTCGTATTGCCCCATGTGTGGACGTTATGCCCTGTTTCGCTGGAACCCCGCCTTCGCGGCCCTGCCCGGATTTCCCGCCGATCAGCAGGCCCAGTGGAATATTTCTCCCAACGATTCGGTGTTGATGCTGCGTGCCGGTGCAGATGGGCAGCGTGAGTTGGCCCGCGCCCGCTGGGGCCTGACGCCGCCGTGGCTGACCGACCTGTCCCGCACGCCGGCCCATGCCCGTGCCGAAACCGTTGCCGAACAGCCGATGTTTCGCGAAGCCTTGCGCCTGCGCCGTTGTCTGCTGCCGGCCAATGGTTTTTACGAGTGGCGCGGCACTACGCGCAAACGTCCGTACTGGCTGACGCCGGGGGAGGGCTCGACGCTGTACTTCGCAGCGATCTGGGAGGCGTACCCAGTGCAAGAGCATGTATGGCTGAGTACGGCGGTGATCACCCAACCTGCTTCGAGTCAGCGTCGGCCGTTGATTCTCGATGCGGCGGGGCAGGAAGCCTGGCTCAATCCTGAAACCCCGCTACATGCCTTGCAAGCGCTGCTGGCCAGCGAACCCGCGGCGCTGCGCGAGCGGGTGCTGGCGAACATGGTGAATGATCCGAAGCTCAATGGGCCGGAGTGTTTGACCCCGGGCTGAGCGCGTAATGATCATTCCCATGCTCTGCGTGGGAACGATCATTGAACCCTAAACCTTGAACTGATTGATCAACCGGCGCTGCTGTTCCGCCAACTTGGTCAAATCCGCACTCGCTGCGCTCGATTCATCCGCGCCACCGGCCACTTCATTGGCTACTTGCCCGATGTTGATCACGTTGCGGTTAATGTCGTCGGCCACCGCGCTCTGTTCTTCGGCGGCGCTGGCGATCTGGGTGTTCATGTCGTTGATCACCGACACCGCTTGCGTAATGGTTTCCAGCGCTTCGGCCGCTTTCGCCGCGTGCTGCACGCTTTCATCGGTGCGGTTCTGACTGTCTTCCATGACCCGCACCACATCGCGGGTGCCTTGCTGCAGTTGCTGGATCATGGTCTGGATTTCTTCCGTGGCCTTCTGGGTTTTCTGCGCCAGGTTGCGTACTTCATCGGCCACCACCGCAAAACCCCGGCCCTGTTCACCGGCCCGCGCCGCTTCGATGGCCGCATTCAAGGCCAGCAGGTTGGTCTGCTCGGCGATGCCGCGAATGGCCGTCAGGATCGCATTGATGTTTTCGCTGTCCTTGGCCAGGGTCTGCACCACGCTGACGGCTTTGCCGATTTCGATGGCCAACACACCAATCGAATTCGACGTATCCCGGACGATTTGCATGCCTTGCGCCGCCGCCTGATCTGCATGACTGGCAGCTTGCGCGGCCTGGGTGGCGTTGCGCGCCACGTCCTGGGCGGTGGCGGTCATTTCGTGTACGGCGGTGGCGACCTGATCGATCTCGGCCATTTGTTTGTGCACACCGATGTTGGTGCGAATGGCAATGTCGGCGGTGTGTTCCGACGAATCGCTGACGCTCTGCACCGATGTCACCACTTGAGTAATCATCGCCTGCAACTTGGCCAGGAAGGTGTTGAAGCCCTTGGCGATCGAGCCCAGTTCGTCGCTGCGGTCGCTGGTCAGACGGCGGGTCAGGTCGCCTTCGCCCTGGGCGATGTCATCGAGCATGGTCACCATCTGCTTCAGCGGCCGGGCAATGCCGTGGCCCACCAGCCAGATCACCAACAAACCAATGCCGGCGATCAGCAAGCCGACCATGGCCATGCCAAAGGTGTCGGACTTGCGCTGTGCGTCCAGGTCACCTTGAAGTTTTTGCAGGTCGGCCATCACCGCGTTCAGCGGCAGTTGCAGCATCAAGGTCCAGCGGGCGTCGGTCTGGCCGATGCCGAAGGGCAGGTACAACTCGATCCGGCCCTGGGCCTTGTCGACGGTGTAAGTCACTTCGCCGCGCTTGAGATTGGCCATGTTGGCAATCTGTTTGCTGTCGAGGATGTCGCTGACTTTTTCGCCGAATTTGCTCGGGTCTTTGGTGTAGGCGACGATTCGGCCGTTACCGCCGATCAGGGCCATTTCCCCGGCGCCGCTGTACAGTTTCTGATTCGCCCCCAGGAGCATTTCCTGGATGAAGTTCACCGACAGGTCGGCGCCGACGATGCCCTGGAACGCGCCGTTGAGCATGATCGGTTCAATGAAGGATGCGAGCATGACGATCTTGTCGCCAACCTTGTAGGGCGCCGGATCGATCACGCAGGATTTTTTGGTTTCCTTGGAGCACAGGTAGTACTCGCTGGCGCGCACACCGGTGGACAGGGTTTTCTGGTCGTCGACGTCCACCAGTTTGTCCAGGCCCAGGCTGCCGTCTTCGTTACGGAACCACCATGGCAGGAAGCGCCCGTTGCTGGCGTCGATGCCGACTACTTTGGTGTCGACGTAGGCCGCATCGTTGTGGTCGAGGGCGTTTTTTTCCCACCCAATGTAGGTGCCGAGAATTTTCGGGTTCCGGGCGACGTTTTCCTTGATCAGGCTGATCAGTTGCTCACGGCTCAGGCTCAGTTGCGGCTGGCCGTCGGCGCCCGGTGTGCCGATCAATGCGTTGACCCGCACCAGACCGCCGGCAATCAGCAGCGGCGCTTCGAGTTCGCGCTGGATCTGGCTGACCTGGGTTTGCGCCAGCGACGTCAGGCGCTGTTCGATGACTTGCTCGAACTGCGCCTGAGTCCGTTGCTGGACCATGTCTTGGGTCCGGGCGCCGGAAAACAGCGCGTACAGCACCAGGGCTGCGACAACGCTGAGCACAATGGCGCCGGCCAGGGCGGCAACGGAAAACTGGATCGACTTGAATTTCATGGGTGCTCCGCACGCAAGAGGACGTCTGCAGAGCTGTATCGGCACTGGGGCGGTGGGGCATGAGCCAGGTGTAACGAATTGGCTGTTTTAGAGTGCTGGATGTCGTAAATGAATCATTGCTGGCCGTGATCAGCCGCGGCGGACGCTGTTGTGTGAATTTTTTCCTACGGTGATCGGGGCTTTGTCTGAAATGTACGTGCTACACGTCCGTTGTATCTAGCGCCGATACAAATCCCCACCTAGGATACGCGGCATGTTTCCAGGGAGCTTCTTGATGAGTAAGACATTGGTTTTGTGTGCACTGAGTGCAAGTCTGCTGCTTGCCGGTTGTCAGTCGGTCAACACCACCAACGGTGGCGCTGTGGGCGTTGAGCGCACGCAATACATGTTCAGTATGTTGTCGACCTCCGAGGTCAACCAGATGTACGCCCAGTCTTATCAACAGACCATCGGGGAGGCGAGCACCAAAGGCGTGCTGGATAAATCCAGTAACAATGCGAAGCGAGTCCAGGCGATCTCCAATCGCCTGATTGCCCAGGCACCGGTGTTTCGTCCGGATTCGGCCCAGTGGCAATGGGAAGTGAACCTGATCAAGAGCGACGAGCTGAATGCCTCCTGCGGGCCTGGCGGCAAGATCATTTTCTACAGCGGGCTGATCGACACCCTGCAACTCACTGATGACGAAATCGCCGCCATCATTGGCCATGAAATCGCTCACGCCTTGCGCGAGCACAGCCGTGAAGCGATGTCCAGGGCTTACGGTCTCGAAATGGCCAAGCAGGGCGCCGGTGCGTTGCTCGGTCTGGGGCAGGACAGCCTGGCCCTGGCAGACACCGTGGCCAAATACGGCATGACCTTGCCCAACAGTCGCGAGAACGAAAACGAAGCTGACTTGATCGGCCTCGAGCTGGCCGCCCGCGCCGGTTACAACCCGAACTCTGCGATCACCCTGTGGAACAAAATGAGCAAAGCCTCGGAAGGCGCGCCGCCAGAGTTCTTGAGCACTCACCCGGCGTCGGCCAGTCGGATTGCGTCGTTGCAGGCGGCGATTCCGAAAGTCATGCCGTTGTACGAGAGAGCCAGGAAATCCTGAGTAAGTGATCGTTCCCACGCAGAGCGTGGGAATGATCGGGTTGTCGTCTCAAACCCAGCCACTGCTCTGCATCGCCTTGTACACCGCGACGATCGCCAGGATGAAGAATGCCGACGCCGCCAGGCGACGGATCAAAGTCAGCGGCAGTTTTTCCGCCGCAAAGTTGCCCGCCAGTACCACCGGCACGTTGGCAATCAACATCCCGGCGGTGGTGCCGAGGATCACCAGCCACAGATCCGGGTATTGCGCGGCGAGCATCACGGTCGCGACCTGAGTCTTGTCGCCCATCTCCGCGAGGAAAAACGCAATCAGCGTGGTCAGGAACGGCCCGAACTTGCGGGCGGTGCTGGCTTCGTCTTCGTCCATCTTGTCCGGCACCAGGGTCCACAACGCGGTGGCGGCGAAGCTGGCGGCGAGGATCCAGTGAAGCGTCGCATTCGAGAAGAAACTGCCGAACCAGGCGCCTACCGCACCGGCCGCCGCGTGGTTGGCCAGGGTTGCGGCGATGATGCCGGCGATGATCGGCCAGGGTTTGCGAAAGCGGGCAGCGAGAATGAGCGCGAGCAGCTGCGTCTTGTCGCCGATTTCGGCCAAGGCAACGATTGCGGTGGGAACGAGTAGAGAGTCCAGCATCATCAGGGTTTTCCTAAGGGGCGGGTCGACACGGCTATGACACGTACAGCCTTCCCGCCCCGGGTAAGGTGTTCGTGTCATAGGTCTTGTCAAACCCTGCGATCCGTCTGATGCGGACGCGTGGGTCGCATACGCCATGGTCTGAGGACCAAGTATGTTGACGTATGCCGGACGAGCATGGCGCTCGTGGGAGACTACTCCCCTAGGACGGAGCGGATTCTGCCTAGGCAAATCCGATAGGGCAAGCCCTCTTTTGCAAAAGCGTTTTCAGCCACGCTTGGCCCGGTAGATTCTAAAACCCTGTCCTTCAGCCTTGATCGCACACGCGCCCAAGTGCTCTTCGATCAGCGGCTGATACTTCAGGAAACTGTTTGCTACCAAGCGCAATTCACCGCCGTTTTTCAGATGTTTAGCCGCTTTTCGCAGCAAGTTCTCTGTGGCGAAGTAGTCGGTGTGTACGCCGACATGGAACGGTGGATTACTCAGAATCGCGCTCAAGCCCATGGGCGCTGCGTCGATGCCGTCACCGGTCAGCACTTCCGCTTCCAGACCGTTGGCGGCCAGGGTCAGGCGACTGCTGGCGGCGGCAAACGCGTCGACATCGAGCAGGGTGACCTGGTTGTGCGGGTAACGTCGCTTGACCGCCGCCCCCAACACGCCTGCGCCGCAACCGAAGTCCAGCAAGTGGCCGCTAGGCAGTTTGTCCAGATGCTCCAGCAACAGGGCACTGCCGCGATCCAGTCGACCATGGCTGAACACGCCCGGCAGGCTGATGACTTTCAACGGCCCTTCGGCCAACGGCAGTTCATAGGTCTGGGCCAGGCTTTCCAGCGACTTGGCTTCTGGCGCATTGGCCACGGTGACCTGCCAGAGCTGGCAATGCCGCGCACTGTCGAGCTTGCGTGGTTTGCCGAAGGGGTTCAGCTGCTTGGCCGCGCCTTCGATGCCGCTGCGTTTTTCGCCGACCAGATACAACTCACGACCGGCCAGACGAGAGGCGAGGGCGTTGAGGATATAGTCGGTCAGGTCCTTGGACTTGGGCAGAAACACCACGGCGCTGTCGAATTCGCGCTCGGGCGCATTCACGCCAAAATGGCTGCGCTCGGCGAAACGGGCGTCCAGTGCTGCTTGATCGCCGGCGTGCCAGCACCAGCCGTGGGCATCGGGCAGGCGACCCAGCAAGTCGTCGGCGGGCAAACCGGCCAGCAGCACCGAACCCTGGAACAACTCGGCCTGACGAAGCAGTACTTCACTGCGCGGATCCATACTCTGCTCCTTGAAAAAAAGTGCCGCAGTTTATCAACTGACGACCCGCAGCGCTTTACCGCTGAAGTAAGCCTGAGCGTTTTCCGTCAACTGGCCAACGATTCGCTGCCGCGCCTCGCGGCTGCCCCAGGCGTTGTGCGGGGTGACGATCAGCCGTGGAATGTCCTGGGCCAGCAGCGGATTGCCCGCAGTCGGTGGTTCGACACTCAACACGTCGGTGGCCGCGCCGCCCAAGTGGCCGTTGCGCAGGGCGTCGGCCAATGCTTGTTCGTCGATCAAGCCACCGCGCGCGGTGTTGACCACGAAAGCACCGGGCTTCATCGAGGCCAGTTCACGGGCACCGATGAAGTGTCGGGTGTGTTCGTTGAGCGGGCAATGCAGGGTCAGGGCGTCGATTTGCGGCAGCAGTTCGTCCATCGGCAAGCGATCCGGGCGGGCAGGGCGGCCCGGAATCTGCCCCAGCAAGACGCGCATGCCGAACGCTTCTGCCAGCCGCGCGACGGCACCGCCCAGTTCACCGTGGCCGAGCAAACCGAGGGTTTTACCTTCGAGTTCGACGATCGGGTAATCCAGCAGGCAGAACTGTTTCGCCTGTTGCCAGCGACCTTCGGCGACAGCTTTTTGATAGTCGCCCAGGCGCGTCGCCAGGTTCAGCAACAACATGATTGTGTGCTGAGCCACCGACGGCGTGCCGTAACCCTGGCAATTGCAAACAGTGATTCCGTGGGCGCGGGCGGCGGCCAGATCGACGTTATTAGTGCCGGTGGCGGTGATCAGGATCAACTTCAACTCGGGGCTGGCCGCCATGGCCGCCGCATCAATCAGGATTTTATTGGTGATGGCGACAGTGGCGCCTTTGAGGCGTTCGATCACCTGCGCAGGCGTGGTCTGGGCGAACAGCTGCAAGTCGCTGAAGCACTCGCGTAGTGGGCTGAGGTCGAGATCGCCGAGGTCCAGGGACGGATGGTCGAGGAAAACGGCGCGGCGAGAGTTCGTCATCAACTGTACCTTTTGTGCATTGAACTGAAGGCGTAATCTGCCGAGCCTACCAGATGAAACAAACAGTTACGCTTGGCCAAAAGGAGCCCCCATGTACTGGACAGAGTTCTTGACCGTTGCCCTGATTCACCTGCTGGCTGTCGCCAGCCCCGGCCCGGATTTCGCCGTGGTGGTGCGTGAGAGCGTGACCCACGGGCGCCGTGCCGGGACCTGGACGGCGTTGGGCGTTGGCTCGGCGATTTTCCTGCACGTCGGTTATTCGCTGTTGGGGATCGGGCTGATCGTGTCCCAGTCGATCGTGCTGTTTAACGCCTTGAAATGGGCCGCTGCCGCGTACCTGTTGTACATCGGCTACAAGGCCCTGCGCGCGCAACCGGCCAAACCTGCGGCTGACGATCTGCACCAGGAAGCGGGTGAGCGCACCGCGCGGGGCGCCTTCACTGCGGGGTTCGTGACCAATGGCCTGAACCCGAAAGCCACGCTGTTTTTCCTGTCGCTGTTCACCGTGGTGATCAACCCGCACACGCCGCTGGCGGTACAGGCCGGTTACGGGATCTATCTGGCAGCGGCAACGGCGCTCTGGTTTTGCCTGGTGGCGATGTTGTTCAGTCAACAACGCGTGCGCGCCGGTTTCGCCCGCATGGGCCACTGGTTCGACCGGACGATGGGCGCGGTGCTGATCGCCATCGGCGTGAAACTCGCGTTCACCGAGATGCATTGACAGTGCTGAGCGTCTACGGGGGATTGAGTTCGCTCAATTTGTTCAGCGCGTTCAGGTACTCCCGAGGGTTTTCCCCGAGCAAACGGCGAAACATTGCGCTGAACGCCCGAGCACTGCCGTAGCCCAGATCGCGTGCCACGCTCTGCACGCTTTCCCCGGCGAGCAGACGCGGCAGGGCTTCCATCAGGCGCAGTTGCTGGCGCCAGGCATTGAAATTCATCTTCAGTTGCTGCTGGAACAGCCGCGCCAAAGTTCGAGAACTGGCGCCGACCTGCTGTGCCCAGTCTTCCAGGGTGTTGGAGTGCTCCGGTGCGCGCATCAGCGCCAGGCAGATGCCCAGCAGGCGTCGATCTTCGGGCATTGGAATGTGTAGCGGAAGGTTTTCCAGGCTGGCGATTTCTTCCAGCATCAGCCGCTGAATCAATGAGTTTTTCGCGTGTCGCGGACCTTGCACCGCGCGCAGGATCAGCTCGCGCAGCAGCGACGTGACGGCCAGCACGCAGCACTGTTGCAGCGTTGGCGGCGACAGTTCGGGGGCAATGAACAGCGAACGCATGCGCACCTCGCCCGACATGAAAATTTCATGCGCCACCAATGGTGGAATCCACACGGCTCGGGTTGGTGGAATGACCCAGGCACCTTGCGCAGTGACCACTCGCATGGTGCCGCAAACGGCGTACAGCAACTGAGCTTCGCGGTGTTGATGCAGTTCCTGGTGAGCACCGTCCACGTAATCTCGCGGATAGGCGCTGACCGGCCCGTGCAGGAAATGGCTGATTAACATGTCAGATCCAATGACTTTGTTGTCAGAATTACTCTTTTTCGCCAACTTAGCATAAGCCGCTCACTACAACGTAAGCGTGCCGCGATGAACCAGTCCAGAAATGTCCTCCGCTATATCAACGCAGCTCATGTGGTCGATCACATGTTCATGCTGATTTTCCCCGCCGCCGTTCTCGGCATGACCCAGGCCTTCGCGCAGGACTACGCCGCGCTGATCGGCCTGTCTCTCGGTGGTTTTATTGCCTTTGGCGCCTGTTCGCTGCCGGCCGGCTGGCTGGGGGATCGCTGGAGCCGACGGAAAATGATGCTGGTGTTTTTTTTCGGCATTGGCGCTTCGGCGATCTTTACCGGCGTGAGCAGCAGCGCACCGATGCTGGTACTCGGCCTGACGCTGATCGGTATTTTCGCCGCGATCTATCACCCGGTGGGCACCGCGATGCTGGTGGCTTACGCGCAGAACCGGGGCCGTGAAATCGGTATCAACGGCATGTGGGGCAACCTTGGCGTGGCGTTTTCGGCGCTGATCACCGGGTTGCTGGTGGCGCAACTCGGCTGGCGTTCGGCGTTCGTTTTGCCTGGCGTGGTGGCGATTGGGCTGGGCATCGGTTTCGCGTTTCAGGTGCGCGAAGAACCGATCCCCAAGCGTGCGCACACACCGCTCAAAGATGCGGCTGGCCAGCGGATTTCCATGGTCATGGTGTTCGGCGTACTGGCCTTGGCCACCGCGACCGGCGGTGTGGTGTTCAACGCCACGACCATGACCTATCCGAAATTGTTTCAGGAACGCCTGCACGATTTGTTTACTTCACCGCAAATCCTTGGCGTCGTAGTCAGCCTGGCGTATGCCTTCGGCGCCGTGGCGCAGTTGAGCATCGGCCGGGTCTTGCATCGTTTCAGTCTGAAATGGCCGTTCATAGTGTTGACGCTGTGCCAGGCGCCACTGTTGTTCGGGTTGGCCTATGTCGACGGCTGGGCCGTGATCGTGCTGGGTGCGGCGTTCATGTTCGTGGTGTTTGGCCAGGTCACGGTGAATGATGCGATGGTCGCCAACTTTGTCGCGCCGCAATGGCAATCCCGAGTCTTCGCGCTGCGTTACTGTTTATCGTTCGGTGCCAGTGCTACCGCGATTCCGCTGATTTCGTTCGTCGAACCGCGCCAAGGTTTTGTAGGCCTTTACCTGATATTGGCGAGTATTGCGGCGTTGACCTTCGTGGCTGCAATGGTTTTCCCCCGGACACCAGCCGAGGCTGCCGTAGGAAAAATGGCGTAACGGCTGACGAACTCTCGTAAATGCTGGCGCAAAGCTAGCATTTGTACGGCTCTGCAAATCATACCTTTGGCTGATTTGGCTGGCGTTCAAGGCCTCTAGAGTGCTTAGCTTTAGCAGCCAAGACTGTGCAGTCAAAAAGGGACTCTTATGTTGCAGACTCGCGTTATTCCTCCAGCCGAGGGCGCTTACCAGTATCCGTTGTTGATTAAACGGCTGCTGATGTCCGGCGCCCGTTACGAAAAAACTCGGGAGATCATCTATCGCGATCAGTTGCGCTACAGCTATCCGACCCTGATCGAGCGGGTCGCACGGCTCGCCAATGTGCTGACAGAAGCCGGCGTGAAGGCCGGGGATACCGTGGCGGTGATGGACTGGGACAGCCATCGCTACCTGGAGTGCATGTTTGCCATCCCGATGATCGGCGCGGTGATCCACACCATCAACGTGCGCCTTTCGCCGGAACAGATTCTCTACACCATGAACCATGCCGAGGACCGCTTCGTGCTGGTCAACAGCGAGTTCGTCGGTTTGTACAAGGCGATTGCCGGGCACCTGACCACGGTGGAGAAAACCCTGCTGCTGACCGATTTACCGGAAAAGACTGCCGAGCTGCCAAACCTTGTCGGCGAGTACGAGCAGTTGCTGGCCGCGGCGAGCCCGCAGTACGACTTCCAGGACTTCGACGAAAACTCGGTGGCCACCACGTTCTACACCACCGGCACCACCGGTAACCCCAAAGGCGTGTATTTCACCCATCGGCAACTGGTGCTGCATACCATGGGTGTGGCGACCATCATGGGCGCCATCGACAGCGTGCGGCTGTTGGGCACCAACGACGTGTACATGCCGATCACCCCGATGTTCCATGTGCATGCCTGGGGCTTGCCGTATGTGGCGACCATGCTCGGGCTCAAGCAGGTTTATCCGGGCCGTTACGACCCCGAGTATCTGGTGGAGCTGTGGCGCAAGGAGAAGGTGAGCTTTTCCCACTGCGTGCCGACCATTCTGCAAATGGTCCTCAATGCCAAGGCGGCGCAAAACGTCGATTTCGGTGGCTGGAAAATCGTCATCGGCGGCAGTGCGCTCAACCATGCGCTGTACGATGCCGCCAAGGCCAAGGGCATCCAATTGACCGCCGCTTATGGCATGTCGGAGACCGGGCCATTGGTATCATGCGCCCACCTCAACGATGAGCTGATGGCCGGCACCGAAGACGAACGCACCACCTACCGGATCAAGGCGGGTGTGCCGGGGCCGTTGGTTGAGGCGGCAATCGTCGACACCGAGGGCAACTTCCTGCCAGCCGATGGCGAAACCCAGGGCGAACTGGTGCTGCGTGCGCCGTGGCTCACCGAGGGGTACTTCAACGAGCCGCAAAAAGGCGCCGAGCTCTGGGCCGGGGGCTGGCTGCACACCGGCGATGTGGCAACCCTGGACAGCATGGGCGTGATCGACATCCGTGACCGGATCAAGGATGTGATCAAGACCGGTGGCGAGTGGATCTCTTCCCTGGACCTGGAAGACTTGATCAGTCGCCACCCTGCGGTACGCGAGGTAGCAGTGGTGGGCATCGCCGATCCACAGTGGGGCGAGCGCCCATTTGCGCTGCTGGTGGTTCGCGAAGGGCATCAGGTCGGGGCCAGGGAACTCAAGGAGCACCTCAAGCCGTACGTTGAACAGGGGCACCTGAGCAAGTGGGCTATCCCGAGTCAGATCGCCGTTGTTACTGAAATTCCCAAGACCAGCGTCGGCAAGCTTGACAAGAAGCGTATCCGCGTCGACATCACCGAATGGCAGGCCAACAACAGCACCTTCCTCTCGACGCTTTAAGCGTCATCTGGCGTGCCCAAAAGGGCACGCCAGAGCCACCAAGCAAGCGCTTGGCTTGTGAAATCCGAATTTTCAGCCATCCTTGCCGTGCCGACATGTGTCGGACTGGCGAAAGGACTGTTCCAGAGTGGCCGGCAGCGCAAATCACACTTTAGAGGGATCAAGCACTACTACCTGCTGGCTATAGTCCGCTCAAGGATTTTTAAGAACGGAGCTCACGCAATAAACGGGGCGATGCAACTTTGGAGTGACTTCGGACCGCTTGGCTTCCGGTTACCCACAGCGTTTTTAAAAGTACTAAGCCATAACAATAATGCACATGGAGTAGCGTCGATGACATCAGTAAACCAGTTCTGGCGCCGGGCGAAACTGCCCCTGGCGGTCAGTCTCGCCTCTTCGCTCGCCGGGCCCGCATTCGGCGTCAGTTTCAACGTTGGTGAAATCGAAGGTCAATTCGACTCATCCCTGTCGATCGGAGCCAGTTGGTCTACTCAGAGTCCCAACAAAAACCTGATCGGCGTCAATAACGGGGGCCATGGCCTGTCCCAGACGTCCGATGACGGTCACGCCAACTTCAAGAGTGGCGAAACCTTCTCGAAGATCTTCAAGGGTATTCATGACCTTGAATTGAAATACGGCGACACCGGTGTCTTCGTCCGAGGCAAATACTGGTACGACTTCGAACTCAAGGATGAAAGCCGCGAATTCAAGGACATCAGCGACAGCAACCGCAAGGAAGGCGCCAAATCCTCCGGCGGCGAGATCCTCGACGCCTTCGTCTACCACAACTACTCCATTGCCGATCAGCCGGGTTCCGTGCGTCTGGGCAAGCAGGTTGTGAGTTGGGGTGAAAGTACTTTCATCGGCGGCGGCATCAACTCGATCAACCCGATCGACGTCTCCGCGTTCCGTCGTCCCGGCGCCGAGGTCAAGGAAGGTCTGATCCCGGTCAACATGTTCTACGTGTCCCAGAGCCTCACCGACACCCTGTCGGCCGAAGCCTTCTATCAGCTGGAATGGGACCAGACCGTCGTCGATAACTGCGGCACTTTTTTCTCCCAGCCCGACATCATTGCCGACGGTTGCGACAACAACCTGCGCGTGCTGAACAAGCGTTCGACCATTCCGGCCGCCGCTCTGCCGACATTGACCAGGCTGGGCGTGGACGTCAACGAGGAAGGTGTGCTGGTGCGCCGTGGCGCGGATCGCGATGCGCGGGACAGCGGCCAGTGGGGCGCGTCCCTCAAATACATGTTTGAGCCGCTGGATACCGAGTTCGGCGCCTACTTCATGAACTATCACAGCCGTGCGCCGATTTTCAGCGCCACGGGTGCTCCAGCATCGGCCTATGCACGGGCAGCGGCCTTGCCGGGGGCGCTTCGGGCTCTGGCACCATTGGTGGTCGCGGGTAACTCGAACTACTTCGTCGAGTACCCGGAAGACATCCGCCTCTACGGCTTGAGCTTCTCCACTACCTTGCCTACCGGCACGGCGTGGAGCGGTGAGCTCAGCTATCGTCCGAACGCGCCGGTGCAGCTCAACTCCACCGACATTCTGTTCGCCGGCGTGCGTCCATTGGGCGGCGCCCTGACCAATGCTTCGCTGCTTAATGGTGTGCCGGGTCAGGACTTGCACGGCTATCGCCGCAAGGAAATCACCCAGTTCCAGACCACCCTGACGCACTTCTTCGATCAGGTCATGGGCGCCAGCCGTCTGACCCTGGTGGGCGAACTGGGCGTGACCCACGTCGGTGGCCTGGAAAGCACCTCTGACGTCCGTTATGGCCGTGACCCGGTCTACGGGCCTGGCGAACTGCCGTCCACCGGTGGTCTCGATACCTGCTCGGCGATCCTTAATACCAGCACCATCAACGGTGCCGGCCCAGGTGCCGCTACCAATAACCGCAGCCGCAATTGCAACGACGACGGCTTCACTACGGCCACTTCGTGGGGTTATCGCGCCCGGGCCATTTGGGAATACCCCGACGTATTCGCCGGTGTGAACCTCAAGCCGAACGTGGCCTGGTCCCACGACGTGAGCGGTTACTCGCCAGGCCCTGGCGGCAACTTCGAGGAAGGTCGTAAAGCGGTAAGCCTGGGGCTCGATGCCGAATACCAGAACACCTACACCGCGAGCCTGGCGTACACCAACTTCTTTGACGGCAAGTACACCACCGTAGATGACCGCGACTTCGTTGCGCTCAGCTTCGGCGTGAACTTCTAAGCACTGCATTTTCAGGACGAACACATTTATGAAAATAACAAAGAGTCTGTTCCATGTTGGTGTTCTGGGGCTTTCGCTGCTGGCGACCGCTGTCATGGCGGCGGTCCCTGCGGCCGAAGCGGACAAGCTGGGCAAGAGCCTGACCCCGATGGGGGCCGAGATGGCAGGCAACGCCGACGGCTCGATCCCGGCCTGGAAACCGATGCCAAAAAACGCCGGTAGCGTGGACAGCAAGGGTTTTCTGTCTGATCCGTTCGCGAGTGAAAAACCGCTGTTCACCATCACCGCGCAGAACGTCGACCAGTACAAGGACAAACTCGCGCCGGGCCAGTACGCGATGTTCAAGCGCTACCCGGAAACCTTCAAGATGCCGGTCTACCCGTCCCATCGCGGCGCCACTGTGCCGGATGAGGTGTTTGCCTCCATCAAGAAGAACGCTACCAACACTAATCTGGTGTCCGGTGGCAACGGTCTGGAGAACTTCGAAACCGCGATCCCGTTCCCGATTCCGAAAAGCGGCGTTGAAGTCATCTGGAACCATATCACCCGTTATCGCGGCGGCAGTGTGACCCGCCTGATAACCCAGGCCACGCCGCAGGCGAACGGCTCGTTCAGCCTGGTGTACTTCGAGGACCAGTTCGTGTTCCGCGACAGGATGAAGGATTACGACCCGAAGAACCCAGGCAACATTTTGTTCTACTTCAAGCAGAAAGTGACCGCGCCGGCTCGTCTGGCCGGTGGTGTGCTGCTGGTGCACGAAACCCTCGACCAGGTTAAAGAACCGCGTTCGGCGTGGGTCTACAACGCCGGGCAGCGTCGTGTGCGTCGTGCGCCGCAAGTGTCCTACGACGGGCCGGGTACCGCTGCCGATGGCCTGCGTACCTCCGACAACCTGGACATGTACAACGGTGCGCCGGATCGCTATGACTGGAAGCTCGAAGGCAAGAAAGAGATGTACATCGCCTCCGACAGCTACAAGCTCGATTCGCCACAGCTGAAGTACGCCGACATCATCAAGGCTGGTCACATCAACCAGGACCTGGCTCGCTATGAACTGCGCCGGGTCTGGCATGTGGTCGCGACACTGAAGGAAGGTCAGCGTCACATCTACGCCAAACGTGACTTCTATATCGACGAAGACACCTGGCAGGCGGCAGTGGTCGACCACTACGACGGTCGCGGGCAACTGTGGCGCGTCGCCGAGGCTCACTCCGAGAACTACTACGACAAGCAAGTGCCGTGGTACGCCCTCGAAACCTTGTACGACCTGCAATCGGGCCGCTACCTGGCACTGGGCATGAAGAACGAAGAGAAGTCGGCCTATAACTTCGGCTTCACCGCCAGCACCGCCGACTTCACTCCGGCCGCGTTGCGTCAGGAAGGCGTTCGCTAAAAACGTTGTAACCCGAGGCCGCATCCTCGAAAAAAACGCCCCGACTGGTTCGGGGCTTTTTTTTGGAAGTTCATAAAGAGCGTCGTAGCAGCTGTCCGGTATACCGACATTTTTGGTTGTAGTCTTTTTGTAGTCATTTGTAGCAATAACCTTCAATAGCTCTTCGTTTACCGCTAGGCTGCGGACATCTGTAACGCCGCCATCAGTATTTCAAACAAGAGCCGGCCATGACTGATCTGTCCCCACTTCCGGGTCCTGCAAGCGTTGCCGTCGCGGCACTGGACGGGCGCTTTTTCCGGCCTCCACTGCCCGACGGCCATGTGCTGCGGCCGCGTCTGTGCGAGCGCCTGAGTGCAGGTCTCGGTGGCAGGCTGTTGCTGGTCAGCGCGCCGGCAGGGTTCGGCAAGAGTTCATTGGCGGTGGAGTTTTGTCAGGGGTTGCCGGATCACTGGCAAAGCCTGTGGCTGGGCTTGAGTCTGCGGGACAGTGATCCCGGCCGTTTTCTTGAGCGCCTGCTCGAAGGTCTTCAGGACTACTTTCCACAACTGGGCAGCCAGGCGTTGGGGCTGCTGAAAATGCGCCAACGTCATCAACCGTTCGCCTTTGAAGAATGGCTGGACGGTTTGCTCGATGAACTGACCGTGCACCTCTCACCCAACACGCCGCTGCTGTTGGTACTTGATGACTATCATCTGGCCCAGGGCCCGGTGCTTGATCGTTGTCTGCAGTTTTTCCTCAATCATTTACCCGATGGCTTGTTGGTCATGGTCACCAGTCGGCAGCGTCCGGACTGGCATCTGGCACGCCTGCGGCTGTCGCGGCAACTGCTCGAGTTGCATGAGCAGGATCTTCGGTTGACCCATGATGAAGCCCTGAGCCTGCTTGATCGACACAGCATTTCATTGCGTGGCGAGGCGCTGGAGAATTTGATCCAGCGCAGCGAAGGCTGGGTGGCAGGGCTGCGCTTTTGGCTATTGGCGGCCTCCGAGGTGGGCAGTGAGGGCGCATTGCCCCAATCGTTGTACGGTGGGGAAGGGCTGATTCGCGATTACCTGCTCGAAGAAGTCATCGATTGCCTGCCCGCCGAGGTGCAGTCATTTCTGTACGACACCGCGCCCCAGGAGCGCTTTTGCAGTGAGCTGTGCGACGCTGTGCGCGAAGCCCATGACAGCGCCGAAATCCTGCGTTTCCTGCTGGCGCATCAGGTGTTTCTGGTGCCGTTGGACGAACACGGTCACTGGTATCGCTATCACCACCTTTTTTCCGATCTGTTGCGCAGCCGGCCCACCGCCCAGGCGATGGTGCCGACGGCCAGTTTGCACCTGCGCGCCTGCCGCTGGTTCAACGCCCAAGGGCTACTCGATGAGGCGGTGGAGCAGGCATTGCGCGCCGGGCATCTGGATGTCGCGGCGAATCTGGTGCAAAACCTTTCTGAAGAGCAACTGCTGGCCGAGCAGAACGTCGGCATGTTGCTGCGCTGGAAAATGGACTTGCCCGATAGCCTGTTAATCAGCACGCCACGGCTGATCGTGCTCTACAGCTGGGCATTGGGGCTGGCCTGTCAACTGGACGCCGCCGAGGAGCTGGCCAGTCACCTGAGCCGCTTCCTGCCGGCGCCGTCGGCTACTGCGCAAAAATCCATGCTGGCGCAATGGCTGGCCCTGAGCGGGATCATTGCCCGGGGGCGAGGCGATCGCGAGCTGACCATGCTCTATTGCACCGAAGCGCTGGAAAGCCTGCCGGCCAAACGGTATGGACAGCGACTGATGTGCCTGTCGACCTTGTCCAATCTGGCGATTGCCGATGGCGACTTGTGGCGTGCCCGGGGGTTGAATCGTGATTCGCTGGAGTTGGCACAGCGCGTTGGCAATCCGTTGTTCGAGGCCTTGGCTCATTACGACCGCGCCCGGGTATTGCAGGCGCGAGGGGAGATCCTGCGTTCACTGGATGAAGTCCGTCAGGGGCTGCAACGCCTGCAAGGTTTATCCCCACAACGGCTTTATGCGGTGCGCGCCCGCCTGACCTTGTACGAGGGTTTTTTGCTGGCGCTGCGCTTGCAACCCCAGGCCGCGCGGGCACGTTTACTCGCGGGGTTGGGTGAAGCCAGGGCCTGTCGTGACATCAGTGTACTGATCGGCCACTGTGTTATTGCCCGGCTGGACGGCAGCAGCGGCGAATTTGCAAAAGCCTTCGCCGAACTCGCTGAGGCCGAGCGGCTGATGCACATCTGGGACGTTCCGCCGATTTACTATCTGGCGATGATTACCCTGGTCAAATGCGAGCTGTGGCTAGCCCAGGGGCGCATCGATCTGGCCGAAGCCTGGCTCGCGCGATTGGGCCAGACTTACAACGGCGAGCACCGGGCGGCTCCTCCGGAATTTCATCCGCAATTACCGTTGCACATTGAACTGCAACAGGCGGTGCTGGACGTGATGAAGGGCCAGCCCATGCTCGCCGAAGGGCGCTTGAACGCGCTGCATGAGCACGGTCAGCGCAGTGGTCGGCAGATGCTCAGCGTGATGACGCTGAGTCAGAAAGTCATGCTGTTGCTGGTGAGTGGGCGTGAACCCGAGGCCCGCAAGGCGCTGTCCCAGGCTTTGGAGGCGGCCGCCGGAGGTGTCCTGCAACCGTTTGACCGATTACTGGCTGAGCACGCGGACTGGCTGCGCGGGCAACTTCAACTCTGTGCGCCGACGGCTGTTTCGCAGAGTCTCTTGGAAAAGCTTCCGGTCATGGCTTCCCGTTCGGTGGTGGAGTCATCGCCAGTCACCGAACAACTCAGTACACGTGAGTTGGCCGTTCTGCGACTGATCGCACTGGGGTGTTCGAATCAGGAAATCAGTGAGCAGTTGTTCATTTCGCTGCATACGGTGAAGACACATGCCAGTCATATCAACAGTAAGCTTGGGGTAGAACGCAGGACCCAAGCTGTGGCAAGGGCTAAAGAGTTGGGGGTGTTGGGGTAGCGCATTTTTACGACGCAAATAGGTGTAAATGGATTAATGCGATTTTGTGCCAGAATTGGCCATTCCTGTTTTCCGAGCGTGCCCGATGTCTCAGCAACCCACCCTCATTCGCGAAACCTTCCCCGTCGGCCCTTTGCAGTGCAACTGCACAATCATCGGCGACCCGATCAGCAAAAAGGCCATCGTGGTCGATCCGGGAGGTAATCACGAACTGATCCTCGCCCGTCTCGACGCCTTGGGCCTGAAGGTGGTCAGCATCATCCATACCCACGCACACCTAGATCACTTCCTGGCCTCGGGTCAGTTGAAGGAGAAAACCGGCGCGACGCTGCACCTGCATAAGGACGATCAGTTCCTCTGGGACAACCTGGAGATGCAGTGCCAGATGTTCGGTGTGCCTTACACCCCGGTGCCATCGCCGGATCGCTGGTTGGCCGACGAAGAAGAGCTGGCCTGCGGTTGTGGTGTTGCGTTGCACACGCCGGGTCATACGCCAGGTTCCATGAGCTTTTGGTTTTCAGAGGCTAAGCTGCTGATTGCCGGTGACACGCTGTTCAAGCGGGGGGTAGGGCGCACGGATTTGTGGGGCGGCGATCAGGCGACGCTCGTGCGGTCGATCAAGCAGCGGTTGTATACCCTCGACGAAGAGGCCACCGTAGTGGCCGGGCATGGTCCGGACACCTGTCTGGGCGATGAAATGCGCGGTAACCCCTTTGTGCGAGCCTGATGGCTCATGACGGAATTTTTGTCGTTGCCAGTGATCCAACGCCCGCAAAGGTTCATTGCTTAAGTCCGTTGCACCACAGAATGCAAAAAAAGTAGGAGCTCCTCCATGTTCACCTCGCGTCGTTTGATCGTTGTCGCTACTGCAGTGGCTCTGTTGTCCGGTTGCGCATCGCCGAACCCTTATGACAACCAGGGTCAGGCTGATGGCAGCTCCACGGGCATGAGCAAAACCGCCAAATACGGTGGCCTCGGCGCCCTGGCCGGTGCGCTGGCCGGTGCTGCCATCAGCCACGATAACCGTGGCAAGGGCGCGCTGATTGGCGCCGCCGTGGTGGGTGCTTCTGCCGCCGGTTACGGTTACTACGCCGACCAGCAAGAGAAAAAGCTGCGCGCCAGCATGGCCAACACCGGGGTTGAGGTGCAGCGCCAGGGCGATCAGATCAAGCTGATCATGCCGGGTAACATCACGTTCGCCACCGATTCGGCGAACATTGCCTCAAGCTTCTACCAGCCGCTGAACAACCTGGCGGGCTCGCTCAAGGAGTTCAACCAGAACCAGATCGAGATCGTCGGCTACACCGACAGCACCGGCAGCCGCCAGCACAACATGGACCTGTCCCAGCGTCGCGCCCAGAGCGTAGCGACTTACCTGACCTCACAGGGTGTCAGCGGCGCCAACCTGTCGGCACGTGGTGCCGGGCCGGATAACCCGATTGCCAGCAACGGTGATGCCAATGGCCGGGCACAGAACCGCCGCGTCGAGGTCAACCTGAAGGCGATTCCGGGCCAGCAATACGGCGGTCAGCAACAGCCAGGCACTGTTCAGCAGTACCCATAAGAGGCTGACCTCTTCCTGAAATGAAAATGCCCGATCCTTAAAGGATCGGGCTTTTTTTTGTGCCGCTTGTTCAGGCGATGAAAACTTCAGAATAAAAAAAAGCCCTCGGACAATCACTCGTCCGAGGGCTTTTTGTGTCGCGCGAAACCTGATTACTTCTTCAGGCCGTAATGCTCATCGAGCATGCCCGGCGCGTTCGGGGCTTTGGGAGCGTAATCGCGAGGCGGTTCCTGATCGCGCGGTGGCGTCAGGCGTTCCCGTGGAGCCTGCACCGCGTCAGCGTGCAGGGCAGCCAGCAAGCGTTGGCGAGTCTGCTCGTCCAGGGCCAGGCGGTTGGCACCCTCGGCGAGATGATCCTGCACTTCCTGATAGCTCTGAGTCAGTTTCTTGACCAGGGATGCAGTGCTGTTGAAGTGGGTGACCACTTCGTTCTGATACTTGTCAAAACGTTCCTGAATATCATCCAGCTGACGTTGCGTGCTGCTCGGAGCGGCATTCGGCACCAGGCGAGCGATCAGGAATCCAATGGCGACACCCACAACCAGGGCAAGAGTCGGCAACAACCAAACTAAGAGCGAGTGTTCCACGAGTCCTTCCTCTATAAACGGCTTTGCTTTACGTTAACGGCTCGAACCTGCGCTGTATACCGCGATTCACTCGCAATAGATTGGCACAGACAATTTGCTAGACGAGTCGACCCGATTCGAGGTCACGGAGTTCCTTCCTTGCTTATGCGCGAAACCCCTGTAGTGATTGATGGCCCGGTGGGTCAGTTGGAAGCCCTGTATCTGGAAAACATGAGCCCGGACAATGAGCAGCCCCGCGGCCTGGCGCTGATCTGCCATCCGAACCCGGTGCAGGGCGGCACGATGCTCAACAAAGTCGTCTCGACCCTGCAGCGCACCGCGCGGGACGCCGGTTTGATTACCTTGCGTTTCAACTACCGTGGCGTCGGTGCCAGTGAAGGCTCGCACGACATGGGCTCCGGCGAAGTCGACGATGCCCAGGCAGCGGCCGAGTGGCTGCGGGCCAAACATCCTGAATTACCTTTGACCCTGTTCGGTTTCTCCTTCGGCGGTTTTGTTGCAGCCAGTCTCGGCGGACGCCTGGAGGCCAAGGGTGAGCAGATCAAGCATCTGTTCATGGTCGCGCCTGCGGTCATGCGTCTGGGTGATCAGGATCAACTGCCGCACCAAGGTACATTGACCCTGATCCAGCCGGAAACCGACGAAGTGATCGATCCGCAACTCGTTTACGATTGGTCCGACGCACTCGATCGCCCCCATGAGCTGCTGAAAGTGGCAGAATGCGGACACTTTTTTCATGGCAAGCTGACCGATCTCAAGGATCTGATCCTGCCGCGTCTTTCGAATTGATTGCAGTCTGACAAGCGATTACCCATGACGACTCGTACCCGTATCCTCACCGGCATCACCACCACCGGCACGCCGCACCTGGGCAATTACGCGGGGGCTATCCGCCCGGCGATTCTTGCCAGCCGCGATAGCAATGCCGATTCGTTCTACTTCCTGGCCGACTACCACGCCCTGATCAAATGCGATGATCCGCTGCGCATCCAGCGCTCGCGTCTGGAAATCGCCGCGACCTGGCTGGCCGGTGGCCTGGACGTGGACCGGGTGACGTTCTATCGCCAGTCCGACATCCCGGAAATCCCGGAGCTGACCTGGCTGCTGACCTGCGTGGCCGCCAAGGGCTTGCTCAACCGCGCCCACGCCTACAAGGCGTCGGTGGACAAGAACGTCGAGAATGGCGAAGACCCGGATGCGGGCATCACCATGGGCCTGTACAGCTACCCGGTGCTGATGGCCGCGGACATCCTGATGTTCAACGCCCACAAGGTGCCGGTCGGTCGTGACCAGATCCAGCACGTGGAAATGGCCCGTGACATCGGCCAGCGCTTCAACCACTTGTTCGGCCAGGGCAAGGAGTTCTTCACCATGCCCGAGGCGCTGATCGAGGAAAGCGTCGCCACGCTGCCAGGCCTCGACGGTCGCAAGATGTCGAAGAGCTACGACAACACCATTCCGTTGTTCAGCAGCGCCAAAGAGATGAAAGACGCGATTTCGCGGATCGTGACCGACTCCCGTGCCCCGGGTGAAGCCAAAGATCCGGACAACTCGCACCTGTTCACCTTGTTCCAGGCTTTCGCTACACCGGCACAAGCCGACGAATTCCGCAGCGAATTGCTCCAGGGCCTGGGTTGGGGCGAGGCGAAGAATCGCCTGTTCCAGTTGCTGGACAACGAGTTGGGCGAGTCCCGCGAGCGTTATCAGCAGTTGATCGAGCGTCCGGCGGATCTGGAAGACATCCTGCAGGCCGGCGCCAAAAAGGCGCGTGCCGTGGCCACGCCGTTCCTCAACGAACTGCGTGAAGCGGTCGGCCTGCGCTCTTTCGTCGCCCAGACTCAAGTGGCTGCCACCACCAAGAAGAAAGCCGCGAAAGCCGCGCGCTTTGTCAGCTTCCGTGAAGACGATGGCAGTTTCCGCTTCCGTCTGCTGGCGGCCGATGGCGAGCAGCTGCTGCTGTCGCGCCACTTCGGCGATGGCAAAACCGCAGGTCAGGTGACCAAACAACTGCAATCCGGCCAGCCATTGGACGTGCGCAGTGAAGACCTGAGCTTCAGCGTCTGGCTGGAAGGCGAGTGCGTGGCCGACAGCCCGGCCTTCGCCGACATTGCTGCTCGCGATGCTGCCATCGGCGCATTGCGGGTTGCACTGACACCGGTTCAGGAATAAACAACGGTTCGGTCCGACCAAGGGCCGATTGCCATTCCCACGGGCCGTCGCTACAGTGACGGCCCGTTTTTGTTGCCTTGCTAACGAATTATGACGCCCCTAGAACGATACCAAGCTGATCTGAAACGCCCGGAATTCTTCCACGATGCTGCGCAGGAAACGGCAGTGCGTCATTTGCAGCGCCTGTACGACGATCTGGTCGCGGCCTCGCAGAACAAACCGGGCCTGCTCGGCAAACTGTTTGGCAAGAAGGACCAGGCGCCGGTCAAGGGCCTGTATTTCTGGGGCGGCGTGGGTCGCGGCAAGACTTACCTGGTCGACACCTTCTTCGAAGCGCTGCCGTTCAAGGAAAAGACCCGCACTCACTTCCACCGCTTCATGAAGCGCGTGCACGAAGAGATGAAGACTCTGGGCGGCGAGAAAAACCCGCTGACGATCATCGCCAAGCGCTTTTCCGACGAGACGCGAGTGATCTGTTTCGATGAATTCTTCGTCTCCGACATCACCGACGCCATGATCCTTGGCACGCTGATGGAAGAACTGTTCAAGAACGGCGTGACCCTGGTCGCGACCTCGAACATCGTGCCGGACGGTCTGTACAAGGACGGCCTGCAACGTGCGCGCTTCTTGCCGGCCATTGCGCTGATCAAGCAGAACACCGAGATCGTCAACGTCGACAGCGGCGTCGATTACCGTCTGCGTCACCTCGAGCAAGCGGAGCTGTTCCACTTCCCGCTGGACGAAGCCGCCCAGGAAAGCCTGCGCAAGAGTTTCCGGGCCCTGACGCCGGAATGCACGGCTGCCGTCGAGAACGACGTGCTGATGATCGAGAACCGTGAAATCCGCGCCGTGCGCACCTGCGATGACGTGGCCTGGTTCGACTTCCGCGAACTGTGCGACGGCCCGCGCAGCCAGAACGACTACATCGAACTGGGCAAGATCTTCCATGCCGTGTTGCTCAGCGGCGTCGAGCAGATGAGCGTCACCACCGACGACATCGCCCGACGTTTTATCAACATGGTCGACGAGTTCTACGACCGCAACGTGAAGCTGATCATCTCTGCCGAAGTCGAGCTTAAAGACCTCTACACCGGCGGTCGCCTGACCTTCGAGTTCCAGCGCACGCTTAGCCGCTTGCTGGAAATGCAGTCTCACGAATTCCTGTCCCGGGCGCACAAGCCGTAGGACATTTCGGAAAATAAAAAAGGGCCTGCATTGCAGGCCCTTTTTTATGCGCGCTGAAGAGCCAATCTGGATTGGTGTCTAGCTCTTAAGCTGCTTGTTGAAACTGCTGCCGATACTGATTCGGCGACAACTCCGTATGCTGGCGGAACAATCGGGCGAAGAAGCTCGCATCGTCGTATCCGACTTCATAGCTGATGGTCTTGATGCTCTTGCGGCTGCCGGACAACAAGCCCTTGGCGGTCTCGATGCGCAGGCGTTGCAGGTAATGCAGCGGTTTATCGCCGGTGGCGGTCTGGAAGCGTCGCATGAAGTTGCGGATGCTCATGCCGTGTTCGCGGGCCACGTCTTCGAAGCGGAATTTATCGGCGAAGTGTTCTTCGAGCCAATGCTGGATCTGCAGGATGATCACATCCTGGTGCAGTTTCTGCCCGCCGAAACCGATCCGCCCCGGCGCATAGCTGCGTTGTACTTCGTAGAGAATGTCGCGAGCCACGGCCTGGGCCACGTTGGCACCGCAAAAGCGCTCGATCAGGTAAATGTAGAGGTCGCAGGCTGAGGTGGTGCCGCCGGCGCAATACAGGTTGTCGGCGTCGGTCAGGTGTTTGTCCTGATTGAGATGAACCTGCGGGAAGCGCTCGGCGAAAGCATTGAAGAAGCGCCAGTACGTGGTCGCTTCCTTGCCGTTGAGCAGTCCGGCTTCGGCGAGCCAGAACACCCCCGTGGCCTCGCCACACAGCACTGCCCCGCGGGCGTGTTGTTCGCGCAGCCACGGCAGGACCTGTGGATAACGTTTGCAGAGTGTGTCGAAATCGTCCCAGAAGGCGGGGAGGATGATGACGTCGGCATTTTCCAGGCCGCCGTCCACCGGCATGATCACATCGCTGAAGCTGTTCACCGGTTTGCCGTCGGGGCTGACCAGCCGGGTTTCGAACGCCGGTGTCAGGCCGTGGCCCAGTTGTTTGCCATAGCGCAGGCTGGCCAGATGGAAGAAATCCTTGGCTTGCATGAGGGTGGAAGCGAAAACCCGGTCGATAGCCAGGATACTGACGCGCCGTAAGGGCTGTGAGGCTTGGTTAGACATAATTCAACTTTATTTTTATAGGGGAAAGTGGTCACCAGACGGCTGGATCGTCTTATTTTTTGTCGGATGTGTCCAGTGTCCTGTATCGGAAGCGAGGCTTAGTCTCTGAAGATCAATTCCGTCTGACAATAACGACAGGTGACGCATGATCCCCAGAACCTTGTTCAGCCCCGAGCACGAGCTTTTTCGCGACAGCGTGCGAACGTTCCTCGAAAAAGAGGCCGTGCCGTTCCATGGGCAATGGGAAAAACAAGGCTATATCGACCGCAATCTCTGGAACAAGGCGGGGGAGGCGGGGATGCTCTGTTCGCATCTGCCGGAAGAATACGGTGGGCTGGGGGCCGACTTTCTCTATAGCGCAGTGGTGATCGAGGAGGTCGGTCGTCTGGGGCTGACCGGGATCGGATTTTCTCTTCATTCGGACATTGTTGCGCCTTATATCCTGCATTACGGCAGTGAGGCGCTGAAACACAAATACCTGCCCAAGCTGGTGTCTGGCGAGATGGTCACTGCGATTGCCATGACCGAGCCGGGTGCTGGCTCCGACCTGCAAGGGGTGAAGACTACCGCGGTGCTGGAGGGCGACGAATACGTGATCAACGGTTCGAAGACTTTCATCACCAACGGCTTTCTGGCTGACCTGGTGATCGTCGTGGCCAAGACTGATCCGAAGGCGGGGGCGAAGGGCACCAGTCTGTTTCTGGTGGAGGCCAACACGCCGGGTTTCGCCAAGGGCAAGCGCCTGGAAAAGGTCGGCATGAAGGCTCAAGACACCTCGGAGCTGTTCTTCCAGGACGTTCGGGTGCCCAAGGAAAACCTGTTGGGCCAAGCGGGGATGGGCTTCGCTTACCTGATGCAGGAGTTACCGCAGGAGCGCTTGACGGTCGCGGTGGGAGGCTTGGCGTCAGCCGAAGCGGCGTTGCAGTGGACGCTGGATTACACCCGTGAACGCAAGGCTTTCGGCAAGGCCATCGCCGACTTCCAGAACACCCGCTTCAAGCTCGCTGAAATGGCGACCGAGATTCAGATCGGCCGGGTCTTCGTCGATCGCTGCCTGGAACTGCATCTGCAAGGCAAGCTCGACGTGCCGACGGCGGCGATGGCCAAGTACTGGGGCACCGACCTGCAATGCAAGGTGCTCGACGAATGCGTGCAGTTGCATGGCGGTTACGGATTCATGTGGGAATACCCGATTGCCCGGGCATGGGCGGATGCGCGGGTGCAGCGGATTTATGCCGGGACCAATGAAATCATGAAGGAGATTATTGCGCGGTCGCTGTAATGCAGCGTGATCGTTCCCATGCTCTGCGTGGGAACGATCGTCGACGTAAGTTACGGCGCAGGATTCGGCTGATCCTGGTGAATCGCCTCAATGCCTGCCAGCACTTCATCCGACAGCTTCAAATCGACACTGGCAATGTTGCTGTCCAGTTGCTCAAGCGTGGTGGCGCCAATGATGTTGCTGGTCACGAATGGCTGTTGTGTGACGAACGCCAGCGCCATCTGCGCCGGGTCCAGGCCGTGTTTACGGGCCAGTGCCACGTAACGACTGCACGCTGCTTCCGACTGTGGGTTGAAATAGCGGCTGAAGCGGCTGTAGAGGCTCAGGCGACCTTTGGGTGGGCGCGCGCCACCTTCGTACTTGCCCGACAGAAAGCCGAACGCCAGTGGCGAGTAGGCCAGCAAGCCGCACTGTTCGCGGATGGCAATTTCCGCCAGGCCGACTTCGAAGCTGCGATTGAGCAGGTTGTAAGGGTTCTGGATGGATACCGCGCGGGGCCAGCCACGGGCTTCGGCGAGGGCAAGGAAGCGCATGGTGCCCCACGGGGTTTCGTTGGACAGGCCGATGTGGCGGATCTTGCCGGCCTTGACCTGCTCGTCCAGCGCTTCGAGGGTGTCCTCCAGTGGCGTCAGATTGGCTTCTATCTTGTGCTTGTAGCCGAGCTGACCGAAGAAATTGGTGCTGCGTTCCGGCCAGTGCAACTGATACAGGTCGATGTAGTCGGTTTGCAGGCGCTTGAGGCTGGCGTCCACGGCTTCGCGGATGTGTTGGCGGTTGTGCCGCAGGTTTTTGTCGCGAATGTAGTCGATGGTGTTGCCGGGGCCGGCGATCTTGCTCGCCAGGATCCAGTCGGCGCGATCGCCGCGACTTTTGAAGTAGTTGCCGATGTAGCGCTCGGTGGTGGCGTAGGTGTCGGCCTTGGGCGGCACCGGGTACATCTCGGCGGTGTCGATGAAATTGATCCCGGCGCTCTTGGCGCGTTCGATCTGGGCGAAGGCTTCAGCCTCGCTGTTTTGCTCGCCCCAGGTCATGGTGCCGAGGCAGATGGCACTCACGTTCAGATCGGTACGGCCTAGCTGGCGATAGTCCATCGGGTGCTCCTTGGGCAAAACAATCATAAAAGCAGGTTGAAATATTTTTCGCAATCTGCATAATTGCGCACCTCTTTCTGCAGTGGAAGTGATGCGCCGCCGCCGAAGAATCTTGCCGTTGAACGGACGCGCCGACCCGAGCCCCCGAAAGCGTCTGTATCCGGCTGCCTTTGACTTGTCAAAGTACGCACTATTCAGTAAGATCCGCCGTCTAATTTACAGGGCGGCCCCTGAGGCTATAAAGAATGAAAACTTTTACTGCTAAACCGGAAACAGTAAAGCGCGACTGGTTTGTCGTCGACGCTGCTGGTCAGACCCTGGGTCGTCTGGCCACTGAAATCGCGAGCCGTCTGCGTGGCAAGCACAAGGCTGAGTACACTCCTCACGTTGACACCGGCGACTACATCGTCGTAATCAACGCTGAGCAAGTACGTGTTACTGGCGCTAAAACCACTGACAAAATGTACTACTCCCACTCCGGTTTCCCGGGCGGCATCAAGTCGATCAACTTCGAAAAGCTGATCGCTAAAGCCCCTGAGCGCGTGATCGAGACCGCGGTCAAAGGCATGCTGCCTAAGAACCCGCTGGGTCGCGACATGTATCGTAAGCTGAAAGTCTATGCGGGCGCTGCTCACCCTCATACTGCTCAGCAGCCCCAAGAACTGAAGTTTTAACGGAATAGTTCATTATGTCGGCGACTCAAAATTACGGCACTGGCCGTCGCAAGACTGCAACCGCACGCGTTTTCCTGCGTCCGGGCACTGGTAACATCTCCATCAACAACCGTTCGCTGGATAATTTCTTCGGCCGCGAAACTGCCCGCATGGTAGTTCGTCAGCCGCTGGAATTGACTGAGACTGTCGAGAAGTTCGACATCTACGTCACCGTGATCGGCGGTGGTGTAAGTGGTCAAGCTGGCGCAATCCGCCACGGTATCACTCGCGCTCTGATGGACTACGACGAAACTCTGCGCTCTGCTCTGCGCAAAGCTGGCTTCGTAACCCGCGATGCTCGTGAAGTTGAACGTAAGAAAGTCGGTCTGCGTAAAGCGCGTAAGCGTCCGCAGTACTCGAAGCGTTAATTCGCTTTCACGTTCAAAAAGAACGCCCAGTTTCCTTGCGAAGCTGGGCGTTTTTTTATGGGCGCTATTTATCAACGAATTGCGCTGTGACAACTTGCCACATCCGCAGAGGCCCTATACTACAAGGCTTGGCAGTGGAGCCCTTCGGTAATTACCTTGTCAGAATTGGGGCTTTTCATTACCATTCGGCAAAATTTTTATAAGTTCAGATTTTTACTTAGTAGACGCCTGATTTAACAGGCCACAAAGCTGATGGGAGAGGACTGAATGAGCAATGACGGCGTGAATGCAGGCCGGCGTCGCTTCTTGGTAGCAGCCACATCCGTGGTGGGTGCTGCAGGAGCGGTGGGGGCTGCGGTCCCGTTCGTGGGGTCATGGTTTCCCAGTGCCAAGGCGAAAGCCGCAGGTGCACCGGTGAAAGTGAATGTCAGCAAAATCGAGCCAGGCCAGCAAATGATTGCTGAGTGGCGCGGTCAGCCGGTGTTCATCGTCCGCCGTACCGAGGAAATCCTGGGGAATCTGAAAAAGATTGAGGGCCAGCTGTCTGACCCCGCCTCCAAGAACTCGACGCAACCGACCTATGTCGACCCGCAGACGCGTTCGATCAAGCCAGAAGTCCTGCTGCTGATCGGCATCTGCACTCACCTGGGTTGCTCACCGACCTTCCGTCCGGAAGTGGCACCTGCCGATCTGGGCAAGGATTGGGTCGGGGGCTACTTCTGCCCTTGCCACGGTTCCCACTACGATTTGGCTGGCCGCGTCTACAAGTCGCAACCCGCGCCTTTGAACCTGCCAGTTCCCCCGCATTCCTATGAGACCGATGACATCATTGTCGTTGGCGTCGATACGGAGAAAGCGTGATGAGCAAGTTCATGGATTGGGTTGATGCGCGCTTTCCCGCGACCAAAATGTGGGAAGACCATCTCAGCAAGTATTACGCCCCGAAGAACTTCAACTTCTTCTATTTCTTTGGCTCCCTGGCGCTGCTCGTTCTGGTCAACCAGATCGTTACCGGTGTCTGGCTGACCATGAGCTACACCCCGTCGGCGGAAGAAGCATTCGCTTCCGTCGAATACATCATGCGCGACGTCGAGTACGGCTCGATCCTGCGTCTGCTGCACTCCACTGGCGCTTCGGCGTTCTTCATCGTGGTTTATCTGCACATGTTCCGTGGCCTGCTCTACGGTTCGTACCAGAAGCCGCGTGAGCTGGTGTGGGTGTTCGGCATGCTGATCTACCTGGCGCTGATGGCTGAAGCCTTCATGGGTTACCTGCTGCCGTGGGGCCAGATGTCCTACTGGGGCGCCCAGGTGATCATCTCGCTGTTCGGTGCGATCCCGGTCATCGGTAACGACCTGACCCAGTGGATCCGTGGTGACTACCTGATTTCCGGTATTACCCTGAACCGTTTCTTCGCCTTGCATGTGGTTGCCTTGCCGATCGTGATCCTCGGCCTGGTAGTGCTGCACATTCTGGCGTTGCACGAAGTGGGTTCGAACAACCCGGACGGCGTGGACATCAAGAAACACAAAGACGAAAACGGCGTACCGCTGGACGGCATTGCCTTCCATCCGTACTACACCGTGAAAGATATCGTCGGCGTGGTGGTGTTCCTGTTCATCTTCTGCGCGATCGTGTTCTTCTTCCCGGAAATGGGCGGCTACTTCCTCGAGAAGCCGAACTTTGAAGTGGCGAACGCCTTCAAGACCCCTGAGCACATCGCTCCGGTCTGGTACTTCACGCCGTTCTACGCGATTCTGCGGGCGGTTCCGGACAAGCTCCTGGGTGTTGTTGCCATGGGTGCTTCGATTGCCTTGCTGTTCGTCCTGCCCTGGCTTGACCGTAGCCCGGTCAAGTCCATGCGCTACAAGGGTTGGCTGAGCAAGATCTGGCTCTGGGTATTCTGCATCTCCTTCGTGATTCTTGGCTGGCTGGGCGTGATGGCGCCTACCCCGGAACGTACGTTGCTGTCGCAGGTTTGTACCTTCCTGTACTTCGCCTACTTCATTCTGATGCCGTTCTACACCAGGCTCGAGAAGACCAAACCGGTTCCGGAAAGGGTGACTGGCTGATGAAAAAACTATTTGCTGTACTGATTCTTGCTGCTCTGCCAGCACTGTCCTTCGCGGCCGAGCACGGCGGCCCAGAGCTGGAAAAAGTCGACATCGACGTTTCCGACAAGGCTGCCATGCAGGATGGCGCACGTACGTTCGCCAACTATTGCATGGGCTGCCACAGTGCCAAGTTCCAGCGTTACGAGCGTGTCGCCGATGACCTGGGCATTCCTCACGAGCTGATGCTCGAGAAGCTGGTGTTCACTGGTGCCAAGATCGGCGACCACATGAGCATCGGCATGCAGCCGGCTGACGCCAAGACCTGGTTTGGTGCGGCGCCACCCGACCTGACACTGGTGGCTCGCGTTCGTGGCACAGATTGGCTCTATGGCTACCTGCGTTCGTTCTATGAAGACCCGTCGCGTCCATGGGGCGTGAACAACAAGGTGTTCCCGAACGTCGGCATGCCTAACGTTCTGGTCGGCTTGCAGGGTCGCCAGGTGGTAGGCTGTAAGCAGGTTCAAGTCGTCGATGACGGCAAGAAGCAATTCGATCCGCTGACCGGCACCGCTTTGACTCATGAAGCCTGCGATCAACTGACTGTATTGCCGAAAACCGGCACGCTGACCGAAGAGCAGTTCAACGAGAAGGTCAAGAATCTGGTGACCTTCCTGGCCTACTCGGCCAACCCGGTGAAGCTGCAGCATCAGCGCATCGGTACCTATGTGTTGCTGTACCTGGCGTTCTTCTTCGTATTCGCTTACTTGCTCAAGCGTGAATACTGGAAAGACGTCCATTGATAACGTTGTAAGCCATTGCTGTTAATCGCACGCGCCCAGGGGCGTCTCTGAAGGTGTAACGAGTCTGGTGATCCAGGCGTTACGGGAGGCGCCCTCTGGGCGCGCGTGTTTTTCCGTTTCCGATAATTTCAACAAGCGAGGAGGACCGCCATGGGCGTGACCAATCGGTTGGCCTGTTACTCCGACCCCGCCGACCACTATTCCCACCGAGTGCGCATCGTACTTGCAGAGAAGGGTGTCAGCGCCGAGATCATTTACGTGGAGGCTGGTCGTCAGCCGCCTAAACTGATTGAAGTGAACCCTTACGGAAGCCTGCCCACCCTGGTCGATCGTGACCTGGCGTTGTGGGAGTCGACCGTGGTGATGGAATATCTGGATGAGCGTTATCCGCATCCGCCACTACTGCCGGTTTATCCTGTGGCGCGTGCCAACAGTCGCCTGCTGATTCATCGCATTCAGCGTGACTGGTGTGGCCTGGTGGATCTGATTCTGGATTCGCGGACCAAGGAAGCAGCTCGCGTGGTGGCTCGTAAAGAGCTGCGCGAAAGCCTGACAGGCGTGTCGCCGCTATTCGCCGACAAGCCGTTTTTCCTCAGTGAGGAACAAAGTCTGGTGGATTGCTGCCTACTACCAATACTCTGGCGATTGCCGATTCTGGGTATAGAACTGCCGCGGCCTGCCAAGCCGCTGCTTGATTACATGGAGCGCCAGTTTGCGCGTGAGGCTTTCCAGGCGAGTCTGTCTGGTGTCGAACGCGACATGCGCTAAGGCTTAAGGAGCCGCTATGAACTCCAGTCGACCTTATCTGGTCCGCGCGCTCTACGAGTGGATTGTGGACAACGATTGCACCCCGCACATGCTGGTCAATTCCGAGTATCCGTCGGTACAGGTGCCTCAGGGTTTTGCCAGTGACGGGCAGATTGTCCTGAACGTATCCCCGGCAGCCGTGCGTCATTTGCACATGGATAACGAGGCGGTCAGTTTCGAAGGGCGCTTCGGTGGCGTGCCGCACACCCTGTATGTGCCTATCGCGTCGATCCTGGGCATTTACGCTCGGGAGAACGGCCAAGGCATGGTGTTCGATATGGAATCGCCTCTGGACGACGAGGAAGAGATCGAGCCGGATGATGATATCCCGCCACCCGACAGCGAGCCGCCGCGTCCCAGCGGTCGACCCAGTTTGAAAGTGGTGAAGTAATAAAAAAGGCGATCCGCAAGGATCGCCTTTTTTATTACTGTAGGAGCCAGGCTTGCCGGCGAAGGCGATCTCAAGGATGCCATCGCGTAAGCAAGTATCAGTCGATGTACTCAAACAGCTTCACAATCTTCTGCACGCCAGAAACGCCTTGCACCAGATTGGTCGCCTGCGCCGCTTCCTGCTTGGTCAGCAGGCCGAGCAGATAAACGATGCCGTTTTCGGTCACAACCTTGATGCGCGAGCCCGGGATGGAGGGATCGGTGAGCATCTGAGTCTTGATCTTGGTGGTCAGCCAGGTGTCGTTCTGGCGTGCCAGCAGCGAGGAGGGCTGCAGCACTTGCAGTTCGTTGTGCACCTTCTTCACGCGCTGAACGGAGGCGGCGACCTGTTCGGCCTTGGCCTTGAGGTCGGCGCGCGGGGTTTGCCCGGCCAGCAGCACCACGCCGTTGAAGCTGGTGACGACGATGTGCGAGTTGTTGTCCAGGTCCGGATCGGCCTTGGCGATGTTTACACCGGCCTTGGTTTCGATCAGGGAGTCGTCGATTTTGCTGCCGAAGGTGCGGGTGCCGCGATCATCGTCGATCGGCGCTTCACGGCTGGCGTTAACCACCGAGGTGCAGCCGCTGATGCCGAGGCACAGGGTCAAGGCCAGAAGGCCTAGGCGATTAGGGGTCATTCTTCACTCCCGAACAGTTGGCTGTCGATCAGATCGCAAAGGCAATGGATCGCCAGCAGGTGGACTTCCTGAATACGTGCAGTGACGTTGGCCGGCACGCGAATCTCGACGTCCTCCGGCAAAAGCAGTGACGCCATGCCGCCGCCATCACGACCCGTCAATGCTACGACAATCATTTCGCGATCATGTGCGGCCTGGATCGCTTGAATAATATTCGCCGAGTTGCCGCTGGTGGAAATGGCCAGCAATACGTCACCCGGTTGGCCGAGGGCGCGGATCTGTTTGGAGAAGATTTCGTTGTAGCTGTAGTCGTTGGCGATCGAGGTGATCGTCGAGCTGTCGGTGGTCAGCGCAATGGCCGGCAGGCTCGGGCGCTCGCGCTCGAAGCGGTTGAGCAGTTCGGACGAGAAGTGCTGTGCGTCACCGGCGGAACCGCCGTTGCCGCAGGACAGCATTTTGCCCTCGTTGAGCAGGGCGTTGACCATGACCTGGCTGGCTTGCTCGATGTGCGGTGCAAGTACGTCCATCGCCTGTTGCTTGGTGTCGATACTGGCCTGAAAAAGCTGGCGAATTCGCGATTGCATGTCCATCTGTGTGACCTTAATTAGCGCGGCTACTCGGCACATGAATGTGCAGCCCGCAAAGCAAAGAGCAAAAGTGTTGGGTGAAGGTGTCCGGTTCGGGGCGCAAGCGATCAGCTGTCGAAGGCATTCTGCAACCAGTTCAACTGATCAAGGTTGCTGTCGATGGCAACCACGTCGAAGCGGCAAGGGGAATTGGCCCAACGCGACTCGCGCTGAAGAAAGTACTGCGCGGCGAAAATCAGTTTCTGCCGTTTGCGCTCATCGATGCTATCGAGCGCGCCACCCCATTGGGTGTTTTTTCTGTATCGGACTTCGACGAATACTACTGTATCGCCATCAAGCATGACCAGATCAAGCTCGCCGCGTTTGCATAACCAGTTTTGCGCCAGCAGGCGCAGACCTTGTTGCTGAAGATGCTCGAGCGCATGGCGCTCGGCATCCTTGCCGCTCTGCTGGCGTGACCTGTCGGGCATCAGCGTGAGGTGTCCGGCAGGCGTTGAACCTGACCGCTGACGAACTGTGCCCATGGCAACTGACGCACTACCCGTTGATTCTGAGTCATGCCCAGGCTGCCCGATTGACCTTCGATGCGGCTGTCCGGCAAGGCCTTGAGTTGCCCCAGGCGTGGTGCCAGGCGATAGGCGTCAACGCCCATCGCGTATAGACGGCCCAGGCTGCCAGCGGCTTGTGGCCATTGTGCGGTGACTTGTTTGCGCAGCGGGTCGTTGGCATCCAGCAGCCATGGGGTTTCGCAGAAGCGAATACCGTTCATGTCGTTGTACTGGTTCTGGTCGCCGCTGGCGCTGAATACGTGGGAAGTGGCGTAAACCGGCACGTCACCCGCGTACTGGAAGTTCAGGGTCGGTTTGATCTGTTGAGCCTGTTGCGGCGTCGCGGCCAGGAAGATGAACTCGATGTCCTGACGACGCGAAGGCTGGGCGGCTACCTGCGAGCCAACGGTGTTTTGCAGGCTCTTGGCGCGGCCTTCGCTCTGACGCAGCTGGAACATGTCGGCAATTTGCTGGGCCAGTTGCACCGGTTGGTCGACGCGCTCGGTCGCGACAATGCTGCCGCCGTTGGCTTGCCAATCCTGGCTGAATGCTCTGAGTACGCGGTCACCCCATTCGCCTTTCGGCACCATGATGGCGGCGCGATGCAAGCCATCGGCGCGCGCACGACGGGATACTTCGCGGGCTTCGTCTTCAGCGGCAAGGCCGAATTGGAACAGCTGGGCCGGACCTTGTTCGCCTTCGCTGTAGTTCAGCGCCAGGGTGGTGATCGGCAGTTGCGGGCGAGCGCTGAGCTGTTTGACCAGCGGTTTTTCCAGCGGGCCGACCACCAATTGCACGCCGTCGGCCTGGGCCTTGCGATAGAACTCGTCGAGGGAGGTCAGGCGCGAGCTGTCATAGAACTCGATGGCTGGCGGCTTCTGCCCGGCTTGTTGCGCCTGATAGTGTGCGGCCATGAAACCTTCGCGCAATGCTTTGCCGACCGAAGCCAGCGGGCCGTCTTGCGGCAGCAGCAGGGCAATCTTGCTCAGGGGCTGGCTGGCCAGATCCTTGAGTTTGGTCAATGGCAGCGGCAGCTGGATGGCGGCCGGGTGCTTTGGATTGTTCGCGCGCCAGTTGTCGATCGCGGCTTGCTGCTGTTCCAGGGTGCCGGCTGTTTTCACTGCCCGGGCCAGGCTCAACCAGCCGCCGAGGTCGTCGTCGGTGGTCGGCTGCAATTGATCGGTCGGCAGCGAAGCGATCAGGGTCCAGATCGCTTCGTGGTTTTTGCTCGCAGCTTGATCGCTCAGCATGGGGGCGATGAAAATGCGCTCCCGTGCGGCGGCCAGGGTCTGGCCGTCGGCCTCAAGGGCGCGGGCATGGACGGTGCCGGTGCGAACCTGTTGTTCGGCTGGCAGTTCGCTCAGGCGTTGCAGGCTCGGATGGTTCAGGGCCGTCAGCGCCGCTTTGGGCTGATTGCGCACCATGGCCAATTCAGCCGCCAGGGTGCTGGCGAAGACCTGTTGGCCAGGCTTGAGTTGTTCCATCGGTACTTGTTGCAGGATTTGCGCGGATTGACCGGCATTGCCCTGACGATAAGCCAGGTCTGCCGCGCTCAAGCGCAGCAAGGCTGCCTTGTCCGGCGTTTTACTTTGAGTGGCCTGTTCGAGCAGTTGCTCGACACTGGCATCCGGGGTCCGTGGAAGTTCGCCAAGGCTGGAGGAGGGCGAGCTGGCGCAAGCCGCCAGCAAGGCAGCGAGGCAGAGGGCAGAGAACAGCCGCAGGCAAGCGATCATGTAAGTGTTCCTGATACTCGATCAAATAAGCGTGGAATTGTACCCAAGCGCTGGCCGGGGCGCGATGTTACTGGCGTGAATCGATCAATTTAGCTCATGCAAATGTTGCGACACTGCACAAAAGGCTGGAAAACCGAGGGTTGCTTGCAGGTATCGCGAATGTCGCTACGCGCTACAATGGCGGCTTTTACCGATCATGAGGTGTGCGCTTTGACTGCTCCAGGTGCTTTGAATTCCGCTGCTGGCTCGCTTTATGTGGTGGCGACGCCCATCGGCAACCTGGACGATATCAGTGCGCGTGCGCTGAAGATCCTGCGCGAGGTTTCGTTGATTGCTGCCGAAGACACTCGCCATTCCCAGCGATTGATGCAGCACTTCGGCATCCCCACGCCGCTGGCGGCCTGCCATGAACACAACGAGAGGGATGAAGGCAGCCGCTTTATCACTCGCTTGCTCGCTGGCGACGATGTGGCATTGATCTCCGATGCCGGGACGCCGCTGATTTCCGATCCGGGTTATCACCTGGTGCGTCAGGCCCGTGCCGCAGGGATCAATGTGGTGCCGGTTCCGGGGGCCTGTGCATTGATTGCGGCGCTCTCGGCGGCGGGGTTGCCATCGGACCGCTTCATCTTCGAAGGGTTTCTACCGGCCAAGGCTGTCGGCCGACGCGCTCGCCTGGAGCTGATAAAAGAAGAGCCGCGCACACTGATTTTTTATGAGGCTCCACACCGCATCCTTGAATGCCTGCAAGACATGGAGCTGGTGTTCGGCGCCGATCGTCCGGCATTGCTGGCGCGTGAGCTGACCAAGACCTTCGAAACCCTTAAAGGCTTGCCGCTGGCCGAGTTGCGCGAGTTCGTCGAATCGGACAGCAACCAGCAGCGCGGCGAGTGCGTAGTGCTGGTCGCTGGCTGGTCTGCTCCCGAGACTGAGGACGCTGTCAGCAGCGAAGCCATGCGTATTCTCAATCTGCTGCTTGAAGAAATGCCGCTCAAGCGTGCGGCGGCATTGGCGGCGCAAATTACTGGCGAGCGCAAGAATGTGCTCTATCAGGTTGCGCTGGATAAGCAGAAGGGCGAGTAAAAAAGCGACGCGCAGCGCCGGCCAGAGGCTTTTAGAGCTTGTTCTTCGACCGCTCTGCCGTTAATCTTCGCGGCGGAGAGTCGATCGGACAGTCGCTGCCCTCTATGAAAATTAGGGGGGGGAGGAAAGTCCGGGCTCCATAGGGCGAAGTGCCAGGTAATGCCTGGGAGGCGTGAGCCTACGGAAAGTGCCACAGAAAATAACCGCCTAAGCGCTTCGGCGCCGGTAAGGGTGAAAAGGTGCGGTAAGAGCGCACCGCACGTCTGGCAACAGTTCGTGGCTAGGTAAACCCCACTTGGAGCAAGACCAAATAGGGTCCCAAGGCGTGGCCCGCGCTGGGACCGGGTAGGTTGCTAAAGATGTCCAGTGATGGCCATCGTAGACGAATGACTGTTCAAGACAGAACCCGGCTTACAGATCGACTCTCCACCTTTTTTTCTCTCTGCTTCAATCATTGGCAGCGATATGTGTAATGGCAATTCCCCTCCCTGCTGAATCAATAGCAGAAGCGCTTTTGTAATACCGAAAAAATCTTACTCTTAACAAACTACTTTAACTTCTGAACGCAGCCTTCTGTGCTGATTCAAGTTATTGAACAAATTCATCCGCCAGATTCTCGTTTCCCCTCCTTTTGCACTCCTAAATCTCCGTTCTGTAAGGCTTTTCCTTCTATCCGCGCCTTGACGGTGTGGTGGGCGCATTCCTATAGTGTGCGCAAGTGGCGGAAAGTGGCATGAAGTGGGTTTTTTGAGCGCAAAACGCTAATATTTGGAGAAACGCTGACGTGTTTCGCGGAGCTAACGCTATCAGTCTCGATGCAAAGGGCCGTCTCGCCATGCCGAGCCGGTACCGTGACGAGCTCGTTTCGCGTAGTTCCGGTCAATTAATCGTCACCATCGATGCCGTTGATCCGTGTTTGTGTGTTTATCCCCTCGATGAGTGGGAAATTATCGAAACCAAACTGCGCGCACTGCCTTCGCTTCGCGAAGAAAACCGCCGCCTGCAACGTTTACTGATTGGTAATGCCGTCGACCTCGAGCTCGATGGCAGTGGTCGTTTTCTGGTCCCGCCGCGTCTTCGCGAATATGCCAAGTTGGATAAGCGCGCAATGTTGGTAGGCCAACTGAACAAGTTCCAATTGTGGGACGAGGATGCCTGGAATGCGGTTTCTGCCGCTGACCTGGCTGCTATTCAACAACCGGGCGCCATGCCTGATGAACTGCGTGATTTGATCCTGTGACTATTGATAGCGGCTTTAACCACATCACCGTACTGCTTGACGAAGCCGTCGAGGCTCTCGCCGTACGTCCTGATGGCTGCTATCTGGACGGCACGTTCGGACGCGGCGGACATAGCCGGTTGATTCTCAGCAAGCTCGGGCCCGATGGCCGGTTGCTCGGGTTCGACAAAGATCCTCAAGCGATTGCCACCGGGCAAACGCTAGCGGCCGAAGACGGCCGCTTTGTCGTTGTACAGCGCAGCTTTGCCGAGCTCGGTTCGGAAGTCGCCGAACGCGGTCTGGCCGGCAAGGTCAGCGGCGTTCTGCTTGACCTCGGCGTATCTTCGCCGCAGCTCGACGACCCTGAGCGCGGCTTCAGTTTTCTCAATGACGGCCCGTTGGACATGCGCATGGACCCGTCCCGTGGGATCAGCGCCGCCGAGTTCGTCAATACCGCGCCAGTGGAAGAAATCGCCCGGGTGTTCAAGGAGTACGGCGAAGAACGTTTCTCCGGCCGCATGGCGCGTGCCGTGGCCGAACGTCGTGACATCAAGCCGTTCGAGCGCACTGCCGATCTGGCAGAAGTGCTGAAAGTCGCCAACCCTGCATGGGAAAAGGGCAAGAACCCGGCCACCCGTGCATTCCAGGGGCTGCGTATTCACGTCAACAACGAACTGGGCGATCTGGAAACCGGTCTTGAAGCCGCGCTGGAGTGCCTGGAAGTCGGCGGTCGCCTGGTGGTGATCAGCTTCCACTCGCTGGAAGACCGCATCGTCAAACTGTTCATGCGCAAACTGGTGAAAGGCGAAGCCGACAACTTGCCGCGCAACTTGCCGGTCCGTCACGTCGCCTTCGAACCGAAAATCAAAGTCCATGGCAAAGCGCAGTCCGCCTCCGAGGCCGAACTCAAAGCCAACCCACGTTCCCGTAGCGCCATCATGCGCGTCGCGGAGAAACTGCGGTGAGCAAGCTTTTCGCCAAACCACTTCCCGGCGGAAGCTTTTTCATGCTGCTGCTGTTTATCGGTGTGCTCGTATCGGCCATCGGCGTGTCCTATAGCGCCCACTGGAACCGTCAGCTGTTGAATTCGCTGTACAACGAATTGAGCGTGCGCGACAAGGCGCAGGCGGAGTGGGGCCGGTTGATTCTCGAACAAAGCACCTGGACCGCCCACAGCCGTATCGAAGTGTTGGCGACCGAGCAACTGAAGATGCGTATTCCTGGCGCTGCTGAAGTGCAGATGGTGGCGCCATGATGAAACTCGAAGGCGCACTCTTCCCGTGGCGATTCCGTCTGGTGCTGGGCTTGCTCGGCATCATGGTGGCGGCGATTTCCTGGCGCATCATTGATCTGCAAGTGGTCGACCGTGACTTCCTTAAAGGTCAGGGCGACGCGCGCAGTGTCCGTCATATTCCAATTCCGGCTCACCGTGGTCTGATCACCGACCGTAACGGCGAGCCGTTGGCCGTGAGTACCCCGGTCACCACGCTGTGGGCCAACGCCAAGGAAATGCAACTGGCCAAAGAGAAATGGCCGGCACTGGCGGCTGCCCTGGGGCAGGATCCCAAAGCCCTGGCCGAACGTCTCGAAGCCCAGGCCAACAAAGAATTCATCTACCTGGTGCGCGGGCTGACTCCCGAGCAGGGCCAGGCTGTGCTCGATCTGAAAGTGCCGGGCGTTTATGGCATCGAAGAGTTCCGGCGTTTCTACCCCGCCGGTGAAGTCACTGCCCACATGGTCGGCTTTACCGACATCGACGATCACGGGCGCGAAGGCGTCGAGCTGGCCTACGACGAATGGCTGGCCGGGGTGCCCGGCAAGCGACAGGTCATCAAGGACCGGCGCGGCCGGCTGATCAAAGATGTCCAGGTCACCAAAAACGCCAAGGCCGGCAAGCCCTTGGCGTTGTCCATTGACCTGCGCCTGCAATACCTGGCCAACCGCGAGCTGCGCAACGCGATCATCGAGAACGGCGCCAAGGCCGGTAGCCTGGTGATCATGGACGTGAAGACCGGCGAGATTCTCGCCATGGTCAACCAGCCGACCTACAACCCGAACAACCGTCGCAACCTGCAACCGGCGATGATGCGCAACCGCGCAATGATCGACGTGTTCGAGCCGGGCTCGACCATGAAAGCGATCTCCATGAGCGCCGCGATCGAAACCGGGCGCTGGAAACCGAGCGACACCGTCGAGGTGTACCCGGGCAGCTTGCAGATTGGTAAATACACCATCAAGGACGTATCCAAGACCGAAGGTCCGGTGCTCGACCTGACCGGTATCCTGATCAATTCCAGTAACGTCGGCATGAGTAAGGTCGCGTTCGACATCGGCGGCGAAACGATTTTCCGTCTGGCACAGAAAGTTGGCCTCGGCCAGGACACCGGCTTGGGTTTCCCGGGTGAGCGCGTCGGCAACCTGCCGAACTACCGCGAATGGCGCAAGGCTGAAACCGCCACGCTGTCCTACGGCTACGGTATTTCCGTGACCGCGATCCAGTTGGTCCACGCCTTCTCGGCCCTGGCCAACAATGGTCGCCTCGCACCGTTGACCCTGATCAAAACCGACAAGGCGCCGCAAACCACTCAGGTGCTGCCGGAAGCCGTCGCGAAAACCATGCAAGGCATGCTGCAACAAGTGATCGAAGCCCCGCGCGGCGTATTCCGTGCGCAGGTGCCGGCGTATCACGTGGGCGGCAAGTCGGGTACTGCGCGTAAGACGTCGGTCGGAACCAAAGGCTACGCCGAGAACTCCTACCGCTCGCTGTTCGCCGGTTTCGGCCCGATGAGCGACCCGCGTTACGCGATCGTGGTGGTGATCGACGAACCGACCAAGGCCGGTTATTTCGGTGGTCTGGTATCGGCGCCGGTGTTCAGCAAAGTGATGTCCGGGACCTTGCGCCTGATGAACATCACCCCGGACAACCTGCCAGCCACTCAACAAGCGAACGCCGCACCGGTCGTTCCGCTGAAAGCTAATGGAGGGCGCGGCTGATGTCGCTGAGCCTGAACAAGATTTTCGCCCACGCCGGCCATGATCTATTGATCCGCGAATTGGCGCTGGACAGCCGTAACGTACGGGCAGGTGATTTGTTCCTTGCGGTCCCTGGTGGCAAATTCGACGGTCGTGCGCACATCGCCGACGCCTTGCAGCGCGGTGCTGCCGCCGTGGCTTATGAAGTCGAAGGCGCGACCGTGCTGCCGATTACCGACGTGCCGCTGATTCCGGTCAAAGGCCTGGCGGCGCAGCTGTCGGACATCGCCGGGCGCTTTTACGGCGACCCGAGCCGTCACATGAACCTGATCGGCGTGACCGGCACCAACGGTAAAACCAGCGTGACCCAATTGGTCGCGCAAGCCCTCGATTTGCTCGGTCAACACTGCGGTATCGTTGGCACTCTGGGCTCCGGTTTCTACGGCGCGCTGGAGAGCGGCCTGCACACCACGCCGAATCCGATTGCAGTGCAAGCGACCCTCGCCGACTTGAAAAAGGCCGGTGCCAAAGCCGTGGCCATGGAAGTCTCTTCCCATGGGCTGGATCAGGGCCGCGTAACCGCGCTGGCCTTCGATGTGGCGGTGATGACCAACCTGTCGCGTGATCATCTGGATTACCACGGCACCATGCAGGCCTATGGCGAAACCAAGGCCAAGTTGTTTGCCTGGAATGATCTGAAGTGCCGGGTGGTCAACCTCGACGACGATTTTGGCCGGCAACTGTCGGCTGATGAAGGTGAGTCGCGGCTGATCACTTACAGCCTGGAAGACTCCCGCGCTTACCTGTATTGCCGCGAAGCGCAGTTCAGTGACGAGGGCGTGCGCGCCACGCTGGTTACGCCGCAGGGCGAACACCATTTGCGCAGCACCTTGCTCGGCCGTTTCAACCTGAGCAACGTGTTGGCCGCGGTCGGTGCCTTGCTCGGTCTGGACTACGCGCTGGACGAAATCCTCAACGTGCTGCCGAAACTCGAAGGCCCGGCCGGTCGCATGCAGCGTCTGGGCGGCGGCACTCAGCCGTTGGTGGTGGTCGATTACGCCCACACACCGGATGCGCTGGAAAAAGTCTTGATGGCCCTGCGTCCTCACGCCAAAGGCCGGTTGCTGTGCCTGTTCGGTTGCGGCGGTGATCGCGATCGCGGCAAGCGTCCGCTGATGGCTGAAGTGGTCGAGCGTCTGGCTGATGGTGTGCTGGTCACCGACGACAACCCGCGCACCGAAGACCCCGCCGCGATTTTCGACGACATCCGCGCCGGTTTCACCGCTGTGGATAAAGTCACCTTCGTCGCCGGTCGTGGCCAGGCGATTGCCCAGTTGATCGCCAGCGCTTCGGCGGATGACGTGATTGTCCTGGCTGGTAAAGGTCATGAGGACTATCAGGAAATCAATGGCGAACGCCTCGCTTTCTCCGATCTGGTCGAGGCCGATCATGCCCTGACCGCGTGGGAGGTGGCCCATGCTTAAAGCCTTGAAACTGAGCGAGCTGACCGGCGCACTGAATGCCCGTCTGATCTCCGTCGATGCCAGCTTTGATGGTGTCAGCATCGACAGCCGCGCGATCAAGCCCGGCCAGCTGTTTATTGCTCTGGCCGGTCCACGTTTCGATGGCCATGACTACCTGAACGACGTCGCCGCCAAAGGCGCCGTGGGTGCGCTGGTCGAGCGCGAAGTGGCCGACAGCTCGCTGCCGCAACTGCTGGTCAAGGACACCCGCCAGGCCCTCGGCCAGTTGGGCGCGATCAACCGTGCCGCGTTCACTCAGCCGGTCGCGGCCGTTACCGGCTCCAGCGGCAAGACCACGGTCAAGGAAATGCTGGCAAGCATCCTGCGCACGCGCGGTCCGGTGCTGGCGACCCGTGGCAACCTGAACAATGACCTCGGCGCTCCGCTGACCCTGCTCGAACTGGCGCCGGAACACACCGCCGCCGTGATCGAACTCGGCGCTTCGCGCATTGGCGAGATTGCCTACACCGTCGCCATGACCAAACCCCACGTGGCCATCATCAACAACGCCGGGACTGCCCACGTTGGTGAGTTCGGCGGGCCGGAAAAAATCGTCGAAGCCAAGGGCGAGATTCTCGAAGGGCTGGATGCCGATGGCATCGCCGTGCTGAATCTCGACGACAAGGCCTTCGACATCTGGAAGACCCGTGCCGCCGGTCGAAAAGTGCTGACTTTTGCCCTGAGCAACGTCAACGCCGATTTCCATGCCAGCGACCTGGATCGCGATGCCCGCGGTTGCCCGGCGTTCAACCTGCACAGCCCTGAAGGTGTGGAGCGGGTTCAGCTGAATCTGCTCGGCACCCATAACGTCGCCAATGCCATGGCCGCTGCCGCTGCCGCGCATGCCTTGGGTGTGTCGCTGTTCGGCATCGCCACCGGCCTCGGCGCGGTGCAACCGGTCAAGGGCCGCACCGTCGCGCAACTGGCGCCTAACGGCATGCGCGTAATCGATGACACATACAACGCGAACCCCACCTCTATGTGCGCCGCCGTTGATATACTCGCCGGCTTTTCCGGCCGCACCGTTTTGGTGCTCGGGGATATCGGCGAGTTGGGCGCGTGGGCAGAGCAGGGGCACCGCGATGTGGGCGATTACGCCCGCGGCAAGGTTTCCGCGCTTTACGCCGTCGGGCCAATGATGGCTCACGCCGTGAACGCTTTCGGCGAGCAGGCCTTTCACTTCAGCACACAGGCTGAACTGATCAAGGCCCTGGAAGCCGAGCAGGACACAAACACTACCTTTTTGATCAAGGGCTCGCGCAGCGCTGCGATGGAAAACATCGTTGCCGCTTTGTGCGGGACCAGTCTGGAGAAACATTAATGCTGCTGCTGCTAGCGGAGTATCTGCAACAGTTCTACAAAGGCTTCGCGGTCTTTCAGTACCTGACCCTGCGCGGGATTCTCGGTGTACTGACCGCGCTGGTCTTGTCGCTGTGCTATGGCCCGTGGATGATCCGCACTCTGCAGAACCGTCAGATCGGTCAATCCGTTCGCAACGACGGCCCGCAATCGCACCTGTCGAAGTCGGGCACCCCGACCATGGGCGGCGCGCTGATTCTTTCCTCCATCGGCGTCAGCACCTTGCTTTGGGCTGACCTGACCAACCGTTACGTTTGGGTCGTGTTGTTGGTGACCCTGCTATTCGGCGCCATCGGCTGGGTTGACGACTATCGCAAAGTCATCGAGAAAAACTCCCGCGGCCTTCCGAGCCGCTGGAAGTATTTCTGGCAGTCGGTGTTCGGCCTGGGTGCGGCGATCTTCCTTTATATGACTGCCGCGACGCCGGTGGAAACCACCCTGATCCTGCCGATGCTCAAGGACTACAGCATTCCGCTGGGCGCAGGCTTCATCGTCCTGACCTATTTCGTGATTGTCGGCTCGAGCAACGCGGTCAACCTGACCGACGGCCTCGACGGTCTGGCGATCATGCCCACCGTGATGGTCGGCGGTGGCCTGGGGATCTTCTGCTACCTGTCGGGTAACGTGAAGTTCGCCGAATACCTGCTGATTCCTTACGTACCGGGCGCGGGTGAGCTGATTGTGTTCTGCGGCGCCTTGATCGGTGCGGGCCTGGGCTTCCTCTGGTTCAACACCTATCCGGCACAAGTCTTCATGGGCGATGTTGGCGCGCTGGCGCTGGGTGCGGCCCTGGGCACCATCGCAGTGATCGTCCGTCAGGAAATCGTCCTGTTCATCATGGGCGGTGTGTTCGTGATGGAGACCCTGTCAGTCGTCATTCAGGTCGCCTCCTTTAAGCTGACCGGTCGCCGTGTGTTCCGCATGGCACCGATTCACCACCACTTTGAACTCAAGGGCTGGCCCGAGCCGCGCGTGATCGTCCGTTTCTGGATCATCACCGTGATTCTCGTGTTGATCGGCCTTGCCACCCTGAAGCTGAGGTAGAACGAGTGTCTCTGATCGCTTCTGACCACTTCCGCATCGTTGTCGGCCTCGGCAAGAGCGGCATGTCCCTGGTTCGCTTCCTGGCGAACCGGGGCGTGTCGTTTGCTGTCGCCGATACGCGGGAAAATCCACCGGAACTGGCCACGCTCAAGCGTGACTATCCGCACGTGGAAGTGCGTTGTGGCGAGCTGGACGTCGAATTCCTGTGCCGTGCCGACGAGCTCTACGTGAGCCCCGGCCTGGCGCTGGCGACCCCGGCCCTGCAGGCTGCCGCCGCCCGTGGCGTGAAAATGTCCGGCGACATCGAGCTGTTCGCGCGTAACGCGAAAGCGCCGATTGTCGCCATTACCGGTTCCAACGCCAAAAGCACCGTCACCACCCTGGTCGGCGAGATGGCGGCTGCGGCCGGCAAGCGTGTTGCCGTTGGTGGCAACCTCGGCACACCGGCGCTGGATTTGCTCAGCGACGACATCGAACTGTACGTGATGGAACTGTCGAGCTTCCAGCTCGAAACCACCGATCAGCTCAACGCCGAAGTGGCGACCGTGCTCAACATCAGTGAAGACCACATGGACCGCTACAGCGGTCTGCCGGCCTATCACTTGGCCAAGCACCGGATCTTCCGGGGCGCCAGGCAGTTTGTGGTCAACCGTCAGGACGCCCTGAGCCGTCCGCTGATGGGTGAAGGTCAGCCGTGCTGGACCTTCGGTTTGAACAAACCCGACTTCAAGGCCTTCGGCATTCGAGAAGAGAACGGCGAGAAATACCTGGCCTTCGAATTCCAGAACCTGATGCCGGTGCGCGAGTTGAAAGTTCGTGGCGCGCATAACCAGTCCAATGCCCTGGCGGCCTTGGCGCTCGGCCACGCCGTGGGCCTGCCGTTCGACGCAATGCTTTCGGCCCTGCGTAATTTCGCCGGGCTCGAGCATCGCTGCCAGTGGGTCCGCGACCTTGATGGCGTGAGCTACTACAACGATTCCAAAGCCACCAACGTCGGCGCCGCCTTGGCGGCCATCGAAGGCCTGGGGGCGGACATCGACGGCAAGCTTGTGCTGATCGCCGGTGGCGATGGCAAGGGCGCCGAATTCAAGGATTTGCGTGATCCGGTGGCGGCCAACTGCCGCGCCGTCATTTTGATGGGCCGTGATTCCGACAAGATCGGTGAGGCCATCGGCGATGCCGTGCCACTGATTCGCGTTGGCTCGCTGATCGAAGCGGTCGAGCAATGCCGCGCCATCGCCGAAAAGGGCGACGCGGTGCTGCTGTCGCCGGCTTGCGCCAGCTTCGACATGTTCAAGAACTATGAAGACCGTGGTCACCAGTTCGTCCGCGCCGTGGAGGATCTGGCATGAGCTTGAAGAACATCATCAAGCCGTATCCATCGCCGCTGATCACCGGGCGCGGTATCGACCTCGATTTCCCGATGCTCGCCGGTTGCCTGGCACTGCTCGGCCTGGGGCTGATCATGATTGCCTCGGCATCGACCGAGGTGGGGGCGGTGCAGTCGGGCAGCGCCCTGTACTACATGATTCGCCACCTGATCTACGTTGTGCTGGGCCTGGGTGCCTGCATCGTCACCATGATGATTCCGATTGCCACCTGGCAACGCCTGGGCTGGCTGATGCTGCTTGGTGCGTTCGGCTTGCTGGTGATGGTGATCGTCCCGGGGATCGGTCGGGAAGTGAACGGTTCGATGCGCTGGATCGGCTTCAGTTTCTTCAACGTTCAGCCTTCCGAGATCGCCAAGGTGTTCGTGGTGATCTACCTCGCCGGTTATCTGGTGCGCCGTCAGAAAGAAGTGCGTGAAAGCTGGATGGGCTTCTTCAAGCCGTTCATCGTGCTGCTGCCGATGGCGGGGCTGTTGCTGATGGAGCCGGACTTCGGTGCCACCGTCGTTATGATGGGGGCGGCGGCGGCAATGCTGTTCCTCGGCGGAGTCGGTCTGTTCCGGTTTTCCCTGATGGTGGTCCTGGCTGTCGCGGCGGTGGTGTTGTTGATTCAGATGCAGCCGTATCGAATGGCGCGTCTGACCAACTTTGCCGATCCGTGGGCCGACCAGTTCGGTGCCGGCTATCAGCTCTCCCAGGCCTTGATCGCTTTCGGTCGCGGCGAATGGCTGGGCGTCGGCCTGGGTAACAGCGTGCAGAAACAGTTCTACTTGCCGGAAGCCCACACCGACTTCGTGTTTTCGGTGCTGGCTGAAGAACTCGGGGCCGTGGGTTCCTTGTGCACGGTGGCGCTGTTCGTCTTCGTGTGTATTCGTGGCATGTACATCGGCCTGTGGGCCGAGAAAGCCAAACAGTTTTTTGCCGCCTACGTTGCTTACGGCTTGTCGTTCCTGTGGATCGGCCAGTTCCTGATCAACATCGGCGTGAACGTCGGCCTGCTGCCGACCAAAGGTCTGACCCTGCCATTCCTCAGTTATGGCGGCAGTTCGTTGGTGATCTGCTGTGCCTGTCTTGGCTTGTTGCTGCGCATCGAGTGGGAGAGTCGAACCCATTTGGGCAGCGAAGAAATGGAATTCCATGAGAGCGACTTCGCCGAGGAGCCGAACCATGGGCGCTAACGTACTGATCATGGCTGGCGGCACCGGGGGCCATGTGTTCCCGGCACTTTCCTGTGCGCGTGAGTTCCAGGCCCGCGGCTACACCGTGCACTGGCTCGGCACGCCCCGCGGGATCGAAAACGATCTGGTGCCGGCGGCCGGTATTGAATTGCATCGGATCCACGCCAGCGGTTTGCGCGGCAAAGGCAAATTGTCCCTGCTCAAGGCGCCGGTCATGTTACTCAAGTCGATCTGGCAGGCGCGGGCGATCATTCGTCAGCTGCGGCCAGTCTGTGTGGTCGGCTTTGGTGGTTTTGTGACTGGTCCTGGCGGCGTTGCAGCCAGACTGGCCGGCGTGCCGGTCATCGTTCACGAGCAGAACGCCGTGGCCGGTACCGCCAATCGGTTGCTGGTGCCGTTGGCCGCCCGAGTCTGTGAAGCGTTCCCCGACACCTTTACCCTGTCGGACAGCCGTCGGACCACCGGTAACCCGGTGCGCACCGAGCTGTTCCTCGAAACACCGCGACCTGCCCTGGCCGGTCGCAAGGCGCGTTTGCTGATCCTGGGCGGAAGCCTGGGCGCAGAGCCGTTGAACAAGTTGCTGCCTGAAGCCCTGTCGCAAGTCGCCCCCGATCTGCGCCCGGACGTGTTTCATCAGGCCGGCAAAAACCACGATGAAGTGACTGCAGAGCGCTATCGCGCGGCTGGCGTCGAGGCGCAAGTGCAGCCTTTCATCAAAGACATGGCCCAAGCCTATGGCTGGGCCGACCTGGTGGTGTGCCGCGCAGGTGCGCTGACCATCAGTGAACTGGCGGCCGCCGGTCTGCCCTCGATGCTGGTGCCTTTGCCCCACGCGATCGACGATCACCAGACCCGCAACGCCGATTATTTGGCCCGTGAAGGCGCTGCCTTCCTGATGCCGCAAAGAACGACTGGCGCAGCGGACCTTGCCGCTCGCCTGACAGAGGTCTTGATGCAACCGCAACGACTCAACGACATGGCCAGCGCGGCACGCCGCCTGGCCAAACCCGATGCCACTCGTAACGTGGTCGATACTTGCCTTGAGGTGGCCCATGGTTGAGAACAAGAAAGCCATGCCACAACCGGAAATGCGCCGTATCCGTCGTATCCACTTCGTCGGAATCGGCGGCGTGGGTATGTGCGGTATCGCCGAAGTGTTGCTGAACCTGGGCTATCAAGTGTCCGGTTCCGACCTGAAAGCTTCGCCGGTGACCGAGCGCCTGGAATCTTTTGGTGCGCATATTTTCATCGGCCACCGTGCCGAGAACGCCGCAGCCGCCGACGTGCTGGTGGTGTCGAGCGCCGTCAACACGTCCAACCCGGAAGTCGCGACCGCGCTGGAACGCCGGATTCCGGTGGTGCCGCGTGCCGAGATGCTCGCCGAGCTGATGCGCTACCGCCACGGTATCGCCGTCGCCGGTACTCACGGCAAAACCACCACCACCAGCCTGATCGCTTCGGTGTTCGCCGCCGGTGGCCTGGACCCGACGTTCGTCATCGGTGGCCGTCTGAATGCCGCGGGCACCAATGCTCAGCTTGGCACCAGCCGCTACCTGATCGCGGAAGCCGACGAAAGCGATGCCAGCTTCCTGCACTTGCAGCCGCTGGTGGCCGTGGTCACCAACATTGACGCCGATCACATGGCGACCTACGACGGCGACTTCAACAAGCTGAAGAAAACCTTCGTCGAGTTCCTGCACAACCTGCCGTTCTACGGTTTGGCGGTGGTGTGCCTGGACGATCCAGTGGTGCGTGAAATCCTCCCGCTGGTGAAGCGTCCGACGGTCACTTACGGCTTCGGCGATGACGCTGACGTGCGCGCCATCAATGTGCGCCAGCAAGGTATGCAGACTTTCTTCACCGTGCTGCGCCCTGATCGCGAGCCACTGGATGTCTCGGTAAACATGCCGGGCAACCACAACGTGCTGAACGCGCTGGCGACCATTTGCATTGCCACTGATGAAGGCGTCAGCGATGAGGCCATCGTCCAGGGCCTGTCCGGGTTCCAGGGTGTTGGCCGTCGCTTCCAGGTGTACGGCGAATTGCCGGTCGAAGACGGCAACGTGATGCTGGTGGACGACTACGGTCACCACCCAACCGAAGTCGCGGCCGTGATCAAAGCCGTGCGCGGTGGCTGGCCGGAGCGCCGTCTGGTGATGGTCTACCAGCCGCACCGTTACAGCCGCACCCGCGACCTGTACGACGATTTCGTCAATGTGCTGGCCGACGCCAACGTGCTGCTGCTGATGGAAGTCTATCCGGCCGGCGAAGAGCCGATCCCGGGCGCCGACAGCCGCAAGCTGTGTAACAGCATCCGTCAGCGCGGTCAGCTCGACCCGATCTACATCGAGCGCGGTATCGATCTCGCGCCGATCGTCAAGCCGCTGCTGCGTGCCGGCGACATTCTGCTGTGTCAGGGCGCCGGTGATATCGGCGGTCTCGCACCCAAACTGTTGAACAGTCCGTTGTTCGCCGGGGCCGTTGCCGCACCGGTAGAGGGGAAGTTGAAATGACTGCTGCTTACGCCAACCTCGTCTCCACTGTCGCGCCGAAGGATTTCGGTCGCGTTGCCGTGCTGTTCGGCGGCAAGAGTGCTGAGCGTGAAGTGTCCTTGAAGTCGGGTAACGCGGTGCTCGAAGCACTGCAAAGCGCCGGCGTGGACGCGTTCGGTATTGATGTGGGCGATGACCTGCTGCAGCGCTTGCTGAACGAAAAAATCGACCGCGCCTTCATCATCCTCCACGGTCGTGGCGGTGAAGACGGCAGCATGCAGGGCCTGCTCGAATGCGCAGGAATTCCGTACACCGGCAGCGGCATTCTGGCCTCGGCACTGGCCATGGACAAACTGCGCACCAAGCAGGTCTGGCACAGCCTCGGCATTCCGACGCCACGCCACGCGGTACTGCGCTCCGAGGCCGATTGTATTTCGGCGGCCACGGAACTGGGCTTCCCGTTGATCGTCAAACCGGCCCATGAAGGCTCCAGTATCGGGATGGCCAAAGTGACTTCCGCGCCCGAGTTGATCGAGGCGTGGAAAGCGGCCGGTACCTACGATTCGCAAGTGTTGGTAGAGCAATGGATTCACGGTCCGGAGTTCACCATCGCCACCCTGCGTGACCAGGTGTTGCCACCGATTGCCTTGGGCACGACGCACAGTTTCTACGACTACGACGCCAAGTACATCGCCAACGATACCCAGTACCGCATTCCGTGCGGCCTGGACAGCGACAAAGAAAAGGAACTCATGGACCTCACGGCCAAAGCCTGTGAGGCGCTGGGTATCGCCGGTTGGGGCAGGGCGGACGTGATGCAGGACGCCGACGGGCAGTTCTGGTTCCTGGAAGTCAACACCGCACCGGGCATGACCGATCACAGTCTGGTGCCAATGGCGGCCCGTGCCGCTGGCCTGGATTTCCAGCAACTGGTTCTGGCGATTCTGGCCGCAAGCATTGAGCCACGAGGGTAAGACCATGCAAGGCGCACAGCTGAGACATCAGCCCTCCGCACCACCCGGCCGCAAGCCGGTGCCGCGGGGTGCCAGCCGAATGGTGGCCAAAGAGCCGATGTCCGTGCGCCTGCCGAAAGCCAACTTCGGTTTTCTGAAAAGCCTGTTCTGGCCCGTGCTGCTGGTGGCGTTGGGGTTCGGTACTTACGAAGGCGCACAGCGTTTGCTGCCGTACGCTGACCGGCCGATCACCAAAATCGCCGTGCAGGGCGACTTGAGTTACATCAGCCAGCAAGCGGTGCAGCAGCGGATCGCCCCGTACGTGGCGTCGAGCTTCTTCACCATCGACCTGGCGAGCATGCGCACCGAGCTTGAACAGATGCCATGGATTGCCCACGCCGAAGTGCGTCGGGTGTGGCCGGATCAGGTAGTGATTCGCCTGGAAGAACAACTGCCGGTGGCCCGTTGGGGCGATGAGTCGCTGTTGAACAACCAGGGACAGGCGTTCACCCCGCGCGAGCTGGCGAACTACGAACACTTGCCACAGCTGTTCGGCCCGCAGCGGGCCCAGCAACAAGTGATGCAGCAATACCAGGTGCTGAGCCAGATGCTCAGGCCATTGGGCTTCTCGATTGCACGCCTGGAGTTGCGTGAACGAGGCAGCTGGTTCCTGACCACCGGCGCAGGCAGCGCCGGTCCCGGAATCGAACTGCTGCTGGGACGCGGCAACTTGGTGGAAAAGATGCGCCGCTTCATTGCCATCTATGACAAGACGCTCAAAGAGCAGATTACGAACATTGCGCGCATCGATCTGCGCTACGCCAACGGCCTTGCCGTTGGCTGGCGGGAACCTGTAGCGCCGACGACAGCCCAACCCGCTGTCGCAAAGAATTAAGAAGAGGCAGGACCCATGGCAAACGTGCAAAGCGGCAAAATGATCGTCGGTCTCGATATCGGCACCTCCAAGGTGGTGGCGCTGGTCGGCGAGGTCGCGGACGACGGCACGCTCGAAATCGTCGGGATCGGTACACATCCGTCCCGCGGCCTGAAAAAAGGCGTAGTGGTGAACATCGAGTCCACCGTCCAGTCGATCCAGCGCGCTATCGAAGAAGCGCAGCTGATGGCCGGTTGCCGGATCCACTCGGCGTTCGTCGGCGTGGCCGGCAATCACATCCGCAGCCTGAACTCCCACGGCATCGTGGCGATTCGTGATCGCGAAGTCAGCTCCGCCGACCTTGAACGCGTCCTCGACGCCGCCCAGGCTGTGGCAATCCCGGCTGACCAGCGCGTGCTGCACACCCTGCCGCAGGATTATGTGATCGATAACCAGGAAGGCGTGCGCGAGCCGCTGGGTATGTCCGGCGTGCGTCTGGAAGCCAAGGTTCACGTGGTCACCTGCGCCGTCAACGCCGCACAGAACATTGAAAAATGCGTGCGCCGCTGCGGCCTGGAAATCGACGACATCATTCTCGAGCAGCTGGCTTCGGCGTATTCGGTGCTGACCGACGACGAGAAAGAACTGGGCGTGTGCCTGGTGGACATCGGCGGCGGCACCACCGACATCGCGATCTTCACCGAAGGCGCGATCCGCCACACCGCAGTGATCCCGATTGCGGGCGACCAGGTGACCAACGACATCGCGATGGCGTTGCGCACCCCGACCCAGTACGCCGAAGAAATCAAGATTCGCTATGCCTGCGCCCTGGCCAAACTGGCCGGTGCCGGCGAAACCATCAAGGTGCCGAGTGTCGGCGACCGTCCACCGCGCGAACTGTCCCGCCAGGCCCTGGCCGAAGTGGTCGAGCCGCGTTACGACGAGCTGTTCACCCTGATCCAGGCCGAACTGCGTCGCAGCGGCTATGAAGACCTGATCCCGGCCGGCATCGTGCTGACCGGCGGTACGTCGAAGATGGAAGGCGCGGTCGAACTGGCCGAAGAGATCTTCCACATGCCGGTTCGCCTGGGCGTGCCCCATGGCGTCAAGGGTCTGGACGACGTGGTCCGCAACCCGATCTATTCCACCGGCGTTGGCCTGTTGATGTACGGCCTGCAGAAGCAGTCCGACGGGATTTCGTTCTCGGGCATCGGCAGCCGCGACAGCTACAGCAATGACGAACCGAAAGCCGCTCTGCTCGATCGCATCAAGAGCTGGGTACAAGGCAATTTCTAAAGCTTTACCGCAACACCGCTTCAAAAGCAGTAGGCGAAAAAACTAGAGAATGTAAGGAGAGGGAAAATGTTCGAACTCGTAGACAACATCCCCGCAAGCCCGGTTATTAAAGTTATCGGTGTTGGCGGAGGCGGCGGCAACGCTGTCAATCACATGGTCAAGAGCAACATTGAAGGCGTTGAATTCATCTGCGCCAACACTGATGCCCAAGCGCTGAAAAGCATCAGCGCGCGCACCATTCTGCAACTGGGCACCAGCGTGACCAAAGGTCTGGGCGCCGGCGCCAACCCTGAAGTAGGTCGTCAGGCCGCTCTCGAAGACCGTGAGCGCATTGCCGAAGTCCTGCAGGGCACCAACATGGTGTTCATCACGACCGGCATGGGCGGCGGTACCGGTACCGGTGCAGCGCCAATCATTGCTGAAGTGGCCAAGGAAATGGGGATCCTCACCGTTGCGGTGGTGACCCGTCCGTTCCCGTTCGAAGGCCGCAAGCGCATGCAGCTCGCCGACGAAGGTATCCGTCTGCTGTCTGAAAGCGTCGACTCGTTGATCACCATTCCCAACGAGAAGCTGCTGACCATCCTCGGCAAAGACGCAAGCCTGCTGTCGGCTTTCGCCAAGGCCGACGATGTACTGGCCGGCGCCGTTCGCGGTATCTCCGACATCATCAAGCGTCCGGGCATGATCAACGTCGACTTCGCCGACGTGCGTACCGTGATGAGCGAAATGGGTATGGCGATGATGGGCACTGGCTGCGCCAGCGGTCCGAACCGTGCACGTGAGGCGACCGAAGCGGCCATTCGCAACCCGCTGCTCGAAGACGTGAACCTGCAAGGTGCACGCGGCATCCTGGTGAACATCACCGCCGGTCCTGACCTGTCGCTGGGTGAGTACTCCGACGTGGGTAGCATCATCGAAGCCTTCGCATCCGAGCACGCAATGGTCAAGGTCGGTACCGTTATCGATCCGGACATGCGCGACGAACTGCACGTGACTGTGGTTGCCACAGGTCTGGGCGCTAAAATCGAGAAGCCTGTGAAGGTCATCGACAACACCGTTCACACCTCGATGGCTTCCCAGCCACAACAACAAGCCCCTGTTCGTCAGGAACAGCCTGCGGTGAACTACCGTGACCTGGACCGTCCGACCGTCATGCGCAACCAGGCTCAGGCCGGTGCTGCGACTGCCGCGAAGATGAACCCGCAAGATGATCTGGACTACCTGGACATCCCGGCTTTCCTGCGTCGTCAGGCCGATTGATGAAATGTATCAGGGGTATTAGGGTGATTGGTGTTCAGCAAAGGTCTGGTCTGCTATCATCGCCAGCCTTTGTTGATACCAGTTCGCAATTTGCGCTGAAGCGGCCCATGCCATGATTAAACAACGCACCCTGAAGAATATTATCCGTGCCACAGGTGTCGGCCTGCACTCCGGGGAGAAGGTCTACCTGACCCTCAAGCCAGCGCCTGTCGACACCGGCATTGTGTTTTGTCGTGCTGACCTCGACCCTGTGGTGCAGATTCCTGCCCGCGCGGAAAACGTTGGCGAAACCACTATGTCGACCACGCTTGTTAACGGTGACGTCAAAGTGGACACGGTGGAGCACCTGCTCTCGGCCATGGCTGGCCTGGGCATCGATAACGCCTACGTCGAGCTCTCCGCGTCCGAAGTCCCGATCATGGATGGTAGCGCTGGACCCTTCGTATTCCTGATTCAATCGGCCGGCCTGGAAGAGCAGGACGCCGCCAAGAAGTTCATCCGGATCCTGCGGGAAGTGACAGTGGAAGACGGCGACAAGCGCGCCACTTTCGTCCCTTTCGAAGGTTTCAAAGTGAGCTTCGAGATCGATTTCGATCACCCGGTTTTCCGTGACCGCACACAAAGTGCAAGCGTGGATTTTTCCAGCACTTCGTTCGTAAAAGAAGTCAGCCGCGCACGTACCTTTGGTTTCATGAGTGATATCGAGTACCTGCGCAAGCACAACCTCGCACTCGGCGGCAGCGTTGAAAACGCAATTGTGGTCGACGCGGATGGTGTACTGAACGAAGACGGCCTTCGCTATGAAGACGAATTCGTGAAGCACAAAATCCTCGATGCGATTGGTGACCTCTACCTGCTGGGCAATAGCCTGATTGGTGAGTTCAAGGGCTTCAAGTCCGGACACGCATTGAACAACCAGCTGCTGCGCAAGTTGATTGAGCAGACAGATGCTTGGGAAGTCGTGACGTTCGAAGACGCCAGCACCGCACCGATCTCTTACATGCGTCCTGTTGCGGCCGTGTAAGCAAAAAACCTCTCTAGTTTTTTAAAGGCTACCTTCGGGTGGCCTTTTTTTATGCCAGCGGGAAAGATCAATCCGCAGCGACCACCCGGTTCCGCCCATTTTCCTTGGCCTGATACAGCGCCTTGTCCGCTGCAAACAGCAACTGTTCCAGGCTGATGTCGGTTGCTGTCGTCCAGGTACTGATACCAATACTGACAGTAATCGGTGACACATCACCTCCCACCAACGGCAATTGCTCCACCGCCATACGGATTTTTTCGGCAATCTGTCGGGCTCCGGCGCTGTCGGTTTCAGCCAGGATCACTGAAAACTCCTCGCCACCATACCGGGCGACCAGGTCCGCCGGCCGTCGAACATGAGTGTCGATCACCTTGGCCACCGAGCGCAAGGCATCGTCGCCCCCTCGGTGGCCGTGGCGATCATTGAACGCCTTGAAGTGATCGATATCGATCATCAACAGCGACAACGGCTGACCGGAACGCTGGGCACGAAACCATTCATGGTGCAGAGCCTGATCCAGGCTTCGGCGATTGGCCAGACCGGTCAAGGGGTCGGTGGCGGCCAGTTGTGCCAGTTCCTGCTCGGCGCTTTGGCGTCGACGCAGCTCCCGGCAGAGCAACCAGGTCAGCCACAGCAGGCTCACGCACAGGGCAACGGTCGCAGAAGTGACTACCACCGCGGTGCGCTTCCAGGCCGCAAAGACTTCATCGCTGGACAGCGCAACGATGACGATCAACGGCAAATTCCCGACCTTGGAGAAGGTGTACAAGCGCTCATCGTTGTATCGACTGGACATGCCGGTGAAGCTGCCGTTGCCTTCTTTGACGATGCGCTGGAAATTGGGGCGGTTGCTGAAATCCTTGCCGATCAGCTCTTCGGCCAGGTGGGGTTGGTGGGCCAGGAGAATCCCGTCCTTGCTGATCAGGCTGACCGTACTGTCGCGGCCGATGCTCAAGCTGTTGAACAACTGATCGAAGTAGCTCAAATGCATGGCGGCCTCGGCCACGCCGAGGAACTCACCCTGGGTGCCGTTCACCCGGCGGCTGAAACTGATCCGCCAATCCTGTTCCGGCGGCCGGGCCTTGAAAGGGCGACTGATGAACATGCCCGGGTCCGGATTGTTGATGTGGGCCTGGAAGTATTCGCGATCGGCAAAGTTGCCCTTTCTGGGCTCCACCGAGGCCGAGTCGGCGATCACATAGCCCTTGTTGTCGAGCAACAAGATGTTGCCCTTGTACGGCGCGGCAGTGGCGCGGTCGAAATAGGCCAGGTGACGAATGGCTGGGGAAACGCTCTTGAGGTCTTCCCGCTGGGAGGCAGCGATCAAACCCAGCAGGGACACGTCATAGAGTTCGACATTGCGCAGCACGTCGGCGTCGATCAATTGCACGATATTGTTGGCGGCGCGAGCGGCGGACAATTTGGCATTGGCGTGTTCGCGGATCAGCAGGAACGCGACGATGCTCAGTATTGCGATCACCAACAACACACTACTGAGAACCAGAAGCCGCTCCGAGCGTGTCGAACGGATCGGATCACCGGATTTCGCACTGTTCACACTCATGGTTCTGACTTCTGCAAATAAGGCGTTATGAAAGTGCTTTTACAAGAATCGGGCAGAGTCCCAGAAACCGGTTGCGTCCTGCGCGCCTATATAAATCCCGGATAAAAAAAAGGCCAGCAAAACATGCTGGCCTTTTGCTAATTGAAGCTTAGAAGACATTCACCGGGTAGTCGACAATTACCCGGTATTCATCCGTGTCCTGATCCAGCGCACCGTAACCGTTGCCGCCACGGTTAGACGCCCATTGCAGACGCATCGCCAGGTCTTTGGCCTTGCCACCCTGGACCACGTACTTGAGCTCGATGTCTCGTTCCCAATGCCTGGCGTTTCTGCCGTCGGCGCTGTACCACGAGGCGTAACCGCGACTGTCCGGATCGACCTTGGTCAGGTCCAGTTCACCCCGTGAGTAGGACACCGCCGAGGTCAGGCCGGGCATGTCGAGGCCAGCAAAGTCGTAGGCGTACTTGAGTTTCCACGAGCGCTCATTCGGACCGTTGAAGTCCGAATACTGCTGGGAGTTGTCGAGATAAATGCTGTCGCCCTGGCTGATGTAATCGAACGGCGTGTTGCCGTTGACCCGCTGGTAGGCGGCGGTGACGCTGTGATGGCCCACGTCGACGGTGAAATGCAGGCTGTAGGTGTTGTTGTCGATGTTGCCCAGCAGTGCATCGCCGGTGTCTTGCGTGTGATAGAAGTGCAGGCCCGGGTTGAGGCTGACCAAGTCATTCAGCGCATAGGTGTAATCCAGGTCGTAGTAGTACTGGTTCCAGATGTCCTTGAGTTCGGCCGCATACAGGCTGCTGGTCAAACCCGGCAGGCCGCTCCAGGCCACGCCGGCCCAATTCAAATGCCGGCTTTCATCGCCATCGGCCAGGCTGCCATAGGACGTGCCGATGCGGGTGTGGCCGCTTTGGTTGTAGAGTTTGGTGAAGCTGGCCTGACCGCCCTCGATCATCAACCCGTCGACACTGTGGTTGGTCAGGCTGACGCCGCGAAAGGTCTGCGGCAGCATGCGGGTTTCGCCACCGGCGATCACCGGGTTGGCAAGGAACAGGTCGCCGGCCTTCAATTCGGTATCGAAGGCCCGCATTTTCAGGGTGCCGCCAGCCGTGGAAAACGAGCCCGGTGCCTTGCCGTTGCCATCGCTGATCGGCAGGATGCTCGACCCGTCGGTGCCACCACCGCCGTCGAGCTTGAGCCCGAGCATCGCGTGGGCATCAACGCCGAAACCGATGGTGCCCTGGCTGAAGCCCGATTCGAAGCGGCCGAGAAAGCCCTGACCCCACTCGATGTTGTCATCGGCCTTTTGCAGGCGATTGCGGTTCATGTAGTAGTTGCGGGCATTGAGGTTGAGGCTCGACCCATCGACAAAGCCTTCGCGGCTGGATTCGTCGTCGGCCTGCGCGTTGTTGGCCATCGTTGCAGTGATTGCAATGAACAGCGGACTGAATCTGAGAGGGAAACGCACGTGCGGTAAAGCTCCTTGGGTCAACTAAGTACTTCATTGTTTTGAAGTGCGGATGTTTGTAGTCAGGGAAGGTGAACTGAAGGGGTTTAAAACCACCACGAAAAAAAGCCGCTGATAGCAGCGGCTTTGAAGACAATTTTTCAAAGGGAAGAGCCGATGAAAAGTGTCGAGGGAAACAGAGCGATACGTATGGATCAGCTGTCTTTCTCAGCCCGTGGCTGGGCTTGAGTGCTCGACGCTTGAGGGGTTTGCGCAGCCTCTTGGGCCTTGGCTGTCAGTTCGCTTTGATACTGTTCGTAGGCTTTGGCGCGTTCGGCATTTTGTGCGACGAATGTCTGCGACTCTTCAGCCATGGCGAACGGAGACAGGAACAAGGACGACAAAACGAAAGCGCTGGCAATACCCATACTGTTGGACATCTTTAAACCTTCTTGCTTGGCAAGTGCTGTTTGATGGGGCAACGATAAGGGGGATCAGGGATGGGAAAAAGAGTCGATCAGGATAAGGACTGTTGCCTGCACGGCAACAGTTACTGCGTTGGCAAGGAGGTGTAGGGGGGTAAGCAGAAAGTCACTGTTTCGTCGGGATCAGGCGGATATCAAAATTCCCTTCGAACTCATGCGTGCCCCCATCAACCTCCGCCCAGAACTTAAAAGTCCCCGATGCATAGCTTGTTTCATAATCGAATGATTTGAGTGTTAAATCGCCTGCTTGAGCCGTGTACTGAGTCCTGTGGGAGCCCTCTTGGCGAAAGTATGACAGTGTAATGACCTTTGGCCAGTTGCCTCCAACCGGCAAAGCTACCCCCACCTCAGCGTCTTTGAAAAACTCGATTTGAATACCCCTGGAGTTTTCAGCGTCGGTAAACATCTGCCCGTAAAGAGTTATGCCGTCTCTGGAGCCTTCTCTGTATGAAACGACACTCGCATTAATGGGGCCCTCATAGGATTTGGTCGCAATCAGTGTGCCTTTGGATTCTTGCACTACATTTTCGGTAGTCATGCCGAACTCCTGTTCGTGATGAAGAGAGGTCTTGCCGATATCTTGGGAGATGGCAAGGTTCTTCATTTGGGACCGTAAGCATCGAGCTGTCTACTGTCAGAAATAATAGGTTGAACGTGTTTTTTGCTTTCAGCAGACAGTCGCTACATATTTCGAAATCAAACCGGTAAATGAATCCCGAAGGTATTCATCCCATGATCACTGCGCACAAACACATCCCCGCCATGCATCAGCGCAATCGCCTTGACGATCGCCAACCCCAGGCCATGGTTGTTGCCACTGTTACTGCGTGACGCATCGACCCGGTAGAAACGTTCGAACAGGCGCGGCAGATGCTCATTGGCAATCGGCGACCCCGGGTTGGCGACGCCGATGCTCACTTGGTGCTCCTCGACTTCGATCCGCACCTGAATCACTTGCCCAGGCGCGGTGTGCTGCACCGCGTTGCTCAGCAAGTTGATCAACGCCCGGCGCAGATGTGCGATCTCGATTCGCACCTGCGCATCGCCACTGACCTCGACCTGAACCTGCGCATCCTCAAGAATGAAATCCAGATATTCCAGCGTCGTCGCCACTTCGTCGGCCAGTGAGGTGGACGTCAGTTGGGTGGCCTTGCTGCCTTGGTCGGCGCTGGCGAGGAACAGCATGTCGTTGATGATCGAGCGCAGCCGTTCAAGCTCTTCAAGGTTCGATTGCAGCACTTCGAAATAGTGTTCGGCTGAACGCCCGCGTGTCAGTGCAACCTGGGTCTGACCGATCAGGTTGGTCAGCGGCGAGCGCAGTTCATGGGCCACGTCGGCATTGAACGATTCCAGCCGCGAGTAGGCCTGTTCCACCCGTTCCAGGGTGGCGTTGAACGAACTGACGAACTGATCGAGCTCCGGGGGCAATGGCGACAGTTGCAGACGCCCGGACAGCCGTGGTGGCGCCAGGCGCTGGGCTTCCTGCGACAACTTGATCAGCGGCTTAAGGCCGATCCGCGCCACCCAATAACCGAGTAGCGAGGCCAGCAATACACCAATGATCGCCAGGCTGATCAGGGCGATCAGCAAGTGGTGCTGCGTCTCGTAAAAGGTTTCGGTGTCGATGCCTATCATGAAGCGCAGCGGTGGGCGCTGGTCCTTGGCTGGCAACTCGGTTAGCAGCACTTTCAGCGGGTACGGATGGTCGGGCAATGCCATGTCGCGCATGCCCAACGGGCCTTGTGCGAACGCGCGGATCGACGCGTCGGGTTGGCCGTATTCATAACCGGAATTACCGCTGACCACCCAAAAGCGAATGCGCTTGTCTTCTTCGCTCAGCAGTTTGAGCTTGGCGTTGATCTTCACCCAATGCTCGGGCGTGCCGTAACGGTTGAGCGCCGATTCGAGCACGCTGTAGCGGGCGTCGAGTTCGGCTTCGGGCAGCAGGCCCAAGCCCTTGTCGACCTGTTGATACAGCGCACCGCCGATCAACAGGAACACCAGCAACGCCACCAGCGTAAACATCCCGCTCAGGCGCAGCGCGATGGAGTTACTGGACACCACGGCTCTCCAGCACATAACCCATGCCACGAATGGTGTGCAGCAATTTCTCGTCGAACGGCCCGTCGAGCTTGGCCCGCAGGCGTTTGATCGCGACTTCGACCACGTTGGCGTCGCTGTCGAAATTAATGTCCCAGACCATCTCGGCGATGGCGGTTTTCGAGAGGATTTCACCCTGTCTGCGCGCCAACACACTCAACAGCGAAAACTCCTTGGCGGTCAGATCCAGGCGGGTGCCGGCGCGAGTGGCTTTACGGCTGATCAAATCTATCCACAGGTCGGCGATGCTCACTTGCACCGGCTCATGGCCACCGCTGCGCCGGGTCAGCGCTTGCAGGCGCGCCACCAGTTCGAGGAAGGAAAACGGTTTGCCGAGGTAATCGTCCGCGCCATCGCGCAGGCCTTTGATGCGGTCTTCCACCCGTTCGCGGGCGGTGAGCATGATCACCGGGGTTTGCTTGCGCGCACGCAATGCGCGCAGCACGCCGAAACCGTCGAGGCCCGGCAGCATGACGTCGAGGACAATCACCGCGTAGTCAGTTTCCAGCGCCAGGTGCAGGCCTTCGACGCCATCGCGGGCCACGTCCACGGTGTAACCCTGTTCCGTCAGACCGCGGTGCAGATAATCCGCGGTTTTTTCCTCGTCTTCGATAATCAGAACGCGCATGACCCCGCCTCAGTCTGTGGTCGCCAGCACCGGCTGCTGTGCTGGTGTGGGTCTATGGAATATCCGCTCAAGCCACAAGTATATGACTGGCGTAGTGAACAGCGTCAGCGCCTGGCTCACCAGCAAACCGCCGACCACCGCGATGCCCAATGGCTGGCGCAGTTCGGCGCCGGTGCCGTAGCCGATCATCAACGGCAAGGCACCGAGCAGGGCGGCAAGCGTGGTCATGATGATCGGCCGGAACCGTGTGAGGCAGGCCTCATGGATTGCCTCCAGCGGTGGCAGGCCACGGTTGCGCTGGGCATCCAGCGCGAAGTCGATCATCAGAATCCCGTTCTTCTTGACGATACCGATCAGCAGCACCAGCCCGATCAGCGCCATGATCGAAAAGTCCTGGCCGCAGATCCATAGCATGATCACTGCCCCGAGCCCCGCCGAGGGTAGGGTCGAGATGATTGTCAGCGGATGCACGAAGCTTTCGTACAGCACGCCGAGAATGATGTACACCGCCACCAACGCCGCCAGAATCAACCACGGCTGGCTGGCCAGCGAACTCTGGAACGCCTGGGCCGCGCCCTGGAAATTACCGCTGATGGCGGCCGGCATACCGATGTCAGCCTTGGCCTGGTTGAGCATGATCACCGCATCACCCAACGCCACGCCGGATGCCAGGTTGAATGACAGGTTGGCCGCCGGGAACATTCCGTCGTGAGCGATGGATAACGGGCCGATGGTCGGCGCATCGAATTTCGCCAGGGCCGACAGCGGCACCATTTCCCCACTCAGTGGCGAGCGCAGGTAGAAATAGTTGAGGCTTTCGGCCTTGCCGCGCTGTTTGGTGTCCAGTTCCAGAATCACGTTGTACTGGTTGGTCTGGGTCTGGAATTCATTGATCTGCCGCTGGCCGAAGGCGTCGTACAGCGCTTCGTCGACATCGCTGGCGGTCAGGCCGAAACGCGCCGCCGCGCTGCGGTCGATGCTGATGTGGGTGATGCTGCCGCCCAGTTGCAAGTCGTTGGAAATGTCGCGGAACGCCGGGTTGCTGCGAAGTTTTTCCGTCAAACGCTGGGTCCAGGTACTCAGGAGGGCGCCGTCATTGCTCTTGAGTACATATTGGTACTGGGCACGGCTCGGGCCGGAACTGAGGTTGATGTCCTGCCCGGCGCGCAGGTACAGCACGATGCCCGGGACTTTCATCAGTTGCGGGCGAATCCGGTCGATGAACTGGCTGGCGGACACATCGCGGTCGCCACGCTTTTTCAGCGAAATCCAGAAGCGGCCGTTGGCGATGGTCTGGTTGCTGCCTGAAACGCCGACCGAGTGCGAGAACGTCTCGACGGCGGGGTCGGCGGCGACGATTTCGGCCATCGCCAAGTGTTTTTTCACCATGTCGCCGTAGGAAATATCTGCAGCTGCTTCGGTGGTGCCGAGGACGAATCCGGTGTCCTGTACCGGGAAGAAGCCTTTGGGGATGAAAATGTAACCGGCAATGGCCAGCCCCAGCGACAGGCCGAACACACCGATCATCAATGTCTGATGGGCGAGGGCGCGGCGCAGGCCCTTATCGTACAGCGCCAGCAAGCGCTCGCCGAAACCCGGCTTGCTGTGGGCATGATGCGCCGGTGCGCGCATGAACAGCGCGGCCAGCGTCGGTGCCAGGGTCAGGGATACCACCACCGAAATCAGGATGGTCGAGGTCGCGGTCAAGGCGAACTCCTTGAACAGCCGCCCGACCACACCGCCCATGAACAGCAGCGGAATGAACGCCGCCACCAGCGAGAAACTGATCGAGACCACGGTAAAACCGATCTCGCCGGCGCCTTTGATCGCCGCCTCGCGCATGCCGTCGCCGGCCTCCAGGTGCCGGTGAATGTTTTCCACCACCACAATCGCATCGTCGACCACAAACCCGACGGACACCACGATCGCCACCAGCGTCAGGTTATTCAGGCTGAAGCCCATGATGTACATCAGGGCGAAACTGGCAGTCAGCGACACACCGAGCACCGCTGTCACGATCAGGGTCGCCGACAGTTGCCGCAGGAACAGCGCCATCACCGCCACCACCAGCAGGATCGCGATCAGCAGGGTGACTTCCACTTCATGCAGCGAGGCGCGGATGGTCTGGGTGCGGTCGATCAACACCTTGACCTGCACCGAGGCCGGCAACATGGCATTCAGCGTCGGCAGGGCCGCTTGAATACGATCAACGGTTTCGACAATGTTGGCGCTCGGTTGCCGGAAAATCACCAGGTTCACCCCCGGCTGGCCGTCAGCCCAGGCCTGGATGTAGGCATCTTCTGAACCGTTGACCACTTTGGCCACGTCCTTGAGATGAACTGGGGCACCGTTCTTGTAGGAAACGATGAGTTGGCTGTAATCCTCGGGGTGGAACAACTGGTCGTTGGTGGACAGGGTCGAAATGCTCGACTCGCCGTATAACGCACCTTTGGCCTGGTTGAGGCTGGTTTGCTGGATCGCCAGGCGAATGTCCGCCAGGGTCAGGCCAATGGCGGCGAGTTTGTCCGCCGAGGCCTGCACGCGAATCGCCGGACGTTGCTGACCAGTGATGTTCACTTGGCCTACACCGTCGATCTGACTGATCTGACGGGCGAGCAGGGTTTCTACCAGATCGCTGAGTTCGGTGCCGGGCATTTGCGGTGAATTGATGCTGAGAATCAGCACCGGGCTGTCAGCCGGGTTGACCTTGCGCCAGGTCGGCAGGTTGGGCATATCTTTGGGCAGTTTGCCGGCGGCGGTGTTGATCGCGGCCTGGACTTCCTGGGCGGCGGTGTCGATGCTTTTGTCGAGGGTGAATTGCAGGGTCAGGATGGTCGAGCCCAGGGCGCTGCTCGAGGTCATCTGGGTTACGCCGGGGATGGCGCTGAATTGCACTTCAAGCGGCGTGGCCACCGACGAGGCCATGGTCTCCGGGTTGGCGCCGGGCAGCTGCGCGGCCACCTGAATGGTCGGGAATTCCGCTTCCGGCAGTGGCGCAATCGACAGTCGCGGGAAGGCGATGACGCCGAGCAATATAAGGGCAAAGGTCAGCAGGACCGTCGCCACCGGATGATCGATGCACCACGCGGAAATGGAACCGTGGCCCTTCATGGTTTTGGCTCCGACTGGACCACTTGCGCTGGCTCGCTCAGTACCTGAACCGTCGAGCCGGGTTTGAGCCTCGATTGGCCGTCGCTGACCAGCACGTCGCCCGGTTTAACGCCTTTGATAATGTCCTGGCCGCTGCCTTGATAAACCATTTGCACCTGCACGGCTTCGACCTTGTCGCCGTTGACCCTGTACACGAAATGTTGATCGAGCCCGCGTTGTACGACCGTGGGCGGCACCACCAGCGCATTTTTATCCAGCGCTGTCTGAATCTTTACCGTCACCAGCAGGCCCGGCCAGAGCTTCTGTGCGGGGTTGGCGAATTCGGCCTTGGCGCGGATGGTGCCGGTGTTGGCGTTGATTTGGTTGTCGATCAGGGTCAGGTGACCTTCGCCCAGCAGGTTGCCGGTTTCACCGTCAGTGTCAGCGCCGATGTAAGCCTTGACCGGTGCTTGCTGTGGATCGTTGATCAGGCCTTGCAGGGTCGGCAGCATTTGCTGCGGCAGGGAAAACTCCACGGCGATCGGGTCGATCTGGGTCACCGTGAACAGACCTTGGGTGTCGGTCATGCGCAGGAAGTTGCCTTCATCGACTGTGCGAATACCAACGCGACCGGTGACTGGCGAGCGAATCTGTGTGTAGGACAGCTGCACCAGAGCGGCGTCGATTGAGGCCTGATTGCCTTGGGCGGTGGCTTTGAGTTGGTTGACCAGGGCTTGTTGCTGGTCGTAGGTCTGCTTGGACACGCCGTCGTCGACACTGAGCAGTTTGTAGCGCTTGAGGTTGACCTGGGCCACTTGCAGTTGCGCCTGGCTTTCGCCCAGTTGCGCCCGGGCCTGGTCGAGGCTGGCGCGGATCGAGCGGTCATCGAGGGTGGCCAGCAGGTCGCCCTGGTTCACCAGTTGGCCTTCCTTGACCAGCAGTTTGGTGAGGATGCCGTCGATTTGCGGGCGCACGACCACGCTGTGCAAGGACAACACCGAGCCGATGCCGCTGACGTAGCGGGGCACATCTTTTTCGACGACGCTGACCACCCGCACGGGAATGGCGGTGGGGGCGGCCAGTTTGGTGGCGGCGGGTTTGGTGGCGTACCAAACGCCCGTCGCTGCCAGGGCGATCAGAAGGGCGGCGAGCAGGGCGGTTTTTTTCTGAATTCGCATGCGAGTGGGGCGCCGGGATGAGTGGTCTGGTTTTGTCAGGTTTATACCTTCCTTTATAAACCTGTTCGCCGGTCAGGAGCGTGACTGGTAACTGACGGCTCTGTCAGTTTGGACCGGGATCTTGTTTTGATCTTGGCGGCCTTATAGCCGACCAGGTTCTTGCTGACTGAGTACATATCCATTTCTGCGGTAACGGCCACTTATGGTTCCGCTCTTACAGCGGGTCACTTTTGGCAAACGCCCCAAAAGTAACCAAAAGGTCACGCCGGTATGACTCACCCACATAGGTAACAAAACAGTTCAAGCACATAGGTAACAGTTTTTAACTGGCGCTGGCGATTCAACAGAGCATCATGCTGGCGGAGCTGGCGGTGAACCGGGCGCTGGATAACGTCGATCCGCAGACGTAGGCAGGCGTTCAGTCAGATTGACCGCGTTATCGTTCTTCGCGGGCAAGCCTCGCTCCTACAGAATTCGATGTGATCGACACATGACCTGTAGGAGCGAGGCTTGCCCGCGAAGGCGGCAGGTCCGTCAGCACAAAACCCGACGGACTCGCTCGCGGCTTGAAGCTTGCGGCCTCCGACACAGGTATACTGCCGCCTTTCGCGGCTCGCCTACCGGGCCCGACTCTTTAGCATCACCCGGAGCTTTCATGACTTCCCCGACACAACCGCCGGTTGCCGACGCTTTGCGCGACGACCAGGCAGACCTGCCCGACAGCGTCGACTCCAGCGCCGACAGCGAAACCAAAGCGGCGATCCCGGCGTTCAAGTTTCCGTTCAAGCCGGGGGAACTGGCCGGCGCGAAGAGCGCCAGCCAGCCTTGGTACAAGAATGGCGCCAAGAACGGCCACACCAAGACCCCGGGCGCAGCGCCTCCCGGCACTCGTCGTTCGATGGGTAAGCGCTGAGTTTTTACCTGCGCGGTGCGTGATCTGCCGTCATCGCGAGCCTGCTCGCGATGAGGCCATTAAATGCAACACACCCTCTGGCTCAGGCCGCCCGCAGCGAAATAAACGCATAGTTCAGCGGCGCTTCAGTCACCACCTGCGCCCCGGCCGCCAGCACTTGCCCGGCGATATCATCGCCAGACACATGAAACAGCCATTCTCCGCCCGACCCGGCCTGCGATTGCTGCGCCACCTGATCGATCACCATGGCAAACGCGGTCATGTCCGGCAGATATGCGGTAAACCCATCGCCTTTCAGCGCTGTCGTTCGAATCCCCAATAGCGCGCAAATCGCATCCTTGGCCTGAATCTCGTCGCGATCCGCCTGGCGGGAGCGCTGGATCAATCCTGCCAATTCCTGATCGACCAATTCACCGCCAACAATCAGATCCGGGCCTTTTTCCCATGACTCGGGCGGGCAATCCTTTGTTGCCGGGTTGAGCGGGATATGCGGATTGATTTCCATCGGATAGATGCGGCACACCAGCGGGCGGCGTTCGTAGATGCGGCAGAGGTTGTCTTCGTCAAGATTCCGGCAGGGGCCGACGTTGTAGGCGGCGAAGGTGATCGCCACGTGCGCTTCGCAGGTGCCGCTGCGAACCAGCGCCGAACGGCGTTCGGCGTGTTCGCGTTGTTGTGCTGGCAGGCCCAGGCCATTGGCGAGAAAGGCTTCCACCAGCACGATCACCTGGCCGCCATCGGCCGCCCACATGCGGGCTTCGGCCAGTGTCAGGGGAACATGGTGGTCGGTGCAGCATTTGCCACAACCGACGCAGGAAAACGGTGTATTCATTGAACGGCCAGTGACCTGTGAGGGCATGAAACGGCGACAGAAAGCCACCGCAAAGGCCTGTGCCAAAGCAAGTTATGCGCCATTCACTGCGCTTTTATGGTAGGACGGATGGAGTCCCATTCGGTGACGTAGGCGGTTTTGCTCTTCTTGTTGTAGAGGCACAGCTCGGTGCCTTGCTGGCCTTTCATGTGTTTTTGCGGGTACTGGCCTTGCAGCAGGAGTGCGGTATAACCGACCCGGTCATCGAACTGCGCGGTGTTTCCAACGGGTTGGGGGTTTTTCAGGCTGCTGGCCTTGGTGCAACTGGCGAGCACGGCTCTGTCGAAGGCGGCCCAGGCATCGGGGCTGGAGGCGTGGGCCTGGGCGGCGAGGGTGGTGAGACAGAGGAAGGTCAGGGTGGTGGCTTTCATGATCAGGCATCCTTGGCGTGTAGTGGTCAAGGTCGGAGTATGCCTGATGGTTTGCTCGCGAAAGCGGTGTGTCAGACAGGCACCGGCTCCCGCCGGACCACATACATCCCGGCACTTTCATACAAACCCCGCGCCCGAAGGTTGTCTTCCCGCACCTTCAAATCCACAAAACCTTCGCGGCGCTGCGCAAACACCTTGAAAGTATGGAGCAGCAGCGCACGGCCAAGTCCGAGGCCTCGAGCGCGCGGGTGCACCACCAAATCCTTGATGTAGGCACTGGTCCAGCACTGGGCGACGCCGACGATGCCTTCGGCATCCAGAGCGATGAAGCACAGGGTCGGATCGTATTCAGGATCGGCTTCAAACCGCTGTTGCCAGACTTCCAGCGCCGGTACGCGGCCGCCGCCATCCCGATAACCCAGTTCCATCAAGTGATGAACGGCTTCGGCAAGTTCGGGGCGGTACTCGGTCAGCTCAATGCCGTTTGGCCATGTGGCATGCGGCACATCCTCCGCGAGGTTGCGCCGCATCAGAAAACAAAAGTCCTCGGCCAACACTCAGTGACCTTGTTCGGCGACGACCCTGGCCGCCTCGATCAGGCACTTGGTCAGTTCTGGCGAGGAGAACTTGGTCAGCACCCCGTTGGCCCCGGCCAGTCGAGCCTTCTCGCTGTTCATCGCGCTGTCCAGCGAGGTGTGCAGCAACACGTAGAGGTGCGAGAAGTCCGGGGTTTCGCGCAAGGTGCGGGTGAAGGCATAGCCGTCCATCTCCGACATTTCGATGTCCGAGACGATCAGGTTGATCTGCTGGGCGGTGCCTTGCAGGTCCAGCAGGCAGTCGATGGCTTCCTTGGCGCTGCGGGCGGTGTGGCATTGCAGGCCGAGGTTGCGCAGGGTGTGCACCGATTGTTGCAGGGCGACCTGGCTGTCATCGACCACCAGAATCCGTGCATTGCCCAGTACTTCAGCCTCTTCCATGCTCAGTTCGGTCGGGGCCATTTCGATCTGCGCCGGCGCAATGCCGTGGATGACCTTTTCGATGTCCAGCACCTGCACCAGCGTACCGTCGACCGACGTCACGCCGGTGATGTACGAGCGCACGCCGCCAGAGCCGAAGGGTGGTGGACGGATGTCGGTGGTCAGGCAGTGGACGATCTTGCTCACCGCCTGAACGTGCAGGCCCTGCTTGGAGCGGCTGACGTCGGTGACGATCAGACAGCCACCGTTCGGGTCTTCCAGCGGTCGTTCGCCGATGGCGCGGCTCAGGTCGATCACCGACAACGACGCGCCGCGCAGGGTGGCGATGCCTTTGACGTGGGGATGCGACTCCGGCAGCTTGGTCAGCGGCGGGCAGGGGATGATTTCGCTGACTTTCAGCAGGTTGATCGCCATCAGCTTGCCGCTGCGCAAGGTAAACAGCAGAAGCGAAAGTGAATCTGCGCGGGCTTTGTTGGAAGACATAAAAACCTTCTGTGGAAAAGGTGAGGCGATTATGAGCATCGCCAACAGCTATCGATGCCGGGTTATCGACTTGTTGGGGGCTGGCTTTAGGGGAAATGCCCATTGCCAGCCAAACGGTGACCCTGTGGGAGGGAGCTTACCTGTGGCGAGGGGGCTTGCCCCCGTTCGACCGCGAAGCGGTCGTGAAACCAGCGATGAAGCTCTAGCTGGAAAAAGCGGGGAGCGCTTCGCACTCCAACGGGGGCAAGCCCCCTCGCCACAAATACCGCCCAACATAATAACCGCGTTATTTCATGCCCAACCGCTTGGCCATCCGCCCCAGGTTCGCCCGATCCAGACCCAGCTCCCGCGCCGCGCTGGCCCAGTTGTGCTGATGCCGTTCCAGGCAAGCGCTGATCAATTGGCGCTGATAGTGCTCGGTGGCTTCACGCAAATCCCCTGAAACCAATTCAGCTACCGGCGCAGCAACCACGGGTTCCGCTGCGTGTTCAACGCCGCCATTGGGCAAATCCAGATCCGCCGCGCTCAAGCTGAGAATCTTCGGCCGTTGCGTGCAATTACCCAGCGCCTTCAACGCGCTGCGGCCAATCAAGTGCTCCAGTTCCCGCACGTTCCCCGGCCAACCATACCCCAACAACGCCGCTTGGGCATCGCTGGTCAGGCGCAGGCTGTTGAGGCCCATGCGTGAGCGGTTTTGCTCCAGGAAGTAGCCGCTGAGCAACAGCACATCCCGACCGCGATCTCGCAATGCGGGCACCAGCAGCGGGTAAACGCTCAGGCGATGATAGAAGTCGGCGCGGTAGCGGCCGCTGCGTACTTCCTCGGCCAGGTCGCGGTTGGTCGCTGCGATCAGCCGCACGTCGACCTGATGTTCCTTGTCCGACCCCAGCCTCTGCAATTGCCCGCTCTGCAGCACCCTGAGCAATTTGGCCTGCACCGCCAGCGACAGTTCGCCCACTTCATCGAGGAACAACGTGCCGCCATTGGCCAGTTCGAACTTGCCGCGACGATCGTTCATCGCGCCGGTGAAGGCGCCACGCACATGGCCGAACAGTTCGCTTTCCACCAGGGTGTCCGGCAGGGCGGCGCAGTTGAGGCTGATGATCGGTTTGTCGGCCCGGGGCGACGCGGCGTGGATAGCCTGGGCCACCAGCTCTTTACCGACCCCGGTTTCCCCGGTGATCAATACAGTGAGATCGCTGCCGCCCACCAGATTGATCTCTTCCACCAGTCGCTTGTAAGTCTTGCTCTGGCCGATCATTTCACGGTTCTGCTGGCCGCTGGCCTGGCGGTAAACCTCGGCGCGCTGATGTTCGTCTTCGACGCGATTGGCCAGCCGTTCGATGCGCTCGGCGGCGTTTACGGTGGCGGCGGCGAGGCTGGCGAAGGCTTGCAGGGCATCCAGTTCGATCGGCTCGAAGCGCTCAGGGTCGAGGGCGTCGAGGGTCAGCAGGCCCCACGGGCGCTCGTCGATAAACAGCGGGCAGCCCATGCAGTCGTGGACTTCCAAATGCTCGTGCAGGCCATCGACCAGGCCGTCATAAGGATCGGGCAAGTCGCTGTCGGCGGCGAAGCGGGTCGGGCCGGGACTACTGAGCAGCACTTCGAAGCGCGGGTGTTCGCTGACCTTGAAGCGGCGGCCGAGGGTGTCGGTGCTCAACCCGTCCACGGCCAGCGGCACCAGCCATTCGCCGTCGAGTCGCAGCAGGGCGGCGGCATCGCAAGGGAGCAGGGCGCGCATGGCTTCGAGCAGGCGCCGATAGCGCTCGCCTTCGGGCAGCTCGCGGGACAGGTCGGAGACCAGGGGCAGCAGGGTCGTGAGCAGTAATTTTGCAGTCATAATGACTCCGTGTAGTCGCTATGACTATAAAGCGATGTGTGTCGATATGACTACTTTGTTTTTAACTGTTTGATTTATAAGGTTTTAATTGTTGGCATGGAAACTGATAAGCAAAGGGTATTCATATAAAGCCCAGGAGTTGCTCTTATGCTTAGCGTTCAAGACCGTGCCATCGTCAAGTCCACCGTACCGCTGCTGGAAAGCGGTGGCGAGGCATTGATCACTCACTTCTACCGCATGATGCTCTCCGAATACCCGGAAGTCCGCCCGCTGTTCAACCAGGCCCACCAGGCCAGCGGCGATCAGCCTCGCGCCTTGGCCAACGGTGTACTGATGTACGCGCGGCACATCGACCAGCTCGATCAGTTGGGCGACCTGGTGGCCAAGATCATCAACAAGCACGTGGCCCTGCAAATCCTCCCGGAACATTACCCGATCGTGGGCAGCTGCCTGTTGCGGGCAATCTCTGAAGTACTGGGCGACGAAATTGCCACGCCTGAAGTGATGAGCGCCTGGGGCGCGGCCTACAACCAACTGGCCGAAATCCTGATCGGTGCCGAAGCCAGTATCTACGACCAGAAAGCCCAGGCACCGGGGGGCTGGCGCGGCGCGCGGGAATTCATCGTGGCGGCCAAGGTTGAGGAAAGTTCGGAAATCACTTCGTTCTACTTCGAACCGGCGGATAAAGGGCCGATTCTCGCGGCCGAGCCCGGTCAGTACATCGGCATGAAACTGATCCTCGATGGTGAGGAAATCCGGCGTAACTATTCGCTGTCGGCGCTGGCGAACAAGGGCCAGTACCGCATCAGCGTCAAGCGCGAAACCGGCGGTCGTGCCTCCAACCATTTGCACGATCAACTGCACGTCGGCGCGAGCATCATGCTGTTTCCGCCAGCGGGCGATTTCACTCTGACCGCCAGCGACAAACCGCTGGTGCTGATCAGTGGCGGCGTTGGCATCACCCCGACGCTGGCAATGCTCGAAGCGGCGCTGGCGACCGAGCGGCCGGTGCATTTTATCCACTGCGCGCGCAACGGCAGCGTGCACGCCTTCCGCGACTGGATCGACGGGCTGGCCGAGCGTCATCCGCAGCTCAAGCGTTTCTATTGCTACGCCGAAGACGATGGCGTCAGCCCGGCGGCGGACAAGATTGGCCTGCTGAGCCAGGAGCAACTCGGCGAGTGGTTGCCGCAGCAGCGCGATGTAGATGCTTACTTCCTGGGGCCTAAAGGCTTCATGGCAGCGATCAAGCGTCACCTCAGGGCCCTGGGTGTGCCGGAGAAGCAAAGCCGCTACGAGTTCTTCGGGCCGGCTGCGGCGTTGGAGTAAGCGGTTGCGGCGACTCGGGAGACCGAGTCGCCTTCATCGCGGGCAAGCCTCGCTCCTACAGGTCACATGTCGATCACATCGAACTCTGTAGGAGCGAGGCTTGCCCGCGAAAGCTTCACCTCGGTCCCGATTCGTAAAAAACGCTTAAAGGTTAATCCGTTCTTAACCGGTTTATCGTTTATTCCCCGATGCTGATGATAGGCGCTCGTTCGTTTACATGATCAGGATCGCCCCATGACTCGCATCACTTTCTCCCGCCGTTCAACCCTGGCCGGCCTCGGCCTGACCGCTGCGCTGTTGGCGAGCCCCTTTGCTTGCGCCGAGCCGGCCTTGCTCCAGCCGCAATCCCTGATCGTCGATCAGAGCCTGCCCAAGGCGCAGCGCGATGCCATGGAATTGGCCGCCCGGCGTTATGGCAGCTTCTGGAACACCGGGGAGGAGGCGTTGGCCAAGGCTGCGTTGTCAGAGCAGTTCGTCGACAAGACCCCGCCCGAAGGCCGGGTTCAGGGGCCGACCGGGCCGCTGCTGGCGTCGAAGTTCTTTCGCACGGCGGTGCCGGACCTGAGCTGCGAGATCGAACAAATGATCATTGCCGGTGATCGGGTGGTGGTGCATTTGCACTTTCGCGGGCACTTCACCGGCCCGTTCAAGGCTCTCAAAGGTCAGGGCCAGCGTGTAGACTTCCGGGCAACCGATATCTATCAGATCGACAACGGTCGCATCGCGGCCAATTGGCATATCGAAGACAACATCAGCCTGTTGCAGCAGCTGCAAGCGCAGCCGCCGGCGAGCTGATCCACGGACACAGAAGGGAAACGCGATGAGCGAGGAAACAATGCGGTTGGGACGTGAACGGCGCTATCTGGTGTTGCTGGGCATCATCTGCCTGGCGCTGATCGGTGGCGCGCTGTACATGCAAGTGGTGCTGGGCGAGGCGCCGTGCCCGCTGTGCATCTTGCAGCGCTACGCATTGTTGCTGATCGCGCTCTTCGCGTTTATCGGCGCGGCGATGCGCACCCGCCGCAGCATCACGCTGTTCGAGGCGTTGGTGGTGATCAGCGCCATCGCAGGCGTCGGGGTGGCCGGGCATCACGTCTATACCCAGCTGTACCCGGAAGTCAGCTGCGGCATCGATGTGCTGCAACCGATCGTCGACGGCCTGCCGCTGGCGAAGATCTTCCCGCTGGGCTTCCAGGTCGACGGTTTCTGCTCCACACCGTACCCGCCGATCCTTGGTTTGTCCCTGGCACAGTGGGCGCTGACGGCGTTCGTGCTGGTCGTGGTGCTGGTGCCGCTGCTCACTTGGCGTAACCGCAAAGCGCTGCGCTGAGGCCATCCGCCACACCGTTGCAGGAAACAAAAAACGCCCCGGTCCTCGTTGAGAGGCCGGGGCGTTTTGCATGTTCAAAGCTCAAATGAAATGACCTTGATGCGCGACAATTATGGATGCGGCATGTGTGCGACATGTTGTCACAGCTCGAGTGTCGCAAGTCATTTCAAGACATGGAATCGGGACACCTTCAGGTACCTAAAACAGGCTCTGTAAGCCACTACCGCTTTCAGTGCCAATCAGCCGAAACAGGCAGTTTTAACAGGGGCTGGCGAATTGCCAAAGCCCTTGTCACATAGGGGGTAGAGCAGGGTCTGAGGCGAGCGCAGAGCCCAGGAAGCTGTCTGAACTTCGCGCGGTACACCTACATTTTTTGGTGTTTTTGTTGAGAATTAATTTCGATACCATGGCCCACTTTTGCAAAAACCGTGAATGATTGTTGCTGGAACGGATAAAAATTATTTCGGGATGAGACATGGTTTATGAATCGCTACATATCTACAATCGCCCGCACTGAATTCCCGGCACTGCTCATCCTGACTCAGGCTTATGAGTAGAACAGGGCGTCGAGAAGCCTGATGGCTTCATGCGACTCCCCATTGTCGGTGCCTTCCGACGATCCGCACCAAATGGAATTGGTCTGTAACAAGGCCCTTGACCACGAATTCGAATAAGAACACACCGCAGGCCCAGCAATTGTCGAACCGCGTCTGACGCGCGACGGGCAGGCCCTTATTCAATCCAAGAAAAATGCCAACCCTTGGCAGGGTGAAGTGTTGGCGATCAAAACCCAACTGCATTGCGCAAGCTGCTTTAGAGGTCGTGAGATGAGTAAAAACAGGTACCCCAGACTACTAGGCTTATTGCCGCTGCTCGGCACGTTGTTGCTGGGAGGCTGCAACATGACCTTGCTCGATCCCAAGGGCCAGGTCGGCCTGGATGAGCGAAACCTGATCATCACCGCAACGCTGCTGATGCTGTTGGTCGTCGTGCCGGTCATCGTCATGACGTTCCTGTTCGCCTGGAAATATCGCGCTTCCAACCAGGACGCCGTCTACACGCCAAAATGGTCCCACTCCACCAAGATCGAAATCGCGGTGTGGACTATTCCGGTACTGATCATCATTGCCCTGGGTTACGTCACCTACAAGTCGACCCACGCACTGGATCCTTACAAGCCGCTGGAATCCGACGTCAAGCCGGTCACCATTGAAGTGGTCGCGCTGGACTGGAAGTGGCTGTTCATCTACCCGGAACAAGGCATCGCCACGGTCAACAAGATCGTGTTCCCGGCGCACACCCCGATCAACTTCAAGATCACTTCCGACGCCGTGATGAACTCGTTCTTCATCCCTGCTCTGGGCGGTCAGATCTACGCGATGGCGGGCATGCAGACCAAACTGCACCTGATCGCCAACCAGAACGCTGAAATGGACGGTATCTCCGCCAACTACAGCGGCGCGGGTTTCACCGGCATGAAATTCAAAGCTATCGCCACTTCTCAGGAAGATTTCGACGCCTGGGTAAGCGAAGTCAAAAAGGCACCTAAACAGCTTGAACAAGCTGAATACGCAGCCCTGTCCAAACAAAGCCAGAACAACCCAGTCGAGCTTTACTCCTCGGTCACGCCGAACCTGTTCCAGATCATCGTCGACAAGTACGAAGGCATGAAACCGGGCAAGCCAGTGCACCACGAGAAGAAAGAGCACGAAGTGGCCGCCATGGAAGGAATGGACATGAGTTCGCATTCAGCTGCCGGGGCAGAGGAGTAAACGATGTTTGGTAAATTAAGTTGGGAAGCGGTCCCGTTCCACGAGCCGATCGTAATGGTGACCATCGCCATGATCGCGCTCGGCGGTCTGGCACTGTTCGCTGCAATCACCTACTTCAAGAAGTGGACCTATTTGTGGACCGAGTGGTTGACCTCGGTCGACCACAAGAAAATCGGCGTGATGTACATCGTCGTCGCCATGGTCATGCTGCTGCGTGGTTTTGCTGACGCCATCATGATGCGTACCCAGCTGGCCATGGCCACCGAGGGTTCGCCTGGCTACCTGCCACCTGAACACTATGACCAGATCTTCACCGCTCACGGTGTGATCATGATCATCTTCATGGCGATGCCATTCTTCACCGGCCTGATGAACCTTGCAGTGCCGCTGCAGATCGGCGCGCGTGACGTTGCCTACCCGTTCCTGAACTCCCTGAGCTTCTGGCTGCTGGTTTCCGGCGTGGTGCTGATCAACCTGTCCCTGGGCGTTGGCGAATTCGCCAAGACCGGTTGGGTTGCCTATCCGCCGCTGTCGGGCCTGCAATACAGCCCGGGCGTGGGGATGGATTACTACATCTGGGCGCTGCAGCTATCCGGGTTAGGTACGACGCTGACGGGGGTCAACTTCCTGGCCACCGTGCTGAAAATGCGTACCCCTGGCATGAAGCTGATGGACATGCCGATCTTCACCTGGACCTGCACCTGGGCCAACGTCCTGATTGTGGCTTCGTTCCCGATCCTGACCGCTACCCTGGCTTTGCTGACGCTTGACCGTTACATGGATTTCCACATTTTCACCAATGAACTTGGTGGCAATCCGATGATGTACGTCAACCTGTTCTGGGCTTGGGGTCACCCCGAGGTTTACATCCTGATTCTGCCAGCGTTCGGGATCTTCTCCGAAGTCATCTCGACCTTCACCGGCAAGCGTCTGTTCGGCCACCACTCGATGGTCTACGCATCGGGCGCGATCTCGATCCTGGGCTTCATGGTTTGGCTGCACCACTTCTTCACCATGGGTTCGGGTGCCAGCGTCAACGCCTTCTTCGGTCTGGCGACGATGCTGATTTCGATCCCGACGGGTGTGAAGCTATTCAACTGGCTGTTCACCATTTATCAAGGCCGTCTGCGTTTCACCAGCCAGGTTCTGTGGACCCTGGGCTTCATGGTGACCTTCGCTATCGGCGGCATGACCGGCGTACTGCTGGCCATCCCGGGTGCTGACTTCGTACTGCACAACAGCCTGTTCGTGATCGCGCACTTCCATAACGTGATCATCGGCGGCGCGGTATTCGGTTACATCGCAGGTTTCGGCTTCTACTTCCCGAAAGCGTTCGGCTTCAAGCTGCACGAAGGCTGGGGCAAGGCAGCATTCTGGTTCTGGATCTCCGGCTTCTTCGTCGCGTTCATGCCGCTCTATGTTCTGGGCTTCATGGGCATGACCCGTCGTCTGAACGCCACCACCAACCCTGAGTGGGTACCGTACCTGTACGTTGCCATGTTCGGTGCGGTGATGATCGCTGCGGGTATCGCCTGCCAGCTGATCCAGCTGTACGTGAGTATCCGTGACCGCAAGCTGCCGCAGAACATGTGCGAGCACGGCGACCCATGGAATGCCCACACCCTGGAATGGTCGACTTCCTCGCCACCACCGTTCTACAACTTTGCCGTGTTGCCAAAAGCAGAAGGCATCGACCCGTTCACCGAAGCCAAGGAAAACGGCACCGCGTACAAGGCTCCGGCCAAGTACGAGCCGATCCACATGCCAAACAACACCGCGACCGGTCTGGTCATGGGTGCTCTGTTGACCGTGTTCGGTTTCGCGATGATCTGGCACATCTGGTGGTTGGCCATCGTTGGTCTGGTTGGCACCGTGGGCTACTTCGTGATCCACGCTGCACGTGATGATCAAGGCTATATGGTGCCGGTCGACGTGATCGAGCGCATCGAAGCCGAGCAGCACAAGCGTCTGGTAGCGGCCGGGAAAATTCCAGCCACCACCACCCGTGTTGAAACCTCGTTGGAACAGGCTTAAACCATGTCGAACTTAGTGACCAATGCTGGACACACCCATGTCGATGGACATGGGCATGATGACCATCACCACGACTCGGGCGAGATGACCGTATTCGGTTTCTGGCTCTACCTGATGACCGACTGCATTCTGTTTGCGTCGATCTTCGCGGCGTACGCGGTACTGGTTAACAACGTAGCGGGTGGCCCGTCGGGCCACGACATCTTCGAGCTGCCATACGTACTGGGCGAAACCGCTCTGCTGCTGTTCAGTTCGATCACCTACGGCTTCGCCATGCTGGCGTTGTTCAAGGGCAAGAAGAACCAGGTCCTGGGCTGGCTGGCCCTGACCTTCCTGTTCGGCGCCGGCTTCATCGGCATGGAAGTCAACGAGTTCCACATGTTGATCTCCGAGGGCTTCGGTCCTAGCCGCAGCGGCTTCCTGTCCGGGTTCTTCACCCTGGTCGGCACCCACGGTCTGCACGTGACCAGCGGTCTGATCTGGATGGCGATCATGATGTATCAGGTGCAGAAAAACGGCCTGACGGCGACCAACAAGACCCGTCTGAGTTGCCTGAGCCTGTTCTGGCACTTCCTGGACGTGGTGTGGATCTGCGTATTCACCGTTGTTTATCTGATGGGGACTATGTAAATGGCTAACGCTCATTCCCACGATAGCCACGACGCCGGCCACGGCAGCGTCAAGTCCTACGCTATCGGTTTCATTCTGTCGGTGATCCTGACCGTCATTCCTTTTGGCCTGGTGATGTACCCGTCGCTGCCAAAAGCCCTGACCCTGTGGATCGTACTGGCCTTCGCAGTCATCCAGGTGCTGGTGCACCTGGTGTACTTCCTCCACCTGGACCGTTCGGCAGCGCAGCGTAACAACGTGATTGCGTTTGTTTTCGCCGCGATCGTAATCGTCCTGTTGGTAGGCCTGTCGCTGTGGATCATGTTCAGCATCCACACCAACATGATGGCGCACTGAGGTAAGTCCGGATGTCCTTTAAGCACTTTATCCAAATCACCAAACCGGGGATCATTTTCGGTAACGTGCTTTCTGTGGCAGGCGGATTCTTCCTGGCCTCCAAAGGGCATGTCGATCTGGCCATTTTCCTGGCCGCGATGATCGGCACCTCCCTGGTAGTAGCCTCCGGTTGCGTGTTCAACAACTGCATCGACCGCGACATCGACCTGAAGATGGAGCGCACCAAGAACCGGGTGCTGGTCCAGGGCTTGATCTCCCTGAAACTGGCCCTGGCTTATGCGACCGTCCTGGGTGTCGCCGGCGTTGCGTTGTTGTACAAGGTGGCCAACCCGTTGGCCGCGCTGTTCGCGGTGATCGGTTTTGTCATCTACGTCGGCTTCTACAGCCTGTACCTCAAGCGCAAGTCGGTTCACGGCACGCTGGTGGGCAGTCTGTCGGGGGCGATGCCGCCGGTGATCGGTTACGTCGCAGTCAGCAATAACTTCGACATGGCCGCGCTGACGTTGCTGGTGATGTTCAGCCTGTGGCAGATGCCGCATTCCTACGCCATCGCAATCTTCCGCTTCAACGATTACCTGGCCGCATCGATTCCGGTGCTGCCAGTGAAGCGCGGCATTGAAGTGGCCAAGAAACACATCCTGCTCTACATCCTGGCCTTCCTCGTGGCGACCTTGATGCTGACCTTCAGCGGCTACGCCGGCATGAGCTACCTCGCCGTCGCCGCGGCCATGGGCATGTACTGGCTGTACATGGCCTGGACCGGCTACAAGGCAGTGGATGACACGGTCTGGGCACGCAAGCTGTTCGTGTTCTCGATCTTCACCATTACTGCGTTGAGCGTGATGATGTCCCTGGACTTCAAAGTGCCGAGCGAGTTGCTGCTGACGTACGCGCCTTAAGCGTCGGATGCTGTAAAGAAAAGCCCCGCCCTTCGAGAGAATGGCGGGGCTTTTTGTTGGGGGCGATTCAGGTGGCTCTGAACTCGAGCCCCTTTTGCATAACTCTTGGTTGTGCGAAGGATCAGATTGTTTAGGAAAACGGAGTATGGCATTTAGGAAGTCTCCTAATGCCAGCACCTGCTTTGCTCGCTACGGTTCAGCTGGGCCGGGCAGGGATGAATGACCATCTCGGGTCAGGATTAGTATCGTGAAGGGAAATGGAATCAGAGGGCAAGGACGTGCAGGATTTTCAGCGATCTCTATTATTTTCAATCGTGTTGTCGATCACCTTTGGGCCGATTGCCTTGATTATATTGAGGCAGTCCATCTTGCATGGACGATTGAGCGCCGTACCAGGTGCGTTCGGAGCAGCCCTGGCGGATGCTCTGTATGCCGCAGTCGCGTTGATGGGGGTAGCGCTGATCAAAACCTTTGTATTGGGCTATCTGGATCTTCTGACAGTTGTCTCAATAGCCTATCTCTTCTATTTGGGTATAAGGATCACTGCGTCCTCTGATTCGACAATGAGCATCACACGCCAATCAGGCTTTTTCTCTGTGTTTGCGTTAACGCTGAGCAATCCGTTGACCATTGTGGCAATCACCTCTTATGTCATCGCTAATCACTCAGACGAAGCGACTGTTAACGTGCCTCTTTCGCTCGCTGGTTTTTTCGTCGGCAGTCTCGCCTGCCAGATGGTGTACGTAATGGGGGGCGATGTTATTGGAAGGGCATTGTCTGGAAGGAAAAGCACTCGCCTATTGAATTGGTCTAGTGGTCTTTGTCTGATCGTTTTCTCTTTATGGAAACTACAAGATTTCATCAGGGCTAAACCGTTTTTGTGGGCGGTTTGAGATGGCGTGCAGCACCTGAGCCGAGTGCCAATCTCGTGCGCGCAGGCAATAAAAATCCCCGCTCGATGGCGGGGATTTTTGTGTGCAGCGTTTAGCGTTACTGCGCGGCGATGCTGTAACCGTCGAACGCGGTCTGCTGCTGCAGCGCGGTGATGATGTTTTTTCGGTTGACCGGTTGTTCGGCCCCGGCATTGTCCAGGAACGTCTCGCTTTCCAGCTCCGCTTCTTCACCTTCGCCGACGAAAGTGAAGCCCAGGAATTCCAGCGCTTCACGGTCAACGTTCAGGCGCGAGCGCGGGGTGCGCAGGGGCAGGGTGACGCTGATGCCGTCCTTGCTGATGGTGAACACTTCGACTTCTTTTTTGGCGCGAGCCGCTTTGCTCTTGCCGCTGCTCGGGTTGCTGATGGCTTGGTGAGTCTGGTTCAGCACTTTCAGCGCCAGGCCATAAACGATTTCCTGGAACGCCGGGTCGTCCTTGAAGCTGGACAGAATGCGGCTGATCGGGAATTTGCTGCTCAGGTCTTCCAGGGCGGCAATATCGGCCGCTTCGGCGTCTTTCAATTGCTTGAGTTCGCCCATCAATTCGTAGGCTTTATCGTCATCGAAGCTGTCGTGAGCCTGGCGAATCGCGGCGCGCAGTTCGCGGATCTGGTCGCTTTCCCGGGTGGATTGAAAAGCGTCCAGAACCATCTCGCTGATGGTCTTGGCCTGAGGCACGTGTTGTGAAAGATTGATGGAGTTTTCGTATTCCGCTTTGGACGACAAGGTGACTACGGATTCAGCGGTATTGGAATCGGACATTGAAATTTCACTACTTCTTTAACTTGGATAGAGGCGAGAAAGCACAGGGCTTTTTCAGGCCGCCTAATCTATTGGACCCACGCTGCGTTGTCACGGATGAACAGGTGGCTGGTCAGTATTTTTGGTGAGAGCGCTTTTAACCGGCTGACATCTGCGGGCGTTTTGCCTGGAGTGTCAGCAGCACCCGATAAAATTTCAGCGCCCGCCCGCTGATCAATCCGCAGACAAAACCCGACGCCGTGGCCTTGAGCAGCACCATCTCAACCGTGACGGCGAACTCCGGATGCACCTCATCCTGATAGCCGAAGTAATAGTTCACGGCAAAAAACAGCAGGTAGAGCACCAGTGTTTTAGCCGTGCCCGGCACGATCAGCCCGGTTTCCGGATCATCCAGCTCAATACCTTTGCGCGCAAATACAACCAGTGCCGCGAGGCTGCCCAGAATGACGGCGGCCAACCAGCAGCCAATCGATATTTGAGGGCTCAGCGTCAGGTTCAGCGAGTACAGCGACCAGCCGAGCAAAAGCGGTGGAGTGACAAGCAACGACGTTTTGCTTTCATGGGTGGGGGATAAGGCTTTGACGCCGTAGTAACAGAGCAGCAGAAAGATCGCATAAACCCATAGCGGGGTGTTTTGCAGGGTGTTGAGCATTACGTAGCGTCCGTGCCGGGAATGAAGAGTCCGGATAATAGCTGCTGCCATGGCCGAGGCTATCGACTATTTCCCCGTCGAATTCATATTCATCGAACGAGTCATCCACTGCTCCGCCGTTTGCTCATCCACCGGCAAGGAGAAGCGAAAAGTCGCGCCGCGTCCCGGCACATCGATCAGCTCGATCTCGCGACCGTGCAATTGCAGGATCCGGTGCACGATCCGCAGCCCCAGCCCGCCATCGCGCCGTGCGCCGCCAATGTTGAATGGCCGCAGGAACAGACCTTCACGCAGTTGGGGGGCGATGCCGGGGCCGGTGTCGCTGACGGTCACTTCGATAAAAGCCCCTTGGGGGCGGAGGCTGAGTTCGATTTTTCCCCCTTGGGGCGTGTGGCGCAGGGCGTTATCGAACAAATTGGTCAGCACCCGCTCGATCAGCCCCAGGTCGGCGCAGGCCACGGCGACGTTGGGGGCGAAGGTGGCCTTGAGTTCAATCTGGCGCGCTTCGGCGCTGAGTTCGAACTTCTGAAAAATGTCCTGCACCAGATCAGTCAGGGAGAAACGCTCCAGCACCGGTTGCACGAAACCGTGTTCCAGCCGCACCAGTTCCAGCAACGATTGCGCCAGGCCGCCGACCTTGCGGCTTTGATCCAGGGCGATTCCCAGATAGCGACGGCGATCGGCGGGGGACAAGGTGGCGTCCTTGAGCGACAGGGTTTCCAGGTAACCGTGCAGCGAAGCCAGCGGCGTGCGCAGGTCGTGGGAGATGTTGGCCACCAGTTCGCGACGCTCCTGATCCTGACGGGTCAGCGAGCGCCATTGTTCACCGAGGCGCGCTTGCATCTGCCGAAAGGCCGCGTCGAGTACAGCTATTTCATCGTGGCTGGCGGCCTTTTCCATGGGCTCCGGCTCCGGCTCAGGTTCCGGCGAAGCGGTTGGAACGCCGTTGATATCGAACTGACTCACTTTCTCGGTCAAGCGACGCAATGGCCGGGTGATCAGGGCAAATGCCGTGAGGCCGGCAATCAGGCACAGCAACGCCACCAGTCCGATGGACAACAACGCGGTATTGAGCGCCGCGCTGGTGGCTCCGCGCTCGGCGAAGCGGTCGTGCGCTTCGCTGAGCAACACCACATACAAATAACCGGCCGGCTGACCGTTGACCCGCAAAGGCGCGGCGCTGAACACCTTGCGACCATCGACGCTGCGCGGATCGTCGCCGAGAATCGGCAATGCCTCGCCCTTGAGCAAGCGCTGGATTGGCACCAGATCGACCTGCTCCCGATGTATTCGGCCTTCAGGCGCGGCGCTGCCGACAATCCGGCCGCCGGTATCCAGCAGATAGACCTCGACACTGGGATTGACCAGCATCAGCTGGCTGAACAGTTCGCGCACGGCATTGGGCATCGGGCCATTGCGGTCCATCAGCACGGTGTCGTGGGCGATGTGTTGCGCCAGATCCCGCGACAAGCCTTGCACCACTTCCAGCTCATGCATCTGGTTGGAGCGTACCTGCATCCATACCGAGGTGCCGCTGCACACCAGCAACAGCACGGCGAACACCAGGGACAGGCGTTGGGTCAGGGTCAACCTCATGGCTGCTCTCCGCTTGCTGCGAATTTGTAGCCACGGCCCCACACCGTGAGGATGCGCGCCGGTTGTGCCGGATCGGCCTCGATCTTGGCCCGCAGGCGGTTGATATGAGTGTTGACTGTGTGTTCATAGCCTTCGTGGCTGTAGCCCCACACCGCATTGAGCAGGTCCATGCGCGAGAAGACTTTGCCAGGCTGACGGACAAAGAAGTACAGCAGGTCGAATTCCCGTGGCGTGAGGTCAAGACGACGGCCGTCGAGGGAGACTTCACGGGTGATCGGGTCGATGGACAGGCCATCGCTGATCAGACTGCCTGCATCCATTTTCAGATTGCGGGCCATGGCGTCGACCCGTCGCAGCAGTGCCTTGACCCGTGCCACCAGCTCGAGCATGGAAAAGGGTTTGGCCAGGTAATCGTCGGCGCCCAGCTCCAGTCCCAGAATCCGATGCACTTCGCTGGAGCGCGCACTGGTGATGATGATCGGTGTGTAGCGGGCCATGGCCCGGGCGCGGCGGCAGATTTCCAGGCCATCGACGCCGGGCAGCATCAGGTCGAGGATCAGTGCGTCCCAGCTTCCTTGCTGCAACAGACGCATGCCCTCGTCGCCGTCGGCGCAGTGCACTACCTCGAACTGCTCATCGCGCAGATGCAGGCAGATAAGGTCGGCGATGTGCAGGTCGTCCTCGACCACCAGGACGCGTTTGGTCTGTTCCATGGAGCTCAATCCTTTGTGACGCAATGAACACATTGTGCGGGTTTTCCTGAGGTTGAGTTATCACGAATTATTTAACTCCTCGTGAGGATTTGGCGATCAACTCAAGCCTAGGCTGTGTTCTATGCAAGGCACCTGGAATTTTGGAGAAGGCCATGTTTTCACGGCGACAGTTTCTGGTAGCGAGCGGCGGGCTGGGGGCTGCAGCCCTGGTGATCGGTGTATTGCCAAAATTTTCCACAAGCATTGCGCTGGTCGATGAAGTCCGCGCGCAGGAGGTTTTCGAGGTGACCCACAGCGACAGCGAATGGCGCGTCCGGCTCAGCGCCGAGCAGTACGAAATACTGCGCGAAGAGGGCACCGAACGGGCCTACAGCAGCCCGCTGAACAACGAGCACCGCAAGGGCGTTTTTGCCTGCGCCGGTTGTGATCTGTCGTTGTTTTCTTCCGACAGCAAGTTCGACAGTCGTACTGGCTGGCCGAGTTTCTGGGCGCCCCTGGACAACGCGGTGGCCACCCGACAGGACCGCTCCTTCGGTGTATTGCGCGAAGAGGTGCACTGTCGTCGTTGCGGCGGTCATCTGGGGCATGTCTTCGAGGATGGGCCAAAGCCCACCGGTCTGCGTTACTGCATGAACGGCCAGGCGCTGACCTTCAAGCCACAGGCGTGATCCATGGGCACTTCCTTTCACTCACTTCATGCAGGTCGACGTTATGTGGCTTCTGGCCCTCGCTTATCTCGGTGGTGTGCTGACGATTGTCAGCCCGTGCATTCTGCCGGTATTGCCCTTTGTCTTCGCTCGCACCGGGCAGCCGTTTATGAAAAGTGGCTTGCCGCTGCTGGCGGGGATGGCACTGACCTTCGCGCTCGTCGCCTCGTTGGCGGCGGTGGGCGGCGGTTGGGTGGTGCAAGTCAATCAGTACGGTCGCTGGCTCGCGTTGCTGTTCGTGGCACTGTTCGGGCTGACGCTGTTGCTGCCGCGGCTGGCCGAACGCCTGACGCGTCCACTGGTGGCGGCCGGCGGTCGGCTGTCGGAAGCCGCGGGCGTAGATTCCCGTCCGCGTCCCGGCGCTTCATTCCTGATCGGCGTCGCCACGGGCCTGCTCTGGGCACCCTGCGCCGGGCCGATTCTGGGTTTACTGCTGACCGGTGCGGCGCTGCAAGGGGCAAGCATCGCGACCACCCTGTTGCTATTGGCTTACGCGGCCGGTGCCGCCACTTCTCTCGCCGCGGCACTGCTGCTGGGCGGTAAAGTCTTCGCCGCAATGAAGCGCTCGATAGGCGCTGGCGAGTGGCTACGTCGTGGCCTGGGCGGCGCGATGCTGGTCGGTGTGGTGGCGATTGCCCTTGGGCTGGATACCGGGATTCTGGCGCGGGTTTCGACGGCGTCCACCGGCGGCATCGAGCAGGTGCTGGTTAACCGATTGGCCAGTAAGACACCGGCCAACAGCGGGACAATGATGGCGCAGATTCCACGGGCCGGCGATCAACCCGCTGGCAGCATGACGGCCGCTGGCGATGCGATGAAAGTGACCGCGAAGGCGCCGAGCGCGCTGCCGATTGAGGGCAGCCTTCCATCCCTGGACGGCGCAGTGCAATGGCTCAACTCGCCCCCACTCACCGCCCAGGCGTTGAAGGGCAAGGTCGTGCTGGTGGATTTCTGGACTTACTCCTGCATCAACTGCCTGCGCACCCTGCCGTATGTGAAGGCCTGGGCCGAGAAGTATCGCGATCAGGGTTTGGTGGTGATCGGTGTCCACGCGCCCGAGTTTGCTTTCGAACGGGATGTGGGCAATGTCACCAAAGCCATGAAGGACCTGGGCATCACCTACCCGGTGGCCATTGATAATGACTACAAGATCTGGCGCGCTTTCAACAACGAATACTGGCCGGCCCATTACTTTGTCGATGCTCAGGGACGCATTCGTTATCACCATTTTGGTGAAGGCAAGTACGCCGAATCCGAGCAAGTGATTCAGCAACTGTTGCGTGAGGCGGGGGCCGCGAAAGTCGCGCAGGGGCTGATCAATGCCAACGCCCAGGGTGTTCAACTCGCCCCGGACATGAATGAAGTGCAATCCCCCGAAACCTATGTCGGCTACCGGCGGATGGAGCATTTCGCCTCTGAAACCAGCCTGGTGCCGGACAAGGCGACTGCCTATAAGCCACCGTCACAACTGGCCCTCAATGACTGGAGCCTCGACGGTCAATGGGCTGTCGGTCCGGAGCGGGCCGTTTCAAACGCTGCGGCCAGTCGTATCGTCTATCGGTTTCACGCTCGCGATTTGCACTTGGTGTTGGGCCCCGGTGCTGACGGCAAACCGGTGCGTTTCAAAGTGTTGATCGACGGCAAGCCCCCAGGTGATGCCCACGGTATCGACGTCGCGCCTGATGGCAGCGGCAGCGTCACCGAGCAGCGGTTGTATCAACTGGTACGCCAGACCTCAGGCGTAAAGGACCGGACGTTCAGCATCGAGTTTCTCGATCAGGGTGTGTCGGCGTATGCGTTTACGTTTGGTTGACAGCCCCCATTCATTCAGGAGACAGCCCATGAAAAACCCATTCAACTGGCGTCGCACAATTCTGGGTTTGGCCGCCGCCACCGTTATCGGTCAGTGCTCTGCGTTCTCGTTCACGGGCGCCGAAGAGGCGGTCATCATCCCGGCGCCGACGCTTGACGAAACCACCCAGGCGCACAGCGAAACGGCGGTTTTTGCCGGCGGTTGCTTCTGGGGCGTCCAAGGCGTGTTTCAGCATGTCAAAGGGGTGAAAAATGCGGTTTCCGGTTATGCCGGTGGCGCAGCCAATACCGCTCAGTACGAGCGGGTCAGCGAGGGGGATACCGGCCATGCGGAGGCTGTCGAAGTGACCTTCGATCCCGCTCAGGTCAGTTACGGAACCCTGTTGCAGATCTATTTTTCGGTGGCTCACAACCCCACCGAACTCAACCGTCAGGGCCCGGACAGAGGCACCCAGTATCGGTCGGCGCTATTCCCGAAAAACACCGAACAGCAACGCGTCGCCCAGGCCTACATCACCCAGCTCGACGCTGCTCATTCATTCAACAAACCGATTGTCACCAAGCTGGAAAGCTACAACGGCTTCTACCCGGCGGAGGAGGAGCATCAGGACTTCCTGACCGAGCACCCGACGTACCCCTACATCGTGATCAATGACCTGCCGAAAGTGGCGCAGTTGAAGCAACTGTATCCGGATCGGTATCAGGAAAAACCAGTATTGGTAAAAGCGGGCATGTAGGCAGGCGGCTCAACCTGAAATCAGATTCTTGCCCGCGATTTTCGACCGATACAGCGCCTGATCGGCCCTGGCCAGCAACCCGGTCTGTTGTTCTTCTTCAAAGCGCTGCACCACGCCAAAACTCATGGTCACTTGATAGTCCCCGACCGGCAGCAGGCTCGCCAGGCCATGACGGATTCTTTCAGCGAGTGACCTGGCGTCGGCCAGCAAGGTATTGGGCAGGATCAGGATGAATTCGTCACCGCCCCAGCGCGCCAACAGATCACCTTTGCGCACGCAGTGCTTTACACTCTCGATCACTTGCACCAACGCTGCATCTCCCAGGGCGTGACCGTAGTGATCGTTGATGTTTTTGAAGTCATCGAGGTCCATGGCGATCAGCGACAGGGGTTCGCGGAAGCGTTGGGCACGGTCGCATTCCTTGGGCAGGGTTTTCTCCAGTCGATAGCGATTGGCGATGCCGGTCAGCACATCGGTTTCTGCCAATTTGCGATTTTCTTCGAGTTGAATCTGTAACTGCTGATTGACCCGGGACAACTCCCGAGTGCGTTCCTTGACGATGGCTTCAAGGGATTGATTACGCCGCTCCATTTCTTCGATCAGGCGTTTCTTGTCTTCGATGCTGCGGTGCGCGCCGATCATTCGCGCCACCGAGCCGTCGGCATTACGTGCCAGTACGTAGCCGCGATCCTCGATCCAGGTGTAAGTGCCATCGCGCATGCGGCAGCGATACTCGGCCTGATAACCGGGAGCGCGCTGATCCAGGTAGTCATCAAACAATGCCATGACCCGCGAATAATCGTCGGGGTGGATCACGTTTTCCCAGGTCAACACATTGTTGTCCAGGGAATGAGGCGTATAGCCGAGCATCTCGTACCACCCGGGGTTGCGATAGACGAACCCGGTGTTGGCGTTCCAGTCCCAGATGCCATCGCTGACCAGTTCCAGAACGGTGTGCAGCATGTCTTCGTTAAAATCTGACAGATCGAACTTCAACGGCTCGATTTTCGATGCATCACCCATCATCGGTCTCCCTGCCGTCCTGATATCAACGTGACTCGTCAGTCGAGGAGATTAATTCATGGCGTATTGCCCCGGCTAGTGTTTGCCCCACCACCGCAGTGCAAAGTCAACGAAGCTGCGCAATTTCGGCAAACGGTAGCGGTCCTGGGCGTACACCAGGTTCATCGGCCGACTTGGCAGTTGGTAATCCTGCATCAAGGCCACCAGTTTTCCGTCCCGAAGGTCTTGCTCCACCAGCGCATCGGGCACCATCACGATGCCCATGCCGGTTCGCGCCGCTTGATGCAGCCCCGCCGAGCTGTTGATCAACATCGGCCCGCTGACCGCCACCATGACTTCGCCTTCGGGCCCCTTCAGGCGCCATTGTTTGGCTACCGAGTGCCAGTCATCTCCGGCCGGGTAGGCGAAGGCCAGACAGTCATGGTGTTGCAGGTCGGCGGGTTTCTCCGGTGTGCCTCGACGCTCCAGATAATCCTTCGATGCGCACAGGGTCATCGTGTAGTCGATGAGCGGGCGAGAAATCATGTTGGACAGTTCGGTCGTGCCCAGACGAATCGCCACGTCGAAACCGTTGTCGAGCAAGTCCAGACGCTGGTTGGTCAAAACGACGTCGAGTTTGACTTGCGGGCAGCGCAGGGTGAACTCGCTCAGGGCCGGTGCGAGCCGTTCGGTGCCGAAGGTCAGCGGTGCGGTGATGCGCAGAGTGCCGCTCGGCTCGTCGAGGGTTTGTTCGGCCAGGCGCTCGGAATCAGCCACCAGCCCCAGCACTTCGAGACACCGCTGATAGTACGCCGTGCCGAATTCCGTCAAACGCTGACGCCGTGTCGTACGGTTGAGCAAGCGCACACCCAGGCGTTGCTCCAGAGCCCGCAGGTGATTACCGACCATGGTCGTGGACATTTCGCACTGCAAAGCGGCGGCGGTCATGCTGCCGGCTTCCACCACTCTTACGTAAACGGTCATTGCCTGGAATAAATCCATTATCAAGCCCAGCTTTAAAATGATTGAAGTATTTCAGTGTTTATCCAGCTCAGGTGGCTAACGATACTGCAAAAACACCGACTATTGATGGAGCTTGATGTCATGACCGCCACCTGCCTGATGAGCACTTACCAACCTTTGGCCCTGAGTTTCAGCAAAGGCCTGGGCACGCGACTGTGGGATCAAGCCGGTCGTGAATACCTGGACGCGGTGGCGGGCGTGGCGGTGACCAATGTCGGTCATTCCCATCCGCGAATCGTGTCGGCCATCAGCGAACAGGCCGGGTTGCTGTTGCACACATCCAACCTGTACAGCATCGACTGGCAACAGCGGCTGGCGCAGAAACTGGTTCGGCTATCGGGCATGGAGCGGGCGTTCTTCAATAACTCCGGTGCCGAAGCCAACGAAACTGCGCTGAAACTTGCGCGGCTTTACGGCTGGCACAAAGGCATCGAACAACCGCTGGTAGTGGTCATGGAGAATGCTTTCCACGGACGGACCCTCGGCACCTTGTCGGCCAGTGACGGCCCGGCGGTGCGCCTGGGGTATAACAAGTTGCCGGGGGACTTCATTAAAGTGCCATTCGGTGACCTCGCTGCCCTGGAAAAGGCGCAGAAAGCCCACGGCCCACGCATTGTGGCGATTCTGATGGAGCCGATTCAGGGCGAAAGTGGTGTGCAAGTGGCGCCGCCCGGTTATCTCAAAGCGGTGCGCGAGCTCTGTGACCGGCGCGCCTGGTTAATGATGCTCGACGAAATCCAGACCGGCATCGGCCGTACCGGCCAGTGGTTTGCGTTCCAGCACGAAGGCATCATCCCGGACGTCATGACCTTGGCCAAAGGCCTGGGTAACGGAGTGCCCATCGGTGCCTGCCTGGCTCGGGGCAGGGCTGCGGATTTGTTCACACCCGGCAGCCACGGCAGTACATTCGGCGGCAATCCGCTGGCGTGTCGGGTGGGTTGCACCGTGCTGGAGATCATCGAGGAACAAGGCCTGCTGGAAAACGCCAGACTTCAGGGCGAACGCCTGCTTGCCAGATTGCGCGTCGAACTGGCCGACGACCCGAACGTCCTGGTGATCCGTGGCCAGGGATTGATGATTGGCATCGAACTGGCCCAACCAATCCGCGACCTGACCTTGATTGCCGCGCGGGATCACGGTTTGCTGATCAACGTGACACGGGGCAAGACCATTCGCCTGCTGCCACCGCTGACGATCGATGAGCGGGAAGTGGAAATGATTGTCAGAGGGGTGGGGCGGGCGGTGAAAGCGGCCTGACACCTTCTGTGTATACACCGCTTCCCTTTGTAGGAGCAGCCTTCGGCAGCTCCTACAAAATCGGTGTCTCCCTCAGTGAAATAAGCCCCCAAGAAAATTGCGGGGGCTATCTTGCGGGGGCTATCAATTGGTTTGCTGCACCGTACTGACGAAAGCGGAGACTTCAGCCCGGTTCATCAGTTGAAGTTTTGAACTGCTAAACCCTTCAAACAAACGCTGATGCGCGGCAAATCCACTGGACCCTTGGCGAGTACGGTAGCTGCCGGCCCAATCGAGTAACGCAATCAGCAACTCTTCCTTCTCGTCCCGCCTCGCTTCTCGCTGGCGAATGTTGTTCACGCAATCTTCGTCCTCCAGACACAGCCAGATCAGCGCAGTGGCCTGCTTCACAAGTTCGCTAACCATCCAGCCGTAAACACCCTCGATAACCCAGCGCTCTTCACTCGCCGCCACCCGCGCCATTCCCAGTGCTTCGTTGCGGGGACGGGCGATGCTGTGTTCATCGGATACCCAGTGAATCAGGTCGAGATCGGTCCAGGGCACTTGCAGATGCTCGGCCATTCGTTTGGCCAGCCAGCTCTTGCCCGAGCCGGAGTTGCCGATGATCAGGGTTCGAGTGAGTTTTAGGGTGGCCGGGTAATGATTGCTCATGGTTATTCATGCAAAGTCAGTCGGCTGTTTCGGACACTTCTGGCGCAATCATTCGCGTCTTCGGCGATCCATCCGCATTGAATTGATAAATATCCTGTGGTTGACCCTTTTCATTGAAGAACACTTGACCAATTCCTGCCGAGTTCCACAGCCGTTCCCCAGCTTCGGCGTGTTCGGGAATGTGCGGAACAATGCGCATGCGTCGGCGTTTGGTCAGCCAGTTAAGGGGCGAGCGGGGCGAGTAGAGCCAACGGTTGAGGCGGTCGAACCATTCGAGCAAGGCGGGTGGGAATTCGTTTTTGATACCGCTGCTGGTGATCTGCCAGATACGCGGGCCGGCCTTGCGGTGTCGGATCAATACTTCATAGACGAAGGAATAATGCACATCACCGGACAGCACCACGTAGTTACCGGGTGTGCGGGAGTGTCGGAAAATGTTCAGGATCACTTGAGCCGCGCCGCGATGAGCCATCCAGTTTTCGGCGTCCACCAGCAGTGGATAACCGCACCAACTGAACACGCGCTGTACGGTTTCGATCAGTTTGACGCCGAAGATCGGCGCCGGTGAAACGATGATCGCCGAAGGATGATCGAGCAATTCCTGTTGCAGCTCACTGAGCGCTTCCCAGTCCAGCAGGCCCGACGGCTGTTTGAGGTTCATCTCGCTGCGCCAGCGCCGGGTGCGGGTGTCGAGCACCACCAGCGCCGGGCGAGTGGGCAGCACGTAATGCCACTGCTGAAAACTCAGCAGTTCATCGATCAATTCGTCCTGGACCTCGCTGTCGAGGTGATGGTCTTGCCCCGTGACGCTCAATAAGCGGGTTTTTTCCAGTACGCTGCCAAACGCATCCGGGTTGTTGCCCCAACCCTGACACAACATATAAGCAAACAGCGCGTTGCCGATGATGCGCTTGGAGAACGGATGGTTGTAGGCCGTTTCCTCCCATTGCGCAGAAAGATTCCAGTCATCGGTAATATCGTGGTCATCGAAAATCATCAGGCATGGCAAATGCGCCATCGCCCGCGCGACGCCACCCAGCCCCGCCTTGAACCCATCTATGCGCGTCTGCTCCAGGGCATAACGCTTGTGTCGTTCGGGCGTCAGTGTCGGTGGTTGCGGCGCGATCAGCGTCCAGGACGTTGGCGACCACACCAGCAGGTACATGGCCATGACTTCGGCGAAGGTCACCAAATGATTGTCGGCGCTGCTGCTGGTGAAAATCGGCTTACGCGCCCCACCGAAAAATCGCTCGCGCAGGGTTTCGTTGCTCTCAAGCGCCGGTAACAAATCCGCACGATGGTAGTAACTGGCCGGATGTTCGTAGAGTTTGGTGCTGTCGCTGACTACTGCGCCGTCGAGGTGTTCGTCGAACAACCCCAGATGTTCGATCAAGGCATGAATTGCACGCAGCATTGGTCCCGCGACATCATCCGCATACACCTGATCACCGCTCATCATTAATAGAGCCGGACGCTTGCTTGCGTCCGGCTCTGACGCGAGCAACCGGTCGACACACAGCAAGCCATCGGCCGCCGGATGGTGAGGTTTACGGCAGGAGCCATGCAGCAACTGATCGATCTGTGAGCGCAACACAAAGTTCGGGCAGCGCGCTTCGCCATATAGTAGGTGAGGTGCCCACTCGGCGGTGCCCGACGGAGCGCCACCCGCCTCGGTGATCAGCAGGTCGTACTCGATCAGCGTGTCGCAGGGCAGGGCGGTGTTCAGTGGTACATCTATTAGATGAATAAAGGCATGAGTGCCGACGGGAATGATCGTGCATTGATCCGCATCGAGGCGGATATCGATGCCTTGCAGGCGCAGCGTCAGCGCCAGCGCACGCGACCCGACCAGCCAGAGCACCAGCCGCGCAGGTTCCAGGCGCCGCAATAACGGGCCGACGAGTACGGGTGGTAGTGATTGATGAGCGTCAGCTAATGGCAAAGACATAGACATAGACATCCCGTTCAAGACTCTTGGCGCAGAGGGGCGCGATCATAGCGCAGCTGGTAAAGAGGGCGGGTTTGTCGACGGGTAATGCAAGCAAAGCCTGGACAGCTTATGAGGCAGAAGTCGGTACTCCGCCTAAGCCGCATGGATTAGGTGAAAATAATTACAACAGGTGGTTGACCACCAAATAAAACACTGTATTATTCGCCTCCCGCTAACGAGGAGTTTGAAACTGAGTTGGCGGCAAGTAGTTGAATTTCATGAAGAAAATTTGAAATTTAGTGCTTGACAGCAACAGAGGCTGCTGTAGAATGCGCGCCTCGGTTGAGACGAAAGATCTTAACCAANCGCTCTTTAACAACTGAATCAAGCAATTCGTGTGGGTGCTTGTGGAGTCAGACTGATAGTCAACAAGATTATCAGCATCACAAGTTACTCCGCGAGAAATCAAAGATGTAACCAACGATTGCTGAGCCAAGTTTAGGGTTTCTTAAAAACCCAAAGATGTTTGAACTGAAGAGTTTGATCATGGCTCAGATTGAACGCTGGCGGCAGGCCT
>NZ_JDWJ01000009.1:0-338761 GCF_012932895.1 Pseudomonas sp. KD5 | reverse complement strand
CAGATTGCGGTGTGTGAAGACGCAATGAACCGAAAGTTCGCACCATTCACAAAAGCCGCACAAACTATCGCATACCCAATTTGCTGAAGCGTCGAAAGACGGTTCGGTACCCGAATTTCTTGACGACCATAGAGCATTGGAACCACCTGATCCCATCCCGAACTCAGAAGTGAAACGATGCATCGCCGATGGTAGTGTGGGGTTTCCCCATGTGAGAGTAGGTCATCGTCAAGATTAAATTCCGAAACCCCTATCTGCGTATGCAGGTAGGGGTTTTGTTTTGCCCGCAGGAAAGTGCTTTGGCAACAGAAGGCTAGCGGATGGCCATCCCTGGTAACGGTCGCATCGTTCGTGAAACTTCGGCAGAGCGCGCTAAAAACCACGCCGTTTTTGGTATGGTGCAGCTCGTTTCAACGGACTGACTGCAAGCCTACGGATCGGTACTCCCGTTTATAGTCAAAGAGTTGCTGCAGAAATGCCCGAACCGATACCAATCAAGGACCACGAGAAAGAGACGCTCCTGGTCAACAAAAGACTGATGGCCTGCGCCTTGTTCGTCGCCGCCATTACTTGCGCGCTGGTGGTGCGCATGTACGTCCTGCAGGTTGTCGAGTTCGACTATCACTCGACAATCTCCGAAAACAACCGCGTCCATGTCCTGCCGATCACTCCAACTCGTGGGCTGATCTACGACCGCAATGGTGTGGTCCTGGCAGACAACCGGCCCAGCTTCAACCTGACCATCACCCGCGAACGCGCTTCTGATGTCAAACGCGAGCTGGATGAAGTGGTCAACCTCCTGCACCTGCCGGCCGAGGACCGTACGCTGTTCGACAAGGCGATGAAGCAGGCCAGGCACCCCTTCGTCCCGGTCACGCTGTTCTATGAGCTCAGCGAAGAACAGATAGCCGTACTCGCGGTCAACGAGTTCCGTCTACCCGGAATCGATGTAGAGCCGCAGTTCGTTCGCCACTACCCCATGGGCGCGCACTTTGCGCATTCGATCGGCTACGTCGGTCGCATTAACGAAAAAGAATCCAAAGCCCTGGACACGGTGGAATACCGTGGCACCCAATCCATTGGCAAAACCGGTATCGAGAAATTCTACGAATCAGAATTGCACGGCCATGTGGGTTACGAAGAAGTCGAAACCAATGCTCAGGGCCGCGTGCTGCGAGTGCTCAAGCATACCGACCCGATCCCCGGCAAAAACATCGTCCTGAGCCTCGACGTCAAACTTCAGGAAGCCGCCGAGGAGGCATTGGGCGATCGGCGTGGCTCGGTGGTCGCTCTAGATCCGTCGACTGGCGAAGTATTGGCCATGGTCAGCAAGCCAAGCTTCGACCCGAACCTGTTTGTGACGGGCATCAGCTTCAAGGAATACGCGGCACTGCACGACTCCATCGACCGGCCGCTGTTCAACCGTGTGCTGCGCGGGCTCTACGCACCTGGCTCGACCATCAAGCCGGAAGTGGCGATCGCCGGCCTCGACGCCGGAGTCGTAACCCCGCAGACCCGAGTCTTCGATCCGGGCTATTACCAGTTACCGGATTTTGATCATAAATACCGTAACTGGAATCACAGTGGTGATGGCTGGGTGAACATGGACACGGCGATCATGCGCTCCAACGACACCTACTTCTACGATCTGGCCCACAAGCTGGGCATTGATCGTCTGCACGACTACATGGCGATGTTCGGCCTTGGCGAGAAGGTCTCGCTGGACATGTTCGAAGAGTCTCCCGGGTTAATGCCGTCTCAGGCCTGGAAGCGCGCCACGCGGCGACAGGCATGGTTTCCCGGCGAGACAGTGATCCTCGGCATTGGCCAGGGCTACATGCAGGTCACTCCTCTGCAGCTGGCACAGGCCACCGCGCTGATCGCCAACAAAGGTGTATGGAACCGGCCGCACCTGGCCAAGACCGTGGATGGCGTCGCGCCGGTGGACGAGCATCCGATGCCGAACATCCTGCTCAAGGATCCGCGTGACTGGGAGCAGGTCAATCACGGCATGCAGATGGTGATGCACGACGCCCGCGGGATTGCCCGAGCGGCGGCACAGGGCGCGCAGTACCGCATCGCCGGCAAAAGTGGCACCGCGCAAGTGGTGGCGATCAAGCAGGGTGAGCGCTACAACCGGGCGAAAACCCTGGAGCGCAACCGCGACAACGCCTTGTTCGTCGGATTTGCTCCGGCCGAACATCCGCAGATTGTCATCTCGGTGATGATCGAAAACGGTGAAGCCGGTGGTCGCGTCGCCGGCCCTGTGGTGCGGCAGATCATGGATGCTTGGCTACTCGATCAGGACGGCCACCTGAAGCCGCAATACGCCGCGCCGAGCAAAGCCCCGGGCGACCCTCACGTTTAAGGATCAAGGCTTCACAGCACAGGCTCACGAATGCTGAGCATGTGCTGGAAGCTTTCCAGGAACACGGTTTCGGCCTGACTCATCTTCTGCTCGCGATTCCACAACAGCTGGATATCGAAATCCACCACGCCATCTTCCGGCGGCAAACGCCAGAGCAAACCTTGCTCGACATCCCTGCGCACCAGATGAGTCGGTAGACACCCAATACCAAACCCTGCGCAAGTCAAGCGGTAAATCTCTTCGAAACTGGTGGATGAGGCAACGATCTTGCCGGTAAAGCCTTGTTGGTCGCGAAACAGTGTCAGGGGTGAAAGGTTGCCGCCGAGCTGATCGCTGGTGAAGCTGACGAAGTTCTCCGTAGCAAGTTGATCCAGGGTCAGATTCCTTTGTCCGAAAAGTCGATGACGCTGTCCGCAAAAGTACGCATAGCGCTCGCGAAGCAGCACTCGCTGTTCTAGCCGCGGCTGTGGTAAACGACACAATCCGACGCCGATGGTCGCGGTTTTTTGCAGCAGCGAACTGATGATGTTCGAGCTGCCCATCACCTCGACTTCCAGCTCGATTTTCGGGTGGGTTTCGTGGAAATCGGCGAGGAACTCATCATAGTGCCGTGCTTGCACGCCGCTGACGGTGAGGATGCGAATCTTGCCGACCACGTCGTCGTGCCGACTCTCCAGCACCGTTCCCAGGCGCGAAATATCGCCGTAAATGTCTGTCGCAATGCGCAGGACTTCTTCCCCGGTCTTCGTCAGGTCGAACCGTCGCCCACTGCGGGCGATCAACACACATTCCAGTTGTTCTTCCAGACGCTTCAACGCCTGGCTGACCGCCGACTGGGTGATGTGCAGTCGCGCGGCAGCCCGACTCATGCTGCCTTCCTGGCTGATCACCAGATAAGTGCGCAGCAGGTTCCAGTCCAGACGGTCATTCAGAAAGCGACGACCGACCCAAGGGTTAGAGCTTGAGGGCATAAAACTCCATGTAGTAGCAGTTCTAATAATAAAGATAAGAATATGAAATTTTACTAATCCTTGCATGGAAGCGATAAAGCTCACAAGCGCCACAGAGTGCGCTGACTAAAGAGGTGCATTCGTGAGCAAACCTGAACACATCGGCACGGTTGAATGGCAAGCCCGTTGCGAACTGGCCGCGCTGTATCGTCTGGTCGCGCACTTTCGCATGACCGACCTGATCGACACCCACATTACCCTGCGGATTCCAGGGCCTGAGCATCACTTTCTGATCAACCGCTACGGGGTTATTTTCGACCGCATGCGCGCCTCGGATCTGGTCCGCATCGATCAGGAAGGGCGAGTGGTCGATCCGGCCTATGAAGGTCATCGAGTCAATGCAGCAGGCTTTGTGATCCACTCAGCAATCCACATGGCTCGTCCTGACCTGAATTGTGTGATCCATACCCACACGGCTGCCGGCATGGCCGTCGCCGCGCAGAAGCACGGCTTGTTGCCGATCAGTCAGCACGCGTTGAAGTTTTACGGCAAGTTGGCGTATCACACCTATGAAGGCATTGCCCTATCGCTGGATGAGCGCGAGCGTCTGATTGCCGATCTGGGGCCGCATCGGGCGATGATCCTACGTAATCACGGACTGCTGGTCGGTGGCTCCGGCGTGGCCCAGGCATTTCAGGAAATTCACTTCCTGGAGCGTGCCTGTCAGGCACAGGTTCAAGCGCTGGCCGGTGGTTCGGCGCTGCATTACCCGTCTCCGGAAGTCTGTGAGCACACCGCCGAACAGTTTGACCGCGATGAACAGGACAACATCATCGACCTGGCCTGGGAGGCCGCTCTGACCCTGATCGAGTCCCAGCGCGAGTCCTACTTATCGTAAACTCTGTCATCAACAGCATTGTTTTGCTGTCCCGCGAAGGCGTCAGCACATTCAATATCGGCGTTGACTGAGACACAGCCTTCGCGGGCAAGTCGGGTCGCCGCATCGCTCGCTCCTGCAGGAGGACATGTTCGATTTCAGAAGACCCCTTTCGCGAGCAAGTTCCCGCAGGATTGCTGCTCACCCTGTGGGGGCAAGCTTGCTCGCAATGGTGATCTGACTATCCCTGCTACTTATCAATTTTTTCCGGCAACGGCGCAAACAACGCCTCGATATCATCGCTCTGCAGCTTCCAGTCCCCGGTCTTGCGTCCATCCAGCACGCCTGCGGCCAGATCGGATTTTTCCTTCTGTAGATGCTGAATCTTCTCTTCCACCGTGCCCCTGGCAATCATCTTGTAGACGAACACCGGCTTCTCCTGACCAATGCGATACGCACGATCCGTCGCCTGATTTTCCGTCGCCGGGTTCCACCAAGGGTCGTAGTGAATCACCGTATCGGCTTCGGTCAGGTTCAGGCCCACACCGCCAGCCTTCAAACTGATCAGAAAGATCTGACGCTTGCCGCTCTGGAATTCCTTGACTGGCGTGCGTCGGTCACGGGTCTGGCCGGTCAGGATCGCATACGCCACGCCGCGTTTGTTCAGCTCGTCCTCGATCAGCGACAACATTGAGGTGAACTGCGAGAACAGCAGAATCCGCCGACCTTCCTCGAACAGCTCTTCAAGCATTTCCATCAGGCTATCGAGTTTGCCGGAGGTGCTGCCGCGAGCGGGCAGGGCAGCATCGTTGACTAGGCGCAAATCACAGCACACCTGACGCAGCTTCAGCAGTGCCTCAAGAATGATGATCTGGCTGCGTGCCACGCCTTTGCGGGTGATCTCGTCGCGGACTTTTTTGTCCATGGCCAGGCGCATGGTTTCGTACACATCGCGCTGGGCTTCGTTGAGCTCGACCCAATGGACGATTTCGGTTTTCGGCGGCAGTTCGGTGGCCACTTGTTCCTTGGTCCGGCGCAGCAGGAACGGTTTGATCCGACCGTTCAGGTGTTGAAGTCGTACTTCACTGGCACGCTTTTCTATCGGTACGCGGTAATCGCGGTTGAAGCTTTTCACATCACCGAGCCAACCCGGCAGCAGGAAGTGGAACAGCGACCACAGCTCGCCCAAGTGGTTTTCCAGCGGCGTGCCACTCAGGCACAAACGCTGGCGAGCATTCAGCTCACGGGCCGCATGGGCGGCCTTGCTGTTGGGGTTCTTGATGTACTGCGCTTCATCCAGCACCAGTACGTGCAACGGCTGCGCGGCTAGACGTTCGACGTCCTTGGGCAGCAGTGCATAGGTGGTCAGGATCAGGTCGTAATCAGCCAGATTGTCGAAATGCTTTTTGCGACTGGCACCGTACAGCGCCAGCACTTTGAGTTGCGGCGTGAAATGCGCCGCTTCGTCGAGCCAGTTCGGAATCAGGCTGGTGGGCATGACCACCATGCACGGCCGATCGAGGCGCCCGGCATTCTTCTCGCTGAGAATGTGCGCCAGGGTTTGTAGGGTTTTGCCCAGGCCCATGTCGTCCGCGAGAATCCCGCCGACCTCCAGTTGTCGCAACGACTGCATCCAGCTCAGGCCTTCCAGCTGATACGGGCGCAGGGTGGCATTCAGGCCCTCGGGCGCTGCGGCGGTGTGGTCCTTGATGTCGCGCAGGCGCTGGGCAAAGGTGCGGATCTGCTCGCCACCTTCCCAGAGCAGCGGCAGGCCTTCCAGCGGGTTCAGTCGCGTGGCGTCGGCCTTGCTCAGGCGCAGCGTGGTTTCGCCGGGCTCTTGCAGGTAAAACTCACCAAGGGTGGCCAGCACTGGTTTCAGGCGGCCGAAGGGCAGGGCGACCTGCAGCGGGCCCTGGTCGGTGCTGCGGCGTTGCGGAATGTTCACCAGGATCAGTTCGTCGTCACGACGTCGGGCGAGCCGTTCCGGGTTGAGGATTTCGGTGTGGGAGCGCATCAGGTTCAACAGGATCGGCAGCAGGCTCAGGCGTTCGCCGTTGACGATGATCCCCAGTTCCAGGTCGAACCAGTCGCGTTCCGGAGCCTGCTCGACGGTGGCGTACCAGTCGTCCACGGCAGTCAGGTCGAAGCCGAAATCCTCGTCGATCTGCAACTCCCAGCCTTGGGTGCGCAACTTCGGCAGCTCATTGAGGGTGAAGGTCAGCCAGGCGCTGTCGTTGACCATCTCGTAGAGTTCGCCGGCACTTTCCGGCAAGGCCTTGCTTTGTCGGGTGGCGACTTTGAAACCGAGGATCCGCAGCTGCTCCCTGTAGGTCTGTTCGACTTCCGGGTGACGTTTTATCCGCAGCGTCTGTGTTTCCTGACGAATCAGGATGTCAGCGTTTTTCTGTCCGCTGACGTATTCGTCCAGATAGCTGAAGGACAGCGCCGCGCGATGCTGAATGTAACGCTGCATTTTGCCGTTGCGCGGTTCGAAGGCGCTGAACTCGATGCTCGCCAGCCACAGGCGCGGCACCGGTTGCACGTTGTCCACCAGCACTTGCGGCGGTGCTTTCGGGCTACGGTTTTCCAATACGGCCTGAAGTTTTTCCAGCAGTTCGGCGTCTTTCGCGGCCGCCGGATACGCGAGGGTTTCCTGCACTTGCAGTAGCACCGCCGCGCAATGTTTGCAGTTGCTGTGAACCGGGCAGGTGCACGTGGCGTCGATCATCAGCAAGGTGCCTTTGGCCGACTCGCGCAGGCGAATGGTCTGACGGTAAACGTTACCGCCAGAGCCTTCGCAACTGGCGGTGATGGTGGCGTCGCCGACTTCGACGATCCTGACGCGGTTCTCCAGTGCGTAGCGGCGGCCACGCTCCAGGCTCTGTTCCTTGAATCGGCTGACCCAGGATGTTGCCAGGGGTTTGCTCAGGGTCGGGGGCATAAAGAAGTCAATCAGTCCGGAATTTCATCAGGGACTGGCCGAGGCGCAGGGGCGGTCAGCGAGGTGATCTTGATCAACAGGCCCAGGTGGCCATTGTCGAGGAAGTTCAGCAGGCCGTTCTTGGTGTGGCTTTCCTGCTTCAGGCGTTCGCTGGCGGTGACCATGCCGTTGGCGTCAATCTGATTGACCCAGAAGTCGGCGTCGACGTCAGTGAAACGCCCCAGTTTCAGGTTCAACGTGCCCTCGATCGGGAATTGGCCAAACTGTTCCTTGCCTTCGCTGATTGCGATTTTGCTGGCTTCTTCACCCAGGTGCTGTTGCCAGGCCTTGTGCAGCAACACCGTGTACTCGTTGCTGGCGGTGAGCTTTTCCACTTCGGCATTCAGGCTTGGCGTACGAAAGCTGTCGGGGCTGATGCGTTGGGCTCCGGCAGCCCAGTCTTCTGGCGCGGCGCGGCTGACGATGGCAGGCACGGCGTTTTGCCGTACCAGAATCATTTCAACCTGATACAGATCATCGGCAAACGCGGTCGAGGCGAGCAGCGACATCAACAACGTCATCAGCAAGGTCAGTGAGCGAAACAGGCGCATGCGGCGTCCTTCAAGCAGTGGTCGGAATGAGGCGCTCGAATAGCGCCTCTACAGTATTAAAGCGTTCTTCCGGGCGCTCCATGGGCACGAGGAATTTGAACATTGTGGCGCCTTCGAATTTGTAGCGTTTGGGCTGGCTCTGGATCAGTTTGATCAGTGTCAGCGGGTCGACCGGGGTCTGTGCCGCGAACTCGATCCGACCACCTTGCGGGCCGCCGTCGACTTTCTTGATGCCCAGCTGTTCGGCTTGCAATTTCAGCGCCGTGATCCGCACCAGGTTCTTGGTCGGTTCCGGCAACAGGCCGAAGCGGTCGATCATCTCCACTTGCAGGTCCTTGAGGCCTTCCTCATCGGTGGCCGAGGCAATGCGTTTGTAGAGAATCAGTCGAGCATGAACGTCCGGCAGGTAGTCTTCGGGAATCAACGCCGGTACACGCAGATTGACTTCCGGACCGCCGCCCAGCGGTTGATCGAGGTTCGGCTGTTCGCCCTTGCGGATCGACTTCACTGCACGCTCGAGCATTTCCATGTACAGCGTGAAACCCACGGCCTGGATCTGCCCGCTCTGGCCGTCGCCCAGCAGTTCGCCGGCACCACGGATTTCCAGGTCGTTGGTGGCGAGCACGAAGCCCGCGCCGAGGTCCTGGGTATTGGCGATCGCTTCCAGACGTTTTTCCGCATCGGGAGTGATTTGCTGGCGCGGGGGTGTCAGCAGGTAAGCATACGCCTGGTGGTGACTGCGACCGACCCGGCCACGCAACTGGTGCAACTGGGCCAGGCCGAACTTGTCGGCGCGTTCGATGATGATGGTATTTGCGCTCGGCACGTCGATGCCGGTCTCGATGATGGTCGAGGCGATCAGCACGTTGAAGCGCTTGTGATAGAAGTCGCTCATCACTTGTTCGAGTTCGCGTTCGCGCATCTGCCCGTGGCCAATGCCGATCCGCGCTTCCGGCACCAGTTCGGCGAGGTCGGCGGCGCATTTCTCGATGGTCTTCACGTCATTGTGCAGGTAGTAGACCTGGCCGCCACGCAGCAACTCACGCAGCAGGGCCTCTTTGACCGTGCTCTTGTTCTGTTCCATGACGAAGGTACGCACCGACAAACGACGGGCCGGCGGTGTGGCGATGATCGACAGGTCGCGCATGCCCGACACCGCCATGTTCAGCGTGCGCGGAATCGGCGTTGCGGTCAGTGTCAGGATGTCAACTTCACTGCGCAGTGCCTTGAGCTGTTCTTTCTGACGGACACCGAAACGGTGCTCTTCGTCGATGATCACCAGCCCCAGGTTTTTGATTTTTACGTCGTCTTGCAGCAGCTTGTGTGTGCCGATCACGATGTCGATCTTGCCTTCGGCCAGGTCCGCAACCGCGGCGTTCACTTCCTTGGCCGACTTGAAACGGCTCATCACTTCCACGGTCACCGGCCAATCGGCGAAGCGGTCGCGGAAGCTGTTGTAGTGTTGCTGGGCGAGCAGGGTGGTCGGCACCAGAATCGCCACCTGACGACCGCCGTGCACCGCGATGAACGCCGCGCGCATGGCCACTTCGGTCTTGCCGAAACCGACGTCGCCGCAGACCAGCCGATCCATCGGTTTGGGCGCGAGCATGTCTTCGCGCACCGCTTCGATGGTGGTTTGCTGGTCCGGGGTTTCTTCGAACGGGAAACCGGCGCTGAAGGTCGCGTAATCGGCTTTCGGGTCGGCGAAGGCATAACCCTCGCGAGCGGCGCGGCGGGCATAGATGTCGAGCAACTCGGCGGCCACGTCGCGCACCTGTTCGGCGGCTTTGCGCTTGGCTTTCTGCCAGGTCTCGGAGCCGAGGCGGTGCAGCGGCGCGAGGGCATCGTCACTGCCGGTGTAGCGGGCGATCAGGTGCAGGTTGGCTACCGGCACGTACAGCTTGGCGCCTTCGGCGTATTCGAGGGTCAGGAACTCGGCGGCCTGGTTGTCGATTTCCAGGATCGTCAGCCCCAGATAGCGGCCGACGCCATGATCGATGTGCACCACCGGCGCACCTTCGCGCAGCTCGGTGAGGTTTTTGATCACCGCATCGTTGTTCGCGTCGGCGCGTTTCTCGCGGCGACGGCGCTGCATTACGCGCTGACCGAACAATGGGCTTTCGGCAACCAGGGCCAGCGCTGGGTCGTCCAGCAACAGGCCTTCGTCGAGTGGTGCAATGGTGATCGCCAAGCGCTCTTTGCTGGCGACAAAGTCCGGCCAGCTGTCGACGGTTTTCGGTCGCAGCTTCAAGCGTTCGAGCAATTCCAGCAGCACTTCACGACGGCCCGCGGACTCGGCGGTAAACAGCACGCGGCCGGGGAATTCGTCGAGGAAACTGGCCAGCGCCGCCAACGGCTGAGTGGCCTTGGCTTCGATGGCCAGGTTCGGCAGCGGCTGAGCCGGGAAGCGTTCGCGGCCGACACCGGTTTCGACGTCTTGTTGACTGGCCACCACACGGGGCCAGCTCTTCAGGCGCGCAAAGCAGTCTTCCACCGGCAGGAACAACTCGGCCGGTGGCAATAAAGGACGGGACGGATCGACGCGGCGTTCTTCATAGCGGTTACGCACATCATTCCAGAAATTCTCCGCGGCCTGTTCGATGCCCGGCAGGGAAAACACTTGCGTGTCCTGGGGCAGGTAATCGAACAGGGTGGAGGTTTCCTCGAAGAACAGCGGCAGGTAGTACTCGATGCCCGCCGGCGTAATCCCGCTGCTCAAATCCTGGAAAATCGGGCAGCGACGGAAGTCGACATCGAAGCGCTCGCGAAACCGCGCCTTGAAGCGGGTCACGGCTTCTTTCTGCAGCGGGAATTCCTTGGCCGGTAACAGCTTGACCGAGTCGACCTTGTCGATGGAACGCTGGTTTTCCGGGTCGAAAGTGCGCAGGGTCTCGATTTCGTCGTCGAACAGGTCGATGCGATAAGGCAGCTTGCTGCCCATCGGGAACAGGTCGATCAGCGAGCCGCGCACGGTGAATTCGCCATGCTCGTACACGGTATCGACGTAGCGATAACCGGTGGCTTCAAGCCGGGTGCGCATCTGCTCGACATCGAGTTTCTGGCCGACATCCAGCACCAGGCTGCTGCCGAGCAGGAATTTGGTCGGCGCCAGGCGATGCAGGGCAGTGGTGATCGGCACCACCAGAACGCCATGCGCCAGCTCCGGCAACCGATACAGGCTGGCGATACGCTGCGAGATGATGTCCTGGTGTGGCGAGAACAGGTCGTAGGGCAGGGTTTCCCAGTCGGGGAAGTGCAGAACAGGCAAATCCGGGGCGAAGAAACTCAGCTCCTGTTCCAGCCGTTCGGCACTCTGGCTGTCGGCGGTCAGTAGCAAGGTAAAGCGCTTGGCAGCGCTGGCGGCCTCGGCGATGGCCAGGCTCAGGGCTGCACCGGGCAGGTTGCCCCAGTGCTGTTTACCTGCCGCGGCAGGGAGAAGCGGTAGACGCAGAACGGGCACGGAAGGTTGAGCTCCAAGCGTTGCGACAAAGTCGGTAATTGTAACGGTCTCGAGTGCCGGCTGTCAGTTGCAGACTGTGTCTATATACACAGGTTGAGCAAAATGTAGTGGTAATGACAAAAACTGGCGATTTAATACTGAAAATGTAGTGCCAAAACCGCCCAGTGTTACGGAGGGTTACGGACACTGTAGCGTTATCGTCGAAAAATTGACTGTGCTGAAAGCCCCGTATTTACTGGGCTGGCGCGGGGCGTGATTTTTTTGAACGGAATTTTGTTACCGCTCGTGCGACAGGCGCGCATTGCTACGGGAGGCTCTCGGCGGCATAATGTAGCCCCTTTTTTCTGCCCCTACATGTGGAAGGTTACCGTGACTCAGAAGCCCGACCAGTGTCTTGGTGAATGGATCGACCGTGAAGCACTCGCAGAAGCGATGATTCCGCTTATCGGTCAGCTTTACCGCAATAACAACGTGGTGAGCTCGATCTATGGCCGCAGTCTGATCAACCAGTCTGTCATCGCGATTCTCAAAGCTCACCGCTTTGCTCGCCATCGCCAGTCCGATGACAGCGAATTGTCCGTCCACGAAACATTCCCGCTGCTCAAGGCAATGAGCGAACTCAAGCTCGGCGCTGCTTCGGTAGATTTGGGCAAGTTGGCCGTCAAGTTCAAGGCCGAAGGCAATGGCCGTACCGCCGAAGCGTTCGTCCGTGACGAACTGGCTGATGTGGTCGGCAAGCAGAATGGTTCCGGTCGTACCGGCACCGACGTTGTCCTGTACGGCTTCGGTCGTATCGGTCGTCTGCTGGCGCGCATCCTGATCGAGAAAACCGGTGGTGGCGACGGCCTGCGTCTGCGTGCCATCGTTGTCCGCAAGGGCGCCGAGAACGATCTGGTCAAGCGTGCCAGCCTGCTGCGTCGCGACTCGGTGCACGGTTCGTTCAACGGCACCATCACCATCGATGAAGCCAACAACACCATCACCGCTAACGGCAACCTGATCCAGGTTATCTACGCGAAGAACCCGACTGAAGTGGACTACACCCAGTACGGCATCAAAAACGCGCTGCTGGTGGACAACACCGGTGTATGGCGTGACGCCGACGGCCTGGGCCAGCACCTGGCCTGCCCGGGTATCGACCGCGTTGTTCTGACCGCGCCTGGTAAAGGCAAGCTGAAGAACATCGTTCACGGTATCAACCACGGTGAAATCACCGCTGACGACAAGATCGTTTCTGCCGCTTCCTGCACCACCAACGCCATCGTGCCGGTGCTGAAAGCGGTCAACGACAAGTTCGGCATCGTCAACGGTCACGTTGAAACGGTTCACTCGTACACCAACGACCAGAACCTGATCGACAACTTCCACAAAGGCAATCGTCGTGGCCGTAGCGCCGCGTTGAACATGGTGATCACCGAGACCGGTGCTGCCACTGCTGCCGCCAAGGCGCTGCCTGAACTGGCCGGCAAGCTGACCGGTAACGCGATTCGTGTTCCGACGCCAAACGTGTCGATGGCCATTCTCAACCTGAACCTTGAGAAAGCCACCACCCGTGAAGAGATGAACGAGTACCTGCGCTACATGGCGCTGCACTCCGATCTGCATAAGCAAATCGACTTCGTCAACTCGCAGGAAGTGGTTTCCACCGACTTCGTGGGCTCGCGCCACGCAGGCGTAGTGGACGCTGAAGCGACCATCTGCAACGACAACCGCGTTGTTCTGTACGTTTGGTACGACAACGAGTTCGGTTACAGCTGCCAGGTAGTTCGCGTGATGGAAGACATGGCCGGTGTAAACCCGCCAGCATTCCCGCGCTAAGCCTTAGCCGCACATGAAAACGCCCCGACTTCGGTCGGGGCGTTTTTGTTTGGGCGCCCGGCGAGGGCGCAATCTGCCGGGGAAAGTCCTGGCAGCCGGTTAGCCGCAGGCCTTCATGTCTACTGGCCCGACAAACTCATTGCCGCGGCCCATCACGCACGCCACGCTCTGATTGCGCTGACGTTCCCAGGCCTGAACCGGGTAGGTCTTGTTCCAGGCTTCGTACAATTGCCGATCCTGTTTCGACAGGCGCAAGCCGTACTGTTTGCTCATGTAGAAATACGTTCGGGCGATCATGCCGCGAATGGAAGGCCGGGGCATGACCTTCTTCGCCTTGAAGTCGACCTGAGTCAGGCATGAGCCATATTGACCCGATTGCACGGGTAGCCAGCCGAAACTGAAATTGCTCCGATCGCCATTCACTTCGCCGATGCTGGGCACCAGATTGTGCAGGTCGGCCTCCGCTTTTTGATAGGTTGGGTCGTAGCGCGTGCAGTTCTTGCGACCTCCCTGTTGCCAGCACTGACGCTGATGGCCGATCTGCCAGGCCGGGACAATGTGTTCCCACTCGATGCGCGAGGCGCGCTTGGCGTTTTTGCGTGGCACATAACCACAGGCGGCGAGGTTCACGCGGTTGCCGGTGTATTTGCAGCCGCAATAAAACTCGGTGGATTGCGGAGCGTACAACTTCCAGGCGACTTTCTTGGCTTCGTTGAAGGTGCGTGGGGCGCCAGCCTGGGCACCAAGGGTGATGAGCAGAAACAGCAAGGCAAACCAGCGGACGCTCATTAACTCAATCTTCCTTCGGCACAACCCAGAAAATCTGCACGCCGCCATCGTCGCGATGGGCGAGGGTGACGTTGTCGTTCTCGTCGATTTCTTCGAGCAAACGCTCCCACTCATCCACGGGCTCGTCCGGAAGACGGAAGATCAGTGCGGCTTTGGCTTTCTGGGCGGTGGGGGAATTGATGATTTTCTGAACGCGCATACCCAGGCGTTCGTAAGCGTCAGGAGAGGCGGAGGTAGTGGCCACGGAGTTATCCTTATTAAGCTGTACGTGCATACAGTATTTAACTGTAGGCATTTTCGCAACTGCTTAAAATTCAAGAAAATCCTCTGACAGTGGTTTTTTCCGTTTGGTGTAGGACGAAGGGAGATTTTTTATCGGAAAGAGGTCGTGAACCACTCGCCAGGACTGGCGAGTGGTGCCCGACCGCGAACGGGTCGGGCGAGGGCGTATCAGTACTCCCAGAACATCCGTTGCAGCTCTTTGCTGTCGTTGGTCTTGGTCAGTGCGACCATGGCCAGGATGCGGGCTTTTTGCGGGTTCAGGTCGTTGGCCACAACCCAGTCGTACTTGTCGTCAGGTTGTTCGGCGTTACGCAGGACGAAACCACCGGCGTTGACGTGGGAAGAGCGAATGATTTGCACGCCGTCCTTGCGCAAGGCCTGCAGGGCAGGGACCACGCGGGATGAGACCGAGCCATTACCGGTGCCGGCATGGATGATGGCTTTGGCGCCTGATTGAGCCAGGGCTTTGTAGGCGGTGTCGCTGACATTGCCATAGGAGTAGGCAATTTCCACGTCAGGCAGGCTCTTGATGGTTTTGATGTCGAATTCCGAGTCCATGGTGTGGCGCTTGGCCGGTAGACGGAACCAGTAGGATTTTCCTTCGACCACCATGCCCAACGGGCCCCAGGCGCTTTTGAACGCCTCGGTCTTGATGTTGATCATTTTGCTGACATCGCGACCCGACTGGATTTCATCGTTCATGGTCACCAGTACACCTTTGCCGCGCGCGTCTTTGCTGCTGGCCACGGCGACGGCGTTGTACAGGTTCAGCATGCCGTCGGCCGACATGGCAGTGCCAGGGCGCATGGAGCCGACGACGATAATCGGCTTGTCGGTTTTTTCCACCAGGTTCAGGAAGTAAGCGGTTTCTTCCAGGGTGTCGGTACCGTGGGTGATGACAATGCCATCGACGTCTTTGCTGTCGGCCAGTTCAGCCACGCGACGTCCCAGTTGCAGCAGGTTGTCGTTGGTGATGCTTTCGGATGCGATCTGCATGACTTGTTCGCCGCGAACGTTGGCCAATTGGCTCAGTTCCGGAACTCCTGCGATCAATTGTTCGATGCCGACTTTCGCCGCTTGGTAGGTGGCGCTGTTGGCGGCGCTGGCGCCCGCGCCGGCAATGGTGCCGCCGGTGGCCAGGATTACCACGTTCGCCAGTTTCTGTCGGGTTTCGACTTCTTTTGCCTGAAGAGCGGTAGGCAGAAGCATAAGCAGGGCCAAAGCGCCCGGAATAAAAGTGTTGAAGGCAGATTTCATTATTGTTTTCTCTAGTAGTGAGACGGTGCAGATGCAGGTTCATCTAGAAGCGCCCCAAGCAGATCTGAACGCCGGGGGTGGAGAGGAAGAGCAGGATCTGTACCAGTCGGGCGCTGGAGAGGGTGATCTTTTAACCTGATGATTTTTATCAATATTGTTGCCGTGGCTGGCGATACTTCGCGCCTGGCTGTCCGGGTTTCCGAATATGTTCAGCTTTTATGTTCGGCTCACCGACCTTCATTGAGAAGGTCGCCTTGCAAAATCGAAAATCGGTGCTAAAGAAAACCCCGCGCAGGTCGATGCTCCTTTAAAGGATCTTTTTTCAGGAGTTCACATGTCGTTTACTGTCGGTTTTGCAAATGCGGGTGCAATCACTATCGGGGGCAAGTCCCCGGCGACCATCAACGACTTGAGTGAAGCGACATCCGACGCCTCGACCCAGGCGCTGGGTGAAGAGCAGGGCGATGACAATCAGGTCAGAACCGGTGGCGGCGCGGCGGCTCAGAGCGAAAGCAAATCCGAGAAAACCAGCACTCAGAGTATTGCGGTGCAGGTATTGCTCAAGCGCATGCAGGAACTGCAGCAGCAACTGCGCGAACAACAGCAACAACTGGCGGCCGCTCAGGCAGCGAATTATCCGACCCCGGAAGCCAAGGCCACGGCTGTCATGACGATCCAGGGGCAAATCGCCGATACCAGTGCTGCGCTCGCGCAAGTGACAGGCAATCTGGTCAAGGAGCTGGCCAAGGATTCCAGCAGCGGCGGTCTGGTCAACACCACGGCGTGAGGCAAAACGGGTTGGCTTTTGCCTACCGAGACACGGAACGGGGCGTTGACAAATCTCGGCAGGGTTCGCATAGTTCGGTCTACGCAAACGTTTGCGCGGTCGCCGTCGATGGGTTCATCCATTGATGATCCAGCGTAAGCGTTGCCAAGAATAATCATAAGATCGGAGTGAACCCATGAAGCTGCCATTCGCTGGACGTCTTCTCGCTGTCGCTATGCTGGCTGCCGCATCCGCCGCGTTGCCTGTCTCTTCGGCATTCGCCGCAACCCCTGAAAAACCTAAAATCGCGCTGGTCATGAAATCCTTGGCCAACGAGTTCTTCCTGACCATGGAAGACGGCGCCAAGGCCTACCAGAAAGACCACTCCGGCGACTTCGAGCTGATCTCCAACGGCATCAAGGACGAAACGGACACGGCCGGCCAGACGCGCATCGTCGAGCAAATGATCCTGTCCAAGGTCAACGCACTGGTCATCGCTCCGGCAGACTCCAAGGCCATGGTCCCGGTCATCAAGAAAGCAGTCGATGCCGGTATCACCGTGATCAACATCGATAACCAGCTGGACCCGGCTGTCGTCAAAAGCAAAAACATCACCGTTCCATTCGTAGGCCCGGACAACCGCAAAGGCGCGCGTCTGGTGGGTGAATACCTGGCCAAGCAGCTGAAGGCCGGTGACGAAGTCGGCATCATCGAAGGCGTTTCCACCACCACCAACGCCCAGCAGCGCACTGCCGGCTTCAAGGATGCGATGGAGGCGGCGCAGATCAAAGTCGTGTCCCTGCAGTCCGGTGATTGGGAAATCGACAAGGGCGGCAAGGTGGCCTCGTCGATGCTCAGCGAATACCCGAACATCAAGGCCCTGCTGGCCGGCAACGACAGCATGGCGGTCGGCGCGGTCTCTGCCGTGCGTGCCGCCGGTAAGGCCGGCAAGGTGCAAGTGGTCGGTTACGACAACATCAATGCGATCAAGCCAATGCTCAAGGACGGTCGCGTCCTGGCCACCGCCGACCAGTTTGCTGCCCGGCAAGCAGTGTTCGGCATCGAGACCGCGCTGAAAATCATCAAAGGCGAGAAAGTCGATAGCGGCGCCAACGGCGTCATCGAAACTCCGGTAGAGCTGGTTACCAAGTAGTCTTTCTGGCGACACAACGGTGCTCGCCCCTTGGGGCGGGCGCATGGAGAGTTTTTATGTCAGTTTCCGCCCCGAACGCTGTCCTCTCGGTCAGCGGTATCGGTAAGACCTACGCTCAACCAGTCCTGACCGGCATCGACCTGACGCTGATGCGCGGCGAAGTGCTGGCGCTGACCGGCGAGAATGGCGCCGGCAAAAGTACGCTGTCGAAAATCATTGGCGGGTTGGTCGCGCCGACCACCGGCCAGATGCGATTCCAGGGTCAGGATTACTGCCCCGGCAGCCGCAGCCAGGCTGAAAAGCTGGGCGTGCGCATGGTCATGCAAGAACTCAATCTGTTGCCGACATTGTCGGTGGCGGAAAACCTGTTCCTCGACAACCTGCCCAGCCTCGGTGGCTGGATCAGCCGCAAGCAACTGCGCAGGGCGGCGATCGAGGCCATGGCTCAGGTCGGCCTCGACGCCATCGATCCGGACACCCTGGTCGGTGAGCTGGGTATCGGTCACCAGCAGATGGTGGAAATCGCCCGCAACCTGATCGGCGATTGCCATGTGCTGATCCTCGACGAGCCGACCGCGATGCTGACGGCCCGTGAAGTTGAAATGCTCTTCGAGCAGATCACTCGCCTGCAGGCGCGCGGCGTGGCGATCATCTACATTTCCCACCGCCTCGAAGAACTGGCACGGGTGGCCCAGCGCATCGCGGTATTGCGCGACGGCAACCTGGTCTGTGTCGAGCCGATGGCCAATTACAACAGCGAGCAACTGGTCACCCTGATGGTCGGCCGTGAGCTGGGCGAGCACATCGACATGGGCCCGCGCAATATCGGCGCCCCGGCGCTGACAGTCAAAGGGCTGACCCGTTCCGACAAGGTTCGCGATGTGTCCTTCGAAGTGCGCGCCGGCGAGATCTTCGGGATCTCCGGTTTGATCGGGGCAGGGCGCACCGAATTGCTGCGCCTGATCTTCGGTGCCGATACAGCCGACAGCGGCACCGTTGCGCTGGGTTCGCCGGCTCAGGTGGTGGATATTCGTTCACCGGCCGACGCGGTCGGTCATGGCATCGCGCTGATCACCGAAGATCGCAAGGGCGAGGGCCTGCTGTTGACGCAATCGATCAGCGCCAATATTGCCCTGGGCAATATGCCGGTGATTTCCAGCGGCGGCTTCGTCAACAACGGTGACGAGATGTCGCTGGCCCAGCGTCAGATCGATGCCATGCGCATTCGCAGTTCCAGCCCGACGCAATTGGTCTCGGAATTGTCCGGCGGCAATCAGCAGAAAGTGGTGATCGGCCGTTGGCTCGAACGCGACTGCACGGTGATGCTGTTCGACGAGCCGACCCGAGGCATCGACGTCGGCGCCAAGTTCGACATCTATACATTGCTCGGTGAGTTGACCCGTCAGGGCAAAGCATTGGTGGTGGTGTCCAGCGACCTGCGCGAACTGATGCTGATCTGTGACCGCATTGGCGTGCTGTCGGCAGGGCGTCTGATTGACACCTTCGAACGTGACAGCTGGACCCAGGATGATTTGCTTGCCGCCGCGTTCGCCGGCTACCAAAAACGTGATGCGTTGCTCAACGAAGCAGCGCCTAGGGATCTTCCATGAATACTGCAACTCTGGTCGGCAAACGTAGTGGCAATTTTTACGGCCTCGGCACTTACCTGGGCCTGGCCGGTGCCTTGCTGGCGATGGTCGCGCTGTTCTCTGTGTTGAGCAGCCATTTCCTGTCTTACGACACCTTCAGCACCCTGGCCAACCAGATTCCCGATCTGATGGTGCTGGCGGTCGGCATGACCTTCGTATTGATCATCGGCGGAATCGATTTGTCGGTGGGTTCGGTGCTGGCGCTGGCGGCGTCGACAGTCAGCGTGGCGATTCTCGGCTGGGGCTGGAGCGTGCTGCCGGCGGCGTTGTTGGGAATGGGCGCCGCGGCACTGGCGGGCACCATCACCGGTTCGATTACCGTGGCCTGGCGGATTCCGTCATTCATCGTGTCCCTCGGTGTGCTGGAAATGGCGCGGGGCCTGGCATACCAGATGACCGGTTCGCGCACCGCCTATATCGGTGATGCCTTCGCCTGGCTGTCCAACCCGATCGCGTTCGGCATCTCGCCGTCGTTCATCATTGCCTTGCTGATTATCTTCATCGCCCAGGCTGTGCTGACGCGTACGGTGTTCGGTCGTTACCTGATCGGCATCGGCACCAATGAAGAGGCGGTACGTCTGGCGGGGATCAATCCGAAGCCCTACAAGATCCTGGTGTTCAGCCTGATGGGGCTGTTGGCCGGTATCGCTGCATTGTTTCAGATTTCTCGCCTGGAGGCGGCGGACCCGAATGCCGGCTCCGGTCTGGAGCTGCAAGTGATCGCCGCGGTGGTGATCGGCGGTACCAGCCTGATGGGCGGGCGCGGTTCGGTGATCAGCACCTTCTTCGGTGTGTTGATCATTTCCGTACTGGCGGCGGGTTTGGCGCAGATCGGCGCGACCGAGCCAACCAAGCGCATCATTACCGGTGCGGTTATCGTGGTGGCGGTGGTGCTCGATACCTATCGCAGTCAGCGCGCAAGCCGGCGGACCTGAGTCATGGCAACGATCAAGGATGTAGCGGCACTCGCGGGCATTTCCTACACCACGGTTTCCCATGTGGTGAACAAGACGCGGCCAGTCAGTGAGGAAGTACGGATCAAGGTCGAGGCGGCAATCAAAAGCCTCGACTACGTGCCCAGCGCCGTGGCTCGCTCGTTGAAGGCGAAAACCACCGCGACCATCGGGCTGCTGGTGCCCAACAGCCTCAACCCGTACTTCGCCGAGCTGGCCCGTGGCATCGAGGATTACTGCGAGCGCAATGGCTATTGCGTCATTCTCTGCAATTCCGATGACAACCTGGACAAGCAGCGCAGCTACCTTCGTGTGCTGCTGGAAAAACGCATCGACGGCTTGATCGTAGCGTCTGCCGGTGGTGACAGCAGCCTGGCCGAAGGCCTGACGGGCGTGCGTACGCCGATGGTGATCGTCGACCGTGACCTGGAGGGTGTCGACGCCGACCTGGTGCGCATCGATCACGAATACGGCGCCTATCTGGCGACCCGGCACTTGTTGGATCTGGGGCATCGGGACATCGCCACGATTGGCGGCCCGGCGAGTACCAGTGTGGCGCAGATGCGTCTGGCCGGTTATTGCCGGGCGCTGAAAGAGGCGGGCGTCGAGGTGCTGCGCGAGCGCATGCTGGAAAGCGACTTCACCAGCACCGGCGGTTACAACGCCGCCGCGATCCTGCTGGAAAAGAACCCGCCTAGCGCGATCTTCGCCGGCAACGACATGATCGGCATCGGTGTGTTGCGTGCGGCTGCCGAGCGCAATATTCGTGTGCCCACCGAGCTGTCGGTAATCGGATTCGACGATATCCAGATGAGTCGTTACGTCTATCCGGCGTTGACCACCGTGGGCCAGTCAATCCTGCAACTTGGCGAGATGGCGGCCGAGGTGTTGCTGCGCAGGATCGCCGCGCCGGATCTGGCGACCGATCAGCGCATCGTGACGCCCAGTATTGTCCTGCGCGAATCGACCGCGCCGCTGGCCGGTGTGTTTGCCCAATATCGCTGAGCCGAAAGCACCGCTAAACAAAAAAAACACCGCTGAAATCGAATTGATGAGTAAAGATGTATGCCAGCAAAAGTAGTGGTAATAGGCAGCCTGAACATGGACCTGGTGACCCGGGCGCCACGGCTGCCCCGTGGTGGTGAAACGCTGATCGGCCAGTCATTTGCCACGGTTTCCGGCGGCAAGGGCGCGAACCAGGCCGTGGCTGCGGCGCGGCTGGGAGCGCAGGTGTCGATGGTCGGTTGTGTCGGCAGCGATGCTTATGGCGAAGCGCTGCGCGGAGCGCTGTTGGCCGAGCGGATCGATTGCCAGGCCGTCAGTACGGTCGAGGATTCCAGCGGTGTGGCGTTGATCGTGGTCGATGACAACAGTCAGAACGCGATCGTGATTGTTGCCGGTGCCAACGGCGCGCTGACCCCTGAGGTGATCGACCGTTTCGACAACGTATTGCAGACGGCAGATGTCATCATCTGTCAGCTGGAAGTGCCGGATGCCACAGTCGGCCATGCTTTGAAACGCGGTCGTGAGCTGGGCAAGACCGTGATCCTCAATCCGGCACCGGCCAGTCGCCCGCTGCCGGCGGATTGGTATGCGGCCATTGATTACCTGATTCCCAACGAAAGCGAAGCGTCGGCCTTGAGCGATTTGCCGGTGGATTCACTGAGTACTGCCGAAGCTGCCGCGACCCGCTTGATCGCCATGGGCGCCGGTAAGGTGATCATCACCCTTGGTGCTCAGGGATCGCTGTTCGCCAATGGCACACGCTTCGAGCATTTCCCGGCACCGAAAGTGAAGGCGGTCGATACCACCGCGGCTGGCGACACGTTTGTCGGTGGTTTCGCAGCGGCCCTGGCGGCCGGCAAAAGCGAGGCCGAGGCGATCCGTTTCGGTCAGGTCGCCGCTGCGCTGTCGGTCACCCGGGCTGGCGCGCAACCTTCGATTCCTACCTTGTCCGACGTACAGGCGTTTAAAGCACCATGAAAAAGACACCTTTGCTCAACGTTGCGTTGTCGCGGCTGATCGCATCCCTGGGTCATGGCGATACTGTCGTGATCGGCGATGCCGGCCTGCCGGTTCCGCCCGGCGTTGAATTGATTGACCTGGCCTTGACCCACGGCATTCCGGATTTCATCAGTACCTTGAAGGTCGTGCTCAGCGAAATGCAGGTCGAAAGCCATGTGCTGGCCCATGAAATTCTGGACAAAAAACCTTCGGCCTTGAGCACGCTGGATGAACTGAATGCCGACGGTGCGCTGGGCCGGCGTGAACTGCTCAGCCATGACCAATTCAAAGCGCTCAGCCGACAGGCACGGGCGATTGTTCGTACAGGCGAATGTCAGCCGTACTGCAACATCATTTTGGTGGCTGGCGTAACGTTCTAACTTTCCGTTCTTCCCACGCACAAGGAGTGCGCTATGCATCGCTATGCCCAGAAACTGCATCACCTGCTTCGGAGTCTGCTGCTCTTGTCCCTGATTACCGCAACAAGCGCCTACGCGGCGGAAAAGATCGACTTGATCATCGACACCGATCCGGGTGCCGACGACGTGGTCGCCTTGCTGTTTGCCCTGGCCTCGCCGGAAGAGCTGAACATTCGTGCGCTGACCACCGTCGCTGGCAACGTGCGTCTGGACAAGACTTCGCGTAATGCGCGTCTGGCCCGCGAATGGGCGGGCCGCGAAGAAGTGCCTGTTTACGCGGGTGCACCGAAACCGCTGATGCGCACGCCGATCTATGCCGAGAACATCCACGGCAAGGAAGGTCTGTCGGGCGTCACCGTGCACGAGCCGAAGAAAGGCCTGGCCAAAGGCAATGCGGTCAACTACCTGATCGATACCCTGAAAACCGCCAAGCCCCATAGCATCACCATCGCCATGCTCGGCCCACAGACCAACCTGGCCCTGGCGCTGATCCAGGAACCTGAAATCGTTCAGGGCATCAAGGAAGTGGTGATCATGGGCGGTGCGCACTTCAACGGCGGCAACATCACCCCGGTGGCCGAGTTCAACCTGTTCGCCGACCCACAGGCGGCGGAAGTGGTGCTCAAAAGTGGCGTCAAGCTGACGTATCTCCCGCTGGACGTGACCCACAAAATCCTCACCAGTGACGCGCGCCTGAAGCAGATCGCTGCACTGAACAACAATGCCAGCAAGCTGGTGGGCGATATTCTCAACGAATACGTCAAAGGTGACATGGAGCACTACGGCATTCCGGGTGGCCCGGTGCATGACGCCACGGTCATCGCTTACCTGCTCAAACCGGAACTGTTTACCGGTCGCTCGGTAAATGTGGTGGTCGACAGTCGCGAAGGGCCGACCTTCGGTCAGACCATTGTCGACTGGTATGACGGCCTGAAGGCGCCGAAGAATGCCTTCTGGGTTGAAAATGGCGACGCCCAGGGCTTCTTCGACCTGCTGGCCCAGCGCCTGGCTCGCTTGAAGTAATCCAAAGACCCGCAGGTGCCAGCCTGCGGGTTTTTCCGCTACTCGGTATCCGTTACGCCCATGTAGTCGGCAGGGTACCTTTCGAGAACCTGGGTGATGAAGGTCTGGGCGGCCTGCGTCCCCAGTTCCTTGACCAGCAAATCGATACCAATGATTGCCAGCTCTTCCGGAGTGCCCGGGCTGTAAGAGCTGTGACCCTGTGGCCACTTGATTGTGATATTGGCGTCGATGCTTACGGTGGTCATGATGGGGCTCGTGAAGTCGGGAAAGTCTGAGTGTCGAGTTAACCATTTTGCAGGACGTTTGGCACTCCGACTTAGGCATCAGGGGAGGGCTATGCGACACTTGGTCTTTGACGAATTTTCAAGGATTGTGCTGTGCAGATCGATTTGAACACTCCTGACGGCTTGACCCTCGAAGCAGTGCGTCAGCTACTGGCCTCTGCCAGCGACGATGAGCACACCCAGTTGCGGGTCACCAAGGGCGGCATCGCCTACATTTCGTCGGGTGTCGTGGGCGGTACTGATATCGACGGGCTGCGGTTTCGCCTGGAAACATGGGCCAAGGGCTCAGGTTATGTCGGACGGGTCGCAGCCAGCGATGAGGTGTGGGTCATGCAGATCTTCAACGCGCTGAAAGACAACTGGCCGAATCCGCCGTACGACTACATCGACGTCTATTGAACGCTGTTCATATTCAGTGACGATTGCGGGATGAACGTCAGGCTGCTGCTCAGGCAAACTCGCCACTCGTCCAGATCGAGGGCAGGGTGATAGCGCCCGCCTTGAAACCAAACACCAAAATGGCGGTCGCACGATCTCTGCTTAATTTTTGAAAAAAAGGAGGCTTCATGCCTTGGAAGCTCGCGTCATTGGGTACGTTGTTGGCCGCCACTCTGCTGGCCGGTTGCAGCAGTACGTCCACCGAGTCGGCAAAGGACCCTGTGGCGACCGATACCGGCCACAGCCGTTGTGAAGCAAAGTCTGCCGAATTCACCATTGGCAAAAAGGCTTCGCCCCAATTGCTGGAGCAGGCACGTACCCGCGCAGGCGCGCAGAATGCCCGGTTCCTCAAGCCTGACGACATGGTGACTCTGGAGTACCGCTCCGATCGCCTGAACCTGAACACCGACAGCAATCTGGTGGTCACCCGCGTCAATTGCGGCTGATTGCTTCAGGTTTTGTTTCACCCATAAAAAACCCCGTCACATGGACGGGGTTTTTTTAGTGCGCCAGAAAATTACTCTGGGCGAACTTGTGCAGCTTGCATACCCTTTTGGCCTTTCTCAGCCACGAAGGAAACGGTTTGGCCTTCTTTCAGGCTTTTGAAACCGTCGCTTTCGATAGCTTTGAAGTGTACGAACAGGTCGTCACCGCCACCTTGAGGAGTGATGAAGCCGAAGCCTTTTTCATCGTTGAACCATTTAACGGTGCCGGTTTGGCGATTAGACATGGTGTATCTCCAAGAAACATATATTTTCAGTAGTACTGTGCTGCTCAGGCCAACTGGGCACACCGGAGTATCATAGTCGAAATGTTCGCTTTGGGAGCCCCCCGGACGTGCTGTTTGCCCTACAGTCGTGTTTTCTTTGCCGCTTCATACGGCTGAAAGCCCCGTTTTAAAAGGCTTTCAGCCAAAAGTAAAGACAATAAAAAAAGCTGCAAAACCTGCATAAATCGTACGAAAAAGCTGAAAACCGTTACTTTTTATCAGCGTTGGGCCGAGTCAAAAGGACTTTTTCCTCACTTTTTCGCCGGTGCATTGGCCTTGCATTTGGCGATCTCGCCCAGTGCCTTCTGTTGCAGTTCCGGGGTGGCCTTGTTGTCCATCAGCGACTGAATATCGCTGGCGGGGTAGGATTTGATCGCGTCGGCGCCACAAGCGCAGTGGGATTTTGCCGCAGCAGCGCCAATCTGAGGGGAAGCCGCCTGTGTGCACTGAGCCATGTACTTCTCGCGCTCACCCTTTGGCCAGTCGGCGTGGGCCGCCAGCGGCAGCAACAGGACGACGGGTGCGACTACTGCGAATAAACGATTCAGACGCATGCTGAGATGCTCCTTTCGGGTCAATGTCTTTTATCTGATGGGTGACACGGGGTTCAAGTTCAGCACTCTGGCACAAAAAAGCCTGATTTGCCCCCGGAGAAAACCTCGGTGCATCGATGACCGTTCATCTGTGCTAGCATGCCTGGCTCGGGTGTTTGCAGGCTCCGGATGACCTTCCGTCCCGGCAGCGGCAAATGCGCGAATAACCCTGATTTGAATCCCAGTCACTCTGGTTCGGTTTTCCGGTTGGCCGCAAGGCTCCTGCCGCTGTAAGGCAGGCGTTCGTCATTGAATGGCCTGGATCGGATCTTGTACTGGCTCATCCCAACCCACGTGACCTTTGGTAGGGGTCACCACTAGGAGAGGAGGCGCCATGCCAACTATTACTCTTCCCGACGGCAGTCAACGTTCATTCGATCACCCGGTTTCCGTAGCCGAGGTCGCCGCATCCATCGGTGCAGGCCTGGCCAAGGCCACCGTAGCCGGCAAGGTCAATGGCAAGCTGGTCGACGCCAGCGACATCATCGACAGCGATTCTTCGCTGCAAATCATTACGCCAAAGGATGAAGAGGGGCTGGAGATCATTCGCCACTCTTGCGCCCACCTGGTTGGCCACGCGGTCAAGCAGCTGTACCCGACGGCCAAGATGGTCATCGGTCCGGTCATCGAAGAAGGCTTCTATTACGATATCGCCTTCGAGCGTCCTTTCACGCCTGACGACCTGGCCGCCATCGAACAGCGCATGCAGCAGCTGATCGAAAAAGATTACGACGTGATCAAGAAAGTCACTCCGCGCGCCGAAGTGATCGAAGTGTTCAAGGCTCGTGGCGAAGACTACAAACTGCGCCTGGTCGAAGACATGCCGAACGAGCAGGCCATGGGCCTGTACTATCACGAAGAATACGTCGACATGTGCCGTGGTCCGCACGTGCCGAACACGCGCTTCCTGAAATCCTTCAAGCTGACCAAACTGTCCGGCGCCTACTGGCGTGGCGATGCCAAGAACGAGCAATTGCAGCGCGTTTACGGCACCGCATGGGCAGACAAGAAGCAGCTGGCGGCTTACATCCAGCGCATCGAAGAAGCTGAAAAACGCGATCACCGCAAGATCGGCAAGCGTCTGGGCCTGTTCCACACCCAGGAAGAGTCGCCGGGCATGGTGTTCTGGCACCCGAACGGTTGGACTCTGTACCAGGTGCTCGAGCAGTACATGCGCAAGGTTCAGCGCGACAACGGTTACCTGGAGATCAAGACTCCACAAGTCGTTGACCGCAGCCTGTGGGAGAAATCCGGGCACTGGGCCAACTACGCCGACAACATGTTCACCACGCAATCGGAAAACCGCGACTACGCCATCAAGCCGATGAACTGCCCGTGCCACGTGCAGGTGTTCAATCAGGGCCTGAAAAGCTACCGCGAGCTGCCGATGCGTCTGGCCGAGTTCGGTGCCTGCCACCGTAACGAGCCGTCGGGTGCGCTGCACGGCATCATGCGCGTTCGCGCCTTCACTCAGGACGATGCTCACATCTTCTGTACTGAAGAGCAGATGCAGGCCGAATCCGCCGCGTTCATCAAGCTGACAATGGACGTCTATGCCGACTTCGGCTTTAAAGAAGTCGAAATGAAACTGTCCACTCGTCCGGAAAAACGCGTCGGTTCTGACGAGTTGTGGGATCGCGCCGAAGCGGCATTGGCCGCAGCCCTTGATAGTGCGGGCCTGCCGTACGATCTGCAGCCGGGCGAGGGTGCGTTCTACGGTCCGAAGATCGAGTTCTCGCTGAAAGATTGCCTCGGTCGCGTCTGGCAGTGTGGTACCCTTCAGCTCGATTTTAACCTGCCTGTCCGTCTGGGAGCCGAATACGTCTCTGAAGACAACAGTCGCAAGCACCCGGTGATGTTGCACCGGGCGATCCTGGGTTCCTTCGAGCGCTTCGTCGGAATTCTGATCGAGCACTACGAGGGTGCATTCCCTGCGTGGCTGGCGCCGACCCAGGCAGTGATTATGAATATCACTGATAAACAAGCCGATTTTGCCGCCGAGGTTGAAAAAACTCTCAACGAAAGCGGATTTCGTGCCAAGTCTGACTTGAGAAATGAAAAGATCGGCTTTAAAATCCGCGAGCATACTTTGCTCAAGGTTCCCTATCTCTTGGTTATCGGAGATCGGGAAGTCGAGATGCAGACTGTCGCTGTGCGTACTCGTGAAGGTGCTGACCTGGGCTCGATGCCCGTCGCCCAGTTCGCTGAGTTTCTCGCGCAAGCGGTTTCCCGGCGTGGTCGCCCAGATTCGGAGTAATTATTATTAAGCGTGAAATGAGACAAGATAAACGAGCTGCACCGAAAGCCCCGATCAACGAGAATATCTCGGCACGCGAGGTTCGGTTAATTGGGGCTGAAGGTGAACAGCTTGGGATTGTGTCAATTGAAGACGCGCTTCTTAAGGCTGAAGAGGCCAAACTGGATTTGGTGGAAATTTCCGCCGATGCAGTACCCCCTGTTTGCAAACTGATGGACTACGGCAAATCGATCTTCGAAAAGAAGAAGCAGATTGCCGCGGCCAAGAAAAACCAGAAGCAGATTCAGGTTAAAGAAATCAAGTTTCGTCCAGGGACGGAGGAAGGGGATTACCAGGTAAAACTGCGCAACCTGGTACGTTTCCTGAGTGACGGGGACAGGGCCAAGGTATCCTTGCGATTCCGCGGCCGTGAGATGGCCCACCAGGAGCTGGGGATGGAACTCCTCAAGCGAGTTGAAGGTGACTTGCTCGAGTACGGTTCGGTCGAACAGCATCCTAAGATGGAAGGACGCCAGCTGATCATGGTCATCGCCCCGAAAAAGAAGAAGTAATCAACAGGGCACGGCAGGCCTTCTGATTATGTTTATCAACTGAATGCGGAGTATCCGAACATGCCAAAAATGAAAACGAAAAGTGGTGCTGCTAAGCGGTTTTTGAAAACTGCTAACGGTATCAAGCACAAGCACGCTTTCAAGAGCCACATCCTGACTAAAATGTCGACCAAGCGTAAGCGTCAACTGCGCGGTAGCAGCTTGCTGCATCCGTCTGACGTGGCAAAAGTCGAGCGCATGCTGCGCCTTCGTTAATTTTAGTCAAGAATAGAGGAAGTAACTCATGGCTCGTGTAAAGCGTGGCGTCATTGCCCGTAAACGTCACAAAAAAATTCTGAAACTTGCTAAAGGCTACTACGGCGCTCGCTCGCGCGTATTCCGTGTTGCCAAGCAAGCGGTAATCAAGGCAGGCCAATACGCCTACCGTGACCGTCGTCAGAAAAAACGTCAGTTCCGCGCTCTGTGGATCGCTCGTATCAACGCTGGTGCACGTATCAACGGTCTGTCCTACAGCCGTTTCATCGCCGGCCTGAAAAAAGCGTCCATCGAGATCGACCGTAAGGTTCTGGCTGATCTGGCAGTGAACGAAAAAGCGGCGTTTGCTGCGATTGTCGAGAAAGCTAAAGCCACCTTGGCTTAAGTACCCCCGACAGTCACCCGGCCTCACCTCTGTGGGGCCAGGTGTTAAACGTCATAAATAGGGGAAGAGCCTTCAAGCTCTTCCCCTATTTTGTATCTGGAGTCTGTACATGGAAAACCTGGATGCGCTCGTCTCTCAAGCACTAGAGGCTGTGCAAAGCGCTGAAGATATCAATGCCCTGGAGCAAATCCGGGTTCACTACCTTGGCAAAAAGGGTGAATTGACTCAGGTGATGAAGACCCTGGGGAATTTGCCGGCAGAAGAGCGTCCGCAAGTCGGCGCGCTGATCAACGTTGCCAAGGAGCGTGTCACAGAGGTTCTCAATGCGCGCAAGGCGTTGTTCGAGGAGGCCGATCTTGCGGCCAAGCTCGCCGCCGAATCCATTGACGTGACCCTGCCTGGCCGCGGCCAGACCTCAGGCGGTCTGCATCCGGTTACCCGGACTCTGGAACGTATCGAGCAGTTCTTCACCCACATTGGCTACGGCATCGCCGAAGGCCCTGAGGTCGAAGACGATTACCACAACTTCGAAGCGCTCAACATCCCAGGCCATCACCCGGCCCGGTCGATGCATGACACCTTCTATTTCAATGCCAACATGTTGCTGCGCACCCATACCTCGCCGGTACAGGTCCGCACCATGGAATCGAAACAGCCGCCGATCCGCATCGTCTGCCCAGGCCGTGTGTACCGTAGCGACTCCGATATCACCCACTCGCCGATGTTCCACCAGGTCGAAGGCCTGCTGGTCGACCGCGATATCAACTTCGCCGACCTGAAAGGGACCATCGAAGAGTTCCTGCGCGTGTTCTTCGAAAAAGAACTGGCCGTGCGTTTCCGTCCTTCGTACTTCCCGTTCACCGAGCCATCCGCCGAAGTCGACATGGAATGCGTGATGTGCAGCGGTAAAGGCTGCCGTGTCTGCAAACAGACTGGCTGGCTGGAAGTCATGGGCTGCGGCATGGTTCACCCGAACGTGCTGCGTATGTCCGGGATCGACCCGGAAGAGTTTTCGGGCTTTGCCTTCGGCATGGGCGTTGAGCGTCTGGCCATGCTGCGTTACGGCGTGAACGACTTGCGTCTGTTCTTCGACAACGACTTGCGGTTCCTCGCGCAATTTCGCTAGTCGTAACGAATTCTTAGGAGAGCAGGATGAAATTCAGTGAACAATGGCTGCGTGGCTGGGTAAGCCCGCAGGTAAATCGCGACGAGCTGGTTGCTCGTCTGTCGATGGCCGGTCTTGAGGTCGATAGCGTTACGCCGGCCGCCGGTGAATTCAGTGGTGTGGTAGTGGGCGAGGTGCTGAGCACCGAGCAACACCCGGACGCCGACAAGCTGCGCGTTTGCCAGGTCAGCAGTGGCGCGGAGACCTTCCAGGTTGTGTGCGGTGCGCCAAACGTGCGCCCGGGCCTGAAGATCCCGTTCGCCATGATCGGTGCCGAACTGCCAGGCGATTTCAAAATCAAGAAAGCCAAGCTGCGTGGCGTTGAATCCAACGGCATGCTGTGCTCCCAGGCTGAGCTGCAAATTGGCGAAGGCAACGACGGCCTGATGGAATTGCCGGCCGATGCGCCGGTCGGTCAGGACATTCGTGAATACCTGAACCTGGAAGACGCCAGCATCGAGGTCGACCTGACCCCGAACCGCGGTGACTGCCTGTCTCTGGCCGGTCTGGCCCGCGAAGTCGGTGCGCTTTATGCTGCCCCGGTGGTGCGCCCGGCCATTGCCAGCGTTCCTGCCGTGCACGACGAGGTGCGTTCGATCGAAGTACTGGCGCCGAACGCTTGCCCGCGTTACCTGGGTCGCGTGATCCGTAACGTTGACCTGTCCAAGCCTACGCCACTGTGGATGGTCGAGCGCCTGCGTCGCGCCGACGTGCGCAGCATCGACGCCGCCGTCGACATCACCAACTACGTGATGCTGGAACTGGGCCAGCCGCTGCACGCATTCGATCTCGCCGAAATCAATGGCGGCATCCGCGTGCGCATGGCTGAAGATGGCGAGAAGCTGGTGCTGCTCGACGGTCAGGAAGTCAGCCTGCGTAGCGATACGCTGGTGATCGCCGACCACACCCGTGCCTTGGCTATCGCCGGCGTCATGGGGGGCGAGCACAGCGGCGTCAACACCGCGACCACCCGCGATATTTTCCTGGAAAGCGCGTTCTTCGACCAGATTGCCGTCGCTGGCAAGGCTCGTTCCTACGGCCTGCACACCGACGCTTCGCACCGCTACGAGCGCGGCGTGGACTGGAAGCTGGCCCGTGAAGCCATGGAGCGCGCCACTGGCCTGCTGCTGGAAATCACCGGTGGCGAAGCCGGCCCGATCGTCGAAACCGTCAGCGAGCAGCATCTGCCGTCGATCGCACCGATCACCCTGCGTGCCCAACGCATCACCCAGATGCTGGGCATGGAAATGGATTCGGCCGAAGTCGAGCGTCTGCTCAGCGCTTTGGGCCTGACCATTACTGCCGATGGGGCAGGGCAGTGGCGCGTTGAAGTGCCAAGCTTCCGTTTCGATATCAGCCTGGAAGTTGACCTGATCGAAGAGCTGGCCCGTCTGTACGGCTACAACCGTCTGCCGGTTCGCTACCCGCAAGCCCGTCTGGCACCACAAGCCAAGGCTGAAGCGCGCAGCGATCTGCCTGAGCTGCGTCGTCTGCTGGTGGCCCGTGGTTATCAGGAAGCGATCACCTACAGCTTCATCGATCCGAAACAGTTCGAGTTGTTTAATCCAGGTGTCGAGCCGCTGTTGCTTGCCAACCCGATTTCCAATGACATGGCTGCCATGCGTTCGTCCCTGTGGCCGGGCCTGGTCAAGGCGCTTCAGCACAACCTGAACCGCCAGCAGGATCGTGTCCGCCTGTTCGAAAGCGGCCTGCGTTTTGTCGGTCAACTGGAAGGCCTGAAGCAAGAGCCGATGCTGGCTGGTGTCGTGTGCGGTAGCCGTCTGCCGGAAGGCTGGGCGCAAGGTCGCGATGTCGTGGATTTCTTCGACGTCAAAGCCGATGTGGAAGCGGTGCTGGGCTTTGCCGGTGCACTGGACGCATTCACGTTCGTGCCGGGTAAACACCCTGCGTTGCACCCGGGTCAAACCGCGCGCGTCGAGCGTGATGGTCGCCTGGTCGGCTACGTTGGTGCCATCCACCCTGAATTGTCGAAAACCCTCGGTCTCGACCGTCCGGTCTTCGTTTTCGAGCTGGTTCTGGCCGAAGTGGCTTCGGGCAAAATGCCAAAATTCAGCGAGTTGTCGCGCTTTCCTGAAGTGCGTCGTGACTTGGCATTGATTGCGGCCACGGACGTGCCGGCCACTGCTGTGCTGGATGTAATCCGTGAAAATGCAGGCGAATGGCTCACGGACCTCAGGCTATTTGACGTGTATCAGGGTAAAGGCATTGATCCTGATAGAAAAAGCCTTGCGGTCGGCTTGACCTGGCAGCATCCATCGCGCACTCTTAATGACGATGAGGTGAATACCGCAACGCAAAACATCCTCACCTCGCTCGAACAAAGGTTGAACGCCACGTTAAGGAAGTGACGTATGGGGGCTTTGACGAAAGCTGAGATGGCGGAACGTCTGTACGAAGAGCTGGGCCTGAACAAGCGGGAGGCCAAGGAATTGGTCGAACTGTTTTTCGAAGAAATCAGGCACGCGCTCGAAGACAACGAACAAGTCAAATTGTCCGGTTTCGGCAATTTCGACCTTCGGGACAAACGCCAGCGGCCTGGCCGCAATCCGAAAACGGGAGAAGAAATCCCGATCACGGCTCGCCGTGTGGTCACCTTTCGTCCAGGGCAGAAGTTGAAGGCCCGAGTTGAGGCTTATGCTGGAACCAAGTCATAACGACGAACTACCCGTCATCCCGGGCAAACGCTACTTCACCATTGGTGAAGTCAGCGAGCTGTGTGCGGTAAAACCACACGTGCTGCGCTACTGGGAGCAGGAGTTTCCTCAACTCAACCCCGTCAAACGCCGCGGAAACCGCCGGTATTATCAGCGCCAGGACGTGCTGATGATCCGGCAGATCCGCGCGCTTCTTTACGATCAGGGGTTCACCATCGGCGGTGCACGCTTGCGTTTGTCCGGCGATGAAGCCAAAGACGACACCACCCAATACAAACAAATGATCCGCCAGATGATCGCCGAGCTGGAAGATGTTCTGGTGGTCCTCAAGAAATAAATTCCTGCTTTTAAATACTTCCAGTTTTCAAAAGCTTGCGATATATTCTTGATCGTTCCTCGAGATGAGGGACAGAGTCAACGCCTAGTCGGGGCGTAGCGCAGTCCGGTAGCGCACTAGCATGGGGTGCTAGGGGTCGAGTGTTCGAATCACTCCGTCCCGACCATATTATTCAAAGGGGTCGCGAGATTTTATCTCGCGGCCTTTTTTATGCTTGGTCGTTTTTACCCCCACAGAACCACTGGCTCTGGCTGGAATCTCAGCGGATATCTAGGAGCTGGTTGGTGTTCTGTCGCACTATCAGTGCACCAATAGAGGCCTGCACCTGCTTTATTTAAGTCGGTGGCATTGCCTATGGCGGTTTCGGCGTTCATTGAGCCGGTGATACCTCAGACTCAAGGCATTTCCGCGTTTAACATTCGTCGAATGGTTATTGATGAACTACGTTCGCTGGGCATTGATAAAGTCTATAAATGCCCTCAGAGGCGAGGGCAGATAGCGTCTACCTGGGTAATAGAGAAACGGCCCGGTAAAGCTCTGCCACCATGGTTCCAGCACCGGTTCAAGTGCCCCACTTTCCAGATAGGGCTGAAGCCAGTCCTCAAACAGGTAGACGATACCCAGCCCATCAATCGCAGCCTGAACAGTCAGGTCCACGGCGCCTCCCACCCTGACAATCAACGGCCCAGTCGGGTCCACGCTCACGGTTTCGCCATGACGTTCGTACTCCCAGAGCGGCATCGCGCCACTGGGAAATCTGCCCCGCAGGCATGCGTGTTTCAACAGATCTCGTGGGTGCTCTGGTCGACCTCTGGCATCGAGATAAGCCGGTGATGCGGCCGTCGCGAAGCGTTGAAGTCGTGGGCCGATGGGGACTGCAATCATGTCCTGCTCAAGGCGTTCATCGTAACGAATACCCGCGTCACAACCTGCCGCAAGCATGTCGACGAAGCTCTCCTCGATCGTCACTTCCAGACTGATGTCGGGATAGGTTTGCAGGAAGGGGGTAATGATCGACGGCAGCACAAGTCTTGCGGCGCTGGCAGGAACATTCAGCTTGAGGGTGCCTGAGGGGCGGTCGCGGAAGTTGTTCACCACATCAAGCGCCGACTCGACTTCGCCCAATGCGGGCACGATGCGTTCCATCAGCATTGCGCCAGCTTCAGTCGGAGCCACGCTTCGGGTGGTGCGATTGAGCAGCCTCACACCTAGCCTGGCTTCCAGGCGTCGCACCGCATCACTGAGGCTTGAAGCGGATTTACCGCAGGACTTGGCTCCTTCGCGGAAACCTCCTGCGTTGACCACTGCTACAAAGGCCAGCAAGTCTTGAATGTTGGTTTGCATTGTTCTCTCAGCCGTACAACCTGTGCCGATTGCACCCTATTACCAATGAAGTGGTCAATGCCTATAGTGCGTCACACATACTCTGATTGAGGTAGACAAAATGAGCAAAGTGGCCAAGGCAGGTTCGTTCTTATTGGGCGATCGGGCGGTAAATCGTATGGGCTACGGTGCGATGCAATTGGCGGGACCTAACGTTTTTGGCCCTCCCAAGGATCCGAAAGCGGCCATTGCCGTGCTGCGTGAAGCGCTGGCGTCGGGTGTAAACCACATTGATACCGCAGATTTTTACGGCCCTCACGTGACCAACCAACTGATCCGTGAAGCTTTACACCCTTACGCTGAAAACCTGGTCATCGTGACAAAGGTCGGCGCACTCCGTGGTTCTGATGGCTCCTGGAATCCAGCGCAGAGCCCCGCTGAATTGACCCAGGCCGTGCATGACAACCTGCGCAATCTTGGTGTGGACGTACTGGATGTGGTGAACCTTAGGGCAATGGGCAACCAGCAATCGCCCGTCGAGGGGTCCATCGAGGAATCATTTACCACACTTGTAGAATTACAACGCCAGGGGCTCATTCGCCACTTGGGCGTAAGCAACGTCACGCCATCGCAGGTCAAGCAAGCGCAGGGGATCGCTGACATCGTCTGCGTGCAGAATCACTACAATCTGTCTCACCGTGAAGACGAGACACTTATTTCTGAGTTGGGTCAGCAGGGCATTGCTTATGTGCCGTTCTTTCCTCTAGGTGGTTTCACGCCGTTGCAGTCGCAAGTACTCTTGAACGTAGCGACGCGCATGGGAGCTTCACCTCTGTGCCTGGCGCTGGCGTGGCTGCTGCAACGTGCTCCTAATATCTTGTTGATTCCTGGTACTTCCTCGGTGGCACACTTTCGAGAGAATCTCACCGCGAGTGAATTGGTAATCGCGCCTGATATGCTGGACGAGTTGGAGGCGCTGGGATAGCGGACGGCGAGTTCAGGACTGATTAGTTGGAGCTTTTACTAAGCAGCCCAGTAAGCGCCAGCGAATGGCTCGCGATCGCCGTGAGACATTACGCTGACTGACGTCTAATCCAGTAATTTGCTCATAGTGCCTATCGGGATTGCGCCATGGTCGGATAGTCCGTGTAACCGCGATCCTCACCTTGGTAGAACGTCGTCGGGTCGGCTTCGTTCAGGGCTCTATTGTGTTTGAATCGCTCTACCAAATCCGGGTTGGCCAGGAACGCGGTGCCAAACGACACCAGATCAGCATCGCCTAAGCTGAGCGCCGTTCCGGCTCGCTCTGCGTCATAGCCACCATTGGCGATGTAGGTGCCACCGAAACGACGCTTTAGTTCTCTGAAATCAAATGGCCCTGCACCGAGTTCAACCACGTGAAGGTAGGCCAACCCATAGCGACTGAGCATCTTCGCCGCGTAGTTGAAAGTTGCTTGGGGATCGCTGTCGCTCATGGAGAAATAATTGAAGATTGGCGACAGGCGAACGCCTACGCGGCTGGCCCCGAAGACCTCGATGACGGACTCGACTACCTCCTTGAGAAATCGAGCGCGATTCTCTACAGATCCGCCGTAGGTATCGGTTCGGGTATTGGTGCCATCGCGTAGGAACTGGTCGATCAAATAACCGTTTGCACCATGGATTTCAACGCCGTCGAATCCAGCACGTTTTGCGTTTTCAGCACCTTGGCGAAAATCAGCGATCACGCCAGGAACCTCATCGAGATCCAGAGCTCGTGGCAATTCGTAAGACTTCAGTCCCTCAGGCGTATAGATCTCGCCATCAGCCTTGATCGCTGAAGGTGCTACTGGCAGGGCGCTGTTGATCTGCACCAATGGATGTGAGAGCCGTCCGACATGCCAGAGTTGCAGGAATATCCGTCCACCTCCTGCATGAACAGCGTCGGTCACTTGTCTCCAGCCGGCGATTTGTTCGGAGGTGAAGATGCCCGGCGTTCTCATATAGCCTTTGCCTTGTGCCGAGACCTGAGAACCCTCGGTGATGATGAGTCCGGCACCGGCACGTTGCCGGTAATACTCAACCACGGTGGGCGTCGGAGCATCACCTTCACCGGCGCGGCTTCGCGTCAAAGGCGCCATGACCATGTGGTTTTTCAGAGGGAGGGAGCCGATTTGTGCAGGGGACAAAAGCAGGTCGAGATTGCTCGTGGTCATGATGTATCTCAGTAGGTGAGGATTAATAATTCGGGATTGGTGGGATGTTTAGCGGGGAGTCGTATCGACTGAAGGCGCGCCCCAGGGGCTAGCTCAGTCGTCCCTCCTGCCGCAGGCGTTCGCCGATGCGCTGTATCTCAGTTTCGCCCTGTGCCAGAGCTGCCCTGCTCGTGTGTACCGAGTAGTAGCCCGTCACCAGTTCGTGCGGATGCTTCACTGCTGAGCCCAGTACGAATGAGCATTCGCCTTGAGCCACGAAATCGATGTATTGCTCGGACTCCTCGAATACGGCGAGTTCGCCGGCATTAATCAGGCTCCCTGTGTCCAGCCGTCCTGCATTAACCGCGAGCCAGGCCACGGTGTGTCCGGACGGCGGGGTATACCGCCAGCGCTCGCCGTCTTTCAAATTCACGGCGAGATAGTTCATGTCACTCGGCGCTTCAATCAGGCTCTGCGCATTACCGTAGCGGCCCAGGAGCACGCGCGCCGGGCCTGATTGCGGAACTTGGGAGGGCGCAAGATAGACACTCAGCGCGGGGGCGTTTTCCAACGACGGTGGTAGTGCCACCCAGAGCTGGAATCCCTGCATTGAGGACTCGTTGGCTAGCGTAGCGTCGTGCCAAACCCCATTGCCGGCGCGCATCCACTCAACACCACCGGCAAGCAACACACCTGTCGCGCCAGTGGTGTCTTCATAGGCGACGTCGCCTTTGGTCATGAAGGTAACCGTCGCGATCCCTGAGTGCGGGTGCATGCCGAAATTGGACTTACCGCGACTGGCGTTCAAACTGAAAATATCAAGGAAAATGAAAGGCTTCAAAAGCTCGCCCAGATCGCCCGGGCTCATAAGCCGCGTTATAGGGCCATGGGTGCTGCCTTTAGTGCGATGGACAATGGCGCGTTGCAGAACAGCGACGGTGGCGGTCATATGTTTTCTCTCGGGGTTTTGAGCGCCTGGGCCCACCAGACAATGTCATCGAGCAGCGCTTTGGCTGCCTGGGAGGTCAAATGCAGCAATGCCTGAAGGATATGCGTCTTCGGATTGCTTTATTAGATGGCATAATTGGATTGAACCAATCCATTTAACGAAGTGGTGGCGATAAAGTGATTGACCTGAATGACGTCGCCTTGTTTGTACAAGTGGTACGCAACGGCAGCTTTGCCGAAGCGGCGCGGCAGCTTGGAATGCCGCCCAACACCTTAAGCAGGCGGGTTCAACAACTCGAGGCGCAGCTCGGCACACGGCTGCTGCAGCGCTCCACGCGCAAGCTCACACTTACTCATTCAGGTCAGGCTTTTCATGACCGCTGCTCTGGCGCGGTAGCAGGCCTGATCGATGCCGGACAGCAATTAATGACGGGAAACCAGGAGCCGAGTGGCATCGTGCGCATTGCGGCGATGGCTGATTTCTTCGACTTCTTCCCGATGGAATGGGTGGCCGATTTTCTAGCCTTGCATCCACGGGTTCAGCTTGACTTCGTGCTAAGTGATGCGCGCGCCGATTTGATCGCTGATCGGATCGACATCGCGTTTCGAGGAGGCACTTTGCAGGATTCGGGATACGTCGGTCGCCAACTCATTGGAGCAGGCAATGAAGGCTTGGTCGCCAGCCCCAAGTACCTCAATAACCGAGGTGTGCCCGTTACGCTAGAGGATCTGGTCAATCACGACTGTGTGAGTTTCGGTCATCCTAGCGGCGTCACCACGTGGCGTCTTAATGGGCCAAACGGTGTTGAGGAAGACGTGCAGATTACCAGCCGTTTCAATGGAAACACGGCTCAGGCATTGCGTAAGGCCACGGTGGCTGGCTTGGGTATTGCGTTGCTGCCGCCCACGATAGTTGATTTCGATCTTCGGGCTGGCCGCCTTGTGCCTGTGCTACCGCATTACCATCGCACTGGATACGGCCTGCATGTGCTTTATCCCAGTCGGCAACATTTGCCGTTGGCGGTATCAGCCTTTATAGGACTGGTGATGGAGAAGCTAAAAGTGGAAGCATTCCCAGCAAGGGTTTTACCTGAGCAGGTTTGACACGGTATTTGGGCTTATGACTTTCACACAGCGGGACGGGTAGTAATTTCCTCCACCATTAGTCACGTCATCTGTATTTACGGACCGAGATTCGACCGGCCAAATTGCCATCCTCCCTGAGGAACAGGCCGGCATCGTTGGCGGTCAACGACTCGAGTTCTGTGATGGTGACTTTGGCCATGAGATGGGTTTTCCCTACTTTTCCCCCCACAAAAACGTCGGCTCTTGATGGACGTTACTGGACTCTCGTAGAGCAGAACACCGCTGGAGCTCAAGCAAATACTGGCTTGGAAAAACCCAGAGTAAAATTTTGGAAGCTTTCAAGAAGTATGAAAAAGGAGATGGGGTGCTAGGGGGCGAGTGTTCGAATCACTCCGTCCCGACCATATAATTCAAAGGGTTACGAGATTTTATCTCGCGACTCTTTTTTATTTTGGTGGTTTTTTACCCCTACAAAACGATTGGCTCTGTGTAAGGAAGCGTCGAATTTGGCACCGTCTTACATGATGTTTGGCACCGCTCCGTTCCTAATCGATCACTGAATTTAGCGCGACATTTGGCACCGTGAATCTAGGTCACTCGTCCGCTGGCTTTGATGGCTGGGGGAATTTTGCATCTGGGAATGCTTTTTTCAAGGCGGTGTACAACCCCTGTGCGGCCTCATCCAGATCAATGACAGTTTTATCAACCCTAAAGATCAGTCGTTTCGTCTGGTCAATCAACTGTGAGAACAGCCGTGGTCCCAGTGCTTGTTCTAGTATTGCATGCGAGACCAGCCCACCTTTAGGAATGATTTTCTCCAAGATTGGCTGAACTTCCATGAGGTGCAGGGCGGAACGGGTTCGCACCACTTCTACTGCATGAAGAAAGTTCTGTTCAGCAATCACCAGCACTTCCAATATCCTCGCGTCGCCTAGGTCAAGAAAGAAGGCAAGGCTATCTACATCTATCCTCGGGGTCTCATCTAGTGGGTAGTCTATCGGGGGCAGTGAAATTGCAGCTAAGGGTTCGTCGCGGTGGTGGTCGACGAAATCCATCTGTATCTGAGCCACGACATTAACTTGACGCCACAATGTGAACATGGCGCGGGCACCTGCACCTATCTGCCTTTTTCTCTCTTTCTCCTGGGCGGCATCTTGCACCAAAGACGCTCCATACCATGCCCCCACATAGGCAGCTATTAGTGTTGCTACGGCAGGTAGAAAGTCTTTCGCGAATGCTGCCAGCTGCGGAGTCCCAAATGGGGCGCTGAACGATGCTGCGACAATAATCAAAACCAGCAAAGTGAGTGGGTTTTTGAGTTTTTTCATTCCGTCGCTCTTAAGAAGAGTCCTTGCATGAGTGCTTTACTAGCGTAACGCGGCGCCACGAGCGTCGGGCATACATTCGACTGTGGTGATTTTGAAAAAGCACTAAGGGGGGCCAGGGCAAAGCTTTCTCCATGCTGTATGCGCGGCGGCGAATGTAATATGCCCAATCTCACAGCTAAGCGTGCTGGGGTCCATTCGTATAGGCTGGTTCGGGAAATCACCTGCGATCCAGCCCATTGCTAAACGCTGGATTAGGTTCACTTCTGATTCTTCTACTGCATCCAATTCTAGATCTGCGAGAGCCTTGAAGTCGTCAGCGGTGAATAAATTCGGCGGCACCCAAGTATTAGGATGTTTTCCAGACGCAGGTCTGATTAGAGGATTCATTCGAATCAAGTTACCAGTGACTGGTGGACTATCTCTATTTTTCGGAATTGGTTGGCTTAAGGCGACGTGCGCGATAAATGTGGCCGCATCGGGTGGGTCATCGACGACACTAGAAGCAAGTTTTCGAAGGTCATTTTTAACACTTGGTTTCGTGATTGGTTGAGTCAGTCTGGAGTCCTGTCCAGGGCTAGCAAAAGGGAGAAAACCTGGAGTTGCTGTTCCAATACTCAGCGCGCGTATATCTTCTCTCTTATTGTCATTCGCAAGCGATTCTGTAACAGCAGCAAGAATTGGATTGTTAAGGCCGGCAACACCTCCATCCCAGTACTGTCTTCCATTAGCTATGGCTGGTGCATCGAAGTAATTTACAGGTGCATTGGCAGACGCATGAATTGCTTCTGCAAGCGTGACGCGAAGGGGGCGACTCCCGCTGGCAGCTTTGCTGTTTAGGTTGGATCGGAAATAGCGCGCTCGTTGTGCTTGGTAGTCGAATGCACAGATAACGATGTCCGGGCACTTGCTCGGGCTCTCAAACAGGTTCGAGAGATCTTCCAGCTTCTCTCCTCCAGTCCTCGGAAGGAGGTGTTGCAAGCCAGTTAGTTTTGCAGAGGCCCGATATCTTGCTCCGAAGCCGAAAAGCTTGTGGAGCGTAACGTTGAGCGGATCCTCAAAAAATGATGCTTTGACGAAAATCTGCTCCCGGCTATTTTTTGCGAGAAAATACTGATTCAGGATTTGGTCGAGACTCAGGTTTTCCAGCATTCCTGCGAGGGTTAGAGAGCCCCCAGAGTTTGCTGCTACCAAATGGAAGTGCGAAAGCACGTCGTGCCCTTTCGCGTCAGGGCCATAAATACTCTGAAGGGCCATGACTTGGATAAGTGCCCAAGTCCCGCCTCCATCTAGGGATAAGATTCGATATTCGGACGGATCGGACGACTCGAGCATCGCACCACCTCCTGTAGCTGACGCATCCCATGAATCTCAAGGTTAGCTTAGGCAAAAATGGTGAGGATGTGGAGTTATTGACGAAGAGTTGAAAACTCACTCAGCCCTGAAAGATCAGCCTTAAAGTCGTCAGCCTCATAATCACAGAAACCCAGCGAGGCTGGAATTCCAGCCCCGCAGCGCCAAGACATTGATCCTATTTTTGGCTGAGCGCCGCTATCGATACTCCCGAAGCGACGAAGGTGAGTCCTGCCCCTACGTTCAGGCCATTTACCAGCCGTGGTCTCTGACGCAAAAATCGGGACAGTACAGTGGCAAATACGCCCATAAGTGCGAATCCCACTGCCGTAAGTACAGCGAACCATATGCCGTACACCAGCATCTGCACGCTCACTGAGCCGCGTTGTGGGTCGACGAACTGCGGGATGAACGCAAGGACGAAAAACCCAGGCTTCGGATTGAGTGCTGCGGAGAGTAATCCCGTGAGGAAAATGCTCGGCAGTGATTGCCGAGTCGCCGGCTGGAAGCTAATCAGGCTACGAGAGCGTAGGACTTTTATGCCAAGCCAAAGCAAATAACCGGCGCCGATAAGCTTGACGACCCAGAAGGCAACGGCGGACGTCTGCATCAGCAAAGTCAGTCCTAGCGAAGCGGTTGCCACATGAAAGAGAATTCCCGCGCCGGATGCCATCCCCGACACGATAGCGGCGATCTTGCCCTGGCTGAGTCCTCGGCCTACGGCCAGCAGATTGTCCGGGCCTGGTGCGAGCACCAATAGCAAGCACGCGGCAGTATAGGCAAGCCAGATATTGATCGGAAACACGGCATTCTCCTTAAGCCTCACCGAGGCATCCATCCTCACGTAGCGCCAGAATGTGCACGTACCAGGCTGCAAAGTCAAAGCCACTTCATTTGAGAATATGTGTTTGAAGAGCCTATTCGCGGGCTTGTTACGCAGCGGCAAACGTGCGGCTGCGATTATGAGTTTGAACCCGTCGGCACGGCTTAACGGCCATGATCCGTATGCGTATTCAAAGGGCGTGCTCACGCGACTGCCGATGCAGCGGGGGAGTGAGATTACCGAGTTGCTGCCGCATGGATGGGCGCCCATTTAACCTCGCAAGGTCTGTTGGGCGGACGCTTACTGTCCAGGGCCTGGCCAGAAGGTTTTAGAAAATGCGTAAGGGGGGCTTGAAACTGGAAGCAGGCTGCAGCTTCCGTCTTCTAGATGCTGACAGTTCAGTTGGAAGAGTTGTTCAGCTGCTGAAGCTCAAGTTGCTTGGCAGCACTGGCTTCGAGGTTTGCACGCTCTTCATCCAGATACCGATAAATGCTTTGGAGGTTGGCGATTTTCTGTTTGATTTCTGCCATCTTCTTTTCAATGAGCTTAGCGCCGTCAGCACAATCGATCAGCTTGTTCCGCTGCGCATCCAGAATCTCGCCTATTTCTCCCAGGGAAAACCCCATGCTTTGCGCGCGCTGGATAAAGTCCAGATCCTGCAGAGTTTGCGCTGTGTAAACGCGATAGTTGTTAGTTTGCCGCAGCGATGAGATCAGACCGATTTGCTCGTAGTAACGCAGCGTATGGCGGCTGGCGCCACTGCGGGCTTCGAGTTCGCCGATTTTCATGAAAACACCGCTTGACTGTAGAGTTGGGTCGATAGTTTACGCTTGATTTCTCACCTTAAACAAGGAACAGGGAAATGAGCGTGGAGTGCTTTGTCACGGGGGGTACCGGCTTCGTCGGTCAACATTTGGTGGCGTACCTGAGTGCAAAAGGTCACACCATTCGGGTGTTGATGCGTCGCCCGGAGCGACTAGCTGCACTGCGCGAGCAAGTCGACAATTTGGGAGGGAACGCAACCCGGGTATTTGCCGTAGCTGGCGATCTGGAACGGGACAACCTCGGGCTGAGTCTTGCTGACCGAGAAGTGCTAAGGCACGCCAGAGTCGTATTCCACCTGGGCGCCCACTTCGCTTGGGGGCTTTCAGTGGAGCATTCTCGTGCGGTGAATGTGGAAGGGGCAAAGCGCGTGGCGCTGTTGGCGGCTGAGCAAAAAAGCCGGTTAGTGATGATCGGCGGCTACATGCTGAAAAATCATGAACATCTGCAACGCATCGGAATTGATCCTCGTTATCCGGAGCTGACGAATTGGCCTGCCGTCTACCGGCATGTCGGTGGTTACGAGGGGAGCAAGCTGGAGGCGCATTTTGCGACCCTGGAGGTCATGTCCGCCAAGGGCGGGGAGATTACCGTTGTCCACCCCGCGACAGTTTGTGGCCACAGCCGCACGGGGCATACCCTTGACGGTCAGCCGCTGGTGGAGCTGATACGCAACCTTGTGCAGGGAAAGCTGACTGCAGTGCCCGGTACCGCCGAGCACTGGCTGCCACTGGTCACCGTGGATTATCTGGTTGAGCTGGTGGCGGTTTGTGCTTTTGATCCTGCCATGGTGGGCCAGGAACTGCTGGCGCTTGATGACCAAACTCCCAACTTGCGAGAACTCCTGGCACAGGTGGCACAACCTTTGGGCTTAAAGTCTCCCAAGCATTACATTTCACTCCGATTGCTGAAGTTGCTACTGATTATTCCTCCCGTCGCGCGGTTTTTGAATACAAAACCCGAAGCCTTGGACTTTATCCAGACCACTCGTTTTGATACAGCGGCGGTCGAGCAATTTGCCAACAGGCATGGAATAGCCAAACCGGATATACGTCAGTCATTGCAGCACACTGCCACGTTCGTCAACTCAAATTGCATAGCCAAGGGCAAGGCCCGCTAGCAATGGCGGCAGAGCACGCGGAAGTTGCTAAGCGATTGCTCATCCCATGTGACGGTGAAGTAATGAATATCCAAACCGTAAGGAGCGAGAGTAGGTACCTGGAAAATGGCCAGCTCTGCTGAAATAGTTGGCATTCGGGTTTAAAAAGGCTTCGATAGATGACTTTGATAGCGCTATGAGGACGGGGAAAGCATCCAAAAATTTTTCACTTGGGTTATTCGCCCAGCCTTCACCTCAACCGCCGATTGACTCATACACCTTAATGGAGAGTCGAAATCCTTCGACTCTCTCCAATCCTGATCCGATCAAGCGCCCGGTTTAGTGCATCCAAGGCATCCAGGAGGGCTTTCGCCTCAGCTTCCCGGCCATCACCCCAAAGGCGTTCTGCCATTTTGTTCAGGGCCTGGATGGAGCGCTCAATTTCAGCAGCAGTCGCCGCTTTGCTTTCCGGTTGTTTCTTCGGCATTGAGTAACCTTTCTGCAGGGCAGTACTTGCCTTCAGTTTCTAGCCCAAGAGTATCGGCCACCAGGGACAACTACCCCTCGCCAGATATCACTTCTTCGACGATTTGCTGCTGGCAGGAATATGCAAGTAAGACATCACGCTCTCGGTCAGCTCGGTCGCCAGCTTGACCGCTTCTTTATTGCGCGCCATCACGCCCGCCACCAAACCTTCAATCAAGGCGAGTACGGCGATGTTGGAGCTGGTCATCACCGGATGGTCGGCGGGGGCAAACAGCACGTGTTCGGCAATGCTGGTGAGCGGCGATGCGGGTGAGTCGGTGATCGCCAGCACCGAGGCGCCGCGCTCATTGGCGAAGCGGGCGAGTTGCAGGGTATCGAGGGAATAGCGCGGCAGGGAGATCGCCAGCAACACATCCTGATCGGTGATGGCGGCCAGGCGGTAAGCGGCGTTTTCGTTGCCGCCCTCCATGCTGATGGCGGTGGCGTCTGCACAGAAGGGCATCAGGGTCGAGGCGGCGAGGCCTGCGAAGTAGACGCTGTTGCCAAAGCCCAGGATGTAAATTTTGCGCGCTTCGATCAGGCGGGTGACGAACGCTTCAAAGGTGTCGGCGTGGTTGTTGGTGGCTGCCGTGGCGAGGTTGCTGGTGGCGCTCTGGATTTGTTCATGCAGGCCAAATGCACCACCAGGACGATGTGCCAGTTCGTTGCGCAGTTTGTCGACCGGCGACACCATTTGCTGCAACGTCGCGACCAGCTCGGCTTTCATGCCGGTGTAGCCACCCAGGTTCAGCGCCTTGGCCAGACGATTGACCGCGGCCGGCGAGGTGGAGGTTTCATGGGCCATTTCTTCGATGGTCAGCGTCGCGGCCCTTAGCGGATGACGCAGGATAAAGTCCGCCACCTTGCGCAGTGAAGGCTGCAGATCGGAAACGATTTCCGCCAGTTTACGCATCACCGGCGCGGCATAGACCGTGGTGTCTTTCGAAGGGGTCGGCATGTCCGGCTCTACAGTTCCTGAAGGGTTGGAGAAGGCTTGGTTCGAGGTTGGCTGGAGTGTATCGCATGCCAAACCTCGTTGTGCATCGCCAAGCCAGGGAGCGGTGAGCGAGCCGGTGGTTATTTCAAGCTGCCGGCCAGAAACTGCCGAAGCCGCTCGGACTGTGGATTGACCAGCACTTCACGCGGATTGCCGCGCTCCTCGACCAGGCCCTTGTGCAGGAACACCAGCTGGTTCGAGACCTCGCGGGCAAAGCCCATTTCGTGGGTCACGACTACCATGGTGCGGCCTTCGAGTGCGAGGTCCTGCATGACTTTCAGCACTTCGCCGACCAGCTCGGGGTCGAGGGCTGAGGTCGGTTCATCGAACAGCATCACTTCCGGCTCCATGGCCAGCGCCCGGGCAATCGCCACCCGCTGCTGCTCACCACCCGACATGTGCGCCGGCCAGGCGTTCATGCGGTGCGCCACGCCGACTTTGTTCAGGTAATGCTCGGCCTTTTCCCGTGCTTCTTTCTTGTTGATGCCCAGCACATGCACCGGGGCCTCCATGACGTTTTCAAGGGCGCTCATGTGCGACCAGAGGTTGAAATGCTGAAACACCATCGACAGTCGCGAACGCATGCGTTGTAGCTGTTTGGGCTCGGCAGCCTTGAGCCCGCCGAGTTTGTTGGTCACCAGCTTGAGCGGTTCGCCATTGAGCACGATGTTGCCGGCGTTGGGCTGTTCCAGCAGGTTGATGCACCGCAGGAAGGTGCTTTTGCCGGAACCGCTGGAGCCGATGATGCTGATCACGTCACCGGCCTTCGCTTCCAGGGACACGCCCTTGAGCACTTCGTGGGTGCCATAGCTTTTGTGAAGATCCTGAATTTCAAGTTTGTACATGGTTTCAACTCTCTGGAATCAGTCGCTGAGCAAGCGGCCTTGGCGAATAGGGCGAGTACCGGCCACTTTGGCCAGCCACAAACCGGGCTGGGCAAAGCGCAGACGTTCACGGGCATAGAGGATGCCGTCGGTGCTGGCGCGCACGATGCTGTGGCGATCGGTCAGCGGATCAATCACTTCGAACAGCGGGTCGCCGACCCTGACCCGGGCACCCAGCGGTTGCAGATAACTCACCACCCCCGGGTGCGGTGCGTAGGCGTACTGCGCACCGGCGAATGGCGTCGCTTCACACTCGGTCGGTGGCGCGGCGGGCCAGTCACCGCTGATCAGGCCTTGTTCGGCGAGATAGCCGAGAATGGCCTGCGCGCTGTCGATGCAGGGCTCGCGTTCGGTATCGGCCATGCCGCGCAGTTCAATGGTGGTCGCCACACAGGCCAAAGAAATATCGGCTTCAGGAAAGAGTTCGGCCAGACGCAACCAGGGAATCGCGCAGGCTTCATCAAAGGCACTGCCGCCCGCATCCTCGGCCAGCAATGCGGCGCCGGCACCCAGTCGAGCGGCCAATGAGCGCAGGCGCGGCCAGTGTTGCGGCATGGCGTAAAGCAGCATGATCGACTCGAAATCGCAGTGCAGGTCCAGCACCACATCGGCGTCACAGGCATGTGAAAGCAACAGGCGGCGCAGGCCATCGAGTTCCGAGGTCGGCGGTGGCATGTCGGCGAGAACATCGGCCATGGCGCGGCGGATCAGCCCGGTGTTGACGTCGGCGTGGGCGCCCAGTTGACCTTTCACCAGCGCCGCCACAGCTTCGGCCAGCTCTGGAAAATCACGATTGAAGTTCTTCCCGCTGGAGAACTCAAAACGACCTTGATGGGTGGCCTGGAACATCTGGGCGATGCCAATCGGGTTGGCCATCGGCACCAACTCGACGACCCCATTCAGGCGACCTTGTTCTTCCAGCACGCGCAGACGCTGCTTAAGTTCAACCGCCACACGCATCCCCGGCAACTCATCGGCATGCAGGGAGGCCTGGATGTAAGCCTTGCGCGGCCCGCTGCCAAAACGAAACAGCGACAGCCGTCGTTCTGTGCCCGAGGCACCCCACGGCAACAGGTATTCAATGTGTTCCATAACAGCTCCTTAGTGCTTGCGCGGTGCCAGATAGGCCAGCCAGCGGCGCTCGGCCAGCTTGAACAGACGAACCAGGATGAAGGTCAGGGCCAGGTAGATAAGGCCGGCGGTAATGAACGCCTCGAATGGCAGATAGAACCGCGAACTGACCGTACGAGCGGCTCCGGTGATGTCGACCAGGGTGACGATCGACGCCAGGCTGGTGGTCTGCAGCATCATCAGCACTTCGTTGCTGTATTGCGGCAGTGCCCGGCGCAAGGCCGACGGCAGGAGCACGCGGCGGTACAAGGTAAAGCGCGACATGCCCATGGCCTTGGCGGCTTCGATCTCGCCGTGGGCCGTGGCCTTCAAACTGCCGGCCAGCAGTTCCGCGCTATAGGCGCTGGTATTGATCGCGAAGGCCAGGCAGGCACAAAAGGTTGCGCTGGACAGGTAAGGCCAGAGCACGCTTTGGCGTACCGCTTCGAACTGCGCCAAGCCGTAATAGATCAGGAACAATTGCACCAGCATCGGGGTGCCGCGAATCACATAGGTGTAGAGCCAGGCCGGGAAGCTGATCAACGGCGGTCGGGAGACGCGCATCAGCGCTAAAGGAATCGCCAGCACCAGGCCAACGGCCAGGGAAATCAGCAGGACTTTGAGGGTCAACAAGGCGCCATTGAGGTACAGCGGCAGGTTTTCCCAGATCAGGTTGTAGTCGAGAATCATGGCTGTGCTCCCCGTCACAGTTCGGCGGCTTTGATGCCGACCGAGTAGTGGTTTTCCAGATAGCGCAGCACCAGCAATGACACGCTGGTCAGCATCAGGTAGAGCGCGGCAACCGCGAGGAAAAACGTGAACGGCTCATGGGTGGCGTCCGCTGCGTTTTTGGCTTTGAACATCATGTCCTGCAACCCGATCACCGAGATCAGCGCGGTGGATTTGGTCAGCACCAACCAGTTGTTGGTGAACCCCGGAATGGCGAAACGAATCATCTGCGGCACCAGAATCCGCCAGAACACCTGAGCGCCGCTCATGCCATAAGCCACACCGGCCTCGCCCTGGCCTTTGGGGATTGCCATAAAGGCGCCGCGAAAGGTCTCCGAGAGGTAGGCACCAAAAATGAAACCCATGGTGCAGACGCCGGCGATAAAGGGGTTGATGTCGATGTAGCGGGTGTAACCGAGCGCGAGGGCAATGCGGTTCACCAGATCCTGGCCGCCGTAGAAAATCAGCAGGATCAACACCAGGTCGGGAATACCGCGAATCAGGGTCGTATAGCCTTCGCCCAGCACCGCCAGCCATTTAAACGGTGACAAGCGAAAGGCGGCGCCGATCAGACCCAGGGCAATCGCCATGGTCATGGAAGTCAGGGCCAGATTAATGGTCAGCCAGGCGCCATCGAGAATGCTCGATCCGTAGCCGTGAAGCATGATGAAGTTCCTCAAGCGAGCGCCGGGAGGCGCGCGAGACAAGCCAGAATTGGCACCCGCAAACGCCGGCGCCAGGGTTTCGGGTAACGGCTTATTCGCCGTAGATATCGAAGGCGAAGTACTTGGCCATCACTTGCTGGTACTTGCCATTGGCGCGGATGGCGTCAATCGCTGCGCTCAGGCGTGCAACGTTCGCACTGTCGCCTTTACGCACCGCGATCCCGGCGCCTCTGCCGAAGTATTTCGGGTCGTTGATGTCCGGCCCAACCAGCGCGAAACCTTTACCTATGGGGGTTTTGATAAAGCTCTCGTCGGTGTTGACGATGTCGGCGAGGGTGGCGTCCAGGCGACCTGATGCCAGATCGAGGAAGGCTTCATTTTGTGAGCCGTAGCGGACCACCTCGACGCCGGCTTGCGCCAGCTGTTCGGTGGCGAAACGGTCGTAGGTCGAGGCGCGTTGCACGCCGACTTTCTTGCCTTTGAGATCGACCAGCGGGTCGTTGATCACGCTGCCGGTCTTCATCGCGAACTTGCCCGGCGTGTGGTAGTACTTTTTGCTGAAGTCGACCGACTTCATCCGGTCTTCAGTGATCGACATCGACGACAGCACTGCGTCGATCTTGCGCACTTTGAGCGACGGGATCATGCCGTCGAATTCCTGGATGACCCACTCGCATTTGACCTTCATCTCTGCGCACAGCGCGTTGCCGATGTCGTAATCGAATCCACTGACATTGCCCTCCGGCGTCTTGAAGGAGAAGGGCGGGTAGGCGGCTTCGATGCCGATACGCAGGCTGTCCTCGTCGGCGTGTGCCAGCAAGCTTGCGGCGCACAGTGCCAGAGCACCTAGAAGTTCTGTCTTGTTCATATTGTTGACTCCTTGGATGGGGCGTTGGTGATACGGGGCTGCCGTCCGGTCTGGCGAGGTGGACTGTCCTGATGATTTGCGAGGCTATAAATGACATAAAATATTTCACAAATCAACTGCATGAAAATAAACATATCAAAACGGGGCGACAAGCGGAGTACTCATGGGCAGTAACCGCAGCCCTGCCAGCGAGCCTTTGAATAAAAAACGGGCGCCGATCAGGGCGCCCGTTTTTTCATTCCGGTATCAAGGTATTTGTTTTGCTCATCCCTCGGCTTTCGTCGATTTGATGAGGTTGTTGCGCAGTTTCACGATCGCGTTCTGCAACTGTGCGAACTCTTCCGGTTCCAGACCCGTTGCGTGGGAAAGGCCCGTTTCGGGACGGTCTTCACGCAGCTGTCGACCACTTTTCGTCAGGCTGATCCGCACCTGCCGTTCGTCCTCGGGATCACGTTGCCTCTGCAGATAGCCCATCGCTTCCAGCTTCTTCAGGATCGGTGTGAGCGTGTTTGATTCGAGAAACAGTTTCTCGCCCAGGCTGCCCACGGTTTGGTGGTCTTCCTCCCATAGCGCAACGATGGTGATGTATTGCGTATAGGTGAGCCCCAAGTGCTCGAGTATCGGCTTGTAGGCCTTGCCGAAGGCCAGGTTCGTGGAATAGACCGCAAAACACAGGAAGTCGGAGAGCTTCAGATCAGCGGGGACGGTCTTGTCGGTGCGTTTCATGTGCTTCCTCATTGGCCAAAGTAGAAGGCTCGCAAAAGCAAAATATACCTCGTGTACGATTTTATCGGAATGGGTTTGGCCTTGTTATTCGCATGCGCTTAAAGCGCATGCGATGTATGTGGGTAAAAAAAATGCCAATCGCGGTGCGTTAAACCGTGAGGACGTTCAGGGCCACGTCGATATTGCCGCGCGTCGCCTTCGAGTACGGGCAAATCTGATCGGCGGTGTGCGCCAGTGTCGTCGCAACGTCGTGCGCCAGACCCGGCACGCGGAGCGTCAATCGAGCCTGAAGGAAGTAGGCCGCACCGGTCTGGCCCAGATCGACTTCGATGTCGACCGACAAATCAGACGGCAGCACCACGTTCATGTCATTGGCCACCAGCCCGACAGCGGCGGTGTAACAGGCCGACCATGCACCGGCGAACAGTTGCTCGGCGGTCGGGTGTGGCTGAATGGCGGTGAACACGTGCGCCGGTTTCGCGCTTCCAGGCGACGACAGCGTAATGTCGAGGCTGCCGTTATGACCACGCGACGTGTTGCCAGCGGCGCTGGCGGTGGTGTGAGTTTTGCCGGTCATCAGGACTTTTTCGATCTTGCTCATGGGGTGGATCCTCAGTGTTTCGAATGATGTGATTTGTGTGTCGTATGCGTTTGTATCGCATGCGATGTAATAATTGCGCAGGCACCCATCGCTGTCAATCAGTCGGGTTGCGTCGCCCGACGAGTGGCCTGTGGATGCCACCCCTGCCTGCCGGCTCACTGTCATGAAATGAAAAGCCATTGTCGTCTGATGAGAAGCGGCTTGTCAGGCGGCGTCCTACAGTCCAGTCAGCGCAAATCGACGCTGCACGCCAACCTTGCAGACTGGAGAATAAGAAAACATGGCCAAAGCCGTACGCTTCTACGAAACCGGTGGTCCCGAAGTCCTTCGTTATGAGGACGTCGAAGTCGGCGAGCCCGGTCCAGGTCAGGTTCGTCTGCGTCATGTGGCGGTGGGTCTGAACTATGCCGATACCTACTTTCGCAATGGCACCTATCCGATCCCGATGCCCAATGGCATGGGGGTCGAAGCCTCCGGCGTGGTCCAGGCGATCGGCGAGGGGGTTACCAACGTGCGCGTGGGGGATCGCGTCACTTACACCGGTTTTCTCAATACATTGGGTGCCTACAGCACCGAACGGCTGATCCCGGCCGCACCGCTGATCAAGTTGCCGGAAACCATCAGTTTCGAGACCGCCGCGGCGATGACCATGCGCGGCCTGACGTCGTCGTACCTGATGCGGCGCATTTACGATTTCAAGGCTGGCGACAGCATTCTGTTGCACGCCGCCGCAGGTGGCGTGGGCCTGATCGTGGCGCAGTGGGCCAAGCTGCTCGGCCTGACCGTCATCGGCACCGTGTCCACCGAGGTCAAGGGTGAAATCGCCAAGGCCCATGGCTGCGACCATGTGATCAATTACAGCCATGAAGACGTCGCCCCGCGTGTGCGCGAGTTGACGGACGGCGTTGGTGTCAACGTGGTGTTCGACAGTGTCGGCAAGAACACCTTCATGGGTTCCCTGGATTCGCTCAAGCGTCGCGGTCTGATGGTGTGCGTCGGCACGGCCTCCGGTCCGATCCCGGCTGTCGATCCGGTACTGCTGGCGATGAAAGGCTCGCTGTTCATGACCCGCCCGGCCCTGGCCGACTACATCGCCGACCCGGCGGAAAAAACCGCGTTGGCCAATGAGTTGTTCGACCATGTCGGCAGCGGCCGGATCAAGATCGAGATCAACCAGCACTATGCCTTGCAGGATGCCGTCCAGGCCCATCGTGACCTGGAATCACGCAAGACCACGGGCTCATCGATTTTCGTCATTTAAGGGAGTCGTCTTCCATGAAAGTCGAACAATTGACCTGCAGCATTGGCGCGGAACTGCTGGGCGTCAACCTCGCCGATGCGGTGCATGACGACGGTCTTTTTGCCGAGATCCGTGCTCAGTTGCTCACGCATCGCGTGGTGTTCCTGCGTGATCAGGAGATCACCCGGGCCGAGCACGTGGCCTTCGCCCGGCGCTTTGGCGAACTGGAGGATCACCCGGTGGCCGGCAGTGATCCGGATCATCCAGGGCTGGTGCGCATCTACAAGCGCCCGGACCAGCCGATGGACCGTTACGAGAACGCCTGGCACACCGATGCGACCTGGCGCGAAGCGCCGCCAATGGGCTGCGTGTTGCGTTGCGTGGAATGCCCGCCAGTTGGCGGCGACACCATGTGGGCCAACATGGTGGAGGCCTACGCGCGGTTGCCGGATGACGTAAAGGCGAAGATTGCCGACCTGCGTGCGCGCCACAGCATCGAAGCGAGTTTCGGTGCCGCGATGCCGATTGAAAAGCGTCTGGCGCTCAAGGCGATGTACCCGGATGCCGAGCATCCGGTGGTCCGTACCCATCCGGAGACTGGCGAAAAGGTGCTGTTCGTCAACGCCTTTACTACCCACTTGAGCAACTACCACACCCCCGAGCGGGTGCGCTTCGGCCAGGACGCCAACCCGGGTGCCAGTGAGTTGCTGCGCTACCTGATCAGCCAGGCTTACATCCCCGAGTACCAGGTGCGCTGGCGCTGGAAACCCAACAGCATCGCCATCTGGGACAACCGCAGTACCCAGCACTACGCCGTCATGGATTACCCGCCGTGCCATCGCAAGATGGAACGCGCCGGCATCATCGGCGACAAGACTTAACGATCGACCGCAGCTGCATTCGCTCTCACAGACACGTCCGCCCGGCGCGATCCGGGCGTGTGGACAACCATAATAATAGGAGTAACCCATGCAATTTTTCGACGATTCCCTGCACCCGGAAAACATGGAAAAGGTAGTCATCACCGTGGCCCCGTATGGCCCCGAGTGGATGCCGGAAGACTTTCCCGAAGACATCCCGTTGACCATGGATGAGCAGGTGCAGAAAGCGGTCGATTGTTATGAGGCGGGCGCCACCGTATTGCACCTGCACGTGCGCGAACTGGACGGTAAGGGTTCCAAGCGTCTGTCCAAGTTCAACGAACTGATCGCTGGCGTGCGTGAAGCCGTACCGGACATGATCATCCAGGTCGGCGGTTCGATTTCCTTCGCCCCCGAAAGCGATGGTGAAGCGGCCAAGTGGCTGTCTGACGACACTCGCCACATGCTCGCGGAGCTGACGCCAAAACCGGATCAGGTCACGGTGGCTATCAACACCACCCAGATGAACATCATGGAGCTGCTGTATCCGGAATACCTGGAAGGTACGTCCCTGGCCAACCCTGCCTATCAGGCGGCCTATAGCGAAATGACCGTACCGGCTGGCCCGGCCTGGGTCGCCGAACACCTCAAGCGTCTGATGGACAACGGCATCCAGCCGCATTTCCAACTGACCGGCATGCATGCCATGGAGACCCTTGAGCGTCTGGTGCGCAAGGGTGTCTACAAGGGCCCGTTGAACCTGACCTGGATCGGCATCGGCGGCGGTTTCGATGGCCCCAATCCGTTCAACTTCTTCAACTTCATCCATCGTGCGCCGGACGGTTGCACCCTGACCGCCGAATCGCTGCTCAAGAACGTACTGCCGTTCAATACCATGGCGCTGGCGATGGGGCTGCACCCTCGCGTGGGGATTGAAGACACGATCATCGATCAGAAGGGCAAGCGTTTCAGCTCGGTGCAGCAAATCGAGCAAACCGTACGCATCGCCCATGAACTGGGTCGCGAAATCGCTACCGGTAAAGAAGCCCGCGAGATCTATCGCATCGGTGTGCAGTACCAAAGCATCGAAGAAACCCTGTTGGCCAATGGCATGGCTCCCAACCGCAAGGCTGGACAAAAAGGTGTGCCGCAACGCGGCTGATCGACTGATCGGCAGACGAAGCGGGCGGTTAAACGCCTCCCGCTCGCTGCATGGCAACACGCTTGATAACAACAATAAAACGAAGCTTTGAGGAGGCTGCATGGCCTTTCACCCAATCGCCGCAGACGATGACGACGGCAGTGGCGTCGGCATTGCGCGCAAGTATGCCTGGATCGTCTTCGCACTGACGTTCGGCCTGCTGATTTCCGATTACATGTCGCGCCAGGTACTGAATGCGGTGTTCCCGATGCTCAAGGGCGAGTGGGCCCTGAGCGACGGTCAGCTCGGTCTGCTCAGTGGCGTTGTCGCCCTGATGGTCGGCCTGCTCACCTTCCCCTTGTCGTTGTTGGCGGATCGCTTCGGTCGGGTCAAGAGCCTGGCGTTGATGGCGCTGTTGTGGAGCCTGGCCACACTGGGCTGCGCGTTGGCGCAGGACTACCAGCAGATGTTTATCGCCCGCTTCATGGTGGGGGTCGGTGAGGCGGCCTATGGCAGCGTCGGCATCGCGGTGGTGATTTCGGTGTTTCCCAAACACATGCGTGCAACGCTGGCCAGTGCCTTCATGGCGGGCGGCATGTTCGGTTCGGTGTTGGGCATGGCGCTGGGCGGTGCCATCGCCGCCAAACTGGGCTGGCGCTGGTCGTTCGCCGGCATGGCGCTGTTCGGCCTGCTGCTGGCGGTGCTTTACCCGATCATCGTCAAGGAAGCACGCATTGCTCCGCAACGTGCCGCGCAGGCGGCGAACAAGGCGGCTGCCGCGGTCAAGCGTCCGCTACGTACGCTGTTTTCCAGCCGCTCGGTGATCGCTGCCTACATCGGCAGTGGCTTGCAACTGTTCGTCGGCGGCACCGTGATCGTGTGGATGCCCAGCTACCTCAATCGCTATTACGACATGGCCACGGACAAGGCGGGCGGCGTCGCGGCGATCATCGTGCTGTGCAGCGGCGCGGGGATGATCCTGTGCGGCATGCTCAGTGATCGACTGTGTCGCCCTTCGCCGGAGCGCAAAGTCGCTTTGGCCATCGCCTATTGCCTGGGCAGTTGTCTGCTGTTGTCGACGGCCTTCGCCCTGCCGCCAGGGCCTGTGCAATTGGTGCTGATCTGCCTGGGGATGTTGATTGCCGCCGGCACGACCGGTCCTTGCGGAGCCATGGTTGCCAACCTGACCCATTACTCGGTCCATGGCACGGCCTTCGCCACGCTGACCTTGGCCAACAACATGCTGGGGCTGGCGCCTGGGCCGTTAATCACCGGCCGGGTGTCCGACCTCATCGGCTTGCAGGCGGCTTTTCAAATGGTGCCACTGGTCAGTATCGCGGCAGCGGCCGTGTTCTTTTACGCCAAGTGTCATTACCACAAGGACATGGCCCGGCTTCAGGGCGAGCAAGTCCACGATTCGATTGGCAAAGCGGTGTTAGAGGTGAAGTTGTGAGTGGTCGTTTACGTATTGATGTGTTTTTCGATTTCATCTGCCCCTGGTGCCTGATCGGCAAGCGCCAACTTGCGCGCGCGCAAGACCTGCTGCGTGTCCGGCAACCCGGCGTGGAAATCACCACGGTGTGGCACGGGGTGCAATTGCTGCCGCAGCTGCCGGCACAGGGTGAACCCTTTGTCGATTTTTACCTCAAACGCCTGGGCAGTCTTAAAGCCGTAGCGATGCGCCTGGCCCAGGTGCAGCAGGCTGCGATGGCGGAGGGCGTGCCCATCGATTTGAGTCGCATCGTCCGCATGCCCAATACCGCCGACGCCCATCGCTTGCTGGAGCGTGCGAAGGTGCTGGGCAATAGCGCCCAATGCGATGTTTTGCTTGAGCGTTTGTTCGCAGCCTATTTCCAGCTTCAGGGATCAGAGAGCGGTGAGGATCTGGGCAGCCAGGAGACCTTGCTTGCCATCACCCGGTCGTGTGGTTTCGACCCTGATGCCATGGCCTCCTGCCTGCAAGGCGACGGCGATCCTTACATTGGCAACGAGGCGGGAGCCGCCAGTGGCGTGCCCAGTTTTCAGTTCGACGGTCGCCTGACGGTGGTGGGCGCGCAGCCTGCCGAGGCGCTATTTGACGCCATGTGCGAAGCCTTGCTCGACAGTCATCGCGCGCGGCAACCTGCATGAGTCTTCGAATCCCCGTGCCCGCTGGAAAACTCCCGCCGGCAGGCGGTCGTGCGCTGTTCGAATGCGATGGTAAAAGCCTGGCGTTATTCAACATCGAAGGTGACCTGTTCGCCATTGACGACAGTTGTCCACACCAGGGCGCCTCGTTGTGTGGCGGGCGCCTTGAGGGGCGGGTGATCCAGTGCTGCGCCCATGGCCTGCGCTTCGATCTGCGCAGCGGTTACTTGCTCAATTCAACCCAGGTCAAAGTTGCCAACTATCCGGTCGAGACAATAGACGGCCAGGCATTCATCGTCATCGCTTGCGAGGAGCCCGCGCCATGAACGCTATCGCACTTACCCGTATCCACAGCCGAACGCGCGAATTGGCGCCAGGCTTTGTCGTCAGCTTGATCGTGGCGGCAGCCGCGTCCTTTTTGTCCGAGCATTACGGTGCGCCGGTGATGCTGTTTGCCTTGCTGTTGGGCATGGCGCTGAACTTCCTGGCCAGTGAGGGTGCCTGCAAGGCTGGCATCGAATTCACTGCACGTACTGTGTTGCGCATTGGCGTGGCCTTGCTCGGCATGCGCATCACCCTCGAACAGATTGCCGCGCTGGGCTGGAAGCCTGTGGCGCTGGTGGTGATCCTGGTGGTGGTGACAATCGGCGTCTCGGTGATCGCGGCCAAGGCGATGGGATTTCAGCGCTTGTTCGGCATGCTCACCGGCGGGGCCACTGCGATTTGTGGTGCGTCGGCGGCGCTGGCGCTGGCGGCGGCGTTGCCCAATCATCCACAGAAAGAACGTGCGACGTTGTTCACGGTGATTGGGGTGTCGGCGCTGTCGACCCTGGCAATGATCGTGTACCCGATGATTGCCAATTGGCTGTCGTTGTCGCCGCAAGTGGCGGGGGTGTTCCTGGGGGCGACCATCCACGATGTCGCCCAGGTCGTCGGCGCTGGTTACAGCCTGTCGACCGAAACTGGCGATACCGCAACAGTGGTCAAGTTGATGCGGGTGGCGATGCTGCTGCCGGTGATCGTGTGTGCGGCGATGGTCACGCGCATGCAGGGTGCCGATCCGACCGGCAAGCGACCACCGCTGCTACCGTGGTTCGCCGTCGGTTTTCTGCTGCTGGCCTGTATCAACAGCACCGGCTGGGTTGCCCCGGTGGTGCAAGGTTCGGTCAATGAACTGTCGCGTTGGTGCCTGGTGGTGTCCATCAGCGCCCTGGGCATGAAGACTCAGCTCAAGGAGCTGGCGGCGGTCGGTATCAAACCCATTCTGCTGATGGTGGGGGAGACGGTGTTCCTGGTCGTGCTGGTGTTGCTGTTGCTGCGCTGGGGGCTGTAGACACGCGACAACCTCATTCACGAGCGGCGTTGCACTGCGTTGCCTCCATGGCGCGGTGGGACTCTCGGCCGGTGTCCCTGACACCGGTTCTTTTGCGGCGACTGTGCCAGCAGTCGCCGTTTTTTTTGTTTGACCGGTTCTGGAACAACGATACGTCGTCACCAACTGCCATAGGGAATGCCAAAGCGTTCGATGTAGCGTTTGGAAGAGTCTTTGATCTTTCCGTGGTAGCCGTTGTACTTGCCTTGATAGGGGCCTAACGGCTCGATGCCGACTTGGCCACGGTCGACTTTGTGGGCACGGAAACAATCGTCCCAGACCCAGACCTGAATGATGCCGCCCGGCGCCAATCCCAGATTCAGGGCCGCACTCGGGTTGGCGGTGAACTCTGGGGTCTCGTGGCAACGTTGGGCTGTCGAGTTGCGCATGATATCGCGGGTGGACTCGGAGATATCGATCCAGCCCGCGTAGGTCTTGCGCTCGACAATCGATTGCCAGCGCACATAGAGGCGCTTCGGCAGGTCGGCGCCTGTGACGGGCTTGCCGGCCCCGCCAATACCTACCCAGCCCCGCGCATTTTCAGTTCCATTCTCGTGGTCGCTGCTACCCGCTACCCCCGCAGCGATATTGTAAAAAATTCGCCCGTTTATATCCTCGACAGCGGAGGTCTCGACCCATACCGTCATATGAGCGGGCTCGGTGAAGCCGATGTACCACCAGGATGTCCTGTAGTCGTTTTTGGCCGACAGCGGATCGACGGGTTGGCAGGCACCTATCGATATAAGCGCCAATAACAGGATCAGAATTTTCATGGTTACAGTGTCCATTCCGGTACATGAGGGTGGTGCACCCTTGCGGCATCTGCCGTTGGGATATGGGCATAGGCCAGTTCGAATCGGGTGATGCGAGGCCCCGAAAGGAAAGTCGGGGTCCAGTGCGCTGACTGGTGGATGTAGTGCAGCTTCAGCAATTGCTCCTCTGCGGCGGTAACGCGGTAATCACCGGCGACAAACCGCTCGCACATTGGCTCAAGTTCCGCGGGTGGTGCTAATTCGGGATCTTCCTGAGGATCGTCAAATTCAACCCCATGCTTTTTGGCAGCTTCATACATCACCCGCAGGTACACCCGCGACAGCCCGGCACCGATCTTACGTCGTAGCTGTAAACCGACAAATACCCGCTTTTGTTTTGGCGCGTTCTGCTCTCTTGGTTCAGGCAGCAGCTTTACCGGATCTGGGGTGATCAGTTCCAGCATCTCCATGGGCCAGCCCTTGGCGTGCCATTTCGCCCGTTCCTGTTGGGCATCGCGGTAGATCGAGGTGGTTTTTACGTCGGTGAACTCACCAACTTCCAAGGCCTGCATGGGGTTGAGTAACACGCACTCTTCGATGTCTTCGCGGTAACCACCGCCGATATCCGAGTGAGCACCCGGCAGGCTGATTTCCAGATGGTCCGGACCGACGCTGTTGAGGGCGAAGTTCGCGCGGTACTCGTCCCGTGCCACCAGTTGCAGAACATTGGGAAAGAAGCGCGGCATCAAATACAACTTGACCCCGGGGGCTACCGGGCTGCGCACATAACCCAGGTTACTCAGGCCACCCACGGAAGCGACGGTGTCGAACAGGCCGACAAACCCGATGTTGACCCCTTCACCAAAGACCTTGCTGAAGCCCCGGGCGAACAGGCTATTCGGCAAGTACAGCGTTTCCCTGAGCGGACTGTTGGTCCCTGACAGGCACAAACAGGCGAAATGTCGGGCGGCGGCCGCACCACGGCTGAAGCCGAACACGTCGAAGGTCAAGGAGCTGATCTGGATGTCCGGGAAGACCTGATGAAAGTTGCGTAACCGCCGTTTGATCTGGCCGAATGCGTCAAATACCCGAGCTTCGATACCGGTCTCACCCCGGCCCCAAGCCATGCCCAGCAGACTGTCTTGCCCGCCTGCGGTCGTGCCAATACCTTCGACATAGACTTTATCGAATGCCTTTTTTTGCTGGATGATTTTTCCCCGGTCGGTAGATGTCATGTACAAATCATGTAACCGCGCAACATTCGTCACCTCACCCCCATAGCTGCCGTCAGGGTCCTGCATATACGGCTTGCAACTCCCATCCATATCCTCCGTCGACACCGGATGATGAGCCCCGCACTTGCGCCCCATCTCCACGTTGAACGGATTATTGCCGGTGCCATCGAAAAACACCCCGATACGCAGGGTGACATTCGCGAGAGCGGCTTCCTCGCGTTTTTCCTTGGCTTCCCACTCAGCGTTGTGGTGCTCCTCCCGCGCCCGCTGTCGGGCCATCATTTCATCGTATTGAGCCTGGTTCGGTCGGTGCACGGGCCGTCGGGCACGCTCTGCCAGAGCTCGCTCGCGGCAGACGGCACAGTGGTAACCCACAAAGTCCTTTTCCATGGATGCATCCCTTTTGCGCAAAGCCCGTCCCCGGGCGCCAAATCAGTGATCGGTTTCCTGGGAACAACGGTGCGCGTTGGGGAATAGGTGACGCTGCCAGTCGCGGCTTGATCGCTTGTAGGATCGAGATGGGATGGTTGAAGCCTGAGGCTGTCAGAAAAGCCTTCAGGCAATGAATGCAGGGTATGAGGTGTGGAATGGCAGCGGACTTTTTTGCCCGCGCCAGCCATAGATGACTCGAAGGTGCGGCTAGCTCAGGACTCTTTGGAGCCAGAGAGCGGTCTTGAGATGGTTTGTTTTTGTGCGCTGCGCCATGTAGCGGGCGGCATGCCGAACTGGGTGATGAACCAGCGTGTGAAGGAGCTCGCCATGGAGTAGCCGAGCATGTCGGCGATCCGGCCCAGCGAGTAATTCGGATTGTCCAGGTAGCGCAGCACCAGGTCGCGGCGCACGTCGTTGATCAGGTCGTTGAAGGCGCAGCCGTCGTCTTTGAGGCGACGCTGCAGAGTCCGGACATTCATGCCCTGGGTCTGGGCGATCTGCTCGATGGTGGCGCGTCCCATCGGCAGCAGCAGGTAGATGGCTTTGCGCACCTCGAACAGTATCGACGGGCCTTCGTGGTTGAGCAGCGAGTCGAGGTAACTCTGGGCGTAGCGCGCCATGGCCGGGTCGGCATTGGGGTTGGTCATGTCGAGGCTGGCGTCGGAGCAGACAATGCCATTGAACTCACTGCCGAACTCCAGCGTGCAGCCGAACAGACGGCGATGCAGTTGCAGGTTGTCCGGGGGCTGGTGCGTGAAGTTGACGCTGTAGGGGTGCCAGTGGGTGCCGAGCAAGGCAGCGCACAGACGGAACATGACCCCGATGGCCAGCTCAGTGGCCTGGCGGGAAGGCATGGGCGATTCAGTGACTACCTCCTCGCGAATGATCACCATCTTGTCGGCCTCTTCAATGAAGATGGCCAGCGAATCATTCATCAGGTGACGGTAATTCACCACGACCTGCAAGGCATCACGCAGCGTACGTTGGTGGCTGAGGAGCAGGCTGACCACTCCGAAGTCCGAGAGTTGGCGCGACTCGGCCATGCTCAGGCCGAAATTCTGGCAGCCGCTGGCGGCGGCCGAGTCTTCCAGCAGGCGTACGGCGGCATCAATGGGAATGCGGTGTTCGGGCGCTTGCAGCAGGGCTTTGCTCAGGCCGACGCTGGCCAGTACATCGCGCGGGTTGAACCCCAGGTACTGAGTGACCTCCAGGTAGTTGGTCAAGACGGCGGCGCGAACAAGCTTGGGCATGCGAAAGTCTTTCCTGGGCCGGTTGCGATTCAAATGAGCGTGGCGACTATATCCAGCGCATCAGCAATTGAACAGTTGCGAGGTTGTCGAGGGCGCTCGCTCAAATCTGTCCAGGATCACCTCCGTTATCGTGGCGCAATCGACGCTCACCCGTTGATTACAGTGACCCGCAGAGAACCTGCGGGGATTTACGACCAATGGTCGCCGCGTGCCGATCCCTGGAAATTTGTCATGAAAAGAAAAGTGCCTGACGTCCAATGAAAAGCGCTTCGGGTGGGCGCTCTTTAATGTCAGTCCTACAAAAAGCCCCTGGCCAATAGAGCCAGTCGAGTCATCGAGAAAGCGAAGGTGTTGACGTGGACAAACTGCAAACTGCCGCAACCGTTCTGATCGTACCGGGCCTGCGCGAGCACGTTGCCGAGCATTGGCAAACGCTGCTTGAAGCCAGGTTGTGCAAGGTGCGCAGTGTGCCGCCGCAGGCAACCGACAAGCTCGATTGCGCCAAGCGGGTCGAAGCGATTCAACACCAGATGGAGCAGATCGATGGGCCGGTGATTCTGGTGGCCCACAGCGCGGGCGTGTTGATGGTCGCGCACTGGGCTGCGCAACACAGCCGGCCGATCAAGGGCGCGCTGCTGGCCACTCCTCCGGATCTCGATGCTGATTGGCCGCAAGGCTACCCATCCGCTGAAACCCTGCGTACCCAGGGTTGGAACCCTCTGCCAAAAGGGCCGCTGCCGTTCCGCAGTCTGGTGGCCGCCAGTACCAACGACCATCTCGCCAGCCTGGCCGCCGTCACTCAGCTGGCTGAAGGCTGGGGCAGTGAACTGCTCAACGTGGGCGATGCAGGTCATCTCAATCCGGCTGCAGGCTTTGGCCACTGGCCTCAAGCCGAAGCTCTCATCCTGGAGCTGGACCGCTAGTTCAGGCGCCGGGTGGCCCTCAGTCATCCGGCATTTGCCCTCATTCCTGAAAAACGCAACCCCCTGGAACAAGGGGGGGTGAGGGCGGCTGCGCTTAAAACAAATACAAAAAGGCGGAGACAACGCAATGCACAACAATAAGAGTCACGGGTTCGCCCCCTCGCGATGCACCTTATTGGCCTCGGCCATGCTGGCCGCAGCCGTGCCGGTTGCCTATGCGGTCGAACTGGACACAGGTAACCCGGACTGGACCGCGCGCCTGGATAACACCGTCAAGTACAACTACGGTGTGCGCACCGAAAGCGCCGACAAGCGCCTGTTGGCGACGCCGAACAACAACGATGGCGACTACAACTTCCGCAAGGCCGGAACCAACATCACCAACCGCGTTGACCTGTTGACCGAAATGGATGTGGTCTACAAGGACCACATGGGCTTTCGCGTCAGCGCCGCCAGTTGGTATGACAAGGCCTACGAGAACACCGGTTCCAATTCCAACCCCTTCGTCAATGGCAATGACGCAAGGTCGGGTCTGGTCGCCAACGATCCGCGCCTGGCCGGGGTCACGGGCGACAATGTCGGCAATGGCAGCCCCCACCTGAGCCACTACGCCGAGCGTTACTACACCGGTCCTTCCGGCGAAATCCTCGACGCCTTCGTGTTCTACAGCACCGAAGTGGGCGAGGAGTCGCTGTTGAGCGTCAAGGCCGGTCAGCACAACGTGTTCTGGGGCGAGACCATTCTCAACCCGGTGCACTCGATCAGCTACGGCCAGTCCGGGCTGGACCTGGCCAAACTGGCCGCCTCGCCGGGAACCGAAGCCAAGGAACTGTTCGTTCCGCGTAACCAGCTGTCGATGTCGTTCACCGTCAATCCCGAGTTGACCGTGGCCGCTCAGTATTTCCTCGATTGGGATGCCGCCCGCCTGCCTGAAGCCGGTACTTACTATGGCGGCTCCGATCTGGTCGGCTTCGGTGCGCAGTCGTTCCTGCTGGGCAACACCAATGGCGTGGTGCCGGGTAGCCCGTTGGGTTGTGGTCTGGCGCCCTGCAACAGTTTGACCAATGTGCGTCGCGGTCATGACCTGACGCCGGACAAGCGCGGCGACTGGGGGGTAATGGCCAAGTGGTCGCCGGCCTGGCTGGATGGCACCCTCGGTGTTTACTACCGCAATACCTCGGAAATCCTGCCGCAAGCCTGGCTGAACGCCACCGGGCTGACGTCGGCCAATCCCAACGGCACCCCGCCTGCCGGCATGGTGCCGGCGGTGGTCAACACCCTCAATTCGTTGAGCACCAGCACCTATCAACTGGCCTATGCCGACAACATTCAGATCTTTGGCCTGAGCCTGTCCAAGGATGTGGGCGGTATCAGTGTGGGTTCGGACCTGAACATTCGTCACAACATGCCGCTGGCCAGTATTCCGGCGATTGTCAGCTCGACCGGGCCGCAGGGTTTCGGTGCCGGTCTGGGCCTGCTACCGGCCCGTACGGCGGCCACCGGTGTGATCTATGACACCCCGCAAAAGGGCGACAGCCTGAGTGCCACCGGTGACACGTTGCACTGGACGCTCAACGGCCTGATGACATTCCCGAAAACACCGGTGTTCGATTCGGCCAGCCTGCTCGCCGAGTTGTACTACAGCAACCTGCTCAAGCTCGATAGCAAGAACGAAGCGCTCTACAAGGGCCAGGACACCTATCGCGGCATCGACCAGCCGACCCGGGACAACTGGGGCATCGCGGTCAACTTCACACCGACCTGGTACCAGGTATTCCCGGGGGTCGATCTCAACGCCCCGATGTCCATCAACGTCGGCCTCGCCGGCGTGTCACCGGTGTCCGGTGGCGGTGCCAAAGACACCGGCAACTATGCCTTGGGCGTGGGTGCCGTTGTGTACAACAAATACTTCATCGACCTGAAGTACGTGGATTCCTTCGGCAAGACAGACAAGTGCGACGTCAGTGGTTCGAGCACCGGCGCGGCCAATGCCGGTAGCGGAGATGGCTCCACACCCAATGCCTTTAGCGGCAATGAAAACTACGCATGTTACGGCGGTGGCTACTCGGCCTTCTCCGGTGGTGGTGCCACGACTGAGGACCGTGGCGCCGTTTACCTGACGATGAAAACCACTTTTTGATTCACCACTGGCTTACGCAAAGTAAGCAGGAGAATAACAAGATGAAATGTGTGCAAACCGTGTTAGCCGCCTCGTTTGCGATGGTTATTGCCAGCCAGGCACAGGCCGCTGTATCGACTCAGGAAGCCGCCAGGCTCGGCACCAGCCTGACCCTGGTCGGGGCTGAAAAGGCCGGGAATGCCGACGGATCCATCCCCGCCTATGACGGTGGCCTGACCACGCCGCCGGCCAGCTTCAAATCCGGTGACAGCATGCGCCCGGATCCCTTCGCCAACGAAAAGCCGCTGCTGGTGATCGACGGCAAGAACGTCGATCAGTACAAGGACCTGCTCAGTGCAACCACCGCGGAACTGGCCAAGCGTTTCCCAAGCTTCCACGTCAATGTCTACCCGACCCACCGTACCGTCTCTTTGCCCAAGGCGGTGCTGGACAACGGGGTGAAAAATGCCACCGGCGCCAAGTCCCTCGAAGGCGGGTTGGCCGTCGATAACGTGCTGCCCGGCGTGCCGTTCCCGATTCCGCAGACGGGTAACGAGGCAATGTGGAACTTCCTGTTGCGTTATCAGGGCGTCAGCATCAACTCCAAGTACGACTCCTGGAACGTCGACTCCGCAGGCATTCCGAGCCTGGCGACCACCGGGCAGGCGTTCATTTCCTATCCGATCTACGAGAACCTGGCGCAGCCGATCAGCAGCGCCGACGTGTACTACCAGATGAAGCTGTCCTACACCGGCCCTGCGCGCCGGGCCGGTGAAGCGGTGATGCTCAAGGATGCCGCCAACCCGCTGCAGCAACCGCGCCGTGCCTGGCAATACTTGCCTGGCCAGCGTCGGGTCAAGCTGGCACCGAACCTGGCTTACGACACGCCTAACCCTGGCACCGCCGGTGCCGGCACCTACGACGATGTTTTCGTGTTCAACGGTGCACTGGACCGCTACGACTGGAAGCTGGTGGGCAAGCAGGAAATGATCGTGCCCTACAACACCTACAAGCTGACCTACGCCCAGGACCCCAAGTCCCTGACCACTGCCAATCACCTGGCACCCGATTATGTGCGTTGGGAAAAACATCGCGTCTGGGTGGTGGAGGGCAATCTCAAGGCTGGCGCCCGACACATCTATCAGAAGCGTCGCTTCTACCTCGATGAAGACAGTTGGACCGCTCTGGCCTCTGACCAGTACGACGCCCGTGGTCAGCTGTACCGTGGCTCCTTCGCGTTCCTCAGCCAGAGCTACGACAAGCAAGTCCCGGACTCCACGCCCTTCATGATCTACGACCTGGTGGGTGGCTCCTACAACATCAATGGCGTGGTCGGGCCTTACGGCGGGATCAAGTACATCGAGCCGCTTTCCAAGGCGCAGTGGTCGTCGGAATCCCTGGCAGGCAGCGGGATTCGCTAAGCAAACCGTGACAACGCGTCCGAGCGTTCCGTTGCCCGCAAGGCAAGGGACCGCACGACGGTCGGCGTATGCCGATCGTTTCGGGCGCCAGGTTTGAAAGTCAGGCACACGGATGTGTGTCCCGGCGCGGTTATCCGAAGAGGACGCGGTATGTGTTCGTACAAAAATTATCTGCGGCTGGCGCTCGGCGCACTGCTTGCAATGTTGCAGGGCTTGAGCCAGGCCTCCGGTTATGTCGACGTGCTGGATCTGCCGGCCAGGGTCAGCGCCCTGGCTGTCAACAGCCCGCTATCGGGCATGGCCCGCGTCGGCGACCGTCTGGTCGCCGTCGGGCAGCGTGGCCACATTCTGTATTCCGATGATGCCGGCAAACACTGGCAGCAGGCCGCCGTGCCGGTCAGTGCCGACCTCAATGCCGTCAGTTTTCCTTCCACTACCCAAGGCTGGGCGGTGGGCGGTGACGGCGTGGTGTTGCACAGCAGTGACGCGGGTGCGACCTGGCGCAAGCAACTGGATGGCCGCGAGATCGGCGCCTTGCTGGTCAAGCATTACGGCGCGTTGGCCAGTGCAGAGCCCGGCAACGAGCAATGGCCACTGCTGGTCGCCGAAGGTGAGCGCCTGATTGCGCAGGGCGCCGACAAACCCTTGCTCGATGTCTGGTTCGCCAACGACCGCCTCGGTTATGTGGTCGGTGTGTTCAACCTGATCCTGCGCACCGAGGATGGCGGCCAGAGCTGGACACCGTTCCAGGACCGCACCGACAACCCGCAGGGCTTTCACCTCAACGCCATCGCCTCCACCGGCGATGGGCTGTACATCGCCGGTGAACAGGGCCTGTTGCTCAAATGGAACAACGCCGATCAGCGCTTCGCCGCCGTACCGACACCCTATCAGGGCAGTTTTTTCGGCGTGCTCGGTAAACCCGGCGAAGTGATTGCCTACGGCCTGCGCGGCAACGTGCTGCGCAGCACCGACGGCGGCCTCCACTGGACCCCGCTGGACAGTGGCCTGCACGTCAGCATCACCGCCGGCCTCGTCGATAACCGTGGCAACTATCGCTTGTTCACCCAGGGCGGGCAGATGCTGGTCAGCCAGGGCACAGGCGCGCAATTGCACCTGGTTCAGCAACCGGCACCGACCCCGGTGACCGGCGCCACTCAGTCCGCCGACGGTGCGCTGGTGCTGGTTGGCAGCCGTGGTGCACGGACGCTGTCCGTTGAATAAGTCCTCGAACCCTTAGAGCGAGAACCCAGACATGGGCCATACCAAACAAGAAACCATGCCGGTGATCCGCGATCTGCGGGATTTCGACCGCCATTCCGGCAATCGGCTGGAGCGGCTGGTGTTCAACTACCGTCCGCTGTTCATGCTGCTGATGGCGCTGGTCACCCTGATGCTGGGCTACATGGCCGCGACTCGCCTGGAGCTGCGTCCAAGCTTCGAAAAGATGATTCCGCAGAGCCAGCCGTACATCCAGAACTTCCTGGAAAACCGCCAGTCGCTGCGCGGTTTGGGTAACTCGGTACGGGTAGTGGTGGAGAACACTCAGGGCGATATCTTCGACCCCGGTTACCTGGACGTGCTCAAACAGGTCAACGACCGGTTGTTCCTTGCCGATGGTGTCGACCGTGCCTGGATGAAGTCGTTGTGGAGCCCGGCGGTGCGCTGGACCGAAGTCACCGAGGAAGGTTTCCAGGGCGGCCCGGTGATGCCCGATACCTACCAGGGGAAGCCGGCAGAAATAGAACAGCTGCGCCAGAACATTTCCCGCGCCGGTATCGTCGGCAGTCTGGTGGCCAGCGACTACAAATCGAGCATGCTGATCGTGCCGCTGCTGGACAAGGCCACGGCCAGCGGTCAGCGCATCGACTACCACGCCTTTTCGCAAATGCTCGAAGAACAGTTGCGCGACCAGATCGAGTTTGCCGGTGACAGTGCTGCACGCAAGGCCGGGGAGGAGGGCAAGGGCCCGTACAAAGTCCGGGTGATCGGTTTCGCCAAACTGATGGGCGACCTGATCGACGGGTTGATCCAGGTGATGATGTTCTTTGGCCTGGCCGTCGTCACTTCGCTGATCATCATTTACGCCTACACCCGATGCGTGCGCAGCACCTTGCTGGTGGTCGGCTGCTCGCTGATCGCGGTGGTCTGGCAGCTGGGCATCGTCGCCTGGCTCGGCTATGCCATCGACCCGTACTCGGTGCTCGTGCCTTTCCTGATCTTCGCCATCGGCGTGTCCCACGCGGCGCAGAAGATGAACGGCATCATGCAAGACATCGCCCGTGGCACCCACAAACTGATCGCCGCACGCTACACCTTCCGCCGCCTGTTCATTGCCGGCGTTACCGCGCTGCTGGCCGACGCCGTCGGCTTCGCGGTGCTGATGCTGATCGATATTCCGGTGATCCGGGATCTGGCAATCACCGCCAGTATCGGTGTGGCGGTGCTGATTTTCACTTCGCTGTTGCTGATGCCGGTGGCGCTGTCCTATGTCGGCGTGGGCGCCAGGGCTGCCGAGCGTGCGCTGAACATCGACACGCGCGCCGAAGGGCACAAAGGCTTCGGCAAACTGTGGGACTTGCTCGACCGCTTCACCACGGCCAAATGGGCCACGGGGGCGGTGGTGGTCGCGGTACTGCTGGGCATCGGCGGTTTCATGATCAGCCAGCAGCTGAAGATCGGCGATCTGGAAAGTGGCGCACCGGAGTTGCGTGCCGACTCTCGCTATAACCGTGATAACGCCTACATCACCAGCCACTACGCGCTGTCCAGCGACCTGTTCGCGGTGATGATCAAGACCGCGCCGGAAGGCTGCCTGAGCTACAAGACGCTGATTCTCGCCGATCGCCTGGCCTGGGAGCTGCAGCAGTATCCGGGCGTACAGGCCACGACTTCGCTGGTTAACGCGGTGCGCCAGATCACCGCCGGTACTTATGAAGGCAACCCCAAGCTCAACAGCATCCAGCGCAATCAGGACGTGCTGAACTACGCCGCGCAGCAAGCCTCGGTCAACTCCCCGGAGTTGTTCAACACCGATTGTTCGCTGATGCCAGTGATCACTTTCCTCAAGGATCACAAGGCCGAGACCCTCGATGCCGTGGTGGGCATCGCCGAAAAATTTGCCCTGGAGAACAACAGCGACGATCGCCAGTTCCTGCTGGCGGCCGGGTCGGCCGGGATTGAGGCGGCGACCAACATTGTGGTGCGCGAGGCCAATCGCACCATGCTGCTTTATGTCTATGCGGCGGTGACGCTGTTCTGTCTGATCACCTTCCGCAGTTGGCGCGCCACCCTGGTCGCCCTGTTGCCATTGGTCCTGACCTCGATCCTGTGCGAGGCGCTGATGGTGGCCATGGGTATAGGCGTGAAGGTTGCAACCCTGCCGGTGATCGCACTGGGCGTGGGCATCGGCGTGGATTACGCCTTGTACCTGCTCAGCGTGCAGTTGCATTACCAGCGTCAGGGCCTGCCGCTGAGCCAGGCCTACCGCAGCGCCGTGTCGTTTACCGGCCGGGTGGTGGGCCTGGTGGGCATCACCCTGGCGGCGGGCGTGGTGTGCTGGGTCTGGTCGCCGATCAAGTTCCAGGCCGACATGGGCATCCTGCTGACCTTCATGTTCCTGTGGAACATGCTCGGCGCGCTGATCCTGATCCCGGCCCTGTCGTACTTCTTGCTGCGTCACCCCGTTGCGCAAGCTGATGTGGCGCAAACCGCTGAAACCGATACAACCCAACGTCAGGCCATGTCGCATGCCCTGACCACTTCTGAGTAAGCCAACTATGTCTGATTACAAAGCTCCCTTGCGCGACATGCGCTTCGTACTCAACGAGGTCTTCGAGGTGTCCCGGCTCTGGGCCAGATTGCCTGGCCTGGCCGAGGTGATCGATGAAGAAACGGCCGCCGCGATCCTTGAAGAGGCCGGCAAGATCAGCGCCGAGGTGGTCGCACCGCTGAACCGCAGCAGCGACGAGCAGGGCTGCACCTGGAGCAATGGCATCGTCATCGCTCCTGAAGGTTTTGTCGCGGCTTACCAAGCGTTCGCCGCGGGCGGTTGGGTGGGTGTCGGCGGTGACCCACAGTTCGGTGGCATGGGCATGCCCAAGGCCATTTCGGCTCAGGTCGAGGAGATGGTCAACTCGGCGAGTCTGTCGTTCGGCCTGTACCCGATGCTGACCGCCGGGGCGTGCCTGTCGATCAATGCCCACGCCAGCCAGGAACTCAAGGAGCGTTATCTGCCGAACATGTATGCCGGCACCTGGACCGGTTCCATGTGCCTGACCGAGGCGCATGCCGGCACGGACCTGGGCCTGATTCGCACCCGAGCCGAGCCTCAGGCCGACGGCAGTTTCAAGATCAGTGGCAGCAAGATTTTCATCACCGGCGGCGAGCACGACCTGACCGAAAACATCATTCACCTGGTGCTGGCCAGACTGCCCGATGCCCCCGCCGGCCCCAAGGGCATTTCACTGTTTCTGGTGCCCAAGGCGCTGGTGAATGCCGACGGCTCACTGGGTGAACGCAACGCGCTGTCCTGCGGTTCAATCGAACACAAGATGGGCATCAAGGCGTCCGCGACCTGCGTGATGAACTTTGACGGCGCCACTGGCTGGATCGTCGATGCGCCGAACAAGGGGCTGGCGGCGATGTTCACCATGATGAACTACGAACGTCTGGGCGTGGGTATCCAGGGCCTGGCGTTGGGTGAGCGCTCGTACCAGAACGCCGTCGCATACGCCCGTGACCGTCTGCAAAGCCGTTCGCCGACGGGCGCGCAGAGCAAGGACAAGGCTGCCGATCCGATCATCGTGCATCCGGATGTACGGCGGATGCTGTTGACCATGAAGGCCTTGAACGAAGGCGGGCGGGCGTTTTCCAGCTACGTGGCCCTGCAACTGGATACCGCCAGGTACAGCGATGACGCGCCAACCCGCACCCGCGCCCAGGAACTGGTGTCGCTGCTGACCCCTGTGGCCAAGGCGTTCCTCACTGACATGGGGCTGGAAACCACGGTGCACGGCCAGCAGATCTTCGGCGGCCACGGATACATCCGGGAATGGGGCCAGGAGCAATTGGTTCGCGATGTGCGTATCACTCAGATCTACGAAGGCACCAACGGCATTCAGTCGCTGGACCTGGCCGGGCGCAAAATAGTCGCCAGCGGCGGGGCGCTCTACCGCTTGTTCGCCGCCGAAGTTCGCCACTACACCGCCAACGCCTGCGCTGACCTGGGTGAGTTCACCAAACCGTTGAATGCCGCGATGGACACCCTTGACGAACTGACCGCGTGGCTGCTGGATCGAGCCCAGAGCAACCCGAATGAAATCGGCGCGGCCTCGGTCGAGTACCTGCATGTGTTCGGCTATACCGCGTACGCCTACATGTGGACGCGAATGGCCAAGACTGCGATGAGTACGCACTCCAAGGACGCTTTCTATGCCAGTAAACTGGCCACCGCGCGCTTCTACTTCGCCCGCCTGCTGCCGCGCATCCACTCGCTGAGTGCATCGGCCAGGGCCGGTAGCGAATGCCTCTTTGAACTGGAAGCAGCGCAGTTTTGATCGAAAGGGCACTGTGCCCATTTCGTCACCCTCCGTCCCTAAACCGATCAAGCCACCGCTCCTTGGATAGACCACGCTGAACGGTCTGTCCAAGGAGATGACCATGATTCGACTGACCCTGATCGAAGCCCGTGAATTGGCCGAAGCGATCCTGTTGCACAACGGTTTTAACCTGGCCCATGCGCAAGCGGTGGCGGCGACGGTGATCGCCGGCGAGCGCGATGGCTGCGCCTCCCACGGTTTGTACCGGATTCTGGGCTGCGTGAATTCCCTGCGGGCCGGCAAGGTGTCGGCCAACGCCGAGCCACGGGTGATCGACCAGGCACCGTCGATTGTGCGGGTGGATGCCGGGGGTGGTTTTTCGCAGTTGGCGTTCCAGGCAGGTTTGCCGCTACTGGCGGAGAAAACCCGGGCCAACGGGATTGCGGCGTTGGCGATCAATCGCTGCGTGCATTTCTCGGCGCTGTGGGTGGAGATCGAGCAGTTGACCGCCGCCGGGCTGGTGGCGCTGGCGTGTAATCCGAGCCATGCCTGGGTGGCGCCGGCCGGGGGACGGGTGCCGGTGTTCGGCACCAATCCCATTGCCTTTGGCTGGCCACGCGTGGGGCAGGATCCGTTTGTGTTCGACTTCGCCACCAGTGCAATTGCCCGTGGCGATATCGAGTTGCATCGGCGTGCCGGCAAGGCGATTCCCGAGGGCTGGGGCGTAGACGCCGAGGGGCGGCCGAGCACCGATGCCAACGTGGTGCTCGATAGCGGCGCGATGCTGACGTTCGGTGGGCACAAGGGCTCGGCGCTGGCGGCAATGGTGGAGTTGATTGCCGGGCCTTTGATCGGTGACCTGACCAGCGCCGAGTCACTGGCTTACGACGCGGGCAGCAAGTCATCGCCCTACCATGGCGAGTTGATCATCGCGCTGGATCCGCGACGCTTTCTGGGAGCGGCCACTGAAGAGCACTTGGCCCGGGCCGAGGTGTTGTTTCAGGGGATTGAAGGGCAGGGGGCGCGCTTGCCGTCGCAACGGCGTTATGCGGCACGGGCGCACAGTTTGGTGGAGGGCGTGCAGATTCCCGAGGCGCTGTACAACGATCTGAAAGTGCTGCTGACTTGATAATCCGAACTCCTGTGGAAGCGAGCCTGTGTGGCGAGGGGGCTTGTGTGGTGAGGGGGCTTGCCCCCGTTCGGCTGCGTAGCAGTCGTAAAACCATTACATGCGGTGTACCTGATACACCGCGATTGCAGGTTTTGGGGCCGCTTCGCAACCCAACGGGGGCAAGCCCCCTCACCACACAGGAGCGTTGTGTTGTCAGACCGGTTCGCGGTGGCTGGCGCCATCGACCAGGCGGGCAATGCCCAGCGGGTTGGCGTTTTTCAGGGCGTCGGGCAGCAAGGCATCCGGGCAGTTCTGGTAGCACACCGGGCGCAGGAAACGCTCGATGGCCAGGCTGCCGACCGACGTGCCACGGGCGTCGGAGGTCGCCGGGTAAGGGCCGCCATGCACCATCGCATCGCACACTTCAACGCCGGTGGGGTAGCCATTGAACAGCACCCGGCCGGCCTTTTGTTCCAGCAGCACCAGCAGATCGGCGTGTTCGTGCAGGTCCTGCGTTTCGCCAATCAAAGTGGCGGTGAGTTGACCGTGCAAACTGTTCAGCGCTTGTTGTAACTCGGCTTTATCGGCCACTTCGACGACGAGGGTGGTCGGGCCGAACACTTCTTCCTGCAACAGCGGATCACCCTTGAGCAACAGACTGACGTCGGCCTTGAACAGTTGCGGCCGCGCTTGATTGCCGTGCTGCTCCTGGCCTGCCAGATGGCTTATCCCTGGATGGTCGACTAACGCCTGCACACCTTTTTCGTAGCTGGCGAGGGTGCCGGCGTTGAGCATGGTTTGCGCCGGCTGTTCGGCCATCAAGGCACTGAGCCGAGCGGTGAACGCGCTGAACTGTGGTGAGCGGATACCGATCACCAACCCTGGATTGGTGCAGAACTGACCGCACCCCTGAACCACCGACGCCACCAGTTCACCGGCGATTTTTTCGCCCCGTGCGCGCAGGGCTTCAGGCAATACGAGCACCGGGTTGATGCTGCTCATTTCGGCGAATACGGGAATCGGTTGTGGCCGTGCGGCGGCCATGTCACACAGGGCGCGACCGCCTTTGAGCGAGCCGGTGAAACCGACGGCCTGGATCGCCGGATGCTTGACCAGCGTTTCACCGACGCCCGCGCCGTAGATCATGTTGAACACGCCTTTAGGCATGTCGGTTTGCTCGGCGGCGCGGATGATTGCGTCGGCCACGCGTTCGGCGGTCGCCATGTGTCCGCTGTGGGCCTTGAACACCACTGGGCAACCGGCGGCCAAGGCAGCAGCGGTATCACCGCCGGCGGTGGAAAAGGCCAGCGGGAAGTTGCTGGCGCCGAACACCGCCACCGGGCCGACGCCGATCCGGTATTGACGCAGGTCGACCCGTGGCAGTGGCTGACGTTCGGGCAATGCGCGGTCGATGCGCGCACCATAGAAATCGCCCCGGCGCAGCACCTGAGCGAACAGGCGCATCTGGCCGCTGGTGCGGCTGCGTTCGCCCTGGATGCGTCCGGTTGGCAGGGCGGTTTCGCGAGTGACCAGGGCGACGAATTCGTCATCCAGGGCATCCAGTTGCGCGGCGATGGCCTCGAGAAACTCTGCACGGCGCGTCGCCGGCAAGTTACGAAAGGCGGGGTAAGCGGCAGCGGCGGCTTGGGCTGCGGCGTGCACTTCCTCGACGGTGGCTTGCATGAACGAATAGGGCAGTACTGCGCCGGTGCTGGCGTCATGGCTCTGCATCGCGATGTTGCCAGCGGCGCTGCGGGCACCGCCGATGTAGTTGTGGCCGATGATCTCGGGCATGGAAAACTCCTGTCGAAAAAGGGCAGTTTTGATTGAGGAAAAGGCGCGTCGAACACAAAACCCGTGGCGAGGGGGCTTGCCCCCGTTGGGTCGCGAAGCGGCCCTGAAAGGGATTTGCGACCGCTGCGCGGTCGAACGGGGCGATGCGGCGTTCCGACAAGCCCCCTCGCCACAAATGTTTGCCGGACTAAAGATCCGGTTCAGGCCAGCGAATCACCCCGGCGCGCAGCGGCCGGCACGGCGTTGTCCAGCGCAGCAATACGCGCAGCAGATTCGGCATCCACCTGGTGCAACGACTTGCCACGGGTTTCCCGGGTCAGGCCGACAGCCACGATAGAGACCAACGCGGCGCCCACCAGGTACCAGGCGATCGGTGTCGAGCTGTGGTACTTGTTGAGCAGGGTGATGGCGATCAGCGGCGCGAGGGATCCGGCGAAGATCGGCGCCACCTGGTAGCACAGCGAAAGGGCGGTGTAGCGCACATGGGTCGGGAACATTTCGGCCATCAGCGCCGAGTAGGGCGCATAGGTCATCGACTCGATGGCCAGGCCCAGGGTGATGGCGCTGATGATCAGCCAATTGTTGCCGGTGTCCATCATCGGGAAGCCGATGAAGCCCCAGAACGCAGTGAGCACCGCGCCGATCAGGTACACCGGTTTGCGGCCCACGATATCCGACAGATAGCCCATCAACGGGATCAGGAAAAAGTGCAGCAGGTGCGCGCCGAACATCAAAAACAGAATCTCTGAAGTGTCCTTGTGCACCACCAGTTTCAGGTAGGTGATCGAAAAGGTGACCACCGTGTAATAGAGGATGTTCTCGGCAAACCGCGCGCCGATCCCCACCAGCACCGCGCGCCAGTGATGACGCAACACTTCCACCACGCCCAGTTGTTGCTGTTTGGTCTGCGCTTGCCGGGCCTGGGCCTCCTTGAAAATCGGCGCGTCATCGACGCTGGTGCGAATCCAGTAGCCGATCAGCACCACCACCGCCGAGAACCAGAACGCCACGCGCCAGCCCCAGGCGAGGAATTGTTGCTCTGACAGGTTCGACGACAACAGCAGCAAGGCAACGGTCGCCACCAGGTTACCGGCCGGCACCCCGGCTTGCGGCCAACTGGCCCAGAAGCCTCGGCGATTGTCCGGGCAGTGCTCGGACACCAGCAGAATCGCGCCACCCCATTCGCCACCGAAGGCAAAGCCCTGGATCAGCCGCAGCAGCACCAATAACACCGGCGCGGCATAGCCGATGCTGTCGAAGCCGGGCAGGCAACCCATCAGGAACGTGGTGATGCCAACCACCACCAGGCTCAGTTGCAGCAGGCGCTTGCGGCCGAACTTGTCACCGTAGTGACCGAACACCAGACCGCCCAACGGACGGGCGAGGAAGCCGACGGCGTACAGGGCGAAGGCGGCGATGATGCCGTCGATCGGACTGTCGGTCTGACGGAAGAACAGCTGGCCGAAGACCAATGCCGAAGCGGTGCCGTAGAGAAAGAATTCATACCACTCGGCGACAGTGCCGGCCATGGCGGCGGCCACCACGCGTTTGAGTCCCGAGGGTGTGGTTGCGCTGGACGTGCTGTGAGGATTGGACATGCTGGCGTTTCCTGTAGAGGCGCGAAAACAGGTAGCCGGGCCGGACCCGCAAGGATCCGCCCGGCAATCACTCAGAGACCGACGTCCGGCAACTCCGGACGGTTGGCCATGGCCTTGGCCATGATCTGTTCGACGAACTCCCGATCAGCTTGCGGCAGTGCCAGGCGTGGCGGACGGGTCAGGGCGCTGCCGCGACCGGCGATGGCTTCGCAGAGTTTGATGCACTGCACCAGGTCGGCACGGGCATCGAGGTGCAGGATCGGCATCAGCCATTCGTAGATCGGCATGGCTTCGGCGAAGCGACCGGCCTTGGCCAGGCGGAAGATGGTTTCACCTTCTTTCGGGAACACGTTCGACATGCCCGAGACCCAGCCTTCGGCCCCCACCGCGATGCTTTCCAGCACCACGTCATCGAGACCTGCGAACAGCACGAAACGGTCGCCGACTTCATTGCGCACGTCGATGAAACGGCGGGTATCGCCAGAGGAATCCTTGAAGCACACCACGTTGTCGCAGTCGGCCAGGGAAATCAGGATGTCCGGGGTGACGTCGTTTTTGTAGATCGGCGGGTTGTTGTAAACCATCAACGGTACGTCGGCGTTCTTCGCCACGTAGCGGTAATGCTCGGCGGTCTCGAATGGCTTGGAACCGTAGACCAGCGCCGGCATCAGCATCACGCCGTCGACACCGACCCTGCGCACCGCGTTGGCCACCTTGGCCGCTTGCACACTGGTGAACTCGGCCACACCGCAAATCACCGGCACGCGGCCGCGGGAAGCGTCGACCGCAACTTCGGTCACGGCGATTTTTTCTTCGGCGGTCAATGAGGTGTTTTCCCCCACCGAACCACACACCACCAGGCCCGATACGCCGTCACGGATCACGTTGGAAATCACCTGATGGGTTTTTTCCAGGTTGATGGAGAAGTCATCGTTGAATTGAGTGGTCACCGCGGGGAAGACGCCACTCCAGTTAATGCGCTTGCTCATTGTTGCCTCCGGTTCGTTTTTGTATTTCGTATACGATATTTTAAATGCCGATGCTCGGCCAGTGGTTTTTTCAATCAATCAGGGGTTTTGGGTTGCCGTTGGTCTGGGGGAGTTTCAGGCGCCGGGCCAGGTGTCTGACAGGCGATAGCCCTGTGGCCAGGGATCGCTGGGGTCGAGCAGCAATTGGTGGGTGCCGGTGATCCAGGCCCGGCCGGAAATGCACGGGTAGATCGCCGGGCGGCCGGCCACTTCGGTCATCGAATCGATGCGGCAATGGAATTCGGAACCGAGGATCGAACGGCCGATAAAGCGCTCGCCAACCTGCATCAATCTCTTGGCCTGTAACACTGCCATACGCGCCGAACAACCAGTGCCGGTGGGCGAGCGGTCGATCTTGCCGGGTTGAATCACTACCGCGTTGGCCCCGGTGGCGATGCCATTTTCAACCACGATGGGCGCGGCAATCTGGCAGAAGGAAATATGCGACCACTCGGGGTTCAGCGGATGGACGAAGCCCAGTTGTTCATTGGCCGCGCGGGTGATTTTCAACCCGACCTCGACCAGCTCGGCCGCCTCGTCAGGGCGGATGGAAAAGCCCAGGCGTTTGGCGTCGGCGATGACAAAACTGTCGCCACCGTACGCGGTGTCGACCTGTAACGAGCCGAGGCCTTCGACTTCGATCCAGGCATCGAGGCGATCAGCGAAGGAGGGCACGTTCTTGATTTCTACCCGTTCGACCTTGCCGTCACGGCAATCGGCCACGGCCTCGATCAAGCCTCCGGGCGCTTCGAGCACCAGCCGGGTTTGCGGTTCGGTCATCGGCAAGATGCCGCTGTCGAGCAGCACCGTGGCGACGCACAGCGAGTTGGAGCCGGACATCGGTGGCGTGTCGGCCGGTTCCATGATGATCCAGGCCATTTGCGCCCGAGGGTCCTTGGCCGGCACCAGCAGGTTGACGTGGCGGAACACGCCGCCGCGGGGTTCGTTGAGAACGAAATTGCGCAGGGTTTCATCCTTGGCGATCCAGCGCGATTGTTCCCACACGGTGGCGCCCGGTGGTGGGGCGACACCGCCGACGATCACATCGCCGACTTCACCTTCGGCGTGGCAACTGACCACATGAATGACTTTCGATGAACGCATGGCTGACTCCTTTTATCGCCGGTCGTTATTTCACTGATTTGAGAAACGCCGCCGTTTCCGCATGTATCGGATTGCCGATCACCTGATCCGGCGAGCCGATCTCGTGCACCAGGCCATTGCGAAAGAACGCCACGCGGTCGGACACATCGCGGGCAAAGCGGATTTCGTGGGTCACCAGCACCATGGTCATGCCGTCTTCGGCGAGCATGCGCATGGTGTCCAGCACCTCGCCGACCAGTTGCGGGTCGAGGGCCGAGGTGGCTTCGTCGAACAGCATGTAGTCCGGCGACATGGCCAGGGCGCGGGCTATGGCCATGCGTTGCTGCTGGCCTCCGGACAACTTGCCGGGGAAGGTCTTGAGCTTGTCGCCAAGGCCCACGTGGGTCAGTTGCTGCACCGCCAGCTCTTCAGCTTCGGCCTTGCTTTTGCCCAGCACTTTGCGCGGCGCCAGCATCACGTTTTCCAGCACGGTCAGGTGCGGGAAGGCATTCCATTGCTGGAACACGATGCCGATTTTCTGCCGCAGGCGGTTGAGGTCGGTGGCGCTGTGATGGACCTCGACGCCGTCGACGCGGATGTTGCCTTTCTGGATCGGCTCCAGGCCGTTGATGCACATCAGCAGGGTCGATTTGCCGGAGCCCGAGCCGCCGATGATCGACACCACTTCGCCCTTGTCCACCGTCAGGCTGACACCCTTGACCACGGCCAGATCGCCGAAGGATTTATGTACGTTGTCGATCTCAATCATTTTCTTGCCACCTTCTTTCCAGACGAGCGCCCAGGCGTGCAACCACCAGGCTCATGACGTAATAGATAAGGCCCGCGATGCACAGCACCAGCAACGGTTCCTGAATGCGGGTGACGATGGTTTGCGAGGCGCGCAGCAGTTCGACGATGCCGATCCACATCACCAGCGCGGTGTCTTTCATCACCCCGAGCACCAGGTTCAGCCAGCCGGGGAAGGCCACGCGGGTGGCCATCGGCAGGACGATCCAGCGCAGGTCCTGCATAAAACTCAGGCCCAGCGAACGACTGGCCCGCCGCAAGGTGAACGGCACCGACAGCACGCCGCTGCGCACGATCTCGGTGAAGTACGCGGCGGTGTAGACCCCCAGCACAATGCAGCCGACGCTGAAGGCGCTGAGGTTCAAGCCGACGATGCTTTTGAGCGAGTTGAACAGCACGAACTGGATCAACAGCGGCACGCTGCGAAACACGTCCAGCACCCAGGCCAGGGGCAGGCTGGCGCGTGGCAACAGCGCTCGCAGCAGGCCAAACAACAGCCCGGCGAAGGAGCCGAGGATGATCGACCAGAACGTCAGTTGCAGGGTGACCCAGGCGCCGTCGAGCAGGAACAGCAGGTCATTCCAGGAAAAACTGGTGGAAAACATGGTCAAGCCCTCAGTAACGGAACAACCGCCAGGCCATCAGCCGGGCTGACGCGACGATCGCCTTGGCAATCAGGTAATACAGCGCCGCGGCGATGGCGAAGTATTCGAAGGTGCGGAACGTTTTGACGTTGTAGTCCTGGGTCACCCCGGTCAGGTCATTGTTCAGCCCGACGATCACCCCCAGCGACGTCATCAGCACCGCCCAGACCATCTGATTGGTCAGCGGGTAGAAGACGATCCGCAACAGCTGCGGGACGATGATCATGCGGTAGGCCTGGAAGGCACTCATGCCCAGCGAACGCGCGGCGCGCACTTGAGTGTCGGGGACGGCCTTGAGGCCGCCGCGAAAGTTCTCCGCCAGATACCCGGCATTGTTGAAGGTGATCCCGGCGAGCAGGGCGAACCATGAGCTGACGTGCAAGCCCAGCGAGCCGAGGCCGAAGTAGAGGACGTAGATCTGGAACAGCGACGGGGTGTTGCGCGCGATCGATACCCAGCCGTTGCCGATGCCGCGCAGCAGCGGGGTTTTGCTTTCGCGCATCACCGTCAGGGCCAGGGCGATCAGCACGCCGAAGATCATCGACAACGCGGCGGTCTCGAAAGTGACCCAGGCACCGGCGAGCATGTCCGGCAGGGCGCGCAGGGTGGCGCGCCATTGGAAGGTGTAATCAAACATGCGCGAGCGTCTCCAGAGGGGTGGCAATGTTCAGCCAGGCCGGCAGACGACCGCTGGCCTTGGCACTGCAAGCGGTATCGACACATTCAGCCAGGCTGGCGAAATGCACCTTGCGGCCCACCAGACCGGGTGCGTAATGGGCGTATTTGCCGGAGTTGGTCATCAAGGTTGTTGCACCCGGCGGGATCACCGGTTCGCCGAGCATGCACCAGCAGGTATCGGTGACCAGGGTCGCGCCGAAGGCTTCGATCACGGCGATATGCCCGGCTTCGCGAGCCTGCTCCAGCACGGCGCGGCCGCAGGTAATGGCGAGGACCACGTCAGGGTGTTTGTGCCGACCGAGGCACAGTCGCGCCAGGTGAGCGAACTCGCTGAGAGAGAAATGCGGGTTACCCAGCGAGACCACATCCACCCGGCTGTCGCGGGCACTGTTGAGTTCGCGCCAACTGACCAATAGATCCTTCAGACGGATTGTTTCCACGGGCAGGGCTACATCTCCCTCCAGCACCTGCGCCGGGTCGATAGCTTCCGGGGTGATCCCGGCGATATGGAACAAGGGAGCGGCAGAGGTGGTGGCAAACGCCGCGCCGAACGCCTTGAGGTCGTCCAGGCTCGGCTTGCGGTTTTCCAACCCGCGCACCAGTGGAATCCGGCTGCCCGCCAACGTGCCGATGTGGTAACCGAGCAGCGGGTAGAAGGCATCGTCCAGTTCACCCAGGGCGGGCACTTCGACCTGCAATCGGGCCTTGCGTTGTGCGTCCAGGTGGCAGCCGATCAACGGGGCGCGGCCGGTCAGGGCGATGCAGATATCCAGGTAGTCCGGGTACTTCAGGGTGCGTGCCCCCAGCACGCTGTTGGCGTAGACCACCGCGTTGGATTCGGCCCAGACGATCTGCTCGCCCGCCTTGGGTGCGCTGTCGAGCAGGTAGGGCGCACAGGTGAAACTGAGTTGCGCACCCATCGCCATATAGGCATCGCCCAAGGCGCTGGCCGGTTCGCCAAGCGCCGGGTCGATGCCCAATTCGCGCCAGCGGCGCTGGTCCACGGAAATTGAATTGAGGGTGGTGGGCACCCGCACGTTGGCGCCCCATTGCACCAGTTGTTCGGCAAAGCGCAGGCTCGCAGGTCCGGTGTAGATGCAGCCGTCGATGTGCGCCTGGGTGACATCCACCAGGCGGCGGGCACCTTGCAGTTCGGCCATGCGCAGAACAATCTGCATGGCCACTTGTGCAGCCTTGCCATGTTGGCCGTCGAGCAGCGCCCGGTCGTGTTCGGTGAGTTCGAGCGGGGCGCTTGGGTCTTGCGTTTGCAATGGGCTGTCGAGTGCCTGCCAGGCATCGCCCGGCAGGTGTTCGAACACGGTTACCGAGGCGCCGTCGACCCGAGCGAAGGCCTTGCCGCGCAACGCGGCGAAGGCCTCCCGGCCGATGCACAGCACCGGCAGGGAACGCTCGAAAATGGTCTGCGCCACGAGCACGCCCAGGGTCAGGATCTCATCGGGCTCAGCCAGCACCAGTGCGGCCGGTGCGTGGCCGTTGCTGATCAGTTCCATCAACACGCTGCTGCCGGTGCACGAGCCGCGACCGCTGGGAATGGCCAGCACGCGGCCGGCCAGGTATTCGCCGCTGAGCGGGTGGTGACGGTCAATGATCTCGCCGCTAAACGGATCGACCCCGCCCCAGAAACTCAATCCGATATCGGCGAACAGCAGGGCGCCCTCGGCGGCGCCCGCGACCAGGCTGCGACCGGTCAGAGAAGTGGGCCTAGGCATGCCGGACACCTCAGTAGTAGACCTGTGGCACGGTCAGGTTGGTCGGCGGGATTTCAGTGCCGACCCATTTGACGAACAACTCTTTGTAACGACCGGTGCGCACCTGTTGGTTGACGAACAGGTTGAGGTAGTTGAGCAGGCCATACTCGTTACGCTTGGCCCCGAGGGAGACGTAGTCGATCACGTACGGCGCGTTACCGGCGACTTTCAGGTTTTTGTATTTGCCCGATTTGAGGGTGGCGGCGGCCACGGTATTGGTGACCACGGTGGCGTCGATGTGGCCCTGGGCGACGGCCAGCAGGGTGTCGTTCTGCGACTGATAGGCGCGGAAGGTGCCGGTGCCCCAGTTCTTCACGTCTTTCTCCAGGGCGATGGCTTCATAGGTGCCGCTGGTGTTGCCCACGGGTTTGCCCTTGAGGTCATCGAAGCTGTTGATGCCGGTGTCGTCGCGGGTCAGCACCACCATCTGGAAGGCGAAGTAGGGCACGGTGAGGCCGACGGTCTTGGCCCGTTCGAGGGTGTCGGAAGTGGAGGCGACGATCACATCGGCCCGCCCGGAGACCAGTGCCGGAATACGGTCCGGGAACGGCGTCTCGACCACTTCGGCCTCGACCCCGAGGATTTTCGCCAGGTCACGGCAGTAGTCCACGTCGAAACCGGCCGGGTTGTTACCGGCATCGCGAAAACCCATGGGCGGGAAGTCCAGGGTCACGGCGCAGCGCAGCTTGCCCGAACCGATGATGTCGTCGAGCTTGTCGGCTTGGGCGGTGGCAATGAAAGAGGTACTGAGAACAGCGCTGAGGGCTACGGCAAATGCGGGGTTTTTCATAGAGGCCTCGTTGATGTGAAGTGCTGTTGGATATCGTATTGGGGATTTCGTATACGATATTAAATATAGCAATCAACGTGCCCGTTTCCAGGCCGAGGCGTGAATTTGTCGGCAGACCTTGGAAGTAGAGGTGTTGCGGTGCGTCAGGGGGATGTTGTGAGGGGCGAGGTCCGCGATGGCGGGTGTTACAGATGGGAGCAATGGTTGTGTGGGGCGCCCCTTTAAGGAACACCGGCGCCCTGTGATCACCCCGTGCTCTGACACACCCATGTGGCGAGGGGGCTTGCCCCCGTTGGGTTGCGCAGCGACCCCAAAATCTGCAACCGCAGGTTTTCAGGTACATCGCATACACCGGTTTTACGACTGCTTCGCAGCCGAACGGGGGCAAGCCCCCTCGCCACAAGAAGCCCCTTTGCCACAGATCCTTCGTTAGCCCTGCGGATCGAGGTTATCCAGCACTCGATTCACCGCCAATTCACCGAGCATGACCACCGATTGAATCCCCAACATCACGTTGCGATGGGGCATGTCCATCAACCCGGCGAACTCACTGAGCATCATGCTGGCTGACGCCAGGGATTCGCAGGCATTGACCAGCAGGGTTTCGTTATCGACCTTCTCACCCACATGGTAAATGGTGCTGGGTTTGCGCTTGGTGTCTTTGGGGATGGGCGGTTTGAGGTAGTGGTCCAGGGCGCGGTCGGCGGCTGCGTGGAGTTTTTTCGAATCGAGGGATTCGTAGGGGGAAACGTCGTCGGTTTCCGGAGGATTTGGCGTTGGTTTGAACATAGATGGAGCTCCATATGTGATTAGAGGAGCCATCACTCTCGCTACCAAACGAAGAGGTGGTGGCCATACGAAGGTTGGTAGACCGGCCCACATGGCAAAACCGGCGTGCCCGAGGGCACCCTACGCATGGCCACCATAAATACAAATGCTGAAGAAGCACCTGCATAAGGTGAAGCTATGCGACATGTGAACGGCGGGCTACCAAACCCGATCGCTGTTTTTCAGCGACAGGGAAACGATATAGCCCGGGCCACAGGCGCACTAGCCGGCGGATTCTGGCGTAGTCGTAGGTAGAGGCGCAAGGATGTGTAGCCTGGGTGAGTGTCTGGAGATGTCTATTAAACATCGCCTGTTTATTGGTCTTACTGTGGGTTGATCATTCCCATGCTCCGCGTGGGAACGATCCTTAGCGCTGAGTATCGCGATACTGGCTCGGTGATAGACCGGTCAACGCACGAAACTGCCGGCTGAACGCACTGTGGTCAGTGTAACCGCAGCGCAGGGCGATCTCGGTGATCGGCAACTCGGTGTGCAGCAACAGCCGCGAACCTTCTTCCAGGCGCGCCTTGTTGATCATCTGCCGTGGCGTGAGCTGGAACACCCGTTTGCAGTGACGCTCCAGTTGCGCCACGGAGTAACCGGCGATGGCGGTCAGTTCGGCAAGGCTGATGGGGCGGGCGAAGTGGCTGCGGATGTGCGCATCCACCGCGGCGAGTTTCTGGAATGCGGGGTGATTGGACTGTGGCGATTGCAGGTCGCGGGAGATCCCGGCCAGGCCCACGATGTGACCCTGTTCATCCTTCAAGGCGAGTTTGTGGGTCAGGCACCAGATCGGCTGGTTGCCGTAATACAGGTGCAGTTCCAGTTGGTCGGCCATCTCGCGGCCGCTGGACAGCACCCGCCGATCCTGTTCGGTGTACAGCGGGCCGAAGCGTTCCGGGAAGACCATCTCGGCGGTGAGCCCCAGCAGATCTTCGCGATGTTTGAAACCGCAACGCCGGGCCAGGGTCTGGTTGACGAAGGCGTAGCGAGCTTCGCGGTCCTTGATGAAAAACACCACGTCCGCCAGGGTGTCGAGCAGCGGCGCAATCGGCTGCAGGCTGTTCAACAGCGTGGGCAGATCGCAGGGTTTGAAGGTGCTGAGCGAGGGGTACATGGCGCTGGGGTCTGAGGGCGACCCCGGGATCATAGAGGCTCGACAGCGCGGCTGAAACCCCCGAGGGGGTTTCAGGCTGGCGGGGTGTCGTCCAGGCACATCAAGGTCTCGATTCGTGCCGGGCTGAAGGGCGGGCGGGGGGCCGAGGGTTGCCAGCCAAACAGGTGCTGCACCGCGCCACCACACACCCGGCCCTGACAGGCGCCCATGCCACAGCGACTGGCCAGTTTGGCTTCACGCCAGTCGGTGTGCCCGGTCAATGCGCCGTAGGGCACGTCTTCGCAGCGGCAGACCAGGGTGTCGGGGCGGGCCAGGGATTTGAGTTGCGGGTCGAGGGCGAAGGCCTGATTCAGTGCCTTGGCGAAACCCTGCCAGCGTGCCCGGCGTGGCCACAACTGGCGTGCCGCTTCAAGGTCACCGACCGCCGCGTGGCCAGCAATGGCACCTTCGACCAACGCCAGTTCACTGCCACCAAACCCGGTGCATTCTCCCGCCGCATAATGATCGACGCGACTGGCCTGCCAGGCATCCACGGCCAACGCCTGACCCTCGATGGCGTAACCCAGTGCCTGGCCCAATTGAATGTTCGGGATCAAGCCGAAACCACAGGCTAACCGATCACATTCAAGTTCGATGATTTTGCCCTGCTGTTGCAGGCGCACACCTTCCAGCCGGTCAGTGCCAAGGGCGGCCAGCACATGAGTTGCAGTGCGGTAATGGCGGTCGAACAGGCTGAACGATTGCAGCCATTTGCCAGGCCAGCGGGGCAGTTGCGCGGCGAAACCGGCGACGGCGGTGCGCGAGGCTTGCTCGGCGATGCGCTGGATCTGCGCGCCGTGTTTTTTCGCGGTGGCGGCACTGGCCAGCAACAGCGGGCCGCTGCCGGCGATCACCACGCGCTCACCCTGCACCGGCAGGCCCGCCTTGATCAGCGCCTGCAAGCCACCAGCGCCGGTCACGCCGGGCAACGTCCAGCCGGGGAAGGGCAGCAGCAACTCGCGGGCGCCGGTGCACAGAATCAGCTTGTCGTAACTGATCAGCCAACCGGCATCGTCATTTTCGACCAGCAGTTGTTTTGGGCCGGGACTGGCGATCACCCGGGTGCCGGCGTGACGGCGGATGTTGCTGCACGCCTGCAAACGTTCACGCAGGCGACGGGCCTGATCGGGCACATTGGCTTGCGGACCATCACGCCAGATTTGCCCGCCCGGCAGCGGATTGTCGTCGAGCATGACGATGCGTGCGCCACTGGGGGCCGCGGCAAGAGCAGCGGCCATGCCAGCGGGGCCGGCTCCGATGATCAGCAGATCGGCGTATTCGTTCATGGGCATGTCTGCACCTGCATGCCGTCACGGCACAGAGTCTGGCAGGCCAGGCGTCGCTGGCCGTCGATGGTCACCCGGCATTCCTGGCAGATGCCCATGCCGCACAGCGGTGCGCGGCGTTGGCCACTGACCGAAGTGCGCGTGCAGCCGTCGCTGCCCAGCGCCAAGGCAGCGGCGACGCTGGTGCCCTCGGCCACCTTCAAGGCGCGGCCATCCAGCAGTAATTCAGGCATAGGCGGGTTCTCCGAGGAAACGCTGGGGCAGATACGGTTGCGCGGCCAGTGGCGGGGTTTCGTTGAACAGCTGCGCCACCAGCAAGTCGGCCGTGCCGGGGGCCGTGGTGACGCCCAACCCTTCGTGCCCGACCGCCAGCCACAAGCCCTGCTGCTGTGGGTGCTGGCCAACCAGCGGCAGGCCGTCGGGGCTGGCGGCGCGAAAACCGGTCCAGGCGCGGATGCCGTTGAGCCGGGCCAGCCCTGGCATGTACTCGGCGGCACGCTTGAGCATTTTCGCCAGCATCCAGCCTTCGACCTGCGGGTCGGTGGTGCCGAATTGCCGTGAGGCACCGATGAACAATTGCCCGGTCGGGCGCGGCTGAATATTGCAGGCGGTGGATGGCCCGGTGGCGTTGTGGGCGCTGGTGACGTAACCCAGTTCCACCAGGGTGTGAGTGACCGTGCGGGGGTAGCGGTCGGTAATCAGCAGGTGGCCTTTTTTCGGCTCGATGGGCAACTCCGGGCACAGGTCGCTGGCCTGAATGCCGTTGGCCAACACCACCGCTTCGGCCCGCAACCAATGGCCGTCATCGAGGCAAACGCGATTTCCATCGACCGCGCTGACCCGCGCCCGGTGCTGACGGATGTTCGGTGTGTCGAGCATCCAGCGGGCCGTCGCCGGCGCATACAGAATGCCGTCGCCATTGATCAGCAAGCCGCCTTCCAGATCCTCGCGCAGTTCCGGCTCACGCTGACGCAAGGCACTGGCGCTGACCAGTTCACACGCCACGCCCTGGGCTTTCAGGTTCAGGTATTTGCTGTGGGCGACCGCCATTTCCTCGGCGTTGGCCGCCAGCCACAGTGTGCCGTTGTTGCGGTAGGCGCAGCCGTCGGGCAGGTCCGGCGCCAGTTCACGCCAGCGTTGCAGGGAATATTGGCTCAGGGCCAATTCGGCCGGGTTGTCATCGAGCACCAGCAGGTGGCCCATGCCTGCCGCCGTCGCACCGTGCAGGCCGGCGTCCAGCACCAGCACCTGCAAGCCACGACGGGCCAGTGCCTGGGCGCAGGCGGCGCCGATGATGCCGGCACCGATCACGATCACATCGGCCACCAGGCCCTCGCTCATGGGCGAATGCCCCAGGCGAACGGGTCATCCTGTTCGATGATCAAACTGGCTTCGGCGCTGATAAAGGCACGGCCACGAATAGTCGGCACGATGCGCTCGCCTTGCCATTCATAAGAACCTTCGAACTCGCTGCCGATGACACTGGCCTGACGCCAGATCTGCCCCGGTTGCAACTTGTCGTCGGCCGCCAGGCACGCCAGTTTGGCACTGGTGCCGGTGCCGCACGGTGAGCGGTCATAGGCTTTGCCGGGGCATAGGACAAAGTTGCGGCTGTCGGCTTGATCGTCATCGGCGAACAGCTCGATATGGTCGATCAACCCGCCGTCTTCGCCACGAATGCCTTGGGCTTCCAGCGCTTGTTGCACGGCGTAGGTATAAGCGGTCAGCGCGTCGAGGTTGTCGCCGGCGACCCTCAGGCCATGCTCGGCGATCAGGAAAAACCAGTTGCCGCCCCAGGCAATATCGCCGACCACCTGGCCGATGCCCGGCACCTGCAACGCCAGAGCTTTGCGGTAACGGTAGGCTGGCACATTGCGCACGCTCACCGAGTGGTCTTCGTGCAGGGTCGCCTGCACCGTCCCCACCGGCGTCTCGATGCGGTGCACGCCGGGGCCGATCTTGCCCAGATGCGCCAACGACGCCACCAGGCCGATGGTGCCGTGGCCGCACATGCCCAGGTAACCGCTGTTGTTGAAGAAAATCACCCCGGCACAGGCGCTCGGGTCTACCGGTGTGCAGAGCAGGGCACCCACCAGCACATCGCTGCCTCGTGGTTCCAGCACGCAGGCGGCGCGCCATTGATCGTGATGGTCGGCCAGCAACTTACGCCGTTCAGCCATGCTGCCGGTGCCCAGGTCAGGAAAACCGGCGGTCACCAGGCGGGTCGGTTCGCCGCCGGTGTGGGAGTCGATCACGATGATGCGTTTCATGGGAGGGCCACGTCCGTTCAGATGAGTGAACGCAAGAGTGGCCTGTGCAGCGGGGTGCCGGCTTGATGGATTTATCCTGTGCCGATGACGAAATCGGCACAGCGCTTAGTGAGCGTGGGGCAGGTGTTCGAACAGGGTCTTGCAGACCCCGGCAATGTGTTCGTCCAGCAGCTTCACCGCCAGCTCCACATCGCCGGCACGGCAGGCCGCGAGGATCTCACGGTGTTCGTGATCGGCCCGTTCCTTGCCAGCCGACAGGCTCATTTGCATGCGCAGGTAGCGCTCCAGCTTGTCGTTGACCGAACGAATCAGGCTGACCAGAAACGGCCGTTGTGCCGGTTCGTAAAGGCAGGCGTGCAGCTCCCAATTGAGCTCGGCCCAGCGGCCCACGTCGTCCTCGCCGATGAATTCCTGACAGATGCGCTCGGCCCGGGCGAAGGTTTCTTCGGTCATGTTGGGAATGGCCAGGCGCAGTATTTTGTCTTCCAGCAACATGCGCACTTCGAACATCTGCGCCAGCTCGGCATCGGAAACCCGCGTGACCATCGCCCCTCGATTGCGCTGGAACATCACCAGCCCTTCGGCTTCCAGCCGCTTGAGGGCCTCGCGCACCGGAATCTTGCTGACGTTGAACTGGCGGGCAATGTCGTCCTGGCGAATCGGCTCATCTTCGGCGAAATGCCCGGCGACGATCGCGTCGCGCAGATGACGGGTGATGATTTCCGAGGTCGAAGGCGTATTGCCAAGGTCGGGAGCGTTGAGTTTGGGTAGGTTCACGGCGGCGGTCGTTTGGAAGTGAGATAGCGATAGGGTATACGAAATCCTTTCGCTGATCTTCCTTGGGCCGTATGAACCTCAGGACGTATGCTGTACCCCGGATCGCTTCGCCACGCAGTGCAGGCTCGACCAATCCCGACTTCAAGGAACATGGATGTGAGAAACAAATACGCAGCGGGTCTGTTTTTTTTACTGACGATTGTGGCTGTTCAATGTGCTTATTCCAGCGGTATGGACGAGTCCGTCGAGAACGCCTCACTGCTCAGCAAAATACTGGATGGGAATGACACGATGAACTTGACCCAGGCTAGCGAATACTCAGCCGAGAATCGTTCGGTCAACATCGATGTAGATCACTCTCCGGAGGAGGCCAAAAAACTTTGCTCCGAAATCAGTGCCATCGTTGAGTATCACGACTTGGTTTTTGCCCCAGGCTGGACTGTGCAGATGACCACCCCAAGCACTGATGGTGCCGTTATCGCAGTCTGCCCGCTTTAAAACGAATGCCTGTCAGTAAACTGCGCAAAACGCGTGGGGGCGAGCAGACTCGCTCCCACGGGTATTTTGCTTACCTGACCGGCAAGGGCGTTTGATTTCAGGTGTTCAGTCAGAACCGGTAGTTGGTACTCAACTCCAGGGTCCGTGGCGCTCCAGGGGTGATCAGGTCCACGGAGCCATGGGCCGAGGCGTAATAGTCCTTGTCGAAGACGTTACGCAAACGCAGCGCCATGTCCCACTTCGGCAGGTTATAGAGCAATGCCGCGTCCACGGTGGTGTAGGCGGGCATGACCACCCGGTTGTCCAGGGCGGTGTAGCGGTCATCGACATAGTTCGCGCCCATGCCGACACGCCAGGTGTTGGTCAGCGAGCGCACCAGCCAGAGGTTGGCACTGTGACGCGGGGTCAGGGTCGGTGTCTGGCCTTCGTTGGCGACGCCATTGGTCCGGTTGTTGGACTTGGTGATCTCGGCATCCAGGTAGGCGTAGCCGGCATAGACCTGCCACTTCTCGCTCAACTGCCCGCTGGCGGTCAGTTCCAGGCCGTCGGTGCGCTGCTCGCCCGACAGGACCAGTTTGGTCGGGTTCGCCGGGTCGGTGGTTTTCATGTTGGTGCGTTCCAGGCGGAACAGCGCCGCCGTCAACGCCAGGCGATTGTCGAGCAGGTCCCACTTGCCGCCGATTTCGAAGTTAGTGGTTTGCTCCGGTTCAAGGTCCTGGTTGGTGGTGCTCAGGGCGAAGACTTCGGAAGACGGCTGGTAAGAGCGACTCACCGAAATGTAGTAGGACTGGACCTGATCAGGCTGGTAGACCAGGCCTGCACGCGGGCTCCAGGTGTTGTCGGTTCGAGACATGGTGGCGCGGGTCAGGTCATCCGAATATTCCTGGTCGAACACGTCATGGCGCACGCCCAGCAGCGCTTTCCAGTTCGGGGTCAGTTCAATCAGATCCTGGACGTAGAAACCGGCCGTGTCCTGGGTATTGGTGCCCTTGGCGGTTTGCCGATTGGCCTGGAACGGTACGTCGACCAGAGCATCGCGGTACACCGGAACCCGCGCTACGTTGTTCTGGCTGAAGACGGATTGATCCTTGACCTGGCGCCCCAGTTCCACACCATAGAGCAGGTTGTGGTTCATCCCGGCGAGCGTGGCCTGTTGCTTGAGTTCGGTCTGGTTGAACCAGCCGTCTTCCTTGCGCTGCACGTTGCCGCGGTTGAGCTTGACCAGCAATTCGCCGTTGGGGGCAGTGACGAAGCGTGTCGGGCTGGAGTCGGCGAGGGTGTTGTTGCGATCCAGGTCGTAGTGGTAGTAGCGGCTGGTGTTGCTCAGGGTGAAGTCGTCGTTGAGGCGGTAGTCGACGCCCGCCGTGAACGAGAACACTTCGCTGCGAGTGTAATCATCATCCGGGTCGGCGGCGCCGAAGCGCTTGTCCCGGTCGACATTGACCGGACGGTTGCCCAGCGCGGGGATGCCGAAGTCGATCAGGCGTTTATCGTAGAGGTACGTGGCGCCCAGATTCAGCTCAAGATCATCGGAGAGCTTGAAGTAGGCCGAAGGCGCAATGGCCTTGCGGTCGATGTAACCGTCATCGCGGAAGGTGTCGCTGTTTTCCAGTGCGCCAGTTACCCGGAAAGCCTTGTCGTTTTGCTGCTGATCGGCCCAGCCCGCATCGAACTGCGTGCGCTTTTTGCCTTCGCTGTCGAAGCTGACACCCACTTCCTGCTTGGGAGTGAAGTTGGGTTTCTTACTGATGCTGTTGATCAGGCCACCGGATGAACCGCGGCCATAGAGCACCGCTGCCGGCCCCTTGATCACTTCCACCCGCTCGACGTTAGACAGATCGCGGAAGTACAGCGCGTCGTCGCGGACGCCATCGACGTACATGTCGCCAATCGCACTGAAGCCGCGAATGGTGACCTGATCGCGCTGGCCATCGCCATTGGAAAGACCGATGCCAGGAACGTTTTTCAGCACGTCTTCCATCGATCGCGCGCCCTGGTCCTTGATCACGCTCTGCGGGATCACGTTCACCGTTTGCGGAATGTCGCGCAGTGGGGCATCGATCTTCAGCGCACTGCGGTTGTCGGTCGGCCTGTAACTTTGCTCGCTGTAATCACTGGTCACAGCGGTGGCAGGCAAGGTGACTGCCGATTGGGTTTCTGCCTGTAAATCGGGGACTGCCAACAGCCCCAGCAGCGAGAGAGAGGCGGGGTAAATGCGCGGTAAAGCCACCATGAGCTCCTTTTTGTATTTGATGCTAATGATAACGATTACCTTTTGTAAGTAAATAAATATCATTCAGCTACGAAATCGACACGCGAACTGTTGGCGCTTTACCGCACATACGGAAAAACATATATTCGGCCAAGCGCATATAAGCTGATGCTCCGTTGTGACGCATAGCCCAAACCAGCGAGAACCGAAATGTCTGACTCTCTGACGCCAACCGCCGTTTTCAAATGCCTGGCTGACGACAACCGCGTCCGCATGATGCTGCTCATCGCCCGTGAGGGAGAGTTGTGTGTTTGCGAGCTGACCTGCGCGTTGAACGAGAGCCAGCCGAAAATCTCCAGGCACCTGGCGCAGTTGCGCACCTGCGGATTGCTGGCGGACCGTCGGCAAGGTCAATGGGTTTACTACCGATTGCACCCGACTCTTCCTGACTGGGTGAATCAGATGCTGATCGTGGCACTCGAAGCCAACACGCGCTGGTTGAGCCCCGATGCCAAACGCCTTGAACAAATGGGCGACCGTCCTGAGCGGGCAGCCGCCTGCTGTCCGGCTTGATGATTGCCAAAGCACCCTCCCTGACAACCGCTACAGAGCACCTCGACATGACTATCAAAGTGGGCATCAATGGTTTTGGCCGCATCGGTCGTCTCGCCATGCGCGCCGCCTGGCACTGGCCAGAGTTTGAGTTCGTGCAGATCAACGACCCGGCAGGCGACGCGGCGACGCATGCGCACCTGCTGAACTTCGATTCGGTGCATGGTCGCTGGAATGATCAAGCCAGCGCCGAAGGTAACTGCATTGTCATCGACGGCAAGCGCATCAAGGTTTCTGCCAACAAGGCGATTGCCGATACCGATTGGTCGGGCTGCGATCTGGTGATTGAAGCCAGCGGGAAGATGAAGACTGTCGCGGTGCTTCAGGCGTACCTCGACCAGGGCGTCAAGCGCGTGGTGGTCAGTGCTCCGGTGAAAGAAGAGGGCGCGCTGAACATCGTCATGGGCGTCAACCATCAACTGTTCAATCCGGCGGAACATCGCATCGTTACCGCTGCGTCGTGCACCACCAATTGCCTCGCGCCAGTGGTCAAGGTGATCCATGAAGCGCTAGGCATTCGCCACGGCTCGATCACCACCATTCACGACTTGACCAACACCCAAAGCATTCTCGACCAACCCCACAAGGATCTGCGTCGCGCGCGGGCTTCGGGCATGAGCCTGATCCCGACCAGCACCGGTTCGGCCACCGCCATCGCGGAAATTTTCCCGGAGCTGCGCGGGCGACTGAATGGCCACGCGGTGCGCGTACCGTTGGCCAATGCTTCGCTGACTGATTGTGTGTTCGAGGTCGAGCGCGTCACCACGGTTGACGAAGTGAATCGGTTTCTCAAGGACGCGTCCGAGAACGAACTCAAAGGTATTCTCGGTTTCGAGGAGCGCCCGCTGGTGTCCATCGACTACCGCACCGATCCGCGCTCATCGATCATCGATGCGCTGTCGACCATGGTCATCAACGGCACCCAGGTCAAAATCTATGCCTGGTACGACAACGAATGGGGTTACGCGAACCGCACCGTTGAATTGGCCAGGATGGTCGGTCTGGCCGTTTAAGGAGCGTTGATGAAAGCCTTGTCAGCCCTCGCGCCGTCAGTGCGGCAATACCTGCTTGTTACGGGCAATTACTGGGCTTTTACCCTCACCGACGGTGCCTTGCGCATGTTGGTGGTGCTGCACTTTCACGGGTTGGGCTACAGCCCTTTGCAAATCGCGGCGTTGTTTCTGTTCTACGAACTCTTTGGCGTGATCACCAACCTGCTGGGCGGTTATCTCGGTGCGCGACTGGGGCTGAACCGGACCATGAACATCGGGCTGGGAATGCAGGTTGTGGCGCTGTTGATGCTGACGGTGCCAGTCACCTGGCTGACGATTCCTTGGGTGATGGGGGCTCAGGCGCTGTCGGGGATCGCCAAAGACCTGAACAAGATGAGCGCCAAAAGCTCGATCAAGCTGCTGGTGCCTGACGGGCAACAGGGCACGCTTTATCAATGGATAGCCATCCTCACCGGCTCGAAGAATGCCCTCAAGGGCGTCGGTTTCTTTCTCGGCGGGGCATTGCTCGCCCTGATCGGTTTCAGAGGGGCGCTGCTGGCCATGGCAGGCGTTCTTTCGCTGATCTGGCTCGGCAGCCTGATCCTGTTGAAAAAGGACCTGGGCAAGGCGAAAGCCAAGCCCAGGTTCCGCGACATCCTCTCCAAGAGCCGGGCCATCAACATCTTGTCGGCGGCACGGATGTTCCTGTTCGGTGCCCGCGATGTCTGGTTCGTCGTGGCTTTACCGGTGTACTTGAGCAGCGTTTTTGGCTGGGACTTCTGGAAGGTCGGTGGATTCCTCGCGGCCTGGGTGATTGGCTACGGCATTGTGCAATCGCTCGCGCCGCGGATCACCGGCAAGCAACGAGGGCATGTCCCGGATGGTCGCGCGGCGTTTCTTTGGGCGGTTGCCTTGGCAGGCCTGCCAGCGGCAATCGCGCTGGGGCTGAACACCGGGTTGTCCCCGCAGTGGGTGCTGTTGGGTGGTTTGATGATCTTTGGTGCGTTGTTCGCGGTGAATTCCTCGCTGCACAGCTACCTGATCGTGTCCTACGCCAAGGAAGACGGTGTATCGCTGGATGTGGGCTTCTACTACATGTCCAACGCCATGGGACGGCTGATCGGCACCGTGCTCTCCGGTTGGGTTTTTCAGGTCTTCGGGCTGGAAGCGTGTTTATGGATATCCAGCGCATTTGTTATTTTCGCGGCACTGATTTCTGTTAGGTTGCCGCGGCATTCCAACGTGCTCTAAATCGCTCTAAAAGTGCTGTTTCACGGGTTTTACACTTATTAAGTGCAACTTCCATTTATATTTATTTTGGCGCATGTGACATTTTTCAGGCGCCAAATATTTGAAGTTTTTTATATGTAACGAAAAGCGATTGTTCTTAGCGCAATTAATTCATACACACGCTTACAACCTAGGCCATACATTACCCACCAGAACGGGCAGCGAGGAAAAACCACAACAACCTGATCACTAAAAATCTGACACAACAAAAACTAAAATCTCCTTATAAGTCGGTGAACATCATGATTAAAATCATGACCTACTTTTTAATAGGAGCTGGTATTGCAGGATGCAACGGTATGGTAAAACCCGACTTGTCGGGGCCTGCCAATGATTCATATTTCTCAGTCTTCTCAGGCTTTCCCTTGCCTTATCTGTACACCGCCTCGGCCGTGCAATGGAACGAGGATTACGCCGTTACCACCCGCCACACCCCACTCATTCGCAACGTGATATACAGTTGCAGCACCGGTTGCGACCTGGTCTTCATCAAGCACAAGGCCGACGGCCATTATCCGTCATGGCGCGCACCGCGCGTGGGTGAGCACATCACTGCCGTGGGAACGAGCCCGTATATGACAACGGTCAGCGGGCAAGGCAAGGTGTATCCGGCGCCTTTCATCAACAGTGATGAAGGCAGCGGCGAACGCTATGCCATCCATGATGCCCCGATGATCAAGGGAATGTCGGGTGGGCCCGTTATCGCCAATGACGGCAGCATTGTCGGTATTAATGTCGGATTCTTCTCCACCACACTTCACGATGTGAGTTTTCACCCTGGGGTAAAGGGCGCTGAGCGGATCAGTATCTTTATTCCTTACTCGATCATTCAGCGTGAGTGGGGGTTGATGCAGGCACAGCTTAATGATCAGCACGGCACGAGATATGCTCAGAAGTAGTGTTGGGTTGTCACCCGGTTGGTATGGGGTGACAGCTCTTTAGCTCGTTATTGAATCCAGGCGTATATTGATAGTGTCGATCCCGTTAGTTGAGGCGATAGCAGGTCGTCGGTGGTGACGGGGGTCTGGAGGTGTTACATGAGCCAATATCAACGACTCTTTCTGATAGCCGGCCCAGCCATGCGTCACACTCCAGCGTTGGAACGAGCTGTCGCCATCGCCGAAGCCACTGGCGCAGCGCTGCACATCACGGTGTTTATCGAAGACTCTCACCTTTTGGGTTTGATGAGCGCCGGTGCGCGGTTTCGTGAGGCCTGTCAGCAAGAGAACGAAAAGTGGCTGAAGGATGAAGCCGATCTGATACGCGGACGCGGGGTCACGGTAAGCACCGAAGTGCTTATAACCCGCAGCGCGTTGCAAGAGATCCTTCGGCATGTGGCAGAAATGCAGCCGGATCTGGTGATCAAGGACGTGCAGCACGAGTCTGCACTCAAACGCGTTTTCGTTACGCCTCTGGATTGGCACCTGTTGCGCGAATGTCCGGTGCCTGTGCATCTGGTCAGCGAAGTCAGGTGTCCGCTGCCGCGGGTGATCGTGGCGGCGGTCGATCCGTCGCAACCCGAGACGCAGATCACCGGCATCAACGACCGCATCATCCAGGCAGCGAACGGATTGGCCATGCAATGCAACGCAGAACTGCATTTGCTGTATGCCTATGATCTATCGCTGACGCATATAGCCGACGCAGGCGCTGGGGCAGTGACGATGCCAGGCTTCAACAGTGACCTGCGCAAGTCTCTGCATCAGTCATTCATCGCATTGGCTGACCACTTTGGCGTGCCCACCGAGCGACAACACTTCGTTGCGGGCGCGCCCGGCAAAGCGCTGGCTGACTTTGCAGCGCATCACCAGGCCGATGTGATCGTCATGGGCAATGCGCATCGCAAGGGGTTGGGCAAGTGGGTGGGCAGTACGACGGAGCATGTGCTGTATCGAGTGCCCTGCAACATCTTCGCGGTCACGGGGCCAGCGGATCAGTGAATGGAGTCGTTGTTAAATGATTCGCGAGGGACGCCTCGGCGACCGGGGCGGTTTTTTTTGTGGGCACGTGCCGAGATGTCCTCGAAGGTATCGCTATCGGTTGCCGCAAGGAGCTTGCCACCGTCCTTCAGGGTGGCCATGAAGGTCACTTCCGTGTTGTTGCCCGCGAGCAGATAGCCAGCGATGGCACCGACCGGCCCCAACAACATTGCGCCCGCAATGCCCAGGCCGATGGCGCTCTTTATATTCTTGTTGGAATCCGTGTTCTGGATCGTTAGATCTTTAAATTCCGAGACCGGGAAGCTTTTCCCCAGTCGTGGCTTAAGGGCCGTTTTGAGCGTGATGGTACCCGAGTGATATTCCCCGTCGCACTGCGGGAAGTCACCAGCGAGCACTATGATCTTTGCCATGTGGAATGTTCTCTTGGGCGATCATTTTTGGGGTAGCCATTGCGCGCGTCCAAACTCAAAACGTCAACGAGCTGACGATGAGTGGCAGCCATGGATTTGCAACACACAAGTATCAGTCTTCCGGGTCAATTTCTTCTTCAGGCGTCCATCTGGCGTCGGGCCGGGCGGGGGTAGGATCGTCCGGCATGGTTATCCCTCCAGTCATGAACGCAAAGCGTAGCAGGCGGATAGGGCCGTCGAGGTGTTCATAGCCCTGGTCATGGACGTTTTATAACGTTTGGCTCAAGCCGGCGGGTAATGCGTTTTAATTCTCCGTTGACCCGACAGATGCTCGGAACCAACAACAGACCTTTCAGCCGAGAGGGGTTAACGGGGGATTAATGGACTTCTGGACCACCACGCAAGTATCGATTCTAGGGCTGGTTGAAGGACTCACAGAGTTTTTGCCGATCTCCAGTACAGGCCACCAGATTATTGCCGCGGACTTGCTCGACTTTGGCGGTGAGCGAGCCATGGCGTTCAATATCATTATTCAGTTGGGCGCTATTCTGGCGGTCGTCTGGGAGTTCCGTCGCAAGATTCTGGACATCACCACGGGTTTGCCGACCCAGCGAAATGCACAACGTTTCACTCTGAATTTGTTGATCGGTTTTTTGCCGGCGGTGGTCCTGGGGGTGATGTTCGCCGACAAAATCCATCAGTATCTGTTCAACCCGATTACCGTGGCCGTGGCGCTGGTGATCGGCGGGATCATCATGTTATGGGCCGAACAGCGCGAGCACGTGGTAGTGGTCGATCACGTGGACGAGATGCGCTGGACCGATGCCTTGAAAGTCGGATGTGCACAATGCCTGGCGATGATTCCCGGCACTTCGCGCTCAGGGTCGACGATTATCGGCGGGTTGCTGTTTGGCCTGTCACGCAAGACGGCCACCGAGTTTTCGTTCTTCCTGGCGATGCCGACAATGGTGGGTGCCGCGGTGTACTCGGGCTATAAATATCGCGACCTGTTCCAGGCCGCAGATTTGCCGGTGTTTGCCCTGGGGTTTGTCGCCGCTTTCGTCTTTGCGATGATTGCCGTGCGCGGGTTGCTCAAGTTCATCGCCAACCACAGTTATGCGGTGTTTGCCTGGTACCGGATCGCCTTCGGTTTACTGATTCTGGCGACGTGGTTTTTGGGTTGGGTGGACTGGAATCACCTCTCGGAAGGGGCGTAGGTTTTCCCGTGTTGATAAAAAACGCCGCTTGTTGTTAAGCGGCGTTTTTGTGTGAGCAGCTAAAAGCATCTAAAGCTTGTTGACCCGCGCCAGTGGCAGGCTGATTTGCTGTTCACGCTGCAGCAAATTCATCATCAGCAGCACCCGTTCTTCGCCGTCCATGGCCAGGAACACCGCTTCGAGATCGCAGAACGGACCTTCAGTGATGCGCACCGCATCTCCGTGTTTCAACAGCGTGGTCACGATCGCCTGGCTGTCCGGTTCCTGGAGTTCGTCGATCAGCGCATCGCGGATCGGCAATGGCTGACCGCCAAACCCGACGACCCGCGAAACGCCGCGGGTCGAGCGCAGTGGACCCCAGCTGTCCTGAAGGCTCAGTTGAATGAACAGGTAGCCCGGAAACAGCGACTCGCTGATCACTCGACGCTGCCCGCGCAACATGCGCTCACGTCTGTAGGTCTTGCGAAAGCAGGCATAGCCTTGGCGCTGCAAATGTTCTTCGGCGCGCTCATCTTGTTTGGGCTTGCACTGGACCAGGTACCAGGCTTTGGTGGCGTGTTCGGCAATCGCGTTCATTCAAATGCCCTCCCTGCATCGATCTGCTCCAGCAGCTCGGTAGTTTTGCGCTGCAGGAGCGAGCTGTCGCCCCGACTTTCCACGGTCAGGCAAGCTACGCAACCCTCGCCCGAGAGGCGCAAGCTGAAGCGCCAGTCGGCAAAGACCAGGTTCAGCCCGCTGCTCTCATTGAGGTCGAGGGCATCGCGGGCGTAACGCTGCTTGATGCTCGCCAACAGCGCCGGACCATCCTTGACTTGGCGGCGGATCTCCCCGGAAGAGGGAAACGCGCCGATGCGTTCCACCAGCAGTACCGGTGGTTTTCGCACGCGAGGGGAAATCAGTTCCGACGCATAGGCGCGCACGATGCGGTACGCGAGGTTGTGCTTAAGGTCAGCGCTATACGGGTGGCGACTCTCATCTGCCTTGAAACCGCTCAACGTATTCATAGAGGCTTCGTCCATAAGGTGATAAAGACCATATCGGGGGACAGCAACATCACAGGGCGTTTTGATGCAGATGCTCGAAGCAGAAGTTGGTGGCTTCGATATAACCTTCGGCACCGCCACAGTCGAAGCGTCGACCCTCGAACTTGTAAGCCAGTACGCAGCCGTTCTGGGCCTGCTTCATCAGCGCATCGGTGATCTGGATTTCACCGCCCTTGCCAGGTTCGGTGTCAGCGATCAGGTCAAAGATGTCGGGGGTCAGAATGTATCGACCGATGATCGCCAGGTTGGACGGAGCGTCTTCCGGACGGGGTTTTTCGACCATGCTGTTGACCCGGTAAATCCCCTCGCGAATCAACTCGCCGGCAATCACGCCGTACTTCTGAGTCTGCTCGCGGGGTACTTCCTGGATCGCCACGATCGAACAGCGGAACTGCTCATAAAGCTTGAGCATTTGCGCCAGAACTCCATCCCCCTCCAGGTTCAGGCACAGGTCGTCGGCCAGCACCACGGCGAATGGTTCATCACCGATCAACGAGCGGCCGCTGAGAATGGCGTGCCCCAGGCCTTTCATTTCCACCTGACGGGTGTAGGAAAAGCTGCAGGTATCGATCAGCTCGCGAGTGCCGTGCAGGAACTTTTCCTTATCGGTGCCACGAATCTGGTGCTCCAGCTCGTAGCTGGTATCGAAATGATCCTCCAGCGCGCGCTTGCCGCGACCGGTGACGATGGCCATGTGTTGCAGGCCAGCGTCACGCGCTTCCTCGACGGCGTACTGGATCAGCGGCTTACTGACGATCGGCAGCATCTCCTTCGGCATGGCCTTGGTGGCGGGTAAAAAGCGGGTCCCATAACCGGCGGCGGGGAACAGGCATTTACGAATCATGGAAGCGTCCTTGAAAGTAGACTGATGGAATAGCTGATGGCAGTAGGAAAGGTTCGATCCAGGCTGGCCGAACCGGTCACGCTGGGGAGTGCGGGCTCGAAGCGGCCCGGTCACTCGAGAAAAATGTTCGCAACGCGCCAGGGGCTGCGAATGGTCTGCACGCCATGCTTCTCGCCAGGCGCGGGCAGGGGAGGCATCGAGCAGCCGATTGGCCGGCGAGCATGCCCGGTTGTTCCACGGCATGCTCGTGACGTAACCCGCTGTAAATAGAGTTATTGCCCAAGGCGTCCCTTACCCAACTACTAACCAAATGTTCGACACCCTGGCAATGCACTAGCGGAACGGCTATACATTAGCCATTCGCTATTTCAGTGTAATTTAGATTGAACGGTCGCCATAAAACGACAACTGTTAGAAATTGTCTGGATAAATTCGATAACTGTTATTTTCACACTCTGGAGAGTGTGGTGTTATTTTTTGTCTGGATAAAAAGTTGGGGGCTGTTCAAACGTCATGGTAATAAATACGCATTGATTGTTTGAAAGTTTCAGTCGCAGTTCCTGGCCATTATAAGTGCCCGGGCTCATTCGTAATTTAAAGCTCTTATGTTCGGCAAGTGCTAGGTCACCGCCAATGTTGACAAGACGGGGAAGGTCATCTTGCTTAAAAGGGTTTTGATTGTCTGTGTTGGCAATATATGCCGCAGTCCCACCGCGGAGCATTTGCTGCGCGGGGCACTCGTCCATTCCGATATTCAGGTCAGTTCGGCCGGCCTTGCCGCCCTGACGGGCAAGCCCATCGAGCCGACAGCACACGCCGTACTCACGGAGCATGGTCATCTGCCCCATGAGCACCAGGCCGTTCAACTTACGTCTCAAGCCGTTAGTGAGGCGGACTTGATACTGGTGATGGAGCGGCGGCATGTCAGTGGCGTGCTCAACATTGCCCCTGAAGCGCGGGGCAAAGTGTTGCTGTTGGGCAAATGGCAGGACGATCGAGAGATCAGCGACCCCTACCGTCAAGGCAAACCTGCTTTTGTGCACGCTTATGCGTTGATCGAAGAAGCCGTACACGCATGGGCACAGCGTCTGGCACGCTGATGGCCACTTCCTTTTTGAATCGTAATCAAGGCAAAGAATCCGACTTATGCAGCAAGCACCGGTAGTCAACGTGCGGGACGACGACAATGACGAGATTGATCTTCTCGGCCTGTTTGGAACACTCATCGACCATAGATGGCTGATTGCCGCGATTACCGGTGCCTTTATGGTGGCTGGGGCCGCGTATGCGGTGCTGGCGACACCGGTATTTCAGGCGAATGCGCTGTTACAGGTCGAAGCGAAGAAGAACGACTTACTGGGCTTCTCCGATATCGGCAGCATGCTGGGCAAGGAGTCTCCTTCGGCCACCGAAATCGAGTTGATCCAGTCCCGCTCCGTGATTGGTAAAACTGTCGATAACTTGAAACTTGATATTGTCATACAGCCGAAGTATTTCCCGGTTTTCGGAGAGTTCCTGGCGCGTCGATTCCAGAATAAAAATCCCGGTGAAATAGCCGAACCCTTGTTGGGGTTGAACAGTTTCGCCTGGGGAGGGGAGTCGCTGAAGATATTCAAACTGGATCTCCCCGACTCGCAACTGGGCAAGAAATTGACCCTGACCGCGGGTGAAAATGGTCATTTCACGTTGGTGGATGAAGATGACAATCTATTGGCGTCCAGCCGGGCCGGAGAGCTTTTCGAGCAAAATGGCGTAACGTTTCAAATAGAGGAACTGCACGCCAATCCTGGAACCCGCTTCCGCATTATCCGTAACCCCCGCCTGACCAGTATCCTCGACTATCAAGAGTCCCTGGATGTGGCCGAGCGTGGAAAAGAGTCGGGCATGATCGGTCTGGCGCTGGAAAGCACAGATCCGGACCAGGCGATTAAAATACTCAATGAAATCGCCGCTATATATGTACGGCAAAACGTAGAGCGCACTTCAGCAGAAGCTGCGCAGAGCCTGGCGTTTCTCAAAGAGCAACTTCCTGAGGTCAAGAAGGACCTGGAAAAAGCCGGCAAAGCGTTGAATGAGTACCAGACGCGCAGCAAGTCCGTGGACATCACGCTCGAAACCAAAGCCATACTCGATCAGATAGTCGGGCTCGATACCAGCATTTCCGAATTGAAGCTGCAGCAAGCCGAGATGGACCGCAAGTTCACCCGTCAACATCCTGCCTATCGCGCATTGTTGACCCAGATCGGTGAGTTGAGCAGCAAGCAGAAAAGTTTGGCGTCCAAGGTGGAAGGCCTTCCTTCCACCCAGCAAGAACTGCTGAGCCTTACCCGGGATGTAGAGGTCGGTACGGCCATTTACACCCAGCTGCTGAATAAGTCTCAGGAACTGGATGTGATGCGCGCGGGCACCGTCGGTAACGTACGCCTGATCGACACTGCGGACGTCAATTTCCTCAAACCGGTCAAGCCGAAAAAAATCCTGATTGTATTGATCGCCACTATTCTTGGCGGCTTCCTGGCAGTGGCCCTGGTGCTGGTACGCAAGGCACTGAACCGCGGGCTGGAGAGTCCGGAAGCCATCGAGCAACTTGGGTTGCCGGTCTATGCGTCGATTCCCTACAGCATTTTGCAGAAAGCTGAAGAAGATAAAGTCTCCCGCGGACGAGGGCGCTCCAATGGGACTTCATTGCTGGCCGTCACTCATCCTACCGATCTGGCAATCGAGGCATTGCGCAGTTTGCGTACCAGTTTGCACTTCGCCATGCATGAGGCCGACAACAACCGCCTGATGATTTCCGGGCCTAGCCCTCAGGTGGGTAAAACGTTTGTCTCGGTCAACCTCGCGGCGGTGATAGCACAAACCGGGCTGCGGGTATTGTTGATCGATGTCGACATGCGCAAAGGCTATTTGCACAAAGTGTTAGGTGTTTCCTCAGACAATGGGCTCTCCGATATCCTGGCCCGGCGCTGTGATATGGCCACCGCCATCCACAAGACCCCGGTCGATAACTTTGATTTTGTCAGTCGAGGCCAGATTCCGCCCAATCCTTCCGAGTTACTGATGCACGCCAATTTCAGCGCGCTATTGGAGCAGGTGAGCAAGCAATACGATCTGGTGATTCTCGATACGCCGCCACTACTGGCGGTGACAGATGCGGCGATTGTCGGGCGTCTGTCCGGAACCAATTTGATCGTGACGCGCTATGGCCTGAACCCGGCGAAAGAAATCGAGTTGACCGTCCGCCGGTTCACCCAGAACGGCGTTGCAATTAAAGGCGCAATCTTTAACGGTGTGGAGAAAAAGGCTTCCAATAAATATGGCTACAGTGATTATGGTTATTACCACTATGCCTACGCCTCTGACAAAAACTGATGGGTATTGAACAGGTCGCATCATAAGTTCAGATGTTCGATAGCGCTGTTGTTGTGCTTGGGTTTTTATCGCTATTGCTGCACCGGATCATTAGCCAATGGGCATGATCAAACCGATATTTCATGGAAGCGCTACGTCCTGAGGAAGATGACGAAAAATCCTGGGGCGGTAGCGTGTCAAATGACAACATCAGCATAAAGAATATCAAACTATGTTTTACCTATTGTCTCTTATGGCTTTGTCAGCGGGTTTGCTTGCAGTAAAAGCCCCGAAATACTCAATTATATTTTTTGGCGTAATGCTGTCTGTTATCCCTACCGGGAATTCCTATAGCGAAATTATATCCTTAAAGGGGATCTATTTTTTCGATTTTTATATAGCTGGCGGACTGGGGGCGCTGTTAATAAGGCAGGTCGTGACACAAAGAACTCAATTAACAGTGCCTGCCGGCCTTCTTTTTGGATGTGGGCTCTACGTGGTGTTGCTCGCGTGTGGCTTAATAGGATCTCCGAGTAAATACCTATTAAAAGACACTCGACCATTTATAATGATCCTGTCATTTATTGTGCTCGCGAACATTGTTTCGCTGGCAGCGAAAACATTGACGCTGCAAACAATACTGAAAATATTGATTGCGATGACCGCCTTTAATATATTGGATATCGCTTGGCTGCGATTGGGTCTGTACAGTTTTCAAGACGTCTACTATGAAGAAAACGCCTACAGGTACCTTGATGGCGGTACATACGCAGCCGTTGCATATCTAATATATTATTTTATAGATCCACGCATATTTGAAGATAAGAAAAATCTGGCGAGGATCTGTTTGATGACCTCATTCCTCTGTCTGTTCATCGCCAATTCGAGATTTATCTTTGTTTCTGTTTTTGCAGCTATCATCATTCACCAATATACAAAGCCTGCCCGAATGATGGGTGTCATGCTATTAGGTTCGGTTGTATTGTTGGCCTTTATTGAAGTCAGTAACATGATTGGTGCTGATCGAATCAATGATGCGTTGTCATCTGAAGGCTTGGCAGTTCAGCTAACCACTCGCTTCAGCCCTGCGCTGGACTTGATAAGAAATATGAACCCCATGCACTACTTTGTCGGGCTAGGGGCCGGAACCCCTTTTGAAATTCCCTGGTTTGAATACCGTGGTCTCGATGACAAAAACTCGAATATCGACAGTGCGTACTTAACGTATTTTGTCAAATACGGGGTCATCGGCTTGTACTTGCTATTCGTATTTACTACGTCCATAACTCACCACTTAAAAACCCGTGTAGCGGTATCAATAGCCACCTTTCTGGCGCTGATGTTCATCGTATCGGCCACACCTTATCAGCCGTACGCTATCGGAATTGCTTATAGCGCAATCATTTTACGTGCCCTTTCGGAAAACACCGCCAGGCAACGTAAAAAAGCACTGACACTTCATCAACCGCTGATCACTCCACCTTTACAGGTTGAAGCCAGATGAACAATATGCTGTTGAAAAAATTTGTGTCCAGCACTGCGTGGAGTTTCATATCAGCAGTGGCTACGAAAGTCTCGGTTGTCATTACGGGTATCTTGGTCGCCAGAGTACTGGGTGCACAATCATTTGGAGAATATGGCCTGATACAAAGCGCCATTGTCATGCTCGCCAATGTGGCCGCCCAAGCCACAACGACGGCGACGGCTAAACATATTGGTCAGTTTAAAGAGACGTCTCCGGAAAAAACGGGCAGGGGTATCGCTTTAACGCTGATTTTTTCCTTATCCTTTAGTTTAATGATCATTGGCGTCGCCCTGTTTTTTCCGCTTTTCTTCTCCACCATTATTCTCGGCTCCGACAATCTGAAATATGTATCACTGATTGTATTGAGCACCATCACCTTCATCATTTTATCTGGATGGACCCAAGGCTGTTTAACTGGCTGGGGGCAATATCGGTCTATTGCGACGATCAATGGAATTATCGCCATCGTCGGGATCCCGGCAACTTACTTCTTGACGACAAAATTCAGACTCAATGGTGCGCTGCTGGGGTTGGCGTGCTCTCAACTGTTAATCGTGTTCTTTAGCGCGCTTGCATGCTGGAAAACATTGAAGGCAAAGAATACGGCGCTCAGTTTCAAAGGGGCAATGACTGAAAAGCATACCGTTCTTTCGGTCGGACTCCCGGTCTTGCTGACAGGACTGATGGTCGCTCCAATGAATTGGTTCGCGAATAAATTGCTGGCAGAAACAAGTAACGGGTTCGCCGCGTTAGGCATGTATGCAGCTGCCATGCAATGGAATGCAATATTCTCACATGTCTCCGTGGTATTAGGCTCCGTACTTGTCCCGATGCTAGCCGCAACGCTAGGAGGAAAAAGCCGGAAATTAGACGCCTTGAATTTTCTGTCTGGCTGGCTAATTGTATTGATCATTATACAGCCGGTCATCATGTTCCCCGAACTGCTGGCAAAACTCTATGGCAACAGCTTTCTCGGTCGGGATTTTGAAATAACGTTAATTCTGGTCATTCTGGGCTCGCTGCTAAGTGCATTTAAATCCGGCGTTTCAAGAAAAATGATCGTGATGGATTTAGCGTGGTACAGCGTCATGAGTAATATTTTGTGGGGTGTATTGTTCATATCCGGGGCCCTGCTCCTGAGGGAAGAAGGCGCCATCGGAATTGCCAAAGCATTCATTGGCTCGCAATTAATACACTTCCTGCTAGGCTTACCCTATTTCATATACAAAAAAATATTACCCTTGGAGTTGCTTGTCACCCCGAGAATATTGATTTTGTGGACATTGCCTTTTGTCAGTTTCATCTCAAGTGCTTACGTTGAAAGTGTCCTGTACCGACTGATGATAGTGGTCGTGATTTTTATCTATATTCTAGCGACGACATTTACCTTGAATACTATGTTTAATGAACCCGTAGAGATTGGAAGCCCAGCATGAATTCCAGTAAAGTTTATATCCGTGGTGCTTACGGCCCAGGCAATCTAGGTGATGACATATTGATGCTGTGCGTCATCAATATTCTGAAAAAAAGATACAAAGAGTCGGACATTGCCGTGGGGGTGGATCATCCAGCTGTCGCCAAAAATTTTAACCCGCGCATAAAATGGTTGCATATCAAGGAGCCCGTCAAAGCAGACTTGGTGGTTTTAGGGGGTGGCGGTCAGTTTTTCTCGTTCATTCCTCCCGCCAGGAAGGCTTCCTCAATTCAACTTAAGGTGTCAAAACTTTACAAAAGCATAAAAGCCCAAACGGATTTGAAATCCACTCTTTTACGTTTGTATGTAGGGATGCGCGGCGGGATAGACAAAATATTCTTTCATCGTCGTCTTGCTGCATTCTGTATCGGTTTAGGCCCGTTTGATGGTGGCGGCAAGCCGCTGAATCGCGCAGTCAATGTCATTAATCGTTGTGACTATATTTCCGTCAGGGATGGTACAAGCCAAAAGCATTGCAATGCTTTTGGTAAATCGGATGTCGACGTGTACACCGATCCGACCTTGCTTTCTGACCTATGGATCTCTAATACCGATCTGAAGATAAACAGCGTAAATAAGAACAAATACCTGTCATTTATCCTGCGGGATTGGCCGCATGATGCGAATGGGCAAAAATTCATCGAGGCTATGGTTCAGGCCGCTCATGAACTGTCCAAGCGTGGAGAGCATGTTCGTCTGGTGTCACTGTATAAAGAGCGCGACCAGCATCTTATCGATAAGCACCACACGTTTGAGTGGTTGTGCTGGGATGCCGCCGTCGATACGCCAGAGACGTTCATGGCGAAATTGATAGTTGAATCCGACGTCATTATCAGCGCCAGGGCGCATGGCGTACTTTTGCCTGCTTCCTTAGGCTATCCAACCATTGCAGTTGAAATCGAAAACAAGCTAAAAAAAGTACATGAGATGCTTCCTCGCGGCACCAAGCTGGTCAGCGCCCCTGACCATAACCTGATCATGGCGACCATTGGCGAATTCAGGCAAGCCAGAGAGCAAATGGCAGAGCACCTCAAACAAGAGATTTCACAGAGATCATCCATCGCACAAAATGCTGTTGATGATTTTTTGGCATGGGTCGATAAGAAATAAAATCAGAGGGGCAACTTACGTGAAAAAAAAAGCCTCGACGTTAATCGCTTTAGCCCTCTCTCTGCATGTGGCTACGAGCAGTGCATCCGATATAAATGACCGCTGTGAACAAAATGTTGAAAACATCTACCCAACACTTCCAGAAGATTCACAGGTGTTCGCCAGTCGTCATGGCAACAGGCGCGCACAGGACAACATAAAAGGCAGTGCTAATTTAACAAACAAAACCTACAGTCATGAAATAAAAGACATTACGGTGCATTATCCCGCCGGGTCGTACGATCCAGGTTCGATGGTCCGGTTGGGGTTGCCCTATGGGGGGATTGAATTCAAATCCAAGCTCAAGCAGCCGGGTAGGGAATGCCTGATTCTTACGTATGAATTGAAATTCGATAAGAACTTTAATTTTGTAAAAGGCGGAAAACTTCCAGGGCTCTACGGCGGCACAGGCAATACCGGCGGAAAAATACCTAATGGCCATGATGGTTTTTCCACTCGCTACATATGGAAAGAAAACGGTGTCGGTGCAATCTATGCTTATTTACCCACCAGCAAAACATGGGGCACAGCGATAGGCCTGGGTTCCTGGACGTTTAGTGTCGGCCAGTGGCATACATTGGAACAACTCGTAAAGTTGAATACGCCGGGTCGCGCCGATGGCGTGATTTCTATTTGGTATGATAAGAAACTGGTGCACTCCGAAACCGGGTTGACGTTCAGAGACACTAAGAACCTGACGATCGATGGACTGCTATTTTCTACGTTCTTCGGTGGAAACAATGCATCCTTCGCCACACCTGCCAGTACCAATATACAGTTCAGAAATTTCGTAATGAGTTCACATCGCATCGCTAATACATCAGGGCAGAGTGCAGGTAACTAGATGAAGAACTTGAAGCTCAATATCAAGAAGGTCGCCGTGGCCTTGTTTAATACGGCGCTTAACCTGGTTTTCTTTTTCAGTTTGAGACGCTCACTGCTAAGGGCGACGGGCTGCCGTATTGGCGTTAAAACCACTGTCCATAGGAAAGTCGTTTTTTTTTCATTCGGTAAGTTCTCAGTAGGAAAAAACTGCACCATAAATTACAACTGTTACATGGATAATAGAGCGGGAATTCGCATCGGCGACAATGTCAATATATCTCATGGCACAAGGATTTATACACTGGGGCACGATATCGACGACCCCATGAGTCACACGGTCGGGAAGCCGGTTGTCATTGAAGATAACGTTTGGATCTTTCCCAGTGTGATGATTATGCCAGGCGTCAAAATAGGAAAAGGTGCAGTCATTTATCCTGGTAGCGTTGTTACACGCAATATTGAAGAGTATTCGATTGTGGGAGGGAATCCGGCTAAACATATTCGCTTCAGAAATAAACACATTCAGTACAGCGCGGATTTTCCTATTTGGTTTGCATTGTAGTGCCCAGTTTTCTTTACTATTCTTACGCAGGATTCAGAAGTGAAATCATTAATGATCGCATGGGTCGGCTATCAACGACGCGCCGACACAATGAAAAAATATTGGGCGTATGACATTCTACATCTACCTAATAAATTCAAAAAAAAATATGCACGTCCATTGGATTATTTAATTAAGGCTTTTAAAACTATTAAATCGCTTTTTGTCGGTGCGCCGGAGGTTCTTTGGGTCCAGTTGCCGCCGAGCCCTGTGTTGCACATAGCACTGGCCTACAAGTTTTTTATTAATAGGCGCCTCAAGATTATTGCTGATGTACATAATAGTTTGTTGCGCAAGCAATGGATAACCTTCCCGGGCACAGTGTCCTTGCTCAATAAAATTGACGCCGTTGTGGTTCATAACTTCAAAGTCAAAGAGGAGTTGTCCCGCTCAGGCGTTAATGTGGAAAATATTTTCATCCTGGAGGATTTGCCGTGTGATTTTAATACTCCTCCTGCCAGTGATCATCAGACACCCTACGTGCTTTTTCCCTGTTCTTTCGATGTCGACGAGCCGATAGAAATCGTTATTAAGGCAGCCAAAGAAATGCCGCATGTAGACTTTTTTATCACCGGGAGGTACGGAGGAAAGTTGTCCGGAGCTCTCATCGCGTCAATGCCAGACAATATAAAGCTTACGGGTTTTCTGAGTAAATTGACTTTCGAACAACTGCTGTGCAACGCAAACGTCGTTCTCGGCCTGACAACGCGCGACAATGTCCAGTTGAGTGTGGCAAACGAAGCGGTTAGCGCCGGCAGGCCGATGGCACTTTCGAACACACCAGTACTGCGATCATTGTTTTCGGACGCTGCTGTATTTGTTGATACGTTAGACCCCCTGTCAATAAAGTTCGGACTTTCTCAACTCCTCGAAAATGAAGAGCTCTATAAGGAAAAGTCAGCGTTGTTGAAAGCCAAGCGAATAACACGTTGGGAGGGGCAGGCGGAGTTATTGAAAGCAGCTGTTGTTATCTAATGATGTCTATTAATCCTGACAGAAAGGGATTCGTCATGAATCAATCGTATGATGTTTTACTGATTTGTTCCGGAGGTGGGCACTGGGTACAAATGAGCAAACTGCTTCCAGCGTTTGACGGCCAAAAAGTCAACATTGCTACCGTCGATACAAGCGTTCGCTCACAGTACCCACTTCACGATTTTGTTAAAGTTCCCGATTTCAATAGAAGTGAGCCCTTCAAAATAATTAAAGGGTTCTGTCAGATCTTCAACATCGTTTACCAAAGTAAAGCGAAATATGTCATCTCTACGGGAGCTGCACCGGGTCTGCTGGGTTTGATCACGGCAAAGATCATGGGAAAAAAAACGCTGTGGATTGATAGTATCGCGAATCCAAAAAAAATATCGTTGTCCGGCAGAATAGCTTCTTGTTTTGTAGATGAAATACTCACGCAATGGCCCACTCTTTCAGAAAACGGCAGGGCTCAATATAAAGGGAGGGTTGTTTAAATGATATTCTGCAGCGTTGGTACTCAAGCACCCTTTGAGAGAATGCTCAGCTATTTAAGTGAATGGAGTCATGCAAACCCCCATATCCCTATTGTTGCCCAAGTCGGCAATGATGAAAGGGACTTGGGGCACATTAGCGCATTCAAGACAATAGCCGAACCTTTTTTCTCCGAAAACTTCAACGCCTCAACAGTTGTCGTTTCTCATGCGGGCATGGGTAATATCATTCGCTCGCTTGAGCTGGGAAAGCCAATAGTTATTGTGCCCCGGGATAGTAGCCGTGGTGAACACATTAATAACCATCAGTACGACACTGTCGAGAATTTTTCGGGCTTTCCATCTGTTTTCATTGCCCATGATAAAGACGAGTTTTTTTCGGCTATCGATTCGGCACTCAATTACAGCAATGCTGAAATTCCTTTGGATTTCACAGAAAGAGATCGTTTAATCAGTTATGTAAAGTCATTTGCGTCTTGACTCCTCGCTGTTTGTCGGCGCTCTCTTATCACTTTTAATTATTGAGTAATCGCTATGATTCCAGTTATTTTGTCTGGTGGTTCAGGCACACGTCTGTGGCCGCTTTCAAGAGCACTCAAGCCAAAACAGTTTATGTCGATACACGGTGATCTGAGTTTATTTCAAGCTACTTTGGATAGAATAAAGAATCTGTCTGCAGAGGGAGATAGCTTAAGTCCTCCGATAATCGTTTGTAACGAAGAGCATCGCTTTATCGTGGCTGAGCAAAGCAGATCACTGGATATAAAGCCACAAAAAATACTATTGGAACCCTCTGCGCGAAATACCGCGCCCGCTATAGCGGCTGCGACACTGACAGCCCTGGAGGACGGGGATGATCCTATCCTGTTGGTTTTGGCTGCAGACCATGTAATAGCCGACGTTGATGCTTTTAAGGCTTCCTTGGCGTTGGCTAAGTTGGAAGTCAATAAAGGTAGAATTGTTACCTTTGGGGTTGTACCCACTAAGCCAGAGACGGGTTACGGCTATATCCGTACTCAAACGGGTGCTGCCGACGGCGCTGCGCACGTCGATGCTTTTATAGAAAAGCCCGATCTGGAAACAGCACAAAGCTACCTTGCACAAGGAAACTATTTCTGGAATAGCGGAATGTTTATGTTCCGGGCTTCCGTCATGAAATCGGAACTGGAGCGCTTGAGTCCTGACATCATTGTCGCAGCAGAGCTTTCTCTCGCCAACGCAACGCATGACCAGGATTTCACCAGGCTCAGTCAGGTGGATTTCGTGAACGCGCCCAATGTGTCCATTGATTATGCGGTCATGGAAAAAACCGACATCGCTTCAGTCGTTACCCTCAACTCCAGTTGGAGCGATCTTGGTGCATGGGATTCGGTTTGGGAGGCGGGAACGAAGGATGAAAATGAAAACTGCACACAAGGGGATGTGTTGCTGCAAGGCGTTACTAACAGCTATGTCCACTCCAGTCATCGTCTAGTTACTGTTCTGGGTATAAGTGATGTCGTTGTCGTCGAGACGTCGGACGCGATATTGGTGACGACCAAGGACCACTCTCAAGACGTCAAGAAAATAGTGTCTGAACTCACTAAAAATAATCGAGTCGAGGGGGCTAGTCATCGTGAAGTCTATCGGCCGTGGGGGAAATATGACTCAGTGGACCAAGGTCATAGATATCAAGTGAAGCGAATCACCGTCAAACCGGGGCATAAACTTTCCGTTCAGCTTCACCATCATCGGGCAGAACACTGGATCGTGGTCTCAGGAACCGCAAATGTGCAAATCGCTGACAAACAGGTGTTGTTGACCGAAAACCAATCTACCTTCATACCCATCGGGGTTGTGCACTCCCTTGAAAACCCGGGGAGAATTCCTCTTGAGTTGATAGAAGTTCAATCAGGTTCTTACTTAGGCGAAGATGACATCGTTCGTTTTGAAGATCGCTATGGTCGCCTCGAGCTCGTTTAAAGGATTATTAAAATGAATGTTACGGTTTTTGGAATAGGTTATGTGGGCCTCGTGCAGGCCGCTGTACTTGCTGACGCAGGTCATGACGTATGTTGCGTAGACGTCGATGCTATTAAAGTCGAGAACCTGAAGAATGGAATTATTCCTATCTATGAGCCTGGGTTGAGTGCTCTTGTAGAAAAATGCCATGAAGCAGGACGTTTACATTTCACAACTGATGCCGCACAAGGCGTGCGTCATGGTGAAATCCAATTTATTGCAGTCGGTACGCCTCCAGACGACGATGGCAGTGCTGATTTAAAATACGTGCTGTCTGTTGCCACCACCATCGCACTCAACATGACGGAGGCTAAAATTATTGTTAACAAGTCTACTGTGCCTGTTGGTACGGCGGATAAAGTCAGAGCTAAAGTTTCCGAAGTATTGACGTCCCGGGACCTTGAGGTGGAGTTTCACGTTATCTCCAATCCCGAGTTCCTGAAGGAAGGTTCTGCGGTGGCAGACTGCACCCGTCCCGATAGAATTATCATAGGCAGTGATAGCAGTTACGCGGTGGACCGAATGAGGCAACTCTATGAGCCTTTCAACAGAAACCACGAAAAAATCATCACGATGGACATCAGAAGTGCTGAACTGACGAAGTATGCGGCCAACTGTCTACTGGCAACAAAAATTTCATTCATGAATGAAATGGCCAATTTTGCCGAGCGATTGGGCGCGGACATTGAGGCCGTTCGTAAAGGCATCGGCTCTGATCCACGGATTGGCTACGATTTTATCTACCCCGGCTGTGGCTATGGCGGCTCCTGTTTCCCAAAAGATGTACAAGCCCTGGAACGCACCGCGTCGTCGATCGGCTATAAAGCAACGCTTTTGTCAGCCGTAGAGGAAGTCAACAAGCGACAAAAGGAACATCTCTTCGAGCATATCCAACATCACTTCGATGGGCAGCTGGAGGGAAAAACGTTTGCTATTTGGGGCTTGGCTTTCAAGCCCAATACAGACGATATGCGAGAAGCATCCAGTCGCGTCCTGATTGAACAGTTGCGTAGCGTTGGCGCCAGAGTACAAGCCTTCGACCCCGAAGCGATGGCCGAAACACAACGCATTTACGGGATGAATGAAGACTTGCTTTTAATGGGGACTAAAGAAGCCGCGCTTCAAGGTGCTGATGCCTTGATCATTGTCACAGAATGGCGCGAATTCAAAGCTCCCGACATGGACCTTATAAAGGAAAAATTGAGCGCTCCTGTCATATTTGACGGTCGTAACATATTTGATCCTCACCGCATGAAAGCCAATGGATTCGACTACTATGGTATCGGTCGTGGTCTATCGGTAAGGCCTGTCATTTAATTCTGCCCAGGTCGCAAACACCATAAAAGGCTCTTCCATACTTGTCCGTGTGCTGACGCGGACAAGTCCGGTAGTCAACAAACTTAGATAATGCTGACCATTAATAACAATGCTTCAGCGCACTGGAAGATTTTCGTACAAGAATTTGCAGAAAAAAATAGTAAAACTTCGGTTAATTTCTTAGAAAATCAGAAAAAAATGCGCCCGGGCCTCTCGTGAGCGTGCAGTCTATTCCAGCCTTTCGAGGAATGTTGGCCACTGGTTTACGTTACCAACGAGTGAGATGATTCCCAGGAGGCGACGTGCGTGATCTGACAAGATCTTTGTGAAGTGATCATTGCCTCTTCATCTCCGTTCCATTCCTGCTCCCTTATTATGAAGTTATATAAGGGTCTAATATCGAGAAGGAGTCTGATATGAAGAAACTACTTACGGCCAGCTTGCTGGCTGTCATGAGCACCGCAGCATTGGCGGCGGATGAACCGGCTGCTGAAACGGCGGCTGAAACGGCTAGCGAGCCACTGTCCCTGAGCACTCCGCTGGTTGGGGACGTGACGGTCGCCGAAACCGTGGTGATCGGCGCGGCCATTGTCGGCGCTGCGGCGGCCGCTTCAAACTCTGGAGGCAGTTCCAATGGCGGTACCTCTGGAACGGGTGGCACAACCGGTACTGGTGGTACGACGGGTACCAACTAAACCCCGCGAAGTATGTTGTTCAAGATCACTCAGAACTTTCTGAGTGATCTTGTTTTAGATTTGCCCTCGACTAGCGTAGTGCCATTATGATCCGTAGATTATCTGTTGTTATGCTGGCAAGTATCAGCTTGCACGGCTGTATGTTTTCGCCTGGTCAACACATGGACACCAGTCAAATGGTCAGTGACGGCTCTCCGGAAAGTAGCCGAGTGGAGCTTATTCCCATCACGCCTAAATTGATTGCCATGGATGCCGCCACGCAAGTTCGCGAATCCGTTCCCCCGGCATTGTTGTCCTATGTTCCAGGCGGTTATCGCGTGGGTGCCAACGACCTGTTATTTATCACGGTCTGGGATCACCCCGAGTTGACGGCGCCTTCGGGGCCGCAACAGCAAATCGATGCCAACGGGCGTCTGGTTCGTCCGGACGGCACGTTGTTTTATCCCTACATCGGTAATATCCCAGCCGCCGGTAAAACCATTGAAGAGTTGCGGGCCTTTATTGCCGAGCGCTTGTCGCAATTTGTCGAAAGCCCCCAGGTCGACGTCAGCGTATTGCGCTTCGCCAGCCAGACTGTGGTGATTTCCGGTGCGGTGCTCAAAGCTGGCCAACAGCCGATCACTACCACACCGTTGAGCGTGGTGGAGGCCGTTGGCGCGGCCGGTGTGGACCCCTCGAACGCAGACCTGTCAGGCCTGACGCTGACCCGGGACGGGCGCGAATACAAGCTCGATCTGGACACCCTCAATCGCCAGGACTCACAGCTGCAAGCCGTTTACCTCAAGGGCGGCGACCGGCTGTACTTGCCGTATAACGACCAAAAGCGGATCTATGTCATGGGTGAGGTCAACTTGCCTCGCGCGCTGAGCTTCAAAGGCAAGTCGATCAACCTGACCGATGCGCTGGGCACAGTGGGTGGCTTGAACCAGACTACCTCGAACGGCAATGCGGTGTACGTGATTCGCGGCGCCGACCACCTGGAAACTGAACCGGCCAAGGTGTTCCAACTCGATGCCGAATCCCCTTCGGCCCTGGTACTGGCCACCCGTTTCGACTTGCAACCGCAAGACATCGTCTATGTCGGCCCGGCCGGCGTGACGCGCTGGAACCGTCTGATCAGCCAGCTTCTGCCTACGGCCAGTGTCCTGGGGACCGGCGCCAGCTCTCTCAATAACCTCAGCGAAGCCAACAGCAGATAAGGCTCTATCCCGCCGTGAAAACTTTGCCTACCTGCGCCGGTCTGACGATGGCGCTCTTGCTGTGCGGGTGTAACCCGTTGATGAAGGCCTCCTGGGACACCCTTGAGACATCCGTCGCGGGGCCTGCCTCCATCAATTTGACCCGTGCTCAGGTCGACGCCGTGCCGTATCCGCAGATTCTGGTCACCACCCCCTCCAGTGAGGGTGTGATGGCCATGGCTCGTCGGCGGGGCGACCTGCAGTTCTGGGTCGCATCTGGCAAGCAGGTGCTGATGATGCGCGACGGTCTGGTGGTGCGCACTGTCGGGCTGGGCGTTTCCCTGGACGGTACTCGCTTCAATGAAGAGTCGCCCTTCAAGCGTGGCCTTCAGCATTTGCCCGACGGCTATACCAGCACGCGCTGGATAGACATCTACGACGGCAACCGCATCGGTATCGCGGTCAACAGCCGTTTCAGTCCCCATGGCATCGAGACCATCAGCATTCTGGACAAGGATTACGCCTTGCTACGCATCGACGAGCAGGTGGATGCACCCGCCCTGAATTTCCGCGCCACCAACCGCTACTGGGTCGACCCCCAGGACGGTTTCATTCTGCGCAGCGAGCAGCATCTGACGCCGCAGCTGTTTCTGAAAATCGTGCAGGTGCGCCGTGATCGGGGAGCTGCCCGGTGAAGTGTTCAAACCTTTTCTTGCTTGGCCTGCTGTTGATCGGCCCGGGCGTGGGCCAGGCGGCCGTGACAGTCAGCGGTGACGTGCGTAGCCCTGGCCAATTCGAAATCAAGCCCGGTGCGCGCTTGCTGGATGTCATTCGTAACGCCCAACCCAATGCCGAAAGTTACTGGCTGGGCGCGGCGTGGCTGCACCGTTCATTAGTGGACAAGCAGACGCGTTTGAAAGCAGGTGTTCTGTTCGATCTGAAACTGCTGCAACGGGGGGCCTTGCTCGATGGCAAAAACACGCGAGCAGAATTGAGCGCGCGCCTATATGAGCAGGTCGCGCAACTGCCGGTCACCGGACGTCAGGTCGCGGTGCTCGATCCGATCGCTGTGGAAACGGGGTTCGCCCGCAACGCGCTGCTGGATGATGGCGACCATCTGATTTACCCCCAGCGGCCGTCCACCGTGGAAGTTTTCGGGGCGGTCGCGCAGCCTTGTCAGGTACCTTACCGAGCCCTGCAGGAAGTGCGTGCCTATGCCCGTGACTGCGCCATTCTTGGCGACGCCGAGGGCGACTATCTGTGGCTGATCCAGCCTGACGGCCAAGTGCGGCGCCTGGGCGTGGCGGCGTGGAATCGTGAGGATGGCGTCGTGGCGGCGCCCGGCAGCAAGATCCTGGTGCCGATCAGGAGCGACGATCTCGAGACGCCGACCCCTGAGCTCAATCAACAACTGGCCGAGTTTCTCGCCACTCAACCGCTGGCTGAGGTGGCCCCTTGAAGTGCCCGTTGAAGTTACGTTTTGCTGCTGCATTGCTCCTGCCCTGCGGATTGGCTCACGGTGAACCGCGCTACACCCAGAGTGATTTTGGTGGCGTTGGTCTGTTACAGACCCCCACCGCGCGCATGGCCCCTGCGGGGGAGTTGAGCGTCACGGCCAGTCGTACCGACCCTTATTCGCGCTATAGTTTTTCCTTGCAGCCACTTGATTGGCTGGAGGGATCGTTTCGTTACACCGCAATCTCCAACCGCAGGTACGGCACCGAAGAATTGAGCGGTGATCAGAGCTTCAAAGACAAGGCCATCGACGTCAAGGCGCGGCTTTGGGAAGAAAGTCACTGGGCACCGCAGGTTGCCATCGGTGCGCGGGACATCGGTGGTACCGGGCTGTTTTCCAGCGAGTATTTCGTCGCCAACAAACGTTATGGCGACCTCGATTTCAGCCTGGGCATTGCCTGGGGTTATCTGGGTAATCGAGGGGATTTCAGTAACCCGCTTTCGGTTTTGGGCAGCCAGTTCAACGACCGCCCGCAGAGCACTGCAGTTGTCGCCAGGGCAGGGGACGTGAACACCAACGCTTACTTCAGGGGCCACCCTTCGTTGTTTGGCGGGATTGCCTATCAAACGCCCTGGGAACCACTGAGCCTGAAGATCGAGTACGAGGGCAACGATTACAAGAATGAGCCACTGGACAACCCGCTCAAGCAAGACCTGCCGATCAACTTCGGTGTGGTCTACAAGCTGGCCGACAGCGTCGACCTGAGCGCCGGTTGGGAGCGTGGCAATACGGCGATGTTCGGCATCACCCTGCACACCAACTTTGTCAGCCGCAAGGCACCGGTGAAGACCTATGACCCTCCCGCCGAGCCTCTGCCGGCGCAGGCACCATCAACTCCGGCCGACCAGGTCAACTGGGCCGATGTCTCCAATCGGTTACAGCAAAATGCTGGCTATAAGGTCAAACGCATTACCCAACGCGGTTCGGAGCTGATGGTGTATGGCGAGCAGTCTCGCTATTTTTATTCGGCCAAGGCTGTCGGGCGGGCCAGCCGGATTCTCGATAACAGCGTCAATCAGGACATCGATTGGTTCACCTTGGTGAATCAGCGTTATGACATGTCTATCGAAGAAACCAGCGTGCCGCGAGAAACCTTCCGCGCGGTGGTGAACAACGACCAGCCGCTGAAGGATCTACACCGTACGACCGAGGTCAATCCGGCGACTGCACACCGGGAAACCACGCTCTATACCCAGGCGCTGGAGCCGTTCAGCTATGGCTTGGGCCTGGGCTATAAACAGAACATCGGCGGCCCCAACGGCTTGCTCTATCAGTTCACCGCCGATGCCGACGCGGAGTACCGTTTCACCCGCAACACCTGGTGGAGCGGCTTGCTCAGCGCCAACCTGCTGAACAACTACGACAAGTTCACCTACGACGCACCGAGCGGGTTACCGCGAGTGCGCACCGATTTACGTCAGTACCTGACCACCTCCGATGTGACGATGCCGACGTTCCAGTTCAATCACGCGGCGCAGCTGGATCGGGACTGGTATGGCATGGTCTATGGCGGCTATCTGGAATCCATGTATGCCGGGGTCGGCAGCGAAGTGCTGTATCGACCTAACGGGAAACGCTGGTCGGTGGGCGCCGATCTGAATTTCGTGCGCCAGCGGGATTTTGATCAGGGCTTTGGCCTGCGCGATTACCAGACCATAACGGGTCATGTCACCAGCTATACTGAATTGCCCAATGACATGCTTGCAGCGGTCAGCGTCGGGCGTTACCTGGCACGGGACTGGGGCACCACCGTCGACTTGTCGCGTGAGTTCAAGAACGGCGTGAAGTTTGGCGGCTGGGTCACCCTGACCACTGCGTCGAAGGCGGAATATGGCGAGGGCAGCTTTGACAAAGGCATCTACATTTCCATCCCGTTCGACGAGTTGATGAGTACCTCGACCATGCGCCGTGCCAATATCGTCTGGGCGCCACTGACCCGTGATGGCGGTGCACGCCTGAACCGTTCCTACTCGTTGCAGACCATGACCGACGGACGCAACAGCGACCTGTTCTACAACAACTTCGAGAAAATTACCGAATGATCACGTGGCTTAAAGGCTTGGTCGAGTTGCCATTCTGGCTCCGGGGCTTGGTCTTTGCCGCGGTGACTATGATTCTGCTGTACGCAGGTTTGCGTCCTCAGCCGATCCCTGAGCTGTTCGTCGAAGAGGACAAGCTGCATCACTGGATCGGCTTTCTGGTATTTGCATGCAGTTGCCGTTTGGCTTTCCCCAATGTGAAGTTTACCTGGACAGCCTTGGGGTGTTTGCTCGCAGGCGTACTCATTGAGCTCGCGCAAGGTATGATGCCGCTGCGTACGGCCTCGCCCTACGACATGCTGGCAAATAGTATCGGCGTGTTAATGGGGTTATTGATTTCAAGGTACTGGGTACGTTGAAAAGGCGTTAGGCACCTGGCAGTTTGTCGGTATGTTGTAACCGTTGACCCTCGCTATATCCCCCCCTCCAGCAACACCTCTCTTGCCACTCCATCCGGCATATGTTCCGTAATGCAATCTGTAGCAGCTGCCGAGCCTGCGAGGCTGCGTTCGGCTGCGCAGCAGTCGTCAAACCAGAACTTGCGGTGCATCAGGCAAACCACGTCAGCCGGATTCACGACTGCTGCGCAGCCGAACGCAGCCTCGCAGGCTCGACAGCTGCTACGGGCGAACGCAGCCGTTGGCAGCTGCTACAAAACAGAGGGCGAATGGGGTGAGGCGGGGGAGAGAGGCTCGGGCAGTCAGAGATCTGACTGCCCGGACTGCGGCTCTGTTAGCCACAAGCTGAAGAACAGGCGGGGGGGAATCGCAGCGGTTAATAGATGTCCTTGGAAAAGAGCGTAAAGGGCGTCTTGATCAGGATCTTGATGTCGAGCCACAACGACCAGTTGTTGATGTAGTTGAGGTCGATCTCTACGCGCTTTTGCATCTTGTCGAGGGTCTCGGTTTCGCCACGGCAGCCACTGATCTGGGCCAGCCCGGTGATGCCCGGTTTGATTCGATGACGGGCCATGTAGGCCTGGATTTTGCCGGTGTAGTAGTCGTTATGGGCAATCGCGTGCGGCCGCGGCCCGACCAGCGCCATATGGCCTTGCAGTACGTTGAAGAACTGTGGCAGTTCATCGATGGACGTGCGTCGAATGAAACGGCCAACCGGGGTAATGCGTGGGTCTTCACGGCCGGCCTGGCGGACTTGATGGTCGTCGTGCAGGCGCATGGAGCGGAATTTCCAGACCTTGATGATCTTGCCGTTCCAGCCGTGCCGTTCCTGTTTGAAAATGATCGGCCCCGGGGAGGAGATCTTCACTGCGACGGCGATCACCAGCAGCAGTGGACTGAAGGCGATCAGCGCCAGGGCGGCGAGGCCTCTGTCCAGCAGGGTCTTGCTCAGTGCCGCCGTCGGGTAGCTGGTCAGCGGGCTTTCATTGAGGTGGATGGCGGGCAGGCCATCCAGCTCGCTGACGGAATGATTGAGCAACGTCATGCTGCCCAGGTCGGGAACCCAGACCACATCGACATTCGAGTCGAGGAGGTCGATGTACAGCGCTTCGACCTGTTTGGCTTCGCTCAAGGGCAGCGCGATGTACAACCGCCGGACATCGTGCACCCGGATCAGCTCGCGCAGTTCCTGCAGCTGGCCCACGATCCGGTGGGTATTGACGTTGGTCGACAGCTCGTTGGGTTTTGAGCTGATCAGGCCGACCAGCGGTGGAAACTCGGTTTTGGCCAGTTTGTCCGCCAGATTCACCGCCAGTTGGTCGGTGCCGATGATCAGGGTGTTATTTTGGCTATGCAATTGCCGGTGGTAGTGTCTGGAAAAACTATGCAGAGGCAGGTACAGCAAGGCCTGCACGCAATAACCTGCCACAGCCCAGACCATGATGATCTCCCGGGAGAACAATTCGCTGGTCTTGCTGAGAAAGCCAATGCTGGTCATCCCGGCCAGCAGCAGCAGCCATCCCAGCAGCAAGCGTCCCAGGCCGGAGAGGTATCCATGTTGCTTGTGATAGACCAGCAGCAGGGAGTAAGAAGGGACCGAGCCCAGGAAAGTCAGCACGGCAAGCACACGATAATGAGCTTCGATTTCTCCTGTCTGGTACAACGCCAGAGCAAATAACAACGCATTGACCGAAGTGATGGCAATTATCCATTGCCCCCAGAAGGTCAGTCCTTTGGATATGCTGTTTCGATTAATACGATTATGTACCATCGCGGTGTCCCTCGGGCGTGCGCCACGTTGTGTATCAGTCGACGGTTAATAAATGGCAGCCGCGCGCAAAGGCTGAGCGAGCGCAGTTCGGTCAGAAGTTATTTTTATTATTGGAAGGGAATAACGCGGGCTACGGCTGGCCATCCGAATGTTGTTTTCAAGTCAGCTGATACGGTTGTCTCAGTGTCCGGTTTTTATATTAGTATCTTAATCTTTGTGGGTGTCTGACGAATTATAACGGACACTACTTCCAGGGCCCATGTTATAAAAGGTCGTGCTCTTTCATTAGGAGGGCATCGCTAAATCGTCTATAAATTTACAGCATTCCGATAAACGCTTGCCCGCCATGTGGAGGGAACCGGGCAGGAACTATGGAGAGACAGATGTGCGAGGGACAGGCGGCGGGAAATACAAGGCGAGGTGGTTAGGCAGTCAAGCGGTATCGGGTGGGGCGGAAAATCGCATTTATTGTTATTGTTTTTGCGATCTCGCTCAGTAAGCGATTCTGATCCTTTGTGCCAGGCAATAACCACGGTTTCTGACCGAGCGAATCAGGCGTTCCCCGTTGGCGGCAGTCTTGAATTTTTTCTGCAGCCGGCTCAAGCACATTTCAAGGCCGCTGTAATTCTCCGGGTCTTTATCGATGCGTAGAATAAGATCGTTCTTGCTGAGTACCCGTCGATCACTGATGACCAGTTGGGTGAGCATTAACGATTCGGTGCTGGTCAATGGGATGGTTATATCTTCCTTGATTAATGTTCTGTCGTCGGCATTAAACCACCAGATGTCGGGGTTACCCTGCGACTCTTTAATCCGGCTGACTGCAGAGATGAACTCTTCGTCTGCCACCGGTTTCTTGAGAAAGCCATCAACCCCGAAATGCGAGAAGTGATGGAGTTCTGAATGTTCCGAGTTGGGAGTTATGAGTATGATTTCCGCATCTTTTTGATTCTTGCGGATAAAGCTGACATCGCTCAGCGAGATATCGGCCTGATCGAGCAGGATGTGCGTGAATCGACTCTTTCGGATGCGTTCGCTGCTGAGTTTGCCAGATTCGATTTCAAAAGATAAATACAGGCGTTGTGCGAGAAGCGATTCTATAGCTTGTCGTGCCAGTTGATCTCGGGTGAAAATTAGAAAGCTGTTGTTTGACGTATTCACAATAAGGCTCCTTCCTAGTTTGGTGAAATTTTTAAAGCTTAAATAACCTCGGTCGGAGAGTAATATCTCCCCTGGAAAAAATCGAAAGGCATGCTACGGGCCAGTGTGTGCAGTGCTTTGTGCTCGACCCGGTCCGCGATGAATCTGATCTTGCTGTCATGGATCATGCTGCTCAGGCAGTCGTAAGATCTGTTGAAAAAGTCCTGGCTGTTGTCGACCATGATGTCGAAATTGGATCGGGTCAGGTCTACTTTTATATAATCGAACAGCTTCGGGCTGATCAGTTTTTCAGCGCTGTCATCGCTTAAGTCATAGCCATCGAAAGCAATCTCGATCCCGTTGTCCTTCAATAAGTGAATGTGATTGATAATGGTTCTTTTTTCTTTGAGGTTGAACGAAAGGAGCGAACTGCCGTTAATGCTGGGGATTAACTGTTGTTCATGCTTCTTGAGTGTCGTTTGAGCGTCGTTCAGTTCTCGGATGAACGCTTTATCCAATAACGCGGATTGGTTCATGGTCACGAATAATTTATTGGGTGTCTGTACGGATGGGGACGACGTGACCTCGATCTGTGAAAGGGCATTTAATTGGATCCGCATCAGTACTTCACGATAAATCGCCAGCGGGTGATCGGGATGCAATGGCTGATACCCCTTGTTCAGAGGTGTCTGTTGTTTGGTCGCTTTGGCATAAATCTCACTGCCGAACAATTCATCGTTTCGCTTGAGAATTGATTGCCTGAAGAAAACCATGGCGAAGTTATCTTGCACGGTATATTGCCTGCTGGACTCCATCGTTTAGTCCCTTTAAGAATGAAAGTTTGCTTGCTTTACTGAAACGACCCCTCGAAGCAATCGATAGCCATAACCGCGAACACTATGAATGATGTTAATGCCGAAGTGCTTTTTGATTTTGTTTCGAAGGCGGCTTATGGATTTCTCCAGAACACGTGAGTCATAGAGCTTGATATTCAAACCCATGGATTCGGCCATGGAGTCATGGTGCAGGATATTACCTTCCGCATTAATAAGCGCATCCAGGGCTTTCATTTCCTGATAAGCCAGATCCAGTTTGAACTCATCGTTGTATAAGTGCAGGCATGTTTGGTCCAGGGTCAACTTAGTGGCGGACTGCCATTCAGGTGTTTCGAGCAACTCTGAAATTAACCTGGCTTTTTCATCCTGGTCGTTAGGTACATTGATACAATGATCGGCGCCGGCCAGGTAACATTCAATTTTGGTTTGCGGAGCGCGAAAATTGATTGCAACGATAATGGACAGTTCTGTTGGACTCGTACGTAATTTCTTGATGAGCGCCAGGCAGTCATTAAGAATGGAAGGGCTTTCAACGTCGATTAGTACGGCATCGTGGGCTTGAACTTCATTATCCGGGGTTAATGGGTTTGTGTAATCTAATGTATATATATGCGTGAGATTGGGTGCAAATAACAGTCGAAGTTTCTCCGCTGAGCGCCAAGTGCGCCCAATAGCGAGAATACCCCTCTGGCTATTTTCGATTTTGCTCTCAGTACTCATCGTGCAAATTACTCATATGTGCTGGCGTTGCAATCTTAATACACAAAATACTGAAATTATCTGACTTTTTATAACATTTTGGGCTTGTCAACAGGTGCCATTCTATCGCCAGTAGTTTCAGTTGATTCAATGACATAGCCAACTGTGGAGGCTTTAGCCAATTTGATTTTCTGATATCCGAATTAGTTGGTGAGCGCCTTTGCGTCGGACTAGGCCCTCTAGGTTGACTTTTCTATGATCAACACTGACGCGTGGCTGATCCGCGGATTGGGCTACAGAACGAGGCATCACTGAGAAGTCTTGCGTATAAATTGTGCGGAAGTCCGCATTTTTGATATCTGGAGTTGATTTATAAGGATATTCCACGGTGTTCTATGGCAGTTTAGGTGCGCGCTCGAAAGGCACCAGTTCAACTGTTGCCTCTTTTTAGGGCGAATGAGAGCGGGGGGGACATATTAATTGACTCCTTTTGCGTTGTATTCGTAATATTTTATGTCAAGAGCTGATTTTTTGAACGATGTAGTTGTTCCGTCTGGTTATTGAATAAAAAAAGCTAAAATTGATATCAAGGGGCCATTATACTTAAGTGTTAGTCTTGGGGCCCATCATCGGTCCTTTTCGCAATTAATCATCCATGACACGCCAAACCGATCGACCAGCATCCCGAAGCGTGCCGCCCAGAACGTCGTCTCCAATGGCATTTGAATACTCCCGCCTTGCGCCAATGCCGCAAACACTCGCTTTGCCTCAACCACGCTGTCGACATTCAACGACACCGAACAACCGCTCATGCCGGCGCTGGGGCGATCGGGTGTGGTATCCGACCCCATGATCGACTGATCCCCGACCAACAGGCGCGTATGAATGATCAGGTTGTGGCAGTCCGCTGGCACATGGTCGCGAGCCGGAGTTTCGCCGAAGGTCATCATGACTTCGATCTGGCCAGGCAGGCTTTTGGCGTAGAAATTGAAGGCATCCTGGCAGTCGCCGTTGAAGATCAGGTAGGGGTTGATTTTCATGTTCTGCTCCCGGTGATGGAATGGGGCACATTGGTTGGACGTTCAGGTTCGTCTACCAATCCCGATAGGCATTGACTCCTCATAGCAAAGCGCTAAAACGTAGTGCGCAACGATACTTTTTTAGATGTTTTTCCTATGGACGAGGCGAGGCTTATCGCCTCATATCCACGTAAGTGGGCGTTGCTCATTCCGCATACCGTATGACCTGCCGCGCCCCTCTACATCCGCCACCGAGCCCATTGCCCTATGCCTGTCCTTACCCGTTTCGCCTCTTTGCTCGACCAAGCGAGGCGTGCCTTGCTGCTGGTCTGGGGAACATCACGCGGGCTGTTCCTGGGGTTGGTGCTGGCGACACTGATTGCCGGGGTGCTGCCCGCATTGGCGGCCTGGTTGGGGCAGCGGATTGTCGACGCGGTCGTTACCGCCATGCAGTTGCACGCGCAACAGGGCAGCGCGCCGTTGTGGCCGGTCGTGCGCTATGTGTTGTTTGAAGCGGGCGTGCTTGCGTTGCTGTCCGGGACGCAGCGCGCGTTGTCGGTGCAGCAGTCGTTGTTGCGGGTGCAGTTGGGGCAGAAGGTTAACACGATGATTCTGGAGAAGGCCCAGACGTTATCGTTGGTGCAATTCGAGAATTCCGAGTTCTACGACAAGCTGGTTCGGGTTCGGCGCGAGGCATCGACCCGGCCGTTGGCGCTGGTGATGAAGTCGCTGGGGCTGATCCAGAACCTCATCGTGTTGATCAGCTTCGGTGTGTTGCTGGTGCATTTTTCGCCTTGGGCGCTGGTGTTGCTGGTGGTCGGGGCGTTGCCGGTGTTCTTTGCCGAAGCGCACTTTTCCGGGGATGCCTTTCGGCTGTTCACGCGCCGGGCACCGGAGAGTCGGCAGCAGAACTACATCGAGACACTGCTCTCCCATGAGGGCTACATCAAAGAGGTGAAGCTGTTCGGCTTCGCGCCGCTGTTGTTGCAGCGTTATCGGGACACGTTTGCTCGTCTCTACGCCGAAGACCGGCGCCTGACATTGCGTCGCGATGGCTGGGGATTTGTGCTGGGACTGCTGGGCACCGCGGCGTTTTATCTGGCCTATGCGTGGGTCGTGGTCGATACCGTTCACGGCAGCATCAGCCTCGGGCAAATGACCATGTACCTGGTGCTGTTCAAGCAGGGGCAGACGGCGGTGAGCAGCAGCTTGAGCGCGATCAGCGGTCTCTATGAAGATGGCCTTTACCTGTCGAGCCTCTATGAGTATTTGGCTGAGCCGGTGGTGGCCGATGCCGGAAGCCTTACCGTGGGTGCGGTGCCCGGCGATGGGTTGCGTTTCGAGAGTGTCGGTTTTCGTTATCCGGGGGCGAGCCGCGCTGCTTTGCAGGGCATCGATCTGCACCTGTTGCCCGGACACAGTGTTGCGCTGGTGGGGGAAAACGGCTCGGGCAAAACCACGCTGATCAAGTTGCTGACGCGGCTGTATCGCCCTGATCAGGGCCGCATTCTGTTGGATGGCAGTGATTTGCAGGCCTGGGAAGAAGAGGCGCTGAGACGGCGCATCGGCGTGATCTTCCAGGACTACATTCGCTACCAGTTCTCCGTCGGCGAGAACATTGGTGTCGGCGACACCCTGGCTTTCAACGATGAAACCCGTTGGCAGCAAGCGGCCGCCGAGGGTATGGCTGCGCCCTTCATCGAGCGTCTGGATCGTGGTTATGCCACGCAGTTAGGGCGATGGTTTGCCGGTGGGCAAGAGCTGTCCGGTGGGCAATGGCAAAAGATTGCCTTGTCTCGCGCTTACATGCGCCGCGACGCCGATATCCTGATTCTGGATGAACCGACCTCAGCCCTGGACCCGGCGGCGGAGGCTGCGGTGTTCGAGCATTTCAGCCAACACACTGAAGGGCGCATGACGTTGCTGATATCTCACCGCTTCTCCAGCGTACGCAATGCCGACCACATCATCGTGCTGGACCAGGGCGCGATCCTTGAGCGGGGTGATCACGACAGCCTGGTCGCGGCGGGTGGGCGTTATGCGCAGTTGTTCAACGTGCAGGCGCGTGGTTATCGATAGCCGCAAACTTGTGTTGCGCGATCATGAACAACTCATCGGCATCATCCGGTCCTTTAGCTTCAACAAGCGCAAGGCCTGTTCCAGCACGAGCGCGACGACGATGGCCCCGGCCGCGATGACGAACAGTAACCCGTGATGACCGCCGCTGGCGTTGAACAGCGCCGAGTAGGCAAACCCGGCGATGGCCTGAAAGGTTGCGAATGAAACCGTGGCGCGGCTCCAGGCCACTTGCTGTTGATGGTGTTGCGGTACCAGCTCATGCACCCGGGCCAGCGCCAGCGGCACGATGCCCGGCGGGAACGAACCGAGGATCACTGCCAGCAGGGCCAGGGCGGTGAACGAACTCGATATAGCCAGCAGGCCGACGGCAATCGCCTGCACCACCAGTACCAGGCGGATGCTCAGCTTCGCCCCCAGTTGATCGGCCAGAAAGCCATAACTCACCGGCCCGACTATCGCGCCCAGGCCGTACATCACCCAGATCAGTGCACCGACATGGGGCCCGGCACCGAGGCCGCGCGCCACGTAATCCACCAGAAACACCATGGCTGGCACCAGCCCGGCAGCCATGAACGCGTACTGTGCAAACAGCAGATAAAGGTTGGGATCAAACGGCGATTTGGTGTGCTGAGCGTGCGGTGCAGCCGTTTCATTGGCAACGGATGACGGCCAGCCAAACCAGCTGGCGGCGGTCAGAATCAAGGCCAAGGCGCCGAGCCCAAGCCAAGTGTTCTGTAAGCCAAGGCTCAGCAGCGGCGGAACGAGGGTGCCTGAGCCGGCAATCCCCAAGCCGATGCCCAGGAAAATCGCACCGCTGGCCAGGCCTCGGCGCGAGGCGGGCACATGGGGCAACACGGTCGCCGCCACCAGCACCATGATCGCGCCACCGGCAATCCCCGACAGCAATCGCCAACCGAAGAACCAGCTCACCGATAACGGAAAGGCACAGGCAAAAAACGCCAGTGTCACCGCCAGCATCATCAGCCGCAAAGCGGTTTTGTTGGATGTGCGACGGGCCAGCGGATGGCCGAGCAGTGCGCCGATCAAGTAGCCCACCAGATTGGCGGCGCCGAGGTACACCACGTCGCTGGCGGAAAACCACTGGGCCTGAATCAACGATGGTATCAACGGCGTGTAGGCAAAACGCGCCAGACCAATACTGACCAGGCTGGCGCAGAGACCGGCGAAGATCGGCAGCCAGATCGCGCTGCGCCCAGTGTCGAGGGATGTGCTGTGCATGGGAGCGGTCCTGTGAATTTGTGCTTGGCCTCAAGCATATCGAGGAACGCTGGTGCAATATTGCAGCGATTTCGCGCTACGATGATGCGTATATGCATCGCTGCAGGAAACGCTATGAATTGGGATGATGCGCGAGTGTTTTTGGCGGTATGTCGAGAATCGACCTTACGCGGTGCAGCGCGGGTGCTGAAGGTCGATCAAGCGACCGTCGGCCGGCGTATCGCCGCGCTGGAAAAATCGTTGAATGCGACTTTGTTTCTGCGCACCTCCGAGGGCTATGCGCTGACAGCGGTCGGCGAAGCGGCGTTGCAATCCGTGGAAAAGATGGAGCACTCGGCATTTGAGCTGGAGCGGCAGATTCAGGGCCTCGACGAACGATTGATCGGCAATGTGCGCGTCAGCACTACCGATTCTCTGGCCATCGATTTTCTGATCCCGGCCATCGCTCGTTTGCATGCAGTGCACCCCGACGTGCGAGTGCAGTTGGACGCCTCCACGCAAATCCTCAGCCTGGCCAAGCGTGAAGCCGACATCGCCGTGCGCAACACCCGGCCGGACAACCCCGACCTGATCGCCCGGCGCATCGCGCGCTGGCCGGTGGGGCTGTTCGCCTCGCGAAGTTATGTCGAGGCCAACGGCATGCCGCAACCGGGCTCGGCCTTCGAGGGGCATGATCTGGTGGTGTATCAGCCGTACTTGCAGGGCAACAAGAACATGACCCTGGTCTCGGAACCCCTGAGCCGTGGGCGGATTGTCGCCAGCCTGAGTTCCAGCCTGCTGGTGCGTCGTTCGATTGCCGCAGGTCTCGGGGTGGGGGAGATCCCGGTGTACATGGGCGAGCGCGATGGGCTGGTCAGGCTCTGGCCGGAACGCACACGTCCGCTGCCGTATGAAGTGTGGCTGGTGACCCATGCGGACCTGCGCCACACCGCGCGGGTGCGGGCGGTGATTGAGCAGATTGTCGAGGCGTTTGCACTGGAGAATGAATAAGTCAGGTTGTTCGTGTCGGTCGGGCCGCGCGGATTATTGTGGCGAGGGGGCTTGCCCCCGTTCGGCTGCGCAGCAGTCGCCAAGCCTGTGAATGCGGTATGCCTGATTTACCGTGGTGATCGGGTTTAGGGCCGCTTCGCAGCCCAACGGGGGCAAGCCCCCTCGCCACAAGAGAGCCCATTCAGTCAAAACAAATCACCCATCCTGCCGGCCCCCGACCATTCACAGCCCTCCAGCGTCAGCAACCGCTCTTTGGCCTCAAGCCCCCCGGCAAACCCCGTCATTTCCCCGACGCCCCAATCACCCGATGACACGGCGCGACAATCGATATCGGATTTTTGCCGTTGGCCGCACCCACCGCCCGAACCGCGCTGGGATTGCCGATCTGCCGGGCTATCTCGCTGTAGCTGCGCGTCTCGCCAAACGGAATCGTCAGCAATGCCTGCCACACCTGCTTCTGAAAGTCCGTCCCGGCAAAGTCCAGTTCCAGCTCGAAATGATTACGCGTGCCGGCAAAGTATTCCCGCAACTGCTGTGCGGCGCGTATCAGGATCGGGTTGTCCGCCGCTTCACTCATCGGCCCCAGTCTTACCCGACCTGGTTTGTCGTTTTCCCAGAGGATGGCCGCCAGACGCGTGCCTTTCGCGACCAGCTTCAACTCGCCGACCGGCGACGCCAGGGTGGTAAATGTGTAGGTCATGCCGGCGGACTCCGCACACGTGCTGAACAGGGGCCCAGCATACTGCCTCGCCGGGGAGGCGCAATACGCAATAGCAGCCATACTTGCCAACTGCTTTTGAACCGTTCCCTCTGTTTTTCCACAGAGCCTAAAAACAAAAAAGAGACCGACCCATGAAGTTTGAACCTTTTGCCAAATCGCTCATGGCGACCTCATTGGCGCTGAGCTGTCTGATGGCTCATGCGGCCTCCGTTGCACCGGTCGCGGCCGAAAATGGCATGGTCGTCACCGCCCAACATCTGGCCAGTCACGTCGGCGTCGATGTCCTCAAGAATGGCGGCAACGCCGTCGATGCAGCGGTTGCGGTGGGTTATGCGCTGGCGGTGGTGTACCCCGCTGCAGGCAACCTGGGCGGCGGCGGTTTCATGACGATTCAATTGGCGGACGGGCGCAAGACCTTCCTCGACTTCCGTGAAAAAGCGCCGCTGGCCGCCACGGCCGACATGTACCTCGACAAGCAGGGCAACGTCATCCCTGATCTCAGCACCCGCGGCCACTTGGCCGTCGGCGTGCCAGGCACCGTGTCTGGCATGGAGCTGGCGCTGAAGAAATTCGGCACCAAACCTCGCAAGGAAGTGATCGCCCCGGCGATCAAACTTGCCGAAGACGGTTTTGTGCTGGAGCAGGGCGATGTCGATTTGCTGGAGTACGCCACAGACGTCTTCAAGAAAGACATGCGCGACTCGGGCTCGATCTTCCTGAGCAATGGCGAGCCGATGCAGGTCGGGCAGAAACTCGTGCAAAAAGACTTGAGCAAAACCCTGCGGGAAATTTCCGAGAAGGGCGCCGACGGTTTCTATAAAGGCTGGGTGGCCGACGCTATTGTCACCTCCAGCCAGGCCAACAAGGGCATCATCACCCAGGCCGACCTCGACAAATACCAGACCCGCGAACTGGCACCCATCGAGTGCGACTACCGCGGCTACCACGTGGTCTCGGCGCCGCCGCCAAGCTCCGGCGGTGTGGTGATCTGCGAGATCATGAACATCCTCGACGGCTACCCGATGAAAGACCTCGGCTACCGCTCGGCCCAGGCCATGCACTACCAGATCGAAGCGATGCGCCACGCGTATGTGGACCGCAACAGCTACCTCGGCGACCCGGACTTCGTGAAAAATCCGATCGCCCATTTGCTGGATAAAAACTACGCGACCAAAATCCGCGCCGCCATCGATCCGCAAAAGGCCGGCGTGTCCCGCGAGCTCAAACCTGGCGTAGCGCCCCACGAAGGCAGTAACACCACCCATTACTCGATCGTCGACAAATGGGGCAACGCGGTATCGGTGACCTACACCCTCAACGACTGGTTCGGCGCCGGCGTGATGGCGAGCAAAACCGGGGTCATCCTCAATGATGAAATGGACGACTTCACCTCGAAAATCGGCGTGCCGAACATGTACGGCCTTGTACAAGGGGAGGCCAACGCCATCGCCCCCGGCAAGGCACCGCTGTCGTCCATGAGCCCGACCATCGTCACCAAGGATGGCAAAGTCGTCATGGTCGTCGGCACCCCCGGTGGCAGTCGCATCATCACCGCAACCCTGCTGACCATGCTCAACGTGATCGACTACGGCATGAACATCCAGGAAGCGGTGGATGCGCCGCGTTTCCATCAGCAATGGCTGCCGGAAGAAACCAACCTGGAGAACTTCGCCACCAGCCCGGACACCAAGAAGATGCTCGAAAGTTGGGGCCACAAGTTTGCCGGCCCGCAGGACCCCAACCATATTGCAGCTATTCTGGTAGGTGCGCCTTCGCTGGAAGGCAAACCCGTGGGCAAGAACCGGTTCTATGGGGCGAACGACCCACGGCGCAATACCGGGCTGTCGCTCGGTTACTGAAACAGGCGATCATCGGCCACCCCGACTCCCTGGGTGGCCTCGATCCCGGGTAGCAGTCGTAAAGTCGGTTAGCCACGTTCATTCGGGCAACCGCATTCGCTGATATGGCGAGCGCTGCGCGCTCGAACGCAGCCTCGCAAGCTCGACAGCTGCTACACCGGCTACATAGGCTAGAAGGGAGTTGAAATCCATCGTTCCAGCGACCTGTCTAAGGAAGGAAGCCATGAGCACCGCACTCCTGATCATCGATGTCCAACGCGCGCTGTGCACCGGCGAGTATGAATGCTTCGACATACAGCGCGTCATCGACACCATCAACGGCCTCAGCACCAAAGCCCGAACCGCCAATATTCCGGTCATCCTGATCCAGCACGAAGAAGAGGGCGACCTGCTGCAATACGGCGCCGAAGGCTGGCAACTGGCCGACGGCCTGAAGACGTCACCCCACGACATGCGCGTGCGCAAAACCACTCCGGATTCGTTCTACCAGACCCACCTGCATGAACATCTGCAAGAGCTGGACGTCGAACGCCTGATTATCTGCGGCCTGCAAACCGACTACTGCGTCAACGCGACGGTCCGTGAGGCATTATCGCGAGGCTACGACGTGGTGCTGGCGTCCGATGCTCATTCCACAATCGACAATGGCACGATGAGCGCCGAAGACATCATCACCGAACACAACAAGGATCTGGCGCACCTGACCGGTTCCGTGGCGCGGATCGATGTCGTGCCGGCCAGCGAAATCAATATCTGAAAGCATCGGTGGTTACTGGATGTATTTCCCTCTCGCTTCAAATGAAACGGGCGCCGATCATGGCGCCCGTTTTTTGTTCAATCCGTCTGTAGCCGCCGCACCACCGCCTGAAAACGCTCCGACGCAATCCAGTCCGGATCCGCGTCCTCCACCAGCAGCATGATCCCCAGGTAGTGTTCCAGATGCAGCGTAATCGTCTGCCCCTCGACGGCCAGGTCCCAATAACGCTGGTCCAACCCATTGATCTGTGCCGTCCAGGTCCCGCCCAGCCCTCGTGCCAATTCACTGGCGATGCGATTGAACAGATCCCGGTCGGATGTCTGCGAGAGATAAATTTCCCGCGGTGGTGGAGGCGACGGATCAGTCATGTTTTGCTCCTGGAGAATGAACGTGACTTTACGCTTCCTGCGAGATTTGTGGCGAGCGAGCTATACCAAAACAAGCGCCTTTTCACGTTTGTCTCGGCATACTGGCGCGCTCAAAGAATGGAATCTACCCATGCCCCCGACCTTGTTCTGCTCTAACGCTCGCCGCGCTTTACTGCTGGGGTTTCTCGCATTCTCTGCCGCAGCCCATGCCAGTAGCTTCGATTGCACCAGCGCCGCCAGCTCCAGTGAAAAAGCCATTTGCGCCGACGCTTACACGTCGAAGCTGGATCAAAAACTGGGAGCGGTCTGGCGCTCGACGCTGGAAAAAGTCACCGCCCCTGAAGCGTTAAAAGCAGACCAGCGTCAGTGGTTGAAACAACGTAATCGCTGCGCAGACCAAATCGATTGCCTGCGCCAGCAGTACCTGATGCGCATCACTGAACTCGAGCACGCGGCCATTCCGTTTACCTGGGACGCCACTTGGCAGCGTATTCCCTGGGGCGTTTCGACGGGAGCCGAGTTGAAGACAAAGCGCCGGGATTCGACTCATCTCGTCTTCGAAGTTTCTGCCGCGAGCGGCGCCAACTCTGGCGACCTGGATGGCATCGCCAAACTCGACGGCACTCAGGCGCATTACGTCGAAGGTGCATGCGCGTTGACCTTCCAAGCCATCAACGGCGTGCTTGATGTCACCCAGGACGGCGCCGATGCCGATTGTGGTGCTGGCATGGGCGTGTTCTATGCGGGGCGCTATATCGCGTCGGAACAGCCCTTGGTTCTGGACAACGATTTACTGAGTCTGGGGTTGGCGCGTACACAGGAAGAAGACGATGCATTGCGGCAATTGCTCAAGGACGATTACCAGACGCTGGTGGACAGCAGCAGTTCCAGGCTGATCGGCGATGAGTCGAATGACCTGCCGGGCGCCGAAGTGACTGAAATGTGGGTACGCGGGCTGGGCAATACCAACGCCGCCATCCTCATGCGTACAGCGGACGTCCGATTTTGGCTAGTGCTGCTGGTGTTCGATGAGCAGAACAATTCCCGAGCCCGTTACTACACCAACGTGTCGGGCTGGAAAGGCCGCTTACCCGATGTGCTGCAGCATTGGTATGACGAGCGAACGAAAGGGCAGGTGATGCCGTTGGATCTGATGCCTTAATGCAATCTCGTTGGCGACCGCGCTAATGCGACGCTGCCGAGTAGTTATGTCTAGACTCGGTTGTTGGCTCGATAGAAGTGGGCGGTAACTGAACAACAGAAATAAAAGCACGCCCAATGCCGGTGAGTTAAGAAATTTGAGCGACGAAAGCCTCGCTCCCACAGGTTCTGCACTTTGGCTCACTGGCATTAGCGTCTACCTCAATAAGAAGAGAACACAAAAAATGACCAAGGTCAGCGATACCCAGCAGCGAAGTCCCTTGATCGAGACACGCTCGATCGATTACATCCCCGAGGCGGAGCGTCATGGCAGCCTCTACAGCCAGTTCACCCTGTGGCTCGGCGCCAATCTGCAGATCACGGCGATTGTGACTGGCGCGCTGGCCGTGGTGCTGGGTGGCGATGTGTTCTGGTCACTCATTGGTTTGCTGATCGGCCAGTTGCTCGGCGGCGCGGTGGTGGCGCTGCACGCTGCACAAGGACCCAAGCTCGGGCTGCCGCAGATGATCTCCAGTCGTGTGCAGTTCGGGGTCTATGGGGCGGCGATTCCGATTGTGCTGGTGTGCCTGATGTACCTCGGCTTCAGCGCCACCGGCGCGGTACTGTCGGGGCAGGCCATTGCTCAATTGGTCCATGTCAGTGACAGCGCCGGCATCCTGATTTTCGCCTCCTGCATCGCGTTTCTGACCCTCTTCGGTTATCGGGTCATCCACCTGGTGGGCAGGGTGGCGAGCGTGCTGGGCATCATCGCCTTCGTCTATCTGTTTACCCGGTTGATGACGCTCAACGATATCGGTCTGTTGCTGGAAAACCGCCATTTCGGCTGGAGTACTTTCTTGCTGGCGGTGTCTCTTTCCGCATCCTGGCAGATCGCGTTCGGCCCTTATGTGGCCGACTACTCACGCTACCTGCCGAGCAAGACCTCGTCCTGGAAGACGTTCACCGCCGTCGGCCTGGGGACGGTGGTGGGGGCCCAGGCTTCCATGGTGCTGGGAGTGTTCGCCGCTGCGTTGGCGGGCGCAAATTTTCGTGGACATGAGGTCGCCACCATCGTCGGGTTGGGCAGTACCGGGGTGATGGCCTCCCTGCTGTACTTGAGCGTGGTGTTCGGCAAGGTCACGGTGTCGACCCTCAACGCTTATGGCAGCTTCATGTGCGTGGCCACCATCATCAGTGGCTTTCGTCGTGGCTTCGAAATATCCGCCGGCAAACGCATGCTGTTTGTGCTGGCGATTGTCGGCGCGTCCACCACGCTGGCGCTGTTGGGGCAGTACTCGTTCCTGAGTACGTTCAAGTACTTCATCCTCTTTCTGCTGACGTTCTTCACGCCGTGGAGCGCGATCAACCTGGTGGACTACTACTTCATCAACAAGGAGCGCTATGACATCCCGGCGTTGTCCGACCCGGCGGGGCGTTATGGCCGTTGGAATGTGTTGGGGATCAGCGTGTATGTGCTCGGTGTGTTGGTCCAGCTGCCTTTTGTCGACACTCACTTCTACTCCGGACCAATGGTCGCGCAGCTCGGTGGTGTCGATATTTCCTGGATCGTCGGGCTGGTGGTGCCGGGCATGCTCTATTACTGGCTGGCCAGGACATCTGCGCTTGCGGTGTCGGTCGAGCGCAGTTCAGAGGCTTGAATGCCCGGTCATCAAAGGGGGCAGGGTGGGCGCGCGGCTAACTACCGGGTCCTCGAGCGTCTCCTATACTGATCCGCGTTGACGGTTCAACGCAGACATCGAATGCCGCCGGAACAGCAGCCAGCATTCCGGCGACTTCCCTACGACTCAACAGTAAGGAGAACGAACATGGCAATCCGTATTGGCGACGAAGCACCGGATTTTACCGCTGAAAGCACTGAAGGCCCGTTGCATTTCCATGAGTGGATCGGTGACAAATGGGCGATTCTGTTCTCGCACCCCAAGGATTTCACCCCGGTGTGCACCACTGAGCTTGGCTACATGGCAGGGCTCAAGCCGGAGTTCGATAAGCGCAACACCAAAATCGTCGGGCTCAGTGTCGACCCTGTCAGTAACCATAAGACCTGGGCCAAAGACATCGAAGAGACCCAGGGGCATGCGGTCAACTACCCCATGATCGGCGACGAGAACCTGGTGGTGGCGAAGCTCTACGACATGATTCATCCGAATGCCAGTGGCGGCGCACGGACTGCCGTGGACAATGCCACGGTGCGTTCGGTGTTCATTATCGGCCCGGACAAAAAGGTCAAGGCGATGCTGATCTACCCGATGAGTGCCGGGCGCAACTTCGATGAAGTGCTGCGTCTGCTCGATTCTCTGCAACTGAACGCCAAGCACACCGTTGCCACGCCGGTGAACTGGCGTCCGGGCGAGGACGTCATCATTCCCACTTCGGTCTCCGATGAGGACGCCAGGAAGAAATACCCGGATGGCTTCAAGACGCTGAAACCTTATTTGCGCACCGTGGCGCAACCGAAGTAACTCATCTGTTCGGAGACCACCCACATGGCCGTCCAGGTCCTGCGCGTTGATGCAACCCACATCGATAAAGTCGCCAGCCTCTTCGACGCCTATCGAGGCTTTTACGGCCAGCCCTCGAACCTGATGCAGTCTCGCGCTTTCATCGCAGAGCGCATCGCCAGGGACGAATCGGTGATTTTCTTCGCCGAGGACTCCACGGGCGAAGCGCTCGGCTTTGTCCAGTTGTACCCGACGTTCTCCTCTATCGACGCCCACCGCACCTGGCTGCTCAACGACCTCTTCACCACACCTGCCGCCCGAGGCAGAGGGGTAGGGACGTTGCTGATGAACACCGCCCGAGCCTTTGCGCTGTTGACCGGCGCCAAGGGCATGGTGCTGGAAACGGCCACGGACAATCACCTCGCGCAACGGTTGTATGAATCATTGGGCTATGTGCGCGATACGGGTTACTACACCTACTGTCTCGACTTGAAGTAGGCGCAAACTTGTGGAAGCGAGCCTGTGTGGCGAGGGGGCTTGCCCCCGTTCGGCTGCGCAGCAGTCGTAAAACCGTTGCATGCGGTGTACCTGATATACCGCGATCGCAGGTTTTGGGGCCGCTTCGCAACCCAACGGGGGCAAGCCCCCTCGCCACACAAGTCTGCGGTGTTCAAGCCCCTAACTGACTGACCCCAGCGCCAGCCATTTTCTATGGACGGTTCGAAACCCTCACTCAAGGCGCGCCAAACAGCATCGTCCAATAAACCCCTTTATTGCTGCGCGAATCGCTGGCATACGCCGCGCCGACCTGGGTAAACATCGGATTCATCAGGTTGGCGCAATGCCCGGGGCTGGCCAGCCAGCCGGACATCGCCTGGCTGGGCGAGCCTTGCCCGGCGGCGATGTTCTCGCCGATCTGCCGGCCGCGGTAACCGGCGGCTCTGGCGCGATCCGCCGGCATATCGCCGTCGGGGTCCTGGTGGGCGAAGTAGTTGCCGTAGGCCATTGCCTTGCTGTGGCCTTGCGCGGCGGCGCCCAGGGCGGCGTTCCAGGTTAATGGGCGCGCGGCGGCAAAGCGTTGGCGCCCACACATACGTGGCCTGGCCCGTGCCGCATTGACCTGCGCCAGCAACGTCTTGCCCGCAGCGCGTGAATCGCCGATACGCCCATCGAGCACCGGTTGTGCCAGTACCACTCGCCATTCACTGCGGGCACGAGTGACGCCGATGTCGGCGTATTGGGTATCGAGCAGCGCCCCACAGTAATCGCTCTGAAGCATGTCGAACGCCTCATCGGCGTCTTGCGCGCCGACCAGACGGATGGTCCGCACCGTCACCGCCTGATAGCCGTTAGCCTTCAACCCCTCCCGTAAGCCACCGCCATAGCCGATCGGCAAGGACAAGTCCGATTTCAGCGCCAGCGGCCGTAACGGCCTGACCGCACGCCCCGCGCAACGATCGGGATCGGCGCGATAGTCGTTAATGACTTCCACCAGCTGCCGTTCCCCACTGGCATGGGCGGGGCTGGTGAACAGCGGAAACAAAGGCATCAGGCACAGCGAAATAAAGCGGCAGCAGCGGACAGTCGGGCGCATGAACAGACAGCTCTGATGAGTTGACGACGATAAGGGTGGGATAAAGATGAGCAATAACCGCATGAGCGCTTCATTGGGCGAGCGTCTTTTACGGCACGGCTATGACTGCGGGTCTCAAAACTGGTTCACGAGGGGAACAGACAAATTTGACGGCTACGCTGAGAGGCCCGATCCAGGCGGGTGACGAGCCTGGGACAGCAGACGCTCGCACTGGTAACGTACTGACATCATTCGAGTGGTACAGGGACATGACTAAGACCAAGGGCAACAAGGATTGGGTCAAGCGCTCGGCGCAGCCGTTGAAGATGGAACGCATCGAAGCCTTTTTTGGCGGCCATGGCTTTACGCCGCATCGCCACGATACTTACGCCATCGGGCGAACGCTGTCGGGTGTGCAAAGTTTCCAGTACCGCAAATCCCAACGCCACAGCCTGCCCGGTAAAACCATCGTCTTGCACCCGGACGAAGTGCATGACGGTGAGGCCGGTACCGAAGCAGGTTTTCATTACCGGATGATCTACATCGAGCCGGCCTTGATTCAGCAGGTGCTGGGCGGCAAGCCGTTACCATTTATCGAGGGCGGCTTATCGAGCGACCCGCGGCTGGGTGCCGCAACCCAGGTGCTGCTGCAAAACCTCGACGCTTGCATCGAGCCCCTGGAAGAAGACGATGCTATTTATGATCTCGCGCAGGCGCTGGACACGCTCTCTGGCCAGCGTGGGCGGCGCAAGTCGTTTGATTTTGCAGCGGCCGAGCGCGCGCGTGCGCTGATTCATGACTCGCTGGATCGGGTCATTACCCTGGATGAGTTATCGCAAGCGAGTGGCCGCGATCGCTGGAGCCTGAGCCGCGACTTTCGTGCGCTGTACGGTACGAGCCCCTATCGGTACATGACCCAACGCCGGCTCGACCTGGCAAGAGCATTGATGATTGGGGGCCATTCGATGGCAGAGGCGGCCGTATGCGCAGGTTTTTTCGACCAAAGCCACATGACGCGTCAATTCGTCCAGACCTATGGCGTTTCACCCGGCCGATGGCTGAAGAGGTTGGGCCTTGCTTGAGAATGGCCCCGGTCGACTTGCACAATCGTGCAATACGCAGCGTCAGGCCATCCCTAAAGTCAGGGCTCGATATCTTGTCCAATGAGGGTGACTTAAATGAATTCCCAGGTCTGCACCGCGATTAACTTTGCCGAAAAATATGCCTTGTTCAGCGAGCAATGGGCGCCCAAGGTGATTGCCGAAATGAACGACTATCAGTTCAAAGTGGTGAAAATCGAAGGCGATTTTGTCTGGCATTCCCATGCCGATACCGATGAAGCCTTCATCGTCCTTGAAGGCAAGCTTCGCATCGATTTTCGAGAGGGGGCGGTCGTGGTCGGGCAGGGAGAAATGTACATCGTCCCCAAGGGCGTCGAACACAAGCCTTACGCTGAACGCGAGGTGAAGTTGTTGCTGATCGAACCGCGTGGTGTGCTGAACACCGGTGATCAGGCCGGGAAAAGAACCGCAATCAATGATGTGTGGATTTAGCCATTTGGTGGTTTCTGTCGGCATTTTCGTTGAAACGATTCAATGGAGGCTGGCGAAATGCCTCTCGTCGGGAGACAAGGCAGCTATTGCGCGCTTTTCAGCTATTCTTCCGGCATCTGGATGGTAGCCATTACGTAGTGGCACACGATGCGCAGGGAAGGGAAAGACAAATGGATGATGTGCATTGCGTGCAAGTTATCGCTGTGACTGGCGGCAAGGGTGGCGTGGGCAAGACCACGGTGGCGGTTAACCTCTCGTTGGCGTTGGCGAAAATGGGGCGGCGCGTCGTACTGCTGGACGCCGACCTTGGACTGGCGAATATCGATATTCTGCTGGGGCTGACCCCGCGCTACACACTGGCCGATGTTCTCGAAGGGCGTTGCGAGCTGTCCGAGGCACTCATGCCAGGGCCTGGAGGCATTCGTGTGGCCCCGGCCTCTTCTGGTTTGCAGAACATGACTCATCTGGAGCCTGCGCAATACCGCGCGCTGATCCAGGCCTTTAGCGATATCGGCGACAAACTGGATGTGCTGATCATCGATACGGCCGCCGGTATCGGTGGCTCAGTGATCAACTTCATCCGCGCGTCTCAGGAAGTGCTGGTGGTGGTGTGCGATGAACCCACCTCGATCAGCGGCGCCTACGGGCTGATCAAATTGCTCAACCTGAACTACGGTCTGCAGCGTTTTCGCGTGCTGGCCAACATGACGGGCAGCCCGGCGGAAGGTCGCAATCTGTTTGCCAAGCTGGAAAAGATTACCGAAATGTTCCTGGATGTCTCGCTGCAATACGTCGGCGCGGTGCCGAACGACGACAGTGCGCACAAAGCCGTGCAGAAGGGACGTGCAGTGTTTGAAGCCTTCCCGCGCTCCAGGTGCGCTCAAGCTTTCCAGGCCCTTGCGCACAACGTCGACAGCTGGCCATTGCCAACTCATCCGAGAGGGCACGTGGAGTTCTTCGTTGAGCAACTCGTGCAGAATTCCGGCAGGTGAGGCTGTCGACGGCGGCAGCCCATCGTTAGCTCAGCAGCGAAACGTGTTTCACTGCTTGTAGCCAATCTGCCGCAACAAATTCTTGCGCCACAGGATGTCTTCGTCGCCTTCAATGCCATTGGCACAGAAGCCATCCACGACGCCCAGGATCGCGCGTCCCTGTTCCGTCTCGGCAAGAATCACTTCGGTTGGATTGGCTGTTGCACAAAAAATGCGGCACACCTCTGGCACCATTTTGACGGCGTTCAACACGTTCAGCGGATAGAAACCGTCGCCGAGGAAAATGATGAAGCTATGGCCGGCGGCAATGGCTTGCGCGTTTTTCTGCGCAAGCTCGATCATGGCGGTATTGGTGCCAGACCATCGCACCAGGCATTTGCCGGAGGCTTCACAAAAAGCCACGCCAAACTGGATGCCTGGCACGGCGTTTATCAACGCTTCGTGGAGGTCTTCAACGGACTTGATGAAGTGCGTCTGACCAAAAATGAAATTCGTCGCTTCCGGTTTGTCGATTTTCAACGTGATGAGTTGCATCTCAAACGCCTCCTGTCACGATGTCGCGGACCGGCATCGGGCCTCTATTCAAGCCGGGACGATCTCCTGCTCTTCTGGCTGTGACTCCGGGTGGATGCGAACATCACCCAGTCTCCTTATGGTTGACTTGGGTAAGGTCGGGGCATCCAGAAGAATCGAATCAATGCGCTTGCGGATGTCCAGCACGATTGGCCCCAGGATAGCTTCGTCCTTGCCGCTGGCGATTTCGTCCTGAATCTCGCGAGACATCGCACCGAGCTTCTCGGAGGTGTCTTTGTGCCCGGCAGCCCGGGTATCAAAGTTCAGGAAGGTCTGCACTGAACTCAGCACCAGGGTCAGCAGTGAAAGGATGCCGGCTGCATATTGGAGCCATGCTGGCGATGAGTCACTGATTGAACCAAAGACGCTGGCGCTGACTATCGCCGACAACACCACGCAAGGGATGCCCAGTTTCCAGCTGAACTTCTCGAAATCTCGGGCACTGATTTCGTGCTCGATCTGCAACCGCACGATCATGCGATTCCATTTGGTCAGTAACTCGAGCCGGCTCATGATTGCAGTCCTTTGCAGGGGAATACAGATGAATATTAGCTCCTATTTGACCACCAGCCAGGGCGCCGGGATTCAGTCTGTGGGCTGTCGTCGTACCTTAACGCGGTTTCATACGATAGGCCGTCGCGCTCCAGTACCGGTTACCATTGCTGGTATGGCGAATCCATCCGGTAGCCTCCAGGTGCTTGGCAATCATTCGATTCATTATTCCATGACCGAGCAGTAAAACGGGCCCTTCGTCGGCAAGGGATTGAAGCCGTTGAGCTGCCGTATTGGCGCGCATTCTGGCCTTACTGGCAGACTCGACCTTCCCCGAGAAACCGCACAACCATAAAACACGAAGAATGAATGCCCACGTAAATGGTGAAAGGCGCGGCAGTGTCCATCGTCCATGGGGGAGCTGCGCTTCGCAGAACATATCATCGACAAGGCTGGCTTGAAGGCCTAGCGCTCGAACCGACGTCAGCGCCCGGGGCGCACTGCTCGACACGATCGTTCTGGCAGTAAGCGCCAGTGCCACACTCGATTGTGGGGCGGGTTGGTCGATGATTTCTGACAGGTCGTATTGCTCGATCCAGCGTTTCATATCGCGCGCTGAAACTTTGTCTTGCACGGCCAGATCTGGCTGGCCATGACGCATCAAGATGATTTCCTTTTCCACTGTTGTTACGTCCTTGTTTTGCTATTCCGTGAGTGCACAAGTTGCATCCATCGGAGATTTGAAGGCAAACGACCCGTTGTGGGTCAAACTGCAACGCCTGCGTTGTAGTCCTGTCAGCGATACTCAAGAGGCAGGCGAGCGACAATCATTATGAAGAGGGATAGCCACTATGAGCAAGGAGACGGCTGGATCTAAGGACACTGAGGGGCAAGGCTCTGCCTCTGCGCTGATCGAGGCGAAAATCAAGGCACTGGATGATTGGCGGGGCGAGACGCTTGCTCGGGTTCGAGCGCTCATCAAGCAAGCCGACCCCGAAGTGGTCGAGGAGTTGAAGTGGCGGGGCGTTCCGGTGTGGTCGCATGCCGGCATCATCTGCACCGGCGAGACGTACAAGAATGCCGTGAAGATGACGTTCGCCAAGGGCGCCTCGCTGGAAGACCCTTCAGGACTGTTCAACGCCAGCCTCGATGGCAACACCCGGCGTGCCATCGATATTCATGAGGGCGACCGGATTGATGAAACAGCCTTGAAGGCACTGATTCGCGCCGCCGTGGCGCTCAATCTGTCGTAGCGCCGTTCAGTCGAGCACAGATTCCGGTTCATCCAGGTGATCGATGTGCTTGAAACGCTCGACCAGAAAATCGATCAGGCTGCGCACTCGCGCCGACAGGTGTAACTGTTGCGGGTAGATGGCATAGACATCGGCGCGGGTCGGTGTCTGGTCCTCCAGCACCAGGCGCAAGCGGCCACTGCGCACGTAGCGGGCGATGTCCCATTCGGCCCGCAGCAGAATCCCATGACCTTCCAGCGCCCAATTGAGGGCCACTTCACCGTCGTTGCAGCCTAACGCGCCACGCACTTTGACGTTTTGCGTGCGCCCACCGTTGGTAAAGCTCCATACGCCGTAGGGCGTTTCGTTTTGCCGCAGGAAAATGCAGTTGTGTTGTTGTAAATCCGCCAGGCGTTGCGGCACGCCATGCTTTTCCAGGTACAGCGGCGAGGCGCATAACAAACGGCGATTGGAGGCAATCTTGCGCGCATGAAAGGCCGCATCCGGCAGCGTGCCGAAACGAATGCCCAGGTCAAACCCGTGGGTCGCCAGGTCGAGCGGGTGATCGCTGATTTCCAGCTGTATTTCCACCTCCGGGTATTGCGCGAAGAACGCGCCCAATGCCGGGCCGATGTAGCGACGACCGAAACCCAAAGACGCGTTGACGCGAATCAGGCCTTTCGGCGTTGCACGACTGCTGCTGATGAGCTGCTCGACCTCATCGATCTGCGTCAGGATGCGCGCGGCATGGGAAAAATACAGCTCACCTTCCGAGGTCAGGCTCATCGAGCGCGTGGTGCGGTTGACCAGGCGGATGCCCAGCCGTGCTTCCAGCGCGCTCAAGCGTTTGCTCACCGCCGGTGGGGTCACACCCAGCTCTCGAGCCGTCGCCGCGAGGCTGCCTTTGTTGGCCAGCAGGTAGAAAAAAGACAAATCCAGGGTCTGGCTCATTGGTAACTCAAATTCATCTATGTAGTGATTTGGAGTAACTCACGCTCATTTGCTCACTACATATACTCCGCTCACACCCTGATTGAACACCCCCGTTCGACAGGCACAACAAGAACGTAACGAGAGTGGAGTTGATGATGAGCGCATACAAAATTGCTGCGGTTCCAGGTGATGGCATCGGCGTGGAAGTGATCGCTGCGGGCGTCGAGGTGCTGCAAGCCTTGTCGAAAAAGTCTGGCTTCGAACTGGCCTTCAAACACTTCGACTGGAACTCGGATAACTACCTGAAAAACGGCTACTACATCCCTGAAGGTGGCTTGGAAGAACTGAAAACCTTCGATGCGATTTTCTTCGGCGCAGTCGGTGCGCTCAATGTGCCGGATCACATTTCCCTGTGGGGCCTGCGGCTGCCGATCTGCCAGGGCTTCGACCAGTACGCCAACGTGCGTCCGGCCCGCGTGCTGCCAGGGGTGAAAAGCCCGCTGCATAACGGTGATCAGATCGACTGGGTAGTGGTGCGTGAAAACTCCGAGGGCGAATACTCCGGCAACGGCGGTCGCGTGCACCGGGGCCTGCCGGAAGAAGTCGCCACCGAAGTGTCGGTGTTCACTCGTGCCGGGGTCGAGCGCATTCACCGTTTTGCTTTCGAACTGGCGCGCAGCCGTCCGCGCAAGCACCTGACCATGGTCACCAAATCCAACGCTCAGCGTCACGGCATGGTGTTGTGGGACGAGATCTTCTACGAAGTCGCCAAGGACTTTCCGGACGTGAAGATCGACAAGGAACTGGTCGACGCCGTAACCACGCGCATGGTGCTCAAACCGTCGACGCTGGACGTGATCGTCGCCACCAACCTGCACGCCGACATCCTGTCCGATCTGGCCGCCGCGTTGTCCGGCAGCCTGGGCATCGCGCCGACCGCCAACCTCAACCCGTCGCGCAAATTCCCCTCGATGTTCGAACCGATCCACGGCTCGGCTTTCGACATCACCGGCAAAGGCGTGGCCAACCCGATTGCTACATTCTGGACCGCGGCAATGATGCTCGAACACCTGGGCGAAGCGGCCGCGGCGAAACAGCTGATGTCGGCCATCGAAGCCGTGACCGAAAGCGGTTTGCATACCCCGGATCTGGGCGGCACGGCCACCACCCGGCAGATCACCGATGCAGTCATTGCGTTGATCAACCGCTGATATTTCCCACCGATTCAAAGTAGTACTGCGGCACAGCGCCAAGGGGCAGATCGCTGAATCCGGTCCCTTGGCATTTCCTGACAACAATAAAAAATCAGGGCCCTGTCATGAAAAGAATATTTGGCAAACTCTACGTACAAGTGCTCATCGCGGTCATCCTCGGCGCCATTGTCGGGGTGTTCATTCCCGAGACCGGAGCAGCGCTCAAACCCTTGGGTGACGCGTTCATCAAACTGATCAAAATGCTGCTTGCCCCGGTGATTTTCCTCACGGTGGTGACGGGCATTGCGCGCATGGAGAACATGAAAGAGTTGGGGCGTGTCGGCTTCCGGGCTCTGCTCTATTTCGAAGTGGTGTCCACACTGGCGCTGGTGGTCGGCCTGGTCGTGGTCGATGTGTTCAAACCCGGCGCGGGCATGAACATCGATGTCGCCTCGCTGGATACGTCCAGCCTCGCGACCTACACCACGGCGGTGAAACATGCGTCGTTCATGGACTTTGTGATGAACATCATCCCCGACACCATCGTGGATGCCTTCGCCAAAGGCAACGTCCTGCAAATCTTGCTGTTCTCCATTCTGCTGGGTGTTGCCCTGGCGCATGTCGGGCCGCGCGCAAAAGTGTTCGTCGACACGCTGGATAGCCTGATGCAAGGGATGTTTCGCATCGTCAACATGGTCATGCGTCTGGCCCCCATCGGTGCCTTCGGGGCGATTGCCTTTACCATCGGCAAATACGGCTTCGGTTCGCTGTTCTCCCTCGGCAAATTGATGGCGTGCGTGTACCTGACCTGCGCGGTGTTCGTGATCTTCGTGCTCGGGCCGATCTGCCGCTACAGTGGTTTCAGCCTGTGGAAGTTTCTGAAGTTCATCAAGGAAGAACTGTTCACGGTACTGGGCACCAGCTCTTCGGAATCGGTGCTGCCGCAGATGATTTCCAAGATGGAAAAGGCCGGCGTTTCCAAACCCGTCGCCGGGATGATCATTCCCTCGGGCTTGACCTTTAACCCGGACGGCCAGGCGATCTACTACACCATCGCCGCGATCTTCATTGCCCAGGCGACCAACACGCCGCTGACCCTCATGGACCAGTTGATCGTGCTGGCGGTGCTGATGTTCACCTCCAAAGGCTCGGCGGGGGTGACCGGTTCGGGGTTCATCATCCTGGCGGCGACGCTGTCCTCCCTCGGCACCATCCCGGTGGCGGGCATGGTGCTGTTGTTGGGCGTCGATCGGTTCATGTCGGAAGCACGCGCGATCACCAACACCATCGGCAACGGCGTCGGCACCATGGCCATTGCCAAATGGGTCGGTGCGTTGGATACGGTGAAGATGAACAAGGCGCTGAACGGGGAGGGCGCGGAGGAAAAGCCTGAGATGGCTCAGGCGGACGTTATTGCTGTTCCTTCATCGATGACAGCAGGGCGGTTGAGCAACTAGCTTCTTCCCCTCGCAGCTGACGGCTCATGTCGTCGCAGCTTTGCGACCAGGCCGTCAGCCACATCGACATCTCGGGTGACTGTTCGGCCAATCCCAGCTCGCGGACGAACTCGACCGGTGCAACCGTGCCTTTGGCCGAGCGGAACAGCCCCCGCATGATGACGACGCCGATTACCCGTCCTTTGCTCACGAAGCGGTGTTCCATAAAGCTCCATTTATCGTCCCAGCCGAGTATGCGGGTATGAATCTCGAACGATTCGAACAGCTTGAGCTCACGCCGAAACTTGCCCCAGGTATCGCCAACGATCGGCACGGCTTTGTTGCGCAAGGCTACTCGAAAGGCGCCGCTGCGCAGCGTGAAATCCATGCGGCCTACGTCGGCCAGGGTGAAATAGCGGCCATTGGTGACGTGGCGGTTGAGGTCGAGGTCGAGCGGCCAGACGCGCAGGCGGATGACGGTGGTGGCCAGGCCGTCCACCGGTTTGCGCCATGGGCGACGGAACAGCATGAGGATAAGTCGGAACCAGAGATTCATAAGTACGCCGAGGATTGAATGACCAGCGCACTTTAGGGGGCAGAAATCGGATAAGGTAGGTGCACAAATGACTTTTTTCATGCGAAAAGCGCAATCTGGATGATTCATGCACGTCACCCTGCTACTGGCTGATCAATGTTCCGCCGCCAGCGCCACCCTGGCGCTGGAAGTGCTCAGTGCCGCCAACCTGTTCGCCGATACCGCCAGTGCGCCGTTTGAGGTGGTTGCCGCCTCGCTGGATGGCGCCGATGTCGCCGCATGGGGAGGGCAAACGCTGCGCGTGGACCGATCCATCGCCGACATCACCCGAACCGATCTGGTGCTGATCCCGGGGTTTCTCTTTACCCTGAAAGACGCCTTGCCGGCATTTCCCGGTTATGGGCCGTGGCTGCGTCAACAGCATGCACAAGGTGCCGTCATGGCTTCCATGTGTACGGCGGCGTTCATGCTGGCCGAAGCGGGAATGCTGGACGGCATTCGTGCCACCACGCACTGGGCCTTTGCCGATTTTTTTCGTCGTCGGTATTCAGAGGCCTGTCTGGAGGAGGCGCAGATCCTCTGTGAAGACAATCGCGTGATCACCTGCGGTGGCGCGACGGCCGCCATGGACCTTTTGCTGCATCTGATCCGCCGCTTCGCATCACTGGAGCTGGCGCAGAAGTGCGGCAAATACTTGCTGGCCGACAACGTACGCAGCGAGCAATCGGTCTATGTCATGTGGTCGATGCCGAAGAACCATGGGGACGGCGAAATCCTGCGGGTTCAGGCGTGGCTGGAAGATCACTTCCATCAGCCGCTGCTGATCAATGACATGGCCGAGCGATTCGGATTCGGCGTCAGGAACTTCAAAAGGCGTTTCAAGGAAGCCACCGGTTACACGCCGCTGACCTACCTGCAAACACTGCGTCTGGAAAAGGCAAAGCAGTTGCTCGAATCCACACGAATGACCCTGGACAGCATCACCTACAAAGTAGGTTACGAGGACAGCAACTCATTTCGCAGGCTTTTCCAGCAGCGCGTGGGCCTGCTACCGGCGGCTTACCGGAAGAAGTTTCAAGCGAGTGCGAGTTGAGTGACATCGGCTCCTGATCGAGGCGGTTTAAAAACCTGGATCAAGGCGCAGCGTTCGGACGAACATAGTAATTGTCGAACTCGCCGCTTTCGACGAATTGGAAGCCATGGCGGATGTAAAACCGATTCGAAGCGCTCTCTTTGAGCGCGCCCACCCTGACAGGGAGCGCGGCGGCATCCGCTTCTTTGAAAATCTGTTTGAGGACAGCAGAGCCTACACCTGTTCCCTGAGCATTCGGTCGCACATACAGGTGGTCAAGCAGCAGTTCATTCAGGAGAGGCTTGACCACAATAAAACCGACCCGCTCGCCGGCCAGCTCAATGTGGCGCGTGTTGCGGCAATCAAAACCGTTGAGAAAACGCTCACGGGCACGTACCGGATCAAATCGCCCAATCCGTTCAAGGCTTTCGCGCATGGCCTCAATTCGAATGGCCACTAGATTGTCCAGGCCGGCGGGGTGAGCCGGAACCAACATTACTGGAAGACTTTCAACAGGTATGACGGACATCGTTTGCACTCTAATCATCACGGGGAGCCAGCGCCAGTACGATGGATTTCATTCTGGCCCTCCTGCAACGGCGTTAATGGAGCAAAGAGAGTTATAGATTAGCTTCAAGGCTTCGATGTGAGCGCCAGTCATGATGAAATAGCCGCCCGCTTTTGCTGTCAGCCGCATCGATTTGGAGCCGAACATGAAAAACGCCGCCGTACTCACCTTGGCCTTGATGCTCAATATGGGGTTGTTCAGTACGCAAGCAGTAGCGGCTGGCGATGCTGAGGCGGGCGAGAAACTGTTCAAGCGAATCTGCGGTGGCTGCCATCAGGTAGGGAGTTCAGCGCGAGGGTTTTTTGGTCCGCAACTCAATGCGATTTTCGGGCGCCCTGCGGGCAGCACGACGGACTACCAGTACTCAGAGGCGATGAAATCATCAGGCGTCGTCTGGACCCGCGAAACACTCACCGCCTACATCGAGGCGCCAAAAACAGTGGTCCCCGGCACCCGCATGATTTTCTGGGGCCTCAGCGATCCGGAAAAGATCGAAAACCTGTTGGCCTATCTGCAGACGTTTCAGCCGCAATGATCGGTGCCTCATCGATCCGCTTTTTTCAGTGCTGAGTGATATCATTGGGCCACTTCATCCGTTAGAGTATGCGCCGCCCGAGAGATGGATCCCGGGTATTTCTAATGGAGTGACACAGTGAATTACCTCAGCAAAGCGGTTGCCGTAGCCCTGTTTGGCCTGGTTCTGGCGGGTTGCACCGGCACCCCGATGAAGACCCAGCAATACGACAGCAGCCAGTACACCGTTGTCGGCCACAGTGAAGCGACCGCCACTGGCCTGCTGCTGTTCGGCGTCATCCCGATCCAGCAGAACAACCGCTTCATCCGCGCTCAGGATGCGGCGATCAAAGCCAAGGGCGGCGACGCCATGATCAACACCCAAGTGCAGGAAAACTGGTTCTGGGCTTGGGTCCTGACCGGCTACACCACCAAAATCTCCGGTGATGTGGTCAAGCTGAAAACCGTTCAGTAAGTGCGGTGCGCCTTCAGTCATTTCAGCTGCGGCGCATTCCTTGTAGCAGCTGCCGAGCTCGCGAGGCTGCGTTCGGCTGCGAAGCAGTCGTGAATCCGACTGACGCGGTCTGCCTGATGCACCGCAAGTTCTGATCTTACGACTGCTGTGCAGCCGAACGCAGCCTCGCGAGCTCGGCAGCTGCTACAGATCGCATTACGGCTTAGGACATCGACCGGGGTGAGGCACATCCAGATGCCATCACCCGGCTCATTGATCGAACCTCACGCCCACGCTTTTCCGAGTTCCTCCAGACCGGCGTTCTGCAGGTCCTGCGGGTTCATGACCACACGGAATTTGCAGTTGGCCTGGAAGTTGAGGAAGAAGGGTTCCGCATATCCGGGTATTTCGGAGGGATCCACGACATCGATCAGAAAAATCCCACCTCGCATGCCATCTTGCTCAGTGAAATAAGCCGCTTCGGGCTTAATGGTGTCCAGGATACGGTTCATGATTTCGCCGACCTTCCCCGACCGGACAAACGCGTTGAAAGGCTCATGGGGAAACTCGACCATCAGTAGCATTTTCATTATTTGATACTCAGTTTGAAGTGGCGCACTCCTTACCCGGATCCTTACTCCTGATTTTGATGCCGCAAGCCGTGCCCGCGGTGTGTGTGGTTAAGAATAGCGAAGGGGGAGAGGCCGTCGGGGCGGGGTTACGGACGGTCGTTGTTGATGATTTCGCGCGGGTGCCAATTCGCTGAAACCCGCGTCTATGCTGCTTCGGGCGAACATCGATGCAGTTGGGCACCAAAAAAACGCATGAAAAAACCCGGCTGATGAGGCCGGGTTCTTTGGTCGAGTGTTACGGTAAAGCCACTCATTCATGCTGCACGGTTTTCGATCAGACGGTCGGAACCACCTTCAGCGACGCGGTTTTCGATCAGACGATCCGAACCACCTTCAGCGACGCGATTCTCGATCAGACGATCCGAGCCACCTTCAGCGACGCGGTTTTCGATCAGACGATCCGAGCCACCTTCAGCGACGCGGTTTTCGATCAGACGATCCGAACCACCTTCAGCAACGCGATTCTCGATCAGACGATCCGAGCCACCTTCAGCAACGCGGCTTTCGATCAGGCGATCCGAACCACCTTCAGCGACGCGGTTTTCGATCAAACGATCCGAACCACCTTCAGCCACACGGCTTTCAATCAGGCGATCCGAGCCGCCTTCAGCGACGACCGGGTGAGTAGAAGAGGCGGCGAAAGCGTTTACTGCAAAAACCGAGAAAGCGATGCTGAGAAGGGTTTGGCGTTTCATGATGGTGTGCTCCGGGGTGTTATTGGTTGGGTATGGAGCGGATGTTACGCCGAGGATTTTTTATGAGAACTTCATTGACGTGATGGTGACTATCGACGCCAGCAATGGTTGAAACGCGGTGGGCAAATGCCGCGTTCACGCGACATGGACCCACACCTATCGAACATTGGATGCGGGCTGTTTCCTCAGGTTTACATGAACAGGTCATAGGACAGTTTGCCGATCAGGATCAGCAGCAACACCAGGAACAGCGCCCGGACAAAGGGCACGCCTTTATGAACCGCCAGCCAGGTGCCGGTCAGTGCGCCGAGGATGTTGAATGCGGCCATGGGGATGGCGATCAGGTAGAGCACGTTCCCCGTCGGAATGAAGAACATCAGCGCTGCTACGTTGGTCGCGATGTTCACCAGTTTTGCCGACGCCGAGGCATGCAGGAAGTCGAAGGCGAAGCAGCGGATGAACAGGAAGATCAGGAAGCTGCCAGTGCCGGGCCCGAACAGTCCGTCGTAGAAACCGATGGCGCCGCCGATGACAATCGCCAGCAGTTTTTCCTTGGTGCCGATGTGCATGGGCTTGTGCAGGGCACCGAAGTCCTTTTTCCAGAAGGTGTAGATCGCCATCAGCACGATCAACACCAGCACCGCCGGCCGGATCACCGACTGGGGGACGAACGACACCGTCGCCGCTCCGAAGAAGGACATGACAAACGCCGCGCAGGCGGCAGGGATCACCAGACTCCAGTTGATCACCACCTTGCGCACGAAGGATCGGGCCGCGAATGCGGTGCCGCAGGCTGCCGCAACCTTGTTGGTCCCCAGCAGCGCTGCCGGTTGTGCCGTGGGCAGCACGTTGAACAGCGCGGGAATCTGGATCAGTCCGCCGCCGCCCACCGCCGCATCGATCAGGCCGGCAGAGAAGGCGAATACGCAAAGGATGACAATATCGATCATGGAATCAGGCTCTGACGGTGAAAGGTGGGTGAGAGTCCAGGTTGAACGGGAAGGTTAACCAAAGCGCTTTTTTTGTGTTGCAATACCACGTTGTGAAAAGTGCAATGAGGTGGCGCATGGCATTGGATATGTTGGGGGAACTTGAAGCCTTCGCGACGGTGGCTCGCAAGCGCAGCTTCGTCGCGGCAGCACGAACTCTGGGGCGCTCTCCCAGCGCGCTGACCCGCGCAGTTCAGGCCTTGGAGGAAAGTGTCGGAGTCAAGTTGTTCAATCGCTCCTCCAATGCCGTGAGCTTGACCGAGGCGGGTGAGCGCTTGTTGCCCCACGCCTACAAAATGCTGGATCTGCAACGTGAGGCGGATGAAGACCTGGCCGGCATCAGTGGCCAGGCCTACGGCTGGGTCCGCTTTTCCGCCCCCGAGTTTCTCGGGCACGGGGTATTGCCCCGGCTGATCGCGCGGTACGCCGAGCGTTATCCAGACGTGAACGTCGATGGGATTTTCACCGATGAAACCATCGACCCGGCCAAGAGCAAACTGGACTTCTCGATTCGCGGCGGCTATCCGCAATCCAGTGACCTGATCGGCTTTCCACTCTGGAGTTATTCACGTTATCTGTACGCCAGCCCCGAGTATCTGGAGCGGCACGGGATACCCGACTCCATCGAGGCGCTGGAGGCGCACTCGCTGATCCTGCACACGGCGCCGCGGATTCTCAAGGAGTGGAATTTTCGTAGTGAGACGCAGGCCATCAGCGTTCGGGCTCACCCCAAGTTCCGCTTCAACTCAGGTTCGGCGGCGTTCCAGGCGGCCCTGGCGGGCCTCGGCATCGCCCGCCTGGCGGACTGGCTGGCGGAGCCCGAAGTGGAAGCGGGGCGCCTGCTGCGGGTCTGTCCCCAGTACAAACTCACCTCCAGCAGCGGTGAGAGCCCGCAGATGCACGCGGTGTACCCGGCCGGGAATCTGCCGCTGCGGGTGAAGTCATTGCTGGAGATGATCCGTGGCTATGGCGAAAGCCTTGATCGAAAGCACGCAGTAACGCTCCAGGGTGGCTGATGCATCACCAATTGCGGACACAAAAAACGGGCGCCCTTCAAGTGCCCGTTTTTGTCTGCTCCATCGCTTGCGCCCGTAAGCGCCAAACGACCGGTTCTAACGCTTGATCAGGGAAATCTTGGTGCCTTCGATGCTGACGCCAGCCATTAACCCTTGCTGGTCGAAAATGAACGCGTAGGCATCGCCCTTCAGCGTCGTACTGGACAGATTTTTCGCCACACCCGCATCTACCAATACAACAGTGGGGCCTACGCCGATTTCCCAACCCTTGGTTTTACGTACATAGTCCACGGCTTTGTCGGTCATCAGGAAAACCGCATAGGCATACGACTGTGCGCCTGCCTGTAGCCCCCAGGACCCGGTTACGGTGTTGTAGTAATTCTCTACTTTCTTGTTCTTCAACAATACGCCTTCGCCGTAGCTGCCGCCGAATACAAGGCCCGCCTTGACGATATTCGGGAAGACAAGAATCGCTTTGGCATTGTGCGAAATGGATTCGGCCAGTGGTGTGGACTTGTAAAGAGTTTGCAACGCTTGCTGAGAGTCGGCATTCAGATCCTCAGCGGTTGCCGCACCTGCGGTGTTCAGGAAACTTGCCGATACCAGTGAAGCTGTCGCAAGGACGATCGATAAGAAGAACCGCATTGACTGAGTCATGTCAGGTACTCCAATACGGGAGCATTGGATGTCAGCAGCAGCCAGCACTTGCCCCGGCAGAATCCGGGCCTGCTGAAATTATCCGGCGCACCCTAAAGTGGTGTGAGCTACTGGCTTCGCCCTTGAATGAAGCAGGCCGGCGGCCTGTGATCAGTAGCGATGCCATCACTGGTTTCGACCTCTGCGTGTTGGCCGGGTTCGAAAAAAACAAAACGGGCGCCTGACGAGGCGCCCGTTTTCATTTATTCCGCGGCCTGCGCCCGCAAGCGTCTGCCGATCACATCCATCAAATCACAACCATCGCGCAACGGTATGGCCAGCAGTTTGGCAAAGTCCGACAGCACCACCGTGTCGCAACCGATCTCGGCGCGGAAGGCGATGTTTTCCAGCACCTGCGTGACCGCGCGGATGCGGTAGTCGGCCATGGCTTGCAGGACGTCGAGTGGGGCTTGGGTGTCGATGAGCAGGGAGGCCGGGATCAGGTCGATTCCGGTGAGGGGCATGTATCTATCCATAGGTGAAACTCCGAATCAGATTTAAAGGGACTGATCCGATCTGCAGGTCGCCAAACCTGGTCGCTTCGTGGGCGGCGGGGTGACTATAGGTTCTTCGCGCCAGTAGGGGGTAGGGGCGATTTCCGAGGTTGGTGTAGGACTTGTATGTAAAGCTGGCGTGATTAGTTTGGTTGAAAGTTGGAGCCCGGAGCATGCAGCGTTGCGTATCTGCTTAGCGCTCATTCGCACGGCGGATACGATTCGGGAAGTTCATACCATGGTGCCTTGGAGGCAACATGAATATGTTTCTGTTTCTGCGGTATGAAGGGAGTGTCCAGCGTGCCCAGAGCTACAGAAATCCAATGGGCGTACTCGCCTTGAATTCTTGACCAGAACAATGTCGAGCCACAGTGCGCACAGAACTGGCGAAGCACAGATTTGGACGAAGGGTAGGACTTGATATCAGATGCGCCGCTCAAGATCCGAAAGTCACTGCGTAGAACACTGCCGTAAGTAGCGAATGCCGCCCCGTGGCTTTTCCGACACTGGCCGCAATGGCAATGATTCACCGCTTTTGGCGGAACAAGCATCTCGTAACTCACCGCTGCACAAAGGCAGCTTCCCTGGTAAACCTTCGTCACTCACTCGACCTTCCGTGAAAAATAGAAGCTTAACGACCACGCACTCATCCGTCGATCGTTCGCTTTCGGCCTAGCCCGGAAGCAGCCATTACACATCCAAATCCACAAAATAGGAGCGCGTTGTTCCCAGTTCCGTAGCGTAGAATTTCCAAAACGCCAGCCCCCACCCGAGACGGACCCTCAATGCAAACCCCAGCCAAACCCCAACACCCCCTCTGGCAAACCTACCTCCTGTTCCTCGCCCCCATGGTCCTCTCCAACTTCCTCCAGTCCATGTCCGGCACCGTCAACAGCATCTACATCGGCCAATTGCTCGGCACCCAGGCGTTAGCGGCGGTATCGGGCATGTTCCCCGTGGTGTTCTTCTTCATCGCCCTGGTTATCGGCCTCGGTGCGGGCGCCGGGGTGTTGATTGGTCAGGCCTGGGGCGCCCGTGAGCCGCATCTGGTGAAGGCCATCGCCGGTTCGACGCTGCTGTTGGGGGCGATGATCGGGTTGGTGGCGGCGGTGTTGGGCAGTGTGTTTGCCCGGCCGGCGTTGCAGGGGTTGGGCACGCCGGCGGATGTGCTGGACGATGCGGTGGCGTATGCGCATGTGATGATGTGGATCTTGCCGTCGCTGTTGGTGTTTGTGTTGTTCACGCAGTTGCTGCGCGGGGTGAGCGATACGCTGTCGCCGTTGTTGGCGCTGGTGGTGTCGACGTGTGTCGGGCTGGCGCTGACGCCGGCGTTGATTCTCGGTTGGTTGGGGCTGCCGCCGATGGGGATTCAGAGTGCGGCGTGGGCGGGGTTGGTGGGTAACCTGTCGGCGATGGGGTGGCTGGCGTGGCGGTTGATTCGCAAGGGGCATCCGTTGGCGCCGGATCGGGAGATGTTTGCGGCGATGCGGCTCGACAGGGTCATCCTCGGCAAGGTGCTGCGCATCGGGCTGCCGACCGGGTTGCAGATGGTGGTGCTGTCGTTGTCGGAGTTGGTGATTCTGGCGCTGGTGAACCAGCACGGCTCCCAAGCGACGGCGGCGTACGGAGCGGTGACGCAGATCGTCAACTACGTGCAGTTCCCGGCGCTGTCGATTGCGATCACGGCGTCGATCCTTGGCGCGCAGGCAATCGGGGCAGGGCGCATTGAGCGCATGGGGGAGATTTTGCGCACCGGGTTGTTGATCAACGTGTGCCTGACCGGTGGCCTGGTGCTGTTGGGGTATCTGCTGTCGCACTGGTTGCTGGGGTTGTTCCTCACGGCGGATTCTACCCGGGCGATGGCCGAGCACTTGTTGCACATCATGCTCTGGAGCCTGCTGGTGTTTGGTTTTCAGGCGATTGTCGGCGGGATCATGCGCGCCAGCGGCACGGTGTTGGTGCCGGTAGCGGTGTCGATCGTTTGCGTGGTCGGGGTGCAGTTGCCGGTGGCGTATCTGCTGGATGCGCGCTTTGGGTTGCCTGGAGTGTGGATGGCGTTTCCGGTGGCGTATCTGGGCATGCTGATGCTGCAGACGCTGTATTACAAAATGGTCTGGCAGCATCAGAAGATCGAGCGGTTGGTCTAGGGGGCCTCTCAAGTATTGCTCTTGAGCCAGGTCTCGAAGCGTGTCGGCCCGACGATGGGGTGCTCGCCCGGCGTCAGCGAGTGGTCATCGATCGGCGCGCCGAAGTAGGGGACCGTGTCGTCCGGTTGGGCCTGGCGCGGGTCGTTGGTGTGTTGCAAAAACAAGCGCACGAACTCCACCAGCGGCCAGCGCTCAGGCCCGGCCACTTCCAGGGTGTTGTTGCTCGGCGCTTGCACGGCGACTTTCGCCAGCGCCGTCGCGACGTCGAACGCGGCAATCGGTTGCAACGCGGCGGAGGTCAAGCGCACGGTGTCGCCTTCCTGTACGCCCGAGTGGGAAATGGCCCCAATGAATTCGAAGAACTGTGTGGCCCGCAGGATTGTGTAAGGAATGCCTGAGTCCTTGATGAGTTGTTCCTGGGCCATTTTTGCCCGGAAATAGCCGCTGTCGAGCATGCGCTCGGTGCCTACTACCGACAGCGCGACATGGTGTTTGACCCCGGCGGCCTTCTCGGCGGCGAGCAGGTTGCGCCCGGAGGTTTCGAAGAACTCAAGCACTGCAGCGTCTTCGAAGGAGGGCGAGTTGGCCACGTCGACCACTACATCGGCGCCTTGCAAGGCGTTTTGCAAGCCCTCGCCAGTGAGGGCGTTGACGCCGGTGCTGGGTGACGCGGCCAGGGTTTCATGCCCCAGGTCTTGCAGGTTTCTGCAGAGCTGCCTGCCGATCAGCCCGGTACCGCCAATCACGACGATTTTCATGACGAGTCTCCCGATGCGTGTGCAGTGGGGTGCGAGGTGTCAGCCCCGCTTGGACGTCGTGTTTCTGGTCGGGGTGGGGGGCTGGCTTGGAATCCTGCAACCATTAAAGACCCGGAATCGGCTTAATGGCGCAAGGGGCGGGAAGTTGTCCGATAGGTGGTCAGTTCAGCCGTGATGCGATCCGTAGCAGCTGCCGAGCTTGCGAGGCTGCTGCTACGGATAGTTCCGGCACCATCCGGTGCAAAACCCATTATTGCTTCTGCTGATTCTCCGCCACAGCAGCCTTGGATTTGGAGAACCGATAGAACAGGTTGGGCTCGCTCACAATGTAGAGCTCGCCGGAGGTGTCCATGGTCATGCCTTCGGCTTGCGGTATGGTTTTTTTCAGGTCATTCAGGCCGAGCAGGGAGCGGAAGCTGACGAAGTTGCCGTCCTGGTCCAGTTCGGTCACGTTGCTGGACTGCTCGCTCAATAACAGCAAGTGACCGGTCCGCGGATCGTAGTAACCCTCGGAAAGGTCCAGGCCGGAGACGCTACGGTCGATCCAATGGGTCAAGTCCTGGATGTGCACCTGCAACGGGCTGCCGATGGACGCCAGCATGCCCGTGACCGTAAACAGCTGCCGCGGATCGCGCTCCTTGATCGCGAAGATACGATCATTGGCCGCGTCATAGGTCACGCCTTCAAAGCCCTTGTTGTGTTCGCTCAGGTTGATCTCGATGGCAACAAACGGGGTGTTCTCGACATGGATCGGGCCAGGGCTGTCCGGCAAGGTGACGACGTACAGTCGCTGCAACTGTTCATCGGCGATCACTACGCGACCGTTACCGAGGTAAGCAAGGCCTTCGGTGTCCTGGAAGCCGATCAGCGGGTAACGTTCAAGCAGATCACCGTTGCGGTTCATGGCCACAATCTGCATGGGCCCACCATTGGTGATGCCCAGCAGCCGATCATGGTCCGGGTCATAGGCGATGCCGGACAGATTGGTGATGTCCGCGACAGGCTTGGCCTGGATCACGGCTTTATAGTCCGGCAGCCAGATATTTTTATCGGGCGCCTGATTGCCATGCCAGAGGGTTTGCCAGTACGCATAAAGCTGCTGGTGGACCATGAAGCGTGCGGAAACCACGTAGGCGCCAAGTAGTACAACAATGAAAAATACTCCCAGCGTCCATCTCTTGCTCATGACCTGTCCTTGTCCCAGCTGAAGCGATAGACCTTGGCGGGTTGTCCGGGCTGGCATTGGCCGTTATCGGCATCGGCGCCCACGATCGACCACTGCGCACGAGATGTTTCGCCCAGCTCATGAGCGGCTTGGGGATTGAAACACTTGCTCAGCACATCGTCGGGGACCAAGGCGTAGGCGTCACGGTGTTCGCGCAGCCACTGCGCCGCCAGTTCGACCGTAGAGTTGGTCATCCCGAAATGCACGATCGGCTGCCGGGCGAATAACCAGTGGCCCTCGCGCCAGTTGACCAACACCAGATCGGCGCCGTGGGTCATGGTCGCCGCCTGCGCCATGATCGCTTCATGGGGGTTTTGACCTTCCTTGATCGGCTCGATAAACCCGCGGGCGAACCACAGAACAAACCAGGTCGCCACCAGCGCCTGGAATACCCGCATACCGCGCGGACGCTTTCCAAACCAGCGCTTAAGCAGCCAGGGAATCAGTGGCGCCGCCACCAGTACCAGACCGGGCAACGCCGGATAGATGTACAACTTGCGCTTGCCGGTGCTCAGGCAGAAAAACAGCACCACCAGCACGACCCAGCTCAGCAGCACCAGCACTCGACCGTCGTGCTTGCGCAGTTGCTTGCGCCAGGCCGGCACCAGCCACGGCAGGGCCAGCACCAATGGCAGCCAGTATTGCGGGATCACGTTGACGAAGAAGTACCAGAACGGTTCGCGATGGTCCCACGCGGCGGCATAGCGTCCCGCTGTCTGGCGCAGCAGGATTTCTCGCGCATAGGCGACTTCTTCAGCGGTGCCATTGAGCACGATGGACAGTGCCAGAGGCAGCAGCCAGATCGCGATGGCGCCGAGCGCCACCAAAAAGCCCAGGAACCACTTGCGCTTCTGGCCGGGCATGGCCACCACGCCGGACCAGTTTTTGCGCACCGCGTAGGCATACGGAATCAGCATCAAGGCCGGGACGAAGCCGACCCCTTTGGTGATGATGCCAATGCCCATGGCGGCGCAGCCTACGTAAAACCAGCGCCAGGCCGGCCCGAGCAGCAGGTGCCGTGCCAGTCCGTACAGACCCAGGGAGGTGAACAGAATCAACAGGCTGTCGATCTGGCCGGTACGCAGGATGCTATAAGTCTGATAGGTGGCCAGGTACAACAGCGCCGCTATTCGCCCAATGCGCTGATTCCACAGCCGACGGCCCAGGTCGTAGACCACGGCCGTGACCGTCGCCGCCGACAACATCCCCGGAATATACAGGGCGAGGGCGGGCAGGCCGGTGAGCCACGCGAAGAACGCCACCATCCACATGAAGACCGGCGGTTTATCGCCGTAGATCTCCGCAGCGCGGTGAGGGATGAACCACGACCCGTTGTGCAGCATCTCCAGCGCTACGCCGAGGAAACGTTCCTCGTCGACGTTTTGCGGTTGACGCAGCCCAAGGCCAGCGCCGATCAACAGCAAGGCAAGCAGCACCAGGCCCAGGCATTCGATGCTGGGCGACAGGTTTTTACGCATGGCTCAGTCCTTCAGGTGTTTGGTGCGGGCAATCAATTGCAAATTGCGCAGATAGACGATGGAACCAAAGGCCTGGCCGGCGATGAACACCGGGTCTGCCCGGTAAATGGCATAAGCGAGCAGCAGGGCGCTGCCGACAATGCTCAGGTACCAGAAACTCACCGGGATCACGCTGCGTTTTTTGTACTCGCTATACAGCCACTGCAGGATGAAGCGACCGGTAAAGGCGATCTGGCCAGCGAAGCCGACCACCAGCCACAGGGTTTCGCGGGAGAGGTTCATCCTTCGATCTCCTGCGCGTTGGTGTTCAACCGCGTGCGCTTGATCAGCCACCACACACCGAACAGGTCGAGAATACCCACCAGGGCGCGGTCGATGTTGCCGTATTTGGACACCCCGGCGGTGCGGGGCCGGTGGTTGACCGGGTGGACGATCATTCGGCCGTTGTGACGCTGGATCAGCGCGGGAATGTACCGATGCATGTGGTCGAAGTACGGCAGGCGCAGAAACGCCGCGCGCTCGATCAGCTTCAGCCCGCAACCGGTGTCCGGGGTATCGTCATTAAGCAGGCGGCGACGCAGCCCGTTGGCGAAACGCGAAGCCCAGCGTTTGCTTGCGGTATCGCGGCGGTTGACCCGGTGCCCGGCCACTAGCTGAACGTCGACCAGACCCTTTTCACCGCGCACCAGCGCCAACATCCCGGGGATGTCCGCAGGGTCGTTTTGACCGTCGCCATCAAGCGTGGCCAGCCATTGCCCCCGGGCGGCGATTGCCGCGTGGTAGAGCGAGGTGCTTTGCCCCAGCGAGCGCTCATGGCGCAGGATGCGCAACGCGTCCAGGCCATTGTTTTTCAGCTGCCGCAGTTCATGCAGGGTGGAGTCGGTGCTGCCATCGTCCACCACAATGATTTCGTAGGCCTCATCGGCCAATGCGGCGCGGACTTCCTCAAGTAACGGCTTGAGGTTGTTTGCTTCGTTCTTTGCTGGAATCAGTACAGATACAAAAATGTCTTGGCTCATAGAGTCCCCCCCTTGCTCCTTGGTCTTTTATTTATCAAGGGCTCGATTCATATCTGATAGAAGTGGCGATACCACTTCACAAATTCTGCTACACCGGTCTCGACCGTCACTTGAGGACGGAAGTCGACCCACTCGGCCAGTGCCGAAATATCGGCCCAGGTCTTGACCACATCGCCTGCCTGTAGCGGCATAAAATTACGTTGGGCCTTGATGCCCAGCGCCGATTCCAGGCAGTCGACAAACTCCAGCAGCGGCACGGGTTGGCCACGGCCGATGTTGAAAATCCGGTTGACGCCAGCGCCCGGCTCGTTCGGCACCGGTGGCTTGGAGCGCAGGCGGGCGATGCTTTCGACGATATCGTCGACATAGGTGAAATCGCGCGACATCTGGCCATGGTTATAGATGTCGATCGGCAAACCTTTGATGATCGCCTCGGTAAACTTGAACAGCGCCATGTCGGGGCGCCCCCAAGGTCCGTAAACGGTAAAAAAGCGCAATCCGCTGGCTTTCAGGCCATAGAGATGGCAATAGCTGTGTGCCAGCAGTTCATTGGAGCGTTTGGTGGCGGCGTACAGCGAAATGGGATGATCGACGGCGTCTTCGACGCTGAACGGCATTTTGCTGTTGGTGCCGTACACCGAGCTGCTCGAGGCATAGATCAGATGTGCGGGGCGATGGTGCCGGCAAGCTTCCAGCACATTCAGAAAACCCACCAGATTGGACTGCGCATAAACATCCGGGTTGTCCAGTGAATAGCGAACACCCGCCTGGGCGGCCAGGTGCACAACCTCGGTAAAAGCGTGAGTTTCGAACAGCGCCATCAAGGCCGGTTTGTCGACGATGTCCATGGCCTGGAAGCGAAAACCCGGCAAGGACCCCAGCTCCTTGAGCCGCGCGTGTTTGAGTTCTACGCTGTAATAGTCGTTGAGATTGTCGATACCGACGACTTCAAGGCCTTCTTGACACAAACGCTTGACGGTGTGATACCCGATGAAACCGGCGGCGCCAGTAACCAGAACAGTCATGAGGCCTGCGCCTGTGCGTGACTGATTCCGATTCTGCGCAAAGGACGCTTTTGCATCACAATACAATCCCCTGTAAGTACTCGTACTCGCTGATCAGTATATTTTTTGGGCTTGTTACCACCATTGGCTCCATGCCTTGCTCCATTGTATTGGTAAAGCCCTGTGCGGTGCTCATCATGAGCCGCAGAACTCGCAGCCGTATACCCTGCCAGTTGGATTGTAAAAAAAACGTTAAGTATTTACTTCGTTTTTCTGACCGTCTGCTTAAAAACGTGCTGCTGTGAGGGTGCTCACAACGCGGCGCCCAGCATTTGCAGGTAGTTGGGGCTCTCGGAGATCGAGTTGTGGCCCGTGTCCGGTATGACCTGCAGCGATGCTACACCCTTGGCGAAATGCGTGTAGAGCTGGTCTGTGCTTGCGCGCGGTACGACTTCGTCGTGCTCGGCCGCAACCAACAGCGTCGGGACCGTGATATGAGCGGCGTATTTCCAGGACTCGAACTTGTCCTGCAACAGCCATTTCACCGGGAACCAGGGAAACTGGCGGGCGGCGAGGTCTTCAAGGCTGTTGTAGGGCGTGATCAGGATCAGCCGCGACGCCGGTCGCTGGCTGGCCAGGCGCACGGCAACGCCTGAACCCAGGCTGCGCCCGATCACTGCAATATCGGGATGGCTGTTGTAGACATAGTCGAACAAGGTCATGGCATCACGCTGAATCGCCTCCTCGGACGGCGACCCGGTACTGCCTCCGTAACCTCGGTAATGCAGCAAGTAGATCGCATGATCCGCAAACGCCTGCGAAAACCCGGGCAGGCTGCGGGAAACGTCCTCGGCATTGCCACCAAAGTAGATCAACGCCTTCGGCCCGTCGTGTGGCCTGACGGTCACCAGCACCTGCGCGTCGGCGACTGACAAGGCAAGAAGTGATTCGGGTGTGCCGATGGCGCGAGGTTGCGGGTAGTAGATGAGGGCCCGTTGAAACACGAACAGCGCGACGCAGAGCAGCAGGTATGCAACGGCAAGGAAAGCGAAGAGAGACACCGGGGTTCGCGACATTCGGCTAAGTTTAGTGGACGGCATGGACTGCTTCGGGCCTTGAGACAGCTATTGCTGGAGCGTCGCCAGAGTGTAGTCCAGCAATTTCAGCTGTGCAGAAGCGCCGCCCAATGCCCGTGTGGGTGCGAGCACCTGTGGCGAGGGGGCTCGCCCCCGTTCGACTGCGTAGCAGTCGTAAATCCGTTGCATGCGGAGTACCTGATACACCGCGACTGCAGGTTTTGGGGCCGCTTCGCAACCCAACGGGGGCAAGCCCCCTCACCACACATGAGGCAAGAACATGCTGACCCGAGCGATTCCTTCCAGCAACGAGCCGTTGCCCATCGTCGGGTTGGGCACGTATCGCGGTTTTGATGTGGCGCCTTCCGATACCGCTTACAAACAACTGCACGCGGTGCTCAATGCGTTGTTCGAGAAGGGTGCAAAGGTGATCGACAGTTCGCCCATGTACGGTCGCGCCGAGCAGACCACCGGTGAGTTGCTGTCGATCCATCAACCGCGCTCGCCAGCATTCCTGGCCACCAAGGTCTGGACCCGTGGCCGCGAAGAAGGCATCGCGCAGATGGAGCAGTCGTTCAAGCTGTTGCAGACCGACCGGATCGACCTGATGCAGATTCACAACCTGCAGGACTGGAAAACCCATTTGCCGACCTTGCGTCAATGGAAGGCAGAAGGGCGCATCCGCTACATCGGCATCAGCCATTACACGGCGTCGGCCTACGACGAAGTGGAGGCGGTGTTGAAAGCCGAACCGATGGATTTTTTGCAGATCAACTATGCCCTGGACGACCGCGCTGTCGAGAAGCGAATCCTGCCGCTGTGTCGTGAGCGCGGTGTGGCGGTGATCTGCAATCGGCCCTTCGGTGGCGGCGGCCTGATCGCTCGATTGAAAGGCAAACCGCTACCGGGATGGGCTGCGCAAGTGGGGATCAACAGCTGGGCGCAACTGGCGCTCAAGTTCCTGCTGGCTCATCCGGCGGTGACCTGTGTCATCCCCGGCACCAGCAACCCGCGCTACATGACGGAAAACGCCGGTGCAGGTAGAGGACCGATGCTCACGGATGCGCAGCGCCAGCAATTGATTGCGCTGGTGGGTTGACGGCTACCTTGTAGCAGCTGCCGAGCAGCGCGAGGCTGCGTTCGGCTGCGCAGCAGTCGTGAGTCCGACTGACGCGGTCTGCCTGATGCACCGCAAGCTCTGGTTTGACGACGGCTTCGCCGCCGAACGCAGCCTCGCAGGCTCGACAGCTGCTACAGGCTTACGGCGGCCGGCATTACCTGCGCCATCTCCAGCGGAATCTCCAGGGTAAAAACCGCTCCCTGGCCGGGGCCGTCGCTATGGACGCTAAGGTGGCCGTTCATTTCCACCGCCGCGAGCGCGCAGCTGTGCAGGCCGAATCCATGGCCTTCCTTGCGCGTGGTGAAGCCGTGATTGAAGATGCGGGTCATGTTCTCGGCGGCGATCCCTTCGCCCTGATCCTCTACGCTGAAGCGCAGCGTTGCGTTATCGATAATCCTGACGCCCAGCGTCATACGGCGCTCATGATCGCTGACCCTGGACATCGCATATTTGGCATTGCTGATCAGGTTTATCAGGATCAGCAGCAGTCGGTGTTTGTCGCCGATGATGGTCGGTGTGGCCTGGTAGTCTTTAATGACGGTGACATGGTGTCGACTCAAGGCGCCGGAATTCATGCGTAACGCATCTTCGAACAGATCGACGACATTCAACGGCTCGACCAGCCTGGCGGCGCCGGCATAGGCCTGTTGGGTGGCAACAATATCCTTGATGTGATCGATGCTCTTGGTGAGTTGCGCCAGCTCGTCAACGATGCTCGATTGCTCGGCCGCGATGGAATCCACCAGTTGATTGAAGTAAAGGGGCAGCAGTTTGCCTTTTTCATCGTGCGTCATGAACTGACCCAGGTCTTCGGCATGTTCATTGATCATTTTTACCGCTTTGCCCAGGCCGAGGGTTTTGCTGGTCGATAATTTGCGGGTGATCAATTCCGCGGAGACGTTAACGCTATTCAACACATTACCGACGTTGTGCAGCACGTTGGTCGCGATCTCTGCCATACCGGCCATCCGCGCGGCGTCGATCAGTTCGCGCTCGGCTTCAAACAGTTCGCGGGTGCGTTCCTCGACCCGTTGCTCCAGCCGCTCGTTCGCTGTCTGCAATTGGTTGTTCATCTTGTTGATCAGCGCATAACTGCGAATCAGACGGGCGGCCAGGTACAGCAACAGCAGCGCCATGATGCCGGCGCAGATCCCCAGGTAGAGGTGGTATTGGCGGTCTGTCGCGGCTGTGCGCCGTTGTGTCTCGTTCAATAACTCGTTGATGCTGTCCAGTTGCTGTGCAACCGGAATGACACTGATGCGATCAACCAGGTCATTGACGATGGGCTGCTCTCGCACAATGGCATTCACAGCGTCTACGAGTGCAGTGAAAGTCGGGCGCCGTTCAGGCGGCAGTTGATTGATGTACTCATTCAGATATTCCAGATGCCCGGAGATTTCTTCGGCCCGTTCGCTGCTGACATAGAGGGCGTATTCAAGGGTGTCCAAGGTAAGGTCGAACACCACTGAGGCCGCCCGGGCATCCACCGACGAGAGTTTGTCGTTGGAATCTTCCTGCAACACCCGAATGGCATCTTCCAGCGTAGGCAGGGCCTCGAATGCTGTTCGCAAGGCCGTGTTGTGCTGTTTGAATTGCTCAACCAACCGGGCTTTGTTTTCTACCGCCTCCAGATAACCCTGGCGTCGGGTTTGCCAAAGGGTCGGGAGCGGGCCGACAGCGTTGAGGTTATCGAGCTGTTGCCAGCGCTCTTCCGCTTCAGGCGGCGCCACCAGCAACAGGTTGTTGTTCATGCCGATTTTGGCTCGCAGGAGCTTCACGTTCCAATTGGCATCGTATTGCTTGAGTTGACGAACGAAGTCGCGCGACTCGAAGTAGGTCGATGTGTCGTACGAGTAGGATTTGATCAGCAAAAATATCAGTACGCTGAAGAGGGTCAGTGCAATGGCTGCCAAGGCAGACCATTTGTAATGATTAGAAATCTGCATGGCGGCATTCCTCCCTGATACAGGCTGTCCTGAGAGAGAGAGGCTGCCAACGGTCAATTAATTCCATTTTTTGCGCTCCCTGCAGAATGACGAGGCATCGCCACGTCATCCGTAAGCCTAGCGTTGTTGGTGGACGGTGCCGGAAAAAACACCGAACGGCAGGGGCGAGCGTCAGGGGACGAGCACGATCGCCCCTTTGACCTGACCGGCCCGCAGGCTTGCCAGCGCCTGATTGGCATCGTCCAGGGCAAAACAGGTGACGTCGCTGTGCACGGGCGTATGACGCAGCTCTGCAAAAAACGCCGTGCCGTCTTCGCGGGTCAGGTTCGCCACCGAGCGGACGCTGCGTTCGCCCCACAACAGTCGATAGGGGAAGCTGGGGATGTCGCTCATGTGGATGCCGGCGCAAATCACACAACCGCCCTTGACGCTGGCCTCCAGCGCCAGCGGCACCAGCGCACCGACGGGGGCGAAGATCAGGCTGGCGTCGAGCGGATGCGGTGGTGGCTGATCTGAAGGGCCTGCCCACACGGCTCCCAGAGTCCGGGCATAAGCCTGGCCCTCGCTGTCGCCCGGTCGAGTGAAGGCGTACACCTGCTGCCCCCGGCCCCGCGCCACCTGAATCGCCAGATGCGCCGCCGCGCCGAAGCCATAGAGGCCCAGGTGGCGTGCACCTTTGGCCATTTGCAAGGCGCGAAAACCGATCAGCCCGGCACACAGCAGCGGTGCGGCTTCGGTGGTCGAGAGCGCGTCCGGGAGGGGGAAACAGAAGTGGGCATCGGCAACCGTGTAGTCGGCATAACCGCCATCCCGATGACAGCCGGTGAACTGTGCCCGGTCGCAGAGGTTTTCACGGCCCGAGCAGCAAAACGTGCACTCACCGCACGTCCAGCCAAGCCAGGGAACGCCGACGCGCTTGCCGACCCAGTCGGGCGAAACGTCGCCACCCACCGCTGTCACTTCACCGACGATTTCATGGCCCGGCACCCGCGGCAGCACTGCTTGCGGCAGTTCACCGTCCACTAAATGCAGGTCGGTGCGGCACACGCCACAGGCCAAAACCTTGATCAACAGTTGCTGCGCGCCGGGCTGCGGCACGGGACGTTCTTCGCGTTGCAGCGGCTGGCCGGGGGCATGCAGAACCATGGCGCGCATGACGATTCTCCAAAAGCCGATGCACCGCAAGGCGTTACAGGGGGGATTCCCGGTGGCAGCCGGCGACCAGTTGCTTGAGCCCGTCCAGATTCAGCACTTTGACGTTACGCCCGGAAATCTCGACCAGTTCCGAGTCCCGTAGATGAGCGATGCCCCGACAAATGGTTTCCAGACGCAGGCCCAGATAGGAGCCGATCTCTTCGCGACGCATCTTCAGCACAAAGTCTCGGGACGAGTACCCCCGAATGCTCAGCCGTTGCGACAGGTTCAGCAGGAAGGCGGCCAGGCGTTCATCGGAGTTCATGTTGCCCATCATCATCAGCAGGTTGTGCTCCCGGACGATTTCCCGGCTCAGGATCTTGTTCATGTTGTGCTGCAACGAGGGCAGCTCCAGGGCGAGTTTCTCCAGTTGGGCGAAGTTGAAGGGGCAGACTTCGCTGTCCTCCAGGGCAAAGGCACTGCAGGTGTGATGATCGTCGCTGATAGCGTCCAGACCGAGCATCTCGCCGGGGATCTGAAACCCGGTGACCTGCTCGCGGCCATCGACCGACAGCATGCTGGTCTTGAATGAGCCGATCCGCACCGCGTAGAGCGAGCGCAACGGATCGCCGGCCCGGTACAGGGCTGCACCTTTTTTAACCTTTACACGCTGAATGATCAGGGTATCCAGCCGTTCGACTTCGTGGCTGCTCAAGCCAATCGGCAGACACAACTCCAGAACGCTGCAATTGGCACACGCGGCTTTCAGATAATGATGTTGATACGGCCGAGTTTCAGGCATCGCAATAATTCCCCCTGACAGGAGCCTAGAGCATAGTTCGGATCGGCATTTCAATCAGGTGTTTAACCAGGTGCAATCGACGAGCGGGAAAAGGTTTATCCCCTGTTGAACCGGGACGGGTCACGCAAGGTTGATGTAAATCAAGTCTTAGGCCGTGCAGACACCCAGAATCGACGCATGTCTCCCGGTTTACCGAGGCCCTGGCGGAGGACGTCATGAGCGATTTTCTGAGTGCCGAGCAGCTGGAAGGGCTGGATGCCTACTGGCGGGCGTCCAATTACCTGGCGGTCGGGCAGATCTACCTCAAGGACAATCCGCTGATGGCGGTGCCGCTGACACTGGCGGATGTAAAGCCACGGTTACTGGGGCACTGGGGCACGACGCCGGGGTTGAACCTGATCTATACGCACCTCAATCGCCTGATCACGGCCCACGACCTGAACATGATCTTCATCGCCGGCCCCGGGCATGGCGGGCCGGCCATCGTGGCCCAGACCTACCTGGAAGGCACGTACACCGAGCTCTACCCGTCGGTGGGGCGCAATACCAATGGCCTGGCCCGACTGTTTCGGCAGTTTTCCTGGCCCTATGGCATTTCCAGCCATGTGTCGGCGCAGATTCCGGGGTCGATCCATGAAGGCGGCGAGCTGGGCTACAGCCTGGCCCATGCCTATGGCGCTGCGTTCGACAACCCGGACCTGATCGTGGCGTGTGTGATTGGCGACGGCGAGGCGGAAACCGGGGCGCTGGCGGCCAGTTGGCATTCCAACAAGTTTCTCAACCCGGCGCGTGACGGGGCGGTGTTGCCGATTCTGCATTTGAACGGATACAAAATCGCCAACCCGACGGTGCTCTCCAGCATCAGCGAGGAGGAGTTGTCGGCGTTGATGTACGGCTATGGCTACGACCCATATTTCGTCGAAGGCGATGACCCGGCAGAGGTTCATCAAACCCTGGCCAGAACGCTGGACACCATCGTGCAGGAGATTCGCGACATTCAGCGGGGCGCGCGTCAACGATCGTCGTCCCGGACGCTGGAGCGGCCCCTGTGGCCGATGCTGATCTTGCGCACGCCCAAGGGCTGGACGGGGCCGACATTCGTCGATGGCCAGCGGGTCGAAGGCACCTGGCGGGCGCATCAAGTGCCCTTGGCCGACTTCCAGCAGCCGCAGCATCTGCGGCAACTGGAGGAATGGCTCCGCAGCTACCGCCCCGACGAATTGTTTGACGCCAATGGCACCCTGTTGCCCGAGATCGCGGCGTTGGCGCCGACCGGCCATCGGCGAATGAGCGCCAACCCCCACGCCAACGGTGGGCTGCTGTTGCGCGCGCTGGATCTGCCACGGTTCACCCAGTACGCGGTGAACGTCGAGGCGCCCGGTGGCCTGCGGGCAGAGGCCACGCGGGTGCTGGGCCGGTTTTTGCGCGACGTGATGAAATGCAACCTGACGTCGAGCAATTTTCGCCTGTTCGGCCCGGATGAAACCGCCTCGAACCGGCTGGATGCGGTGTATGAAGTCAGTGCCAAGGCGTGGATGGAGCCGCTGGGGCCTGATGACGTCAATCTGTCGGCCGATGGCCGGGTGATGGAGATTCTGAGCGAACAGGTGTGCGAAGGCTGGCTCGAAGGTTATTTGCTGACCGGCCGGCATGGGGTGTTTTCCTGTTACGAGGCGTTCATCCACATCGTCGACTCGATGTTCAACCAGCATGCCAAATGGCTGAAAACCGCCGCCGAAGTGCCATGGCGCAAACCCGTGGCCTCGCTCAACTATGTGCTCACCTCCCATGTCTGGCGCCAGGACCACAACGGTTTTTCCCATCAGGACCCGGGGTTCATCGACCTGGTGGCGAACAAAACGGCGGACGTGGTGCGGATCTACCTGCCGCCCGATGCCAATTGCCTGCTGTCAGTGGCCGATCACTGCCTCAGGAGCCGCAACTACATCAACGTGATCGTGGCCGGCAAGCAACCGGAGTGGCAGTGGCTGGACATCGATGCCGCCATTCGTCATTGCCAGGCCGGTATCGGACGCTGGGACTGGGCCTGCCGCGATGACAGCGATCCGGACGTGGTGATGGCCTGTGCCGGCGACGTTCCGACCCTGGAAACCCTGGCGGCGGTCACTTTGCTGCGCGAATACGTGCCGGATCTGCGGGTGCGGGTGGTCAATGTCGTCGACCTGATGGTCCTGCAGCCGTCGTACCACCATCCCCACGGTTTGCCCGACAGCGCCTTCGATGAATTGTTTACCGTCGACCGGCCGGTGATCTTTGCCTTCCACGGCTACCCCGCGCTGATCCACCGGCTGCTGTACAAGCGCACCAATCATGAAAACTTCCATGTTCGCGGCTTCAAGGACGAGGGGGCGACCACCACGCCGTTCGACATGGCAGTGCTCAATAATCTGGATCGGTATCAGTTGGCCCTGGATGTCATCGAGCGCGTGCCCCGGCTGCACGATCAACTCCAGACCGCCCGGGCGCGTTACTGGGCGACGATGGAGAAACACAAGCTTTACCTCATCGAACACGGGCAGGACATGCCCGAAGTGATGGAGTGGCAATGGACGCCTGCGCCGGGCAATCAGGGCTGATGGACGGCGCCCGGCGCTATTTGCTCTTCCAGTACTTCTGCATCTCCAGAAACAGGAACGAAGCGGTCCAGGAAATCAGCACCAGCCCTGTCAGTGCCTCCAACCCGGTCAGGTACTTGAGGTTTCCCATGGGTGAAATGTCGCCGAAACCGATGGTCGTGAACGTGGTGAAGGAAAAGTACACGCAGTCCATGAACGAACCATCGAAATTGCCGCTCAGGCTGCCCCATTCGCTGGAGCGGATCAGCAGGTAATAGACCAGCGCGAAACACCAGACCTCTAACGCATGGGCCGCCATCGCGCCGAATACCCCGACGACGATCCGGAAGCGGCTCCAGAGTTTGAGCCTGGGCAGCCAATCGTTCAGACGCAGCAGGCATTCGTAGTGGATCACCACCGTGATGACCACCACCAACGTGTTGATCAGCGTGACTGCGAACATGATGATCCTTCAGCGATGGGGGCAGGGCGCCGTATCCGGGCGATTGATCGGTGCGTCACGGTGCGGGTAATGCCGGGGTGGGCTTGAGTGGCATCAGCGGCGGGAACTCCTCGGGCGTGAGGGTTTCCTTTTCCAGCAACAGACGGGCACCCTCATCCAAGTCGGCCCGACGACTCTGAAGCAGCGCCTTGGCCCGCTGGTAGGCTTCATCGAGCAGAGCGCGAATACCCAGGTCGATTTCCCGGGCGGTCTGTTCCGAATAATCCTTTTCGCCCATCGTGGCCATGCGATCTCCCAGGTACGTTGGGGTTTGCTTTTCCAGCACCGACTGGCCGAGCTCAGGGCTCATGCCGAAGCGGGTGATCAATTGCCGGGCGATATCGGTCGCGCGGCCCAGATCGTCGGCGGCTCCGGTGGAGATCTGGCCGTAGACAAGGTCCTCGGCGGCGCGTCCGGCCATCAGCACGACAATCCGGTCCTTGAGTGTCTGGCAACTGATCAGGAAGTGATCCTCGGTCGGTCGCTGCAAGGTATAGCCCAGCGAGCCGATGGCCCGGGGCACGATCGACACTTTATGCACCGGGTCCATGGCTGGCAGGCTGCTCGCGGCCAGGGCATGCCCCATCTCGTGATAGGCCACCACCCGGCGCTCGTCGGGATCGAGCAGGTTGCTCTTGCGTTCGAGCCCTGCGATAAGGCGTTCTACCGCGGCCGTGAAGTCATTCAGGTTGACGGCATCGGCGCCGCGGCGGGTGGCGACGATGGCCGCTTCGTTCACCAGGTTGGCCAGGTCGGCGCCGGTGAAACCGGTGGTGATTTCGGCGATACGTGCGCCATCGAGCCCTGGTTCCACGGTGATTTTCTTGAGGTGAACCTTGAGGATCGCTTCCCGGCCTCTGCGATCGGGGCGGTCGATCAGAATCTGCCGGTCGAAGCGCCCGGCGCGCAACAACGCCGGATCAAGGACCTCCGGCCGGTTGGTCGCAGCCAGCAATACCACGCCCTCACGCGGATCGAAGCCGTCCAGTTCGGCCAGTAACTGGTTCAGGGTCTGTTCTTTTTCGTCATTGCCGCCTAACACGCCGACGCCACGCATCTTGCCCAGCGCATCGAGTTCATCAATGAAGATGATGCAGGGCGACGCCTGGCGGGCCTGTTCGAACAGGTCACGGACCCTGGCCGCACCGACCCCGACGAACATTTCGACAAATTCGGACCCCGAAATCGAGAAAAACGGCACACCGGCTTCACCGGCGATGGCTTTGGCCACCAGTGTCTTGCCGGTGCCTGGCGGGCCGACCAGCAAGGTGCCCTTGGGAATGTGCGCGCCCAGGCGTGCGTATCGGGCCTTGTCCTTGAGGAACGAGACGATTTCCACCAGTTCGGCCTTGGCTTCGTCAATGCCCGCGACATCGGCGAAGGTCACTCCGGTGTCGCGTTCGACAAAGATCCTGGCCCGCGACTTGCCGACATTCATCAACCCGCCAAGGCCTTGTTTGTCCGCCATCCCGCGAAACAGGAAATGCCAGAACACCATGATCATTATGAACGGCAACAACCAGCCCAACAGGCTGTTCATAAAGGTGTTTTCGTTGACTCCGGTAAAGCCGACGCCCGATTGGGAGAGTTCGGTCGCCAGCGACGGATCGACCCGCACCGTGGAGAACCGGTCGCGTCCGTCGATGGGCTCCACCAATTTGCCGCTGATCCGGTCCTTGTCGATCTGCAAGTCACTGACTTTTTGCTCGTTCAACAATTGCATGAACTGGCTGTAGGGCAGGGGCTGCACGGCCTGGCGCTCGACAAAGAAGACCTGCATGAGGCCCATGACGATAAAAGCGATCGCCAAGTAGGACAGGTTCCACTGGTCGTTCTTTTTCATGGCCTTGGCTCAGAGTGGGAACGCATATCGGTAAGCCCGCGGCCAACCCGTTTTATAAAGATAGCCTGCTTCAGCTTCTCCCTCGCGCAGGGCGCCGGATGATGTGCACAGAGACCTCAGGTCTGGATCACCTCACCTCGTGCCGGTCATTCAGGAAACGGTGGCTGGGCAGGCGATTCCTTTTCTGGAATATCCGTCATGGTCGCCTCGGTGAGCAGCAGGACACTGGCGACCGACACGGCATTTTCCAGGGCAATGCGTACCACTTTGGTCGGGTCGATGATGCCGGCTTCGTACATGTCCACATAACAATTGGTTGCCGCATCGAAGCCCACGTTGCCCGGTTCGGCGAGCATCCGGGCAATGACCACGCCGGCATCCACCGCCGAGTTTTCAGCGATGAACCTGGCCGGTGCTTCCAGAGCCCGGCGCAGAATCTGCAGGCCGGTTTTGACATCGCCCTCATGGTTGGCTTCTTCGGCTGCAATCATCGGCACGGCTTTGAGCAGGGCCAGACCGCCCCCCGGAACAATGCCTTCGGCGATCGCCGCCCGGGTCGCGGAAATCGCGTCGTCGAGTGCATCCTTGCGCGATTTCATTTCCGCTTCGGAAGGCGCGCCGACGCGGATCACCGCCACGCCGCCAGACAGCCTGGCCAGGCGTTCCTGCAGTTTTTCCCGGTCGTAATCGCTGGTGGTGTTGTCCATTTGCACGCGGATCTGTTGCAGGCGCGCCTCGATAGCCTCGCGTGCACCTGCGCCGCCAATCAGCGCGGTGCTGTCTTTTTGCACCACGACGCGATGAGCCCGGCCCAACTGGCTCAATTCCACCTGTTCGAGGTTGATCCCCAGCTCATTGGAGATCACGGTTGCGCCGGTCAGAACGGCAATGTCCTGAAGCATTTCCTTGCGTCGATCACCGAAGCCTGGCGCCTTGATCGCCACTGCGCGCAATACCCCCCTAATCTGGTTGACCACCAGCGTGGTCAACGCTTCACCCTCTATGTCGTCGGCGATCAGGACCAGTGGCTGGCCACTTTTGGCAATCAGTTCCAGCAATGGCAGCAGGTCTTTGAGCACCCCGATCTTATGGTCACAGAGCAGCAGGTAGGCATCGTCGAGTTCGGCCTGCATCTTCTCGGTATCGGTCACGAAGTAGGGCGAGACATATCCACGATCCAGACGCATCCCTTCCATGACCTCGACCACTGTTTCGGTGGTCTTGGACTCTTCGACACTGACCACGCCTTCAATGCCGACCTTTTCCAGAGCGTCGGCCACCAGTTGACCGATGACCGCGTCGTTATGGGCCGAAAGCGTGGCCACTTGGGCCTTTTCCTTGGGCGTGCTGACCGGGCGCGATTGCGCCAGCAGTGATTGCATGACCAGAGAAAGCCCCCGGTCCATACCGCGCTTGAGGTCGATCGCACTGGCACCGGCGACGACGTTGCGGATGCCGTCAGCCAGGATTGCATGGGCCAGGACCGTCGATGTGCTGGTCCCGTCCCCCACGGCCTCGCCGGTGCGTTCCGCCGCCTGACGCAGCATTTGCGCACCCAGATTCTCCTCGGGGTCCAGCAGGTCGATCCGTTTGGCAATTGTCACGCCATCGTTGCAGACCGTCGGATTGCCCCATTTATTCTGGATCAACACCGATTTCGATTTCGGTCCCAGAGTCACCCGGACAGCGTCCGCCAATTGTGTGGCTCCGCTGAGGATTTTCTCGCGAGCGCCAGCACGAAACAGGATTTTAGTGTGAGCCATCAGGTTGTTCTCCTGAAGAGTTCTGCATTGTTTCAGCTTCTATGAAATGGCAGGTGCAGCGTTGATTTTTATCAACAAAGTCACATAGGCAGGCGTGCAGTCGCAGTACGTACCGTTCGGATGATCGACCGTCGGTTGTTGGCCCGAATTGACAAATATCAACCTGCGCCGCAGCAAACCGGGCCCAAATGAAATCTTCAAATCCACCGTGTTTTCAGTGGACCGGACGGGAAGGGGGGGCGATTTGAAAACACGGTTCGCGTGGGATTTTTAGCCAACTCATTTGCGAGGAAAGACCATGGACAAGTTTCAGCAGAGTCAGAAAAACCAGCTGTTCAAAACACCGGCCCATGATCCTTATTGCTTGCCGAAAATCGAAGGCTCTGCCGTCTGCCCGCAGTGTGGGGCCGCTTACCAGGCAGGTAACTGGACCTGGAAAGTTCCTGAAAACACGGTGGTTCATGATGCGCAATCAGTGACCTGTCCAGCCTGTCAGCGTACCAATGACAACAAGCCGGCGGGTACGCTCACGCTATCGGGCAGCTTCTTGGCCGCGCATCGAAGCGAGATCATCAACCTGATCGAAAACACCGAGAAAAACGAAAAAGCGGAGCATGCCCTGGAGCGCATCATCAGCCTGGCCGACTCCGAAGGCGCGCTGGTTGTAACCACCACGGGCATCCATCTCGCGAACCGCCTGGGTCATGCACTGAAAGCGGCCTTCAAAGGGCACGCCGATTATCAGTACAGCGATGATGAGTTCGGGGTGAACATCGACTGGACGCGTGACGAGTAGAACCGGGCGAGGGTGTACTCGACGCTACGAACTTGAACAAGTGACAGGAGGTCGGGATCGTTTACTGGTACTTGCGGGAGGAGTACGACCATGATCGCCAATGATTCAACGACACAATTTTCTGCCTGTTCTGAATCAATCAATCGATGTTCGGTGCTCTTTGCTGAGGCCGACCAACTGAGTAAACAAGCCTATGCGTTGTTGAGTGAGCCTGTTTCGACCCAGACGATACAGCGATTTTCTGCAGCGAAAAAACTGGCGGATGACAAATACCGTCAAGCCCACCAGGAATGGTTGAAAACCATCAGCAAGAGCGACTCATGATGGAGGGCTGCTGCCGGTAGCCTGCCCGGCGAAGGTATTTGATTTATATCAACGCCAAAGCGATTCCAACGGAGGACTCTGGGTTGACGCTGGTGCCTGGTCCAGCGAGGGCGCACCGACCGCGCCCTCGCAACAGGCCATGACGCGTTGAAGCCCACCTGCCTGGAGTCAGATCATGAGCCAGTATCAACGGTTGTTATTGATCATCAACCCGGCCCTGCGCCAGTCTCCTGCGATACAACATGCGGCGGCCCTGGCCAAGGCCAGCGGGGCACGTTTGCATATCGCTGCCTTGATAAAGTCGTTGGATATTCTGTCGCTGCTTGAAGAGGGCGTGCGGGAAACGGCGCGGGAGACCTACTTGCAGGACCACCGCGACTGGTTGAAGTATCAGGCAAAAAATATCCGTGGCCTGGGGATCGAGGTGACGGCAGAAGTGGCCTGGGCCGATGACCTGCAGCAGGACATTCTGGATCACGTCACGGAAATGCAGCCCGACCTGTTGATCAAGGAGGTTCAGCATGAATCGGCGCTCAAGCGCGCGTTCTTCACCCCGCTGGATTGGCACTTGCTGCGCCACTGCCCGGTGCCGGTCTATCTGGTGGGCGGCGGTGGCCATACCTTGCCGCACAAGATCGTGGCCGCCGTTGACGCTTCGGGTACCGATGCCGACAAAGAGTTGAATGACCGGATCATCCAGCAGGCCAATGGCCTTGCGCTGCAGTGCAATGCCGAGTTGCACTTGCTGTACGCCTGCGACACGACAGACTATCTGGGCGATATGGGCGGCGGTGGCCTGACTCTGTCGCAGCTGACCAAGCAGCTGCGCAGGGAACTGGAAAAATCGTTCCTGGCGCTGGCCGGTCGGTACGGTGTGGCCTCTGACCGTCGGCATTTCATTCTGGGGCACCCGGTCTCGGCGCTGAGTGAGTTTGCCGAGGCAAATCAGGTGGACGTGATCGTGATGGGCAGAGTCCAGTCCCATGGATTGAACAAACTGGTGGGCAGCACGACCGAACATATTCTGTATCAGGTGCCATGCAGCGTCCTGGCGGTCTAGGGACAGTCCCGTTCACGGTTGATCACACCCCTGGGTGACGAGTTGTGATGAACAGCCGTTGAGGTGAAGCCCATGCATTTGCCGATGATCAAAAAGCAACTCACCCGTTTGCCGACAAAGCCCAATTGGCTGGACAGCGAGCAAGCCCGCGCAGCCTTTTCATGGCAGGCTCAAGCGCTCGAATTGGCCGGGTTGCCAGGGGGCGGCATGAACCTCGCCTATGAGGCGGTGGATCGGCATGCGATGGGAGGGGCGCGTGAACATACTGCGTTGCGCATACTCGATCGCCATGGCGGGCACCGCGACATCAGCTACGGACAACTGAGTACGCTGACCAACCGCTTTGCCAATGTGCTGAAAACGTTGGGCGTGGCCCCCGGCGAACGCTTGTTTGTGCTCTGTGGCCAAGGGCTGGAGCTGTATCTGGGCGTGCTCGGTGGCTTGAAGCTCGGTTGCGTGGTTTCGCCGTTATTCTGCGCGTTCGGCCCCGAGCCCATCGAAACCCGGATGCGTCTTGGTGAAGGCAGCGTGCTGTTGACCAGCGAAACTCTTTATCGACGCAAGATCGCGGCGGTTCGTGAGCATTTGCCGGCACTCAAGCATGTGCTGCTGTATGACGCCGAGGGTGGGAATACGAACGCCGTTGAGGGTACCCTCAGCGTGCATCGATTGCTGGCCGAAGCCGCTGACGATTTTGACATCGCCCGGACAACGGTCGACAGCCCCGCACTTTTACACTTCACCAGCGGCACGACCGGCACCCCCAAAGGCGTGTTGCATGTGCACGGCGCCGCGCTGACGCACAGGGTCACCGCCAAATACGCCCTGGATTTACACCCTGAAGATATTTACTGGTGCAGCGCCGATCCGGGCTGGGTCACGGGGACTTCATACGGGATTTTCGCGCCGCTGCTGATGGGGGTGACCAGCGTGGTCGAGGGCAACGAATTCGATGCCGAACGCTGGTACAGGATTCTCGAAGAGCAACAGGTGACGGTCTGGTACACGGCACCGACGGCCATTCGCCTCTTGATGAAAGCCGGTGACGCCTTGGCGCGCCGCCATCACTTTCCCTGCCTGCGGTTTATTGCCAGTGTCGGCGAGCCGCTCAATGCCGAGGCTGTCTGGTGGGGCAAAGAGGTGTTGGGGCTGCCGATCCACGACAACTGGTGGCAGACCGAAACCGGCGGAATCATGATTGCCAACACGGTCTCGATGGCCATTAAACCGGGCTCCATGGGCAAACCGTTGCCCGGTGTCGAGGCGGCCATCGTCGAGCGCAAGGCGGACGGTTCGCTGGTGTTTCTCGAGGCAAATGAAGTCGGTGAACTGGCTCTGAAACGACCGTGGCCCGCCATGTTCCGTACTTATCTGGGGCAAGAGGAGCGCTATCGACAGAGCTTCGTCGGTGAGTGGTACCTCAGTGGCGATCTGGTGCGTCGCGATGCCGACGGTTATTACTGGTTCGTTAGCCGCGGCGACGATGTCATCAAGTCGGCCGGGCACCTTATCGGCCCGTTCGAGGTAGAAAGCTCACTGATGGAACATCCGGCGGTGGCCGAGGCTGCCGTGATTGGCAAGCCCGATCCTCTGCTGGGTGAAACCGTGAAGGCGTTTGTTTCGCTCAAGAGCGGATTCACCGCCAGCCCGGCCCTGCACGATGAATTGCTGGGCCATGGACGCAAGCGTCTCGGTGCCGTGGTCGCGCCAAAGGAACTGGCATTCATCCAGGCACTGCCGCACACCCGCAGCGGAAAGCTCATGCGACGTCTGCTCAAGGCTCGGGAGCTGGGTTTGCCGGAGGGCGATACTTCCAGCCTGGAGAATCCGTCATGAGTCTTCAATCGTTGCCCAAAGACTTTGCTCTCGATTTGCTGCGGGACATGGTGCGCATCCGTCGCCTTGAGGAGCGCGCCGGCGAGCTGTATGGAGAGGGCAAGATCCGTGGCTTCCTGCACCTGTACATCGGTGAAGAAGCGGTGGCGGTCGGCGCTCTGCATGCGCTGGCAGCCGACGATGCGGTGGTCGCGACGTATCGCGAACATGGCCATGCCCTGATCAAGGGAGTGCCCATGAAGACCATCATGGCCGAGATGTACGGGCGTCAGGAAGGCTGCTCGCGAGGGCGTGGCGGTTCGATGCACTTGTTCGATGCCGGTACACGTTTCTTCGGCGGCAATGCCATCGTCGCCGGCGGCTTGCCACTCACCGTCGGCCTGGCGCTGGCCGAGCGTATGCAGGGTGGATCGCGGCTCTCCGCGTGCTTTTTTGGTGAAGGTGCCATGGCCGAGGGAGCGTTTCACGAGTCGATCAACCTGGCCGCCTTGTGGCAGTTGCCGATGCTGTTTTGTTGCGAGAACAACCTCTATGCCATGGGCACGGCCCTGGAGCGTTCGCAATCGCAAACCGACCTGTGTGCCAAAGCCTCGGCGTACAAGGTCCAGACCCGGTCTGTCGATGGCATGGATGTGGTCGCGGTGTACGAAGCCACCCGTGAGGCGGTTGAACACATCCGGCAAGGGAGCGGGCCTTTTTTCCTGGAGTTTCGTACCTATCGGTTTCGCGCCCACTCGATGTTCGACCCGCAGCTGTATCGCGACAAGGCCGAGGTGGAGCAGTGGAAGACCCGTGGGCCGATTCACACCTACAGTGCCCGGCTCAAGGCCGAAGGCCTGTTGGACGAACCCGGTTTTCTGGCGATTCTGGCCCAGGTGGACGCTGAAGTGGAGGCCGCCATCGCTTATGCCGAAAGCGCCAGCCTGGAACCGCTGGAGGATCTGTCTCGCGATGTCTACACCCCGAGGGCCGCGCCATGAGCACTCGCATGACCTACCGCGATGCGTTGCGCGAGGCCCTGCGTGAAGCGTTGCAACGGGACCCTCGGGTGTTTCTGATGGGCGAAGACGTCGGCCGTTACGGTGGCAGCTATGCCGTCTCTTTGGGGCTGCTTGAAGCATTCGGCCCGGAACGCATTCGAGATGCGCCGTTGTCCGAGTTGGGCTTCGTGGGGGCCGGTATCGGGGCGGCGCTGGGGGGCATGCGGCCGATTGTAGAAATCATGACCGTGAATTTCAGCCTGCTCGCCCTCGATCCTCTGATGAACACGGCTGCTGCCCTGCGGCATATGTCCGGCGGCCAATTCTCGGTTCCCCTGGTGGTGCGCATGGCGACGGGCGCGGGACGTCAGCTTGCGGCGCAACACTCTCACAGCCTCGAAGGCTGGTATGCGCATATCCCAGGGCTGAAAATTCTCGCCCCGGCGACCGTCGAGGATGCACGCGGCATGCTCTGGCCTGCGCTGCTGGATCCGGACCCGGTGCTGATTTTCGAACACGCCCAGCTCTACAACATGGAGGGTGATACCGGCGACTGGAAGGCGCTGGATATCAGTGCCGCCAAGGTCCGCCGAGTCGGCAAGGACCTGACCCTGATTACGTATGGCGGCACCCTCGGCAAAGCCCTGACGGCGGCTGAGCAACTGGCCGGGGAGGGGATTGATTGTGAAGTCATCGACCTGCGGGTTCTGCGCCCTCTGGATGACAGCACAATCATGACGTCGGTTTGCAAAACCCGCCGCGCCCTCGTCGTCGATGAAGGCTGGCGCAGCGGCAGCCTGGCGGCGGAAATCATCACGCGGATCGTCGAACAGGGCTTTTTCGAACTGGATGCACCACCGGCGCGGGTGTGCAGCGCCGAAGTGCCGATGCCTTATCCCCGGCATCTTGAAGAAGCCGCACTGCCTCAAGTGTCGACGATCGTCGCCGCCGCGCATGAGCTGTGCGAGGGGACTGCAACGTGATGACAGGCATTTACCGCGTCCAGGTTTCGGGCCAGGAGGGGCAACCATGATCGAATTCAAATTGCCATCGCTGGGAGCCGATATGGATGAAGGCACGTTGCTGGAATGGAAAGTCCATCCCGGTGATGCGGTCAAGCGTGGTCAGGTGATTGCCGTCGTCGATACGGCCAAGGCTGCTATCGATGTGGAGTGTTGGCACGATGGCACGGTGTTGCAACTGCTGATCGATGTCGGCGCCAAAGTGCCTGTCGGTACCGCCATCGCGCAGTTGCTGGAACCGGGTGAAAGTCCGCAGAGCGTGCGACGGACAGCAACGCCCGCGCCTGTGCCGCGTGAGGTGGAAAACCTTTCTGCGCAGCGGCCGAAGATTTCCCCCGCAGCGCGCAAGCGCGCGGCCGAACTGGGGCTCGATGCCAGTCAGTTGCAGGGCCATGGTCCACACGGCGTGGTGACCCTGGAAGATGTCGAAGCCGCCGCCCGTGTGGCGCCGGAGCCCGACCGTAACCAGGCCATGCGTCGTACGATCGCGGCGGCGATGAGTCGTTCAAAACGCGAGATTCCCCATTACTACCTGAGCGAAACCATCGCCCTGGATAAGGCCATGGCCTGGCTGCAGGCACACAACGCGCAAAGCCCACTGCCGGAGCGTCTGTTACCCGGTGTCTTGTTGCTCAAAGCGGTGGCGTTGGCCTTGCGCGACTATCCACAACTCAACGGTTCCTGGCAGGACAACGGCTTTAAACCGGCGGCCGATACAGACCTTGGCGTGGCAATTACCTTGCGCCAGGGCGGGTTGGTCGCCCCGGTCCTGCGGCATGTGGCCGACACGTCCTTGACCGATTTGATGAGTGAACTGTCCAGCCTGGTGGAGCGCGCCCGCAGCGGTTCTCTGCGCAGCTCCGAACTGGGTGGCGCCGGCATCACGGTCACCCAGCTCGGCGATCAGGGCGTAGACAGCGTACTGGGGGTGATCTACCCGCCCCAGGTTGCCCTGGTCGGTTTCGGCCGTATCGGAGATCGGCCCTGGGTCAAAGATGGCCAGTTGTGTGTGATGCCCACCGTCGTCAGCAGCTTGTCAGCCGATCATCGGGTCAGCGATGGTCACTACGGCGCACGCTTTCTGGGGGAAGTCCGTCGTTTGTTACAAACCCCAGAGAACTTGTGAGGGTGAGCCCATGGACCCGCTATCGGTACGTAATCAGGTGTTGAACGCGTTGAAGAGCATCGCTCCTGAAGTCGACCCCGAGCAATTACCCGCTGACCGCCCGCTACGCGAGGAGGTTGATCTGGACTCCATGGATTGGCTTCGCCTCATCGAGGCCCTGAATCGGAGCCTGGGGGTGGTCATTCCTGAAATCGATTACCAACAGGTGGACACCCTGGACAAGCTCGTCGCCTATTTGATGCAAAAGAAAAAAACCGGCGGACAGGCGCCATCGATAGGTAGTCGATGACGCTGCCGGGCAGGTCAATACAGCAAGTTCTCCTGCCGTAGCCGCGCGAAGCGCGCAAGCGGCACCGTGTCGAGCGCCTGCGCCGCGTCAGGTGTCGCGCCATCGCGAATCGCCTGCCACACGCTTTGCGAGCCGATTGAATCACGGGTCGCCGCCAGGTCGAGTAGGTGGGGATAGAGCGTGTGCAAGGTGGCGAGCAGGGTCAGTCCAAGGCTGGCTACAGGGCGTTGCGCAGGCATTGAAAGGCGGGTGATGCTCACACCATGACAGAGCCGACCGTGCCAGTTTGATTCGGTGGGGACGAAGTCGACCGGCTCGAAATGCGCGCCGACGTCAAACGCATTCAGCGCGGTTGCGAGCCGGGGCGCGTCGATCCACGGCGCGCCGACCCACTCGAACGGGTGCGGTGTGCCGCGCCCCACACTCAGATTCGCGCCTTCGAGCAAACCGACATCCGGGTACAGGTCCAGCTGGGAGAGCGTGCGCAGGTTTGGCGAGAGCGGCACCCATCCCAACCCGGTGTCGGCAAAGGTCATCGTGCGCCGGTATCCCTGCATCGGCACAACGCGCAGATCCGCACTAATGTGCTTGTTGCGATTGAATAGACGCGCCAGCTCGCCGACGGTCATGCCGGGCTGCAGCGGTGCAGGGAAATAGCCGGTAAACGATTCACGGCGACTGTCCATCACCGGGCCGCCGAAACGTTGTGCGCCGAGCGGGTCGGGCCGGTCCAGCACGAACAGCGCAATGCCTTGCGCCGCGGCGGCTTCGAGTGCGTAGCCGAGTGTCGTCTCATAGGTGAAGAAGCGCACGCCGGCGTCCTGAATATCGAAGATCAGCGCATCCAGCCCTTTGAGCGAACCGGCCGGGAAGCGCTGCGTTGCGCCGTAGAGACTGTGCACGGTGAGGCCCGTCGCCGGGTCGCGAGTGTCGCCGACTCGTTCGTCCACGTCGATGTTCAGCCCATGCTCGGGCGAAAACAGCGCCACCAGTCTGACGCCTGGCGCATGGGCGAGGACGTCGACGGTGCGTCGGCCTTTGGCATCGAATCCGCTGCGATTGGTGATCAAGCCCACGCGCAGGCCGGCGAGCGGGGCAAACTGCTGTGCCTCAAGCACATCAATGCCTGTCTGCACCGGGCCCGTCGAGGTGGGCAGGCGATCGGCGGCACGCAGCGCCGGCAACGCTGAGGGCAGCAACCGGCCGATTTGCGCGCTGTTCGCAGGTGCCCCGCGACTGGCCATCAGTGCAAGCAATTGCGCACGAAGCGGGCGAGCGTCACCGCGGTCATCGGGATACACCCGGTTGCTCAGGATGACGATGAATTGGCGGGTCACCAGATCAATCCACAGCCCCGTGCCGGTGTATCCGGTATGGCCGATGACGCCAATCGGCGGCAGACGATCATGGTTCGATACGAACGGTGCGGCCAGTTCCCAGCCGAGGCCGCGCCACGGCACGCTGTCGAGCGGCGAAGCGGCGCTCGTGAGGGCGGCGATGCTCGCTGGCCGCAGAATCTGCCGGCTGCCTGCGCGTCCCTGGTTCAGCACCATCTGCGCGAAACGCGCAAGGTCGTCCGCCGTGGAAAACAGCCCGGCGTTACCGGATACACCGTCCATCCATTGCGCCGTCGGATCGTGTACGCGCCCCCGGAGCGTACCAGCCTTGGTGGCGAGTGTCGGTGCGCTGCGTATCGCTCGCAGGGTATCCGGCAGAAAAACCGTGTCGCGCATGCCCAGCGGCCCGAAGATGTGAGCCTGGCAATAGGCGTCGAGCGAGCTGTGGGTGATGCGTTCGACCAGTTCGCCGAGCACCACGAAATTCAGGTCACTGTAAATGACTTGGGCACCCGGCGCGTTGCGCAGCCGCTGCGCCGCGATGGCGCTCAACACACCTTTGCGGCCCGCACCGGGTGGCCGCCCAGGCAAATCTGGGCGCAGCCCGGACGTGTGTGCAAGCAGTTCACGCACCTTCACCGCCTCTTTGCCGTGCGCCCCAAAGGCCGGCCAATACCGTGCAACGGGGGCGTCCAGGTTGATGCGGCCCGTTTCGGCCAGTTGCAGGATAGCCGTGGTCGTCGCGATGACTTTGGTCAGCGATGCCAGATCGAACTCGGTGTCCAGCGTCATCGGCTCGCGGGGGGGCGTCGTCGTGCGTTGTCCGAAGGCCTGGCGATAGAACACATGCGTGGAATCACCGATCAGGACGACAGCCCCTGGAACGCGTCCGGTGGCGATCTGGCCCTCGACGATTTGTGCGGCTTGCAGGCGCGTCGTCGCATCGAGATCAGCGGCGCATGCAATGTGCGCCGCCATCGCCAGGCCAAGCAGCATCGCCCAGCGCTTCAGCGCTGTGGCAAATCGGCGGCCTCGTAGTGATTGCGTGGGTTCCATAACATCCATCCATCGGTGCCGGCTGCGTCGGCGGCGTGAACCTGAGCACTGATCGCGGCCGCGTCAAACGGGCGACGATCGAAGGCATAGTCACGAAAGGCCTGCAACCAGGGACGAAAGCGCACGCCCGGCAGGTGGGTGCGCTTCATCGCCTCCGCCAGGGTACGCCTGACAATCTGGCCGGGGTCGGCTGTCGGGTTGGTAAAGCCCGGCAGCCCCCATGTGAAACCGGACGGGTACAGCATTGGCGAAATGTAGTCGAGCTCCGCGCCCAGCAGTTCGATTTGCTGGCCGATCGCCGTATCGTCGAGGTTCCAGCAGACGTAGCCGAAGATGTCCGCGGAGACAAATACATTGTAGGGGGCGAGTCGTGCGCGTGCGGCCTGCAGAAAACCGATGATCGCCGCGGTCCGGTTGGCGCGGTTGTTGGGGAGGGCAAAGCGTAGCCCGCTCTTGTCGGGAAAACGCACATAGTCGAACTGGATCTCGTCGAAACCCATCTGCGCGGCCTCCTCGGCGACATCGAGATTGTGCTGCCAGACCTCGTGCGAAAACGGATCCATCCATTGCAGCTTTTCGAGATCCCGCCACGGCTGGCCGTCAGCGGTGTGCACGCTCCACTCTGGATGCGCACTGGCCAATGGATCGTCCTTGAACACCACGATGCGCGCGATCAGGTACGGGTGTTGCGCGCGTAGCTTGGCAAGCAGCGCCGGAAAGTCGCGCATCTGAGGTGCCCGTGTGGTCAAGTGGGCCGTTGCGCCGATCGCCTCGCGCGCCGCACTGCGATAGGGCGTCAGGCCACGGTCACCCTTGACGTCGATCACCAATGCATTGATCTCGGTGTTTTCAGCAAGGCTGACAGCGTTGTTGCGCAGGGTCGAACTGGTCACGCCGAACACCGACAGATAGACCGCTTTGGGGCGGAACGGGGTCAGGGCGAGCGTCACAGGCGTTTCGTCGCTCACTTTGGCCTCGGTGCGCAAATACCCAGGGGCGCGGGCGGCGACACTCTCGACCGCCTCGGCCGTCTCGAACCGCCCGTTTTCGTCGGTACGCATCACGCCGGCCGATGTCGTGACGATTGCGTCGGCGAGCGGGTCCTGCGTACTCGAGTCGAGCACGACACCGGTGACGGCCAGTGCGCTTCGCCCGGTCAGCAGGGCCGTGACGACGAATAGCGCCGGGATCGCATAGCGCCTCAATGCGCGGATAACGGTCATCGCGGGTTCCCCGCGGTCGGCTGAGTGTCCGGTTCACCGAGCAACTGCGCGAACGCGTGTGCGCCGTAGGCATCACTCATCAGAAAGCGCGGCAGGGCGAGCAGTCGTGCGTGCCGGTCGGCCTTGCGCGCGTCTAGTGTGAAGGCCACTGCGTAACCCTCGTCGGAGGCGAGTGCGATCAACTCGTCGTCATAGATACCGAACGGCCACGCGAGCATGTCGACCTGCTGCGCACCGGTTTGCGACTCGATGCGTTGACGTGATTTTTGCAGTTGGGTTCGGACGAATTGCTGGAAATCCGCCGGCGTGCGGTGCCTGCGCTCGACGTTGAAATTGGGATGCCAGTACGTATGCGACTGGATGTCGATGAGCCCGGTCTGCTTCAGGGTTCGCAACTGCTCCCAGGTCAGCGCATAGGACGCGTTGGAGATGGCCGATGGATAGATAAACAGGGTCACCGGAAAGCGTTCGCGCTGGATGATGGGCAGCAGTTTGTCGAAGACCGAACGGTGCCCGTCGTCGACGGTGATCGCCACCGGCTTTGACGCTAATGTCGCGTCGGGATTGCGCAGCCAGTCGACCACCTCGCGCAGCGACACAATGTGATAACCGTGCTCGCGCAGGACGCGCAACTGGGTTTCGAAGGTGCTCATGCGCACGGTCATCGAGTCGTCCGCCGTGTCCGAGAAACGGTGGTAAACGAGGATCGTGACGCGTGGTTCGACGTTCTGTGCGGCGCTCTGTGCGGCGCCACCCGTGCTCCAGGCCAGTGCGCAGACGCTTGTCAGCATGATGCGGATCAGCAGCCGGAACGCGACACTCCCACCGATACACGCCATGATTTTCCCGCACATGTCAGCGCTCCTGCGCGAGCCAGACGCTTGCAGTGTGTATTGAGCGTTCATCGTCTATCTGGTGCAGATCAATTTCGCGCAATGTGGTCCGCTCCGAGGGGGGCGAGTCGTCAGACAAAACGGGAGGCCGGTTGTGCCTTGATTTGATTTAGATCAACAGCAAGCCCTCGTGGGCGGATGACTTTATAAAGGATATGACACTCTTTTGAGGTATGCCCCCCATGAACATCAATAAGGCGATCTTGGGCCGTCGCTCGACACGGGAGTACACGACAGAAGCGGTTGATGAAGACATCATTCGTCGTTTGATCAGTGCCGCTGCGCAGGCGCCCAGCGCGATGAACCAACAACCGTGGACGTTTACCGTCATACGCGACCAGAGCCTGCTGGATCGGGTCTCGCGCGAAGCGAAGGCTCACCTGTTGGCGACGATACCCCCCGAGGCCCAGCCCGAGCACTTCCATACGTTGCTCGATGATGAGAACTATCAAATCTTCTACCACGCGCCGGTACTCATCCTGATTTCGGGAACCGCGCCGGGTCAGTGGGTCGTCGAAGACTGCGCACTGGCTGCCGAGAACCTGATGCTCGCGGCCTACGCTGAAGGGCTGGGTAGTTGCTGGATCGGTTTTGCCCAGGGGTTTCTCGGTACTGCGCAAGGAAAGCATGCACTTGGCCTTCCCACCGAGTGGACGCCAGTGGCACCGATCATCGTGGGTCACCCGAAATCTGCCCCCGCGCCCGTGCCCCGGAATGAACCCGTGATCCGCTGGATTGGGTGACAGCACCGTGGATAACGATTGTTGGCCGCTCCTCTTACGGGGTAGCTCGACCGTTTATCCACTTGCCCGGAGGTCTGCCTGTTTTCTGATGTGGATCAGATACGCCCCCAGGCCGACTCCTATTCTCGAATCAACCCACGGTATCGAGATGAACTGAAATGAACAGATCAAGCCTGATCGGCCAATGCATGTTAATGGCGGCAAGCCTGTTGCTGGTGCCCTCTACCAGCGTCTTCGCCAACCCGCCGACGTCTGCTGCGCAAGGTGGCATGTATCATCGTTTTCAGGATTTCGATTGGGTCAAATACACGCAACAGACCCTGGACGATCTCAAAGGCAAGCTCAATCTCAAGCCGGAACAAATGGCTGCCTGGGATACCTGGGCCACGGGGGTCATGGCGGACGCCAATCAGCATCAGGAAAAGGCCAAGGCCGAACGTGATGAAAGCGTGAGCATGAAGAGGGCGTCGATGAATGAAACGACCCCCGAAAGAATGGCCAGAGAGATAGAGCGTTTGCGCAAGCAAACCAAGTGGATGGAGGCGCATCTGGAGCGCATGGATGCTGCGCTGGTGCGTACCAAAACTTTCTACGAGGTTTTGGATGCTGAGCAGAAAACCATTTTCGATCTGTTCTGGACGGTGGTGCATCACCGGCTCTACGGCAATGACCGTTGGCAGATGCCGATGCACATGTTCAGACCACGAATGATGGAAGGCGACCAGGACGAAAAAAGTAAACAGTAAGCGCTACTCACTGTTCGATTACGCATGTCGCGCCGTCATCGCGCGGCGCCATGCCGCCAGACTTCAATACAGAACTCCTTTTCGTAAGGGGGCACGTTGCATTCGACGATGTCAGTGGCGGCCACTTGCAGATGCACGCCGACGATATCGGCATGGATCGGCTGCTGGCAGACGTGCCGGTCGACCAATACGGCCGTGTAGACCCGACGAGCACCGAGTTGCGCCAGATACGCGCAGGTACGCAGGAGTGAATGGCCTTCGAACAGCACATCGTCGACAACGAGCAGGGTGGTGCTGGCAAGGTCCAGCTCGCCCAGCAGCGGGTTTTCGGTCAGTTCGGTGTGGGCATGCAGCACTTTGAGGTCATCGGCATAGCGCTTGACCTTCAAGGGGTAGAGCGGCAGTTCTGGCTGGCCGGTCTGATGTGACAGATGCTGTTGTAAACGCTGCGCCAGAGGTTCGCCGCGGCGCTGGATGCCAATCAGTGCCACTTGAGTGGATGGCAACAGTGCAGCGGCCTGGCGCGCCATTGCCTGCAGCACCGAATCGAGTTCATCGCTGTCGTACAGGCGCAATCGCGGGCTCGCAAATAAGGTCGGCATGACAGTCTCCCATAGAGCGCCGCTGCGGGGCGGCGCTGTCCACTATTGGCAACGTAATCCATTGGGCCCCAGCCTGATTGATATTGATCAACAACGGCGAAATGAAATGCCCGGGCCCTTGCGCGGACAGGGTTGGCCTTGCGCGCGAGCTTGATAAAAATCAACGACAAGGAGACTCCAGCGGAGGACTTTTAATGAAAACTGATGCTTGATCCCGCAAGGACGTGGAGAGGTCAAGGCTGTGTGATACGAACCGACAGGTGTGATCGCCTGGGGAGGTTTTCAAGTGATTCATGGTCCCTCAACGCAAACCCTCCTGCGTGACCGGGTTGATGCCGGTCGAAGGCTGGTGGAGCCGCTGCTCAAATACGCTCATCGACCCGATGTCATCGTTCTCGCCTTGCCCCGTGGCGGCGTGCCGGTTGCCTATGAAATTGCCACGGCCCTGGAGGTTCGCCTGGACCTGATGCTGGTCCGCAAGCTCGGGGTGCCATTCCATCAGGAGTTCGCCATGGGCGCGATTGCCAGTGGCGGTATCCAGATCGTCAATGACGACACGCTGCGGGCGAACCGTATCGATCAGCGCACGCTCGATAACGTGGTGGCACGGGAAACCCAGGAGCTGTTGCGTCGCGAGCGCTTGTACCGGGGCTCGCGTGCCCCCTTGGCGCTCAAGGATCAGGTGGTGATTCTGGTCGACGATGGCCTGGCGACCGGGGCCTCAATGATGGCAGCGGTCCAGGCGGCGCGCTTGCAAGCACCGTCGCGTATTGTCGTCGCCGTGCCGGTGGCGCCACCGGAGACGGTAGAGGCGCTGTTTAGCGAAGTCGATGAGGTGATCTGCCCGCTCACCCCCGAATGGCTGATGTCGATCGGCAATTGGTATTTGAATTTTTCCCAGACCTCGGACGAAGAAGTCATCGATCTTTTGCATCGGGCCTGGCGCAGAGAATCCGATACGAGTGCTTCCGGTCAGGAGAACTCCGATGTTTGAGCTTCGCTATCGAAAACTGGACCTGGGGAACGTGGAGCTGTCTGCCGACCTGCGTCTGCCGGCGCACGCTGGCGGCCTGGTGGTGTTCGTTCATGGCAGCGGCAGTGGTCGTTCAAGCCCGCGTAATCAACAAGTTGCGCTGTCTCTGGCTCAGCGGGGGTTGGGCACGTTGCTGTTCGATCTGCTCACAGAGCCAGAGCAATACCTGGATAACCAGACCCGGGAATTGCGTTTCAATATTGCGCTGCTGTCCAACCGACTGGTGAAGGTGATCGACTGGATTGGTCGGGACGCCGAACTGCAACCGCTACCGATGGGATTGTTCGGCGCAAGCACCGGTGCTGCGGCGGCACTATTGGCAGCGGCCGAGCGGGCGGACGTGGTGCATGCGGTGGTGAGCCGGGGAGGGCGGACCGACCTCGCCGGAGCGGCGTTGTCCCGCGTGAAGGCGCCGACCTTGCAGATTGTCGGTGAGCTGGATCCGGTGGTGCTCAATCTCAATGTGCAAAGCAGTCGCGCCCTGCAGTGCGAACAGCGGCTGGAAGTGGTGGCGGGCGCGACACATCTTTTTGAGGAAGCAGGAACCCTCGAAGAAGTCGCCAGACTGGCCGGCGACTGGTTCGAGCAGTATTTGTGACGGTAGTCATCCCACGCAGACGACCACCGTCCGATGCCTGTCATATGCCGAATGGAAAGGTTTCGTCTTCCGGTTCCAGCGCCTGGCTTTTTGGCAGGGGCAACGCGGTTACCGGTTGCGTCTGTTCAATCCAGACCATGGCGTCGAATTGTTCGGTCAGCACTGACTCGAAGTAGTGGCTGCTGCGCTCGCTGGCGGGTCGATAAATCACACCGATGGCCCGTTCCAGCAGCGGTTTGGACAGGGCCCGCCGCAGCTCTTTTCGCTGTGGATCCCGCCAGTCGGTCAATGAAGCCGGGACGCCGGCGTCGAGGAACTTGCGCTCCCAACTGTCTGGCCGGGACGGCCGGATGTCCTTGATGAGCATCTCGCAATCCCAGTCGTCAGCCGCGGCCACTTGGCCACGGTCGGTGCTCATGCCGATCAGAACCACATCGCGCCCATAGGCATTGCGGCACAGTTGACCGATATTGAACTGACCTTTCCAACCCATCTCTGTCGCGGCCGCATTGCCGATATGGGAGTTGTGCGCCCACACCACGGCCTTGGCTTGCGGACCGCGGTGTTCGAGCAACGCACGTAACGTGTCGAACATGTGCCTGTCGCGCAGGTTCCAGGAGGCTGTCGAACCTCGATAAATCGCTCGGTAATATTGTTCCGCCGCCTGGATGACCCGGGCGTTCTGGGTCGCATCGAAGAACGCTTCATCATCCTTGATATCCCCGGCCAGTTGCTCGGCCAGCATGGCATTGAGTTGTTCGACCACCGCATGCTCGCAGGGCATTATGCCGTCGCGTTCGACGAAGTGGCCGTACAGCGCAGGATCATCCTGCCACGGGGTCAAACAGCCATAGCGACGCCGTGCTTCGTGTGCCAGTTGCGGGTCGGCACGGTCCAGATAGCTCAGCACCTCATGGATGGAGTTGCGCAAACTGTAAACGTCCAGACCGCGAAACTCGACGCGCTGTTCAGGTGCGTGTTGGTGGTTGTACTGATGCAGCCAATGGGTGAACGCTCTCACATCGGTGTTGCGCCACATCCAGGTCGGGAACCGGCTGAAAATGTGCCGCGTCCAGGCCGAGCGCGCCAACCCTCTGACATAACGGTCTACATGACCCGCGTCCGGCCAGTCTGCCTCAACGGCCACGATATTGAATCCGTGTTGCTCGATCAGCCGTTGGGTAATCGCCGCCCGGGTCCGATAGAAGTCACTGGTGCCATGGCTGGCTTCACCGATCATCACCACGCGCGCATCGGCGAAGCGGTCGAACATTTCGCCAAAGGCCGGTGAATTCAGTTCCGGCAGGGGTTCGGCGTATTGGCGCAAGAGCGGGACGATGGAGGCTTCGTCAATGTGGGTATGCGTGCCATACAGCTGGTTCAGCATGTTTTGGGAAGGTGTGTTCATGAACGTCATCCCCCTAAGGGTGGATTGCCCGACGTGCGATGCGGCGCGGCATCACGTCGACTGTCAGGGCAGGGCTCGCACGGGGTTGTTTTCGATCCATTCGACGTCGCGGGCCTGTACCGCCTCTTCAATCATTCCTACGCCTGAATGCAGTCGAGCATTTGAGTTTTATCAATAGTCGGTGCACAAAATGGCCGATGAATGTCCGGTTGCTGTCTGACCTATATCAATGCCGGGAAGTCTGGATCGGTAATGCTGATTTCATGAAGCGTGTGCGATGGGAGTCATGCCATGAAGCACGCTGTCGCGCCTTTCCAGGCACCTTCGTCGGCCTTGCCGCCCCCGACCAGCGGCAGTCAGGTGGTCGACAACGATCATATCGCTGCGGTTTTTGATGAAATCGCTGATCTGCTGGACATCGAGGACGCCAATCCCTTCCGGATCCGGGCTTACCGCAATGCAGCACGGACCCTGAGGGCGCTGACCTTTGATGTGGCGAAAAACCTCGCTCGTGGCGAGCCGCTACCCAAACTGACCGGGATCGGGGTTGATCTTGCCGGCAAGATCAATGAAATCGTGACCACCGGTGATTGCTCGCTACGTCAACGCTTGCGTTCGACATTGCCACCCGGGCTGGTCGGGCTGCTTTCCATTGCCGGGTTAGGACCCAGGCGCGTCAAAAACCTTTATCACGACCTGGGTATCGAAACTGCGCAGCAACTTCCGGAAGCCTGCGACGCATGCGCGACACCGTCGGCGACATCGATATTCTGGTGGCGGCAGCGCCCTCGGTGGATGTCACCACGCAGTTCATCAGCCATCCGGACATTTTGTCTGGCACCCATAAAAAACCCCTTGTCGGTTTCCCGACAAGGGGCGGGTCTGCCCGGGACTCAGTTGCCTTTGATCTGCACGACCTTGTCAGCCTTCAGGGCTTCAGGCTTTTTCGGCAGCGAGATGCTCAGTACGCCTTTGCTGTAACTGGCTTCGATCTTATCGGCATCCACCTCTTTGGGCAGGTTGAACATCCGTTCGAAGGAGCCATAGCTACGTTCGCTGAGATGGTAGCCTTTCTTTTTTTCTTCCTTCGTTTCTTGCTTTTCCCCTTTGATGATCAGGCTGCCATTGGACAGTTTGATCTCAATGTCCTTCTGATCCATGCCGGGAAGTTCGGCAGTGATTTCGAAGCTTTTATCTTTCTCGACGATGTCTACCGCAGGCATGCTCTGACCGATCAACTCCCGGTCCCACAGGGGGGCGACATCGAACAGTCCACGGTTGAACAGCGACAACCCCGAGCCAAGACTGAAGTCTTCGAACAGATGGTCGACCTGTTGCCGAAGCTTTTCGAAGGGGCGCATCAGTTCAGTTGTCTTTGGGCGCGGAGCGGTTTTCGCTTCGGTATGAACGGGTACTTTCTTCACGGAGTTGCTCATTTTCTTTTCTCCTCTTGGCGAATAAGGTGAGCCGCGAGCATTGGTTTCGGCCCACCACGACAAAACAACAACCCGGCACTCGCCCTTACAAGGCCAGTGCTCCGGACCACAACATCCAGCCGGCGATGGCTGCCGCCACCCAGATAATGATCAACAGTCCCGTCTCGGGGCCGTTGAGCGCTTGTCCCTGACGAGTCTTCAGGGTGCCCAGGTAAATCAACGAGCCGGGGGCGTAGAGCAAAGCGCTGAGCAACATGTATTTAGGCCCAGCGGCATACAGCAACCACAGGCAATACAGCGTGGCGACCGAGGCAATGACCATGTCGCGCAGTTGCAGGCCTCGGTGGCCGGCGTAGGTCTGGCCCTGCCAGGTCAGTTTCAATGCGTACAAACCGCTGAACAGGTACGGCAGCAGAATCATCGAAGTGGCCAGGGAAATCAGGGTCAGGTAAGTGGCGCTCGAGTACAGCGTCAGCAGCAGGAACAGTTGTATGCAGCCGTTGGTGATCCACAGCGCATTGGCGGGCACGCCACGGGTGCTCTCCATGGCGAGCGTACCCGGCATGACCTTTTCCTTGGCCGGGGTGAATATCGATTCGGCTGCCAGCAGCGTCCAGGCGAGCAGGGCGCCACCGACTGAAATGATCAAGCCGATGCTGATCAGCATCGCGCCCCACGGCCCGACAACTGCCTCAAGTACGCCCGCCATCGAAGGGTTTTTCAGGGTCGCCAGCTCCGGTTGTCCGAGAATGCCCAGCGACAACAGGGACACCGCAATCAGCAGCAACAAGGTAATGACGAAACCGATAACGGTGGCACGGCCGACATTGACGCGTTCTGCCGCTCGGGCGGAAAACACGTTGGCACCCTCGATCCCGATGAACACCCAGACGGTCACCAGCATGGTGCTTTTGACCTGATCCAGCGTGCTGCCCAGTGCGGGAGAACCCCAGAAGTCGACCATGAAGGTTTTACGCTGGAAGGCCGCGATCACCAGCCCGATAAACAGCAGCAAGGGCACGACTTTGGCCAGTGTGGTCAGGGCGTTGGCTTTGGCCGCGGTGCGCATGCCCCGCAGGATCATCCAGTGCAATGACCAGAGCACCACGGACGCCCCGACAATCGCCGCTTTGTTGTTGCCTTCGCCAAACAGCGGGAAGAAAAAACTCAGCGCGGAAAACAGAATCACCATGTAACTGACGTTGCCAACCCAGGCGCTGATCCAATAACCCCAGGCGGAGTTGAAGCCGAGGAACTCACCGCCCAACGCCCGGGCGTAGGCAAACACGCCGTTGTCCAGGGTCGGTTGACGGCTGGACAAGGTTTGATACACCAGGGCCAGCGACAGCATGCCGACGCCGGTGATCAGCCAGCCAATCAGGATGGCACCGGCACCCGCACTGGCGGCCATGTTTTGCGGCAGGCTGAAAATGCCGCTGCCGATCATCGAGCCGATCACCAGAGCCGTCAGCAGGCTCAGGGACAGGCGTTTAGGCTCCAGTTGTCGCCAACTGCCGGCCAGGGGTTGGGGGGCAGTCGGCGGGAGAATCGGTTGCGTGCCGTGCAGATGAGTCGCCATGTCAGGCCTCCACGAAACGAAAGAATGAGCGCTGACCGCAGATACGGCGGTTTGAACGCTGACTCTAAATGTCTACGTGAACGGCCCCTGGCTGTTTGATTTAAATCAGAAAGAAAGCACACAGCGATTTTGTCCCGCGGCGGCCATTGCGCTAACGCCAGACGAGGCTTCAATTGATAGCGCGCAGCGAACATGTCGGGCATTCGAGACCTAAGCTCTACCCATGACGGCGATGAGTCGCAGAGATTTGTACAACGAGGGCTGCGCAGCGTTTCTTGAGGAACCCACATCGATGTTCAGTAAGTGGCTGGACCCGGTTTTATTGCTGCTCACCACCCTGACCCTGCTGGCCGGGGGCATTGCGCAGCTTGCTCACAAGTCTGACTGGGCATCGATTTGCTGGGCCGCGGGCAGTCTGGTGATGGCCCTGGTGCTGCTCGTCGAGATTGTCAGGCGCCTGGCCCGGCGCGAGGCGGGTGTGGACCTGATCGCTCTGCTGTCGATTGCCGCCGCGTTGTTTTTTCAGCAGACGCTGGTGGCGGCGGTGATTGCCTTGATGCTGGCGTCGGGGCGCATCCTGGAGTTCTTCACCCAACAACGCGCCGAACGCGAACTGCGTGCGTTGGTCGACCGGGCGCCACGCGTTGCCTGGCTGCAGGAGAACGGCAATTTACGACAGATTCCGGTCGAGCAGATCCAACCGCATCAGACGCTGCTTGTGCGCCTGGGGGAAGTGGTACCGGTCGATGGCCGTTTACTCAGCCCCACGGCGATTCTCGACGAGTCGGCACTCACCGGCGAGTCATTGCCGGTCACCCGCCTGGAAGGAGAGCTACTGCCCAGCGGGGTGACCAATGTCGGTACGCCAATGCTGCTGACAGCCACTCGAACCGCAGCGCAGAGCACCTACGCCGGGGTCGTGCGCCTGGCTGAAGCCGCACGGCGATCGCGCGCGCCTTTTGTGCGTTTGGCCGACCGTTACGCGTTGTTCTTCATACCGCTGACATTGCTGATTGCCGGCCTCGCCTGGTACATGAGTGGCGACTCTTTGCGCGCGCTGGCAGTTATGGTGGTGGCCACGCCTTGCCCGTTGATTCTGGCCGTGCCGATTTCGATCATGTCAGGTATTTCCAGGGCAGCGCGGCGCGGGATCCTGATCAAGGACGGCGTCACCCTGGAAGCGCTGGCCGAGGTCAAGCAAGTGTTTCTCGACAAGACCGGCACGTTGACCAGCGGCCACGCGCGTCTGCAATCGATCGAGACCAACGGAGCGCTCGATCCGCAGCGTCTGCTGGGCCTCGCCGCTTCGCTGGCACAGGCCTCGACGCACCCCATCTCCCAGGCCATTGTCGAGGCGGCCTGTCAGCGTGGATTGCCGCTCAGCGTGCCGCAGGCGGTCGAGGAAAGTCCGGGCTCCGGTCTTTGCGGGTTGATCGATGGTCTGCGGGTGCGTTTCGGCACGTTGTCCTTTGTTCAGAATGAATCACCGGTTGGCGACTGGGCCGCCACCATGCTGCGTCGCATGGATTACCTGGCGTGCAGCGGCAGCTTTGTTGAAGTGGATGGGGCTCTCGCGGGCCTGCTGATCTTCTCCGACAAGCTGCGTCGGGAAACTCCACTAACCCTGCGCCGACTGCGCAACAGAGGCATCGAGCGGATCGTCATGCTCACGGGCGATCGCGTGGAAACCGCCGAGATGATTGCACTGTCGGCCGGGATCGACGAGTTGCGTGCCGGGTTGAGTCCTGGGGACAAGGTGCGTGCGGTACAGGATGCCTCCCAGCACGCCAGCACACTGATGGTCGGTGATGGCATCAACGATGCCCCCGCCCTGGCGGCGGCCAATGTCGGGGTGGCCATGGGGGCGAGCGGTGCCACGGCGTCCGCGCAAGCGGCGGGCGTGGTGCTGTTGGTGGATCGTCTGGACCGTCTGGTCGAGGCGCTGGACATCGCCCGTCAGACTCGCCACATCGCCCGTCAAGGTGTATTGGCCGGCATGGGCATGTCGGTGCTGGCCATGGGGGTAGCTGCCTTCGGCTACTTGCCGCCGCTGGTCGGTGCCGTGGTGCAGGAGGGTATTGACGTGGTGATCATCTTCAATGCCTTGCGTGCATTGGGGCCGTTACCGGGTTTGCGCCAACGCAAGCTGGCCGCCGAGCATATCGATCACCTGCAAGACGAACACGACCAGCTCGCTTCGGTACTCAGCGATCTGCATCAACTGGCAAGCGACTTCGCCCAGCGCCCACTCGAGCAAGCGCAGAGCGACTTGCTGGCGCTGGTAAAAAACCTGCAGGAATCACTGGCCCGCCATGAACGGGACGACGAAAACACTCTGTACCCACTGTTGACGCAAAGCCTGCCCGGCGAGGACCCCATGTCGGCGATGAGCCACGTCCACCGCGAGATCTTTCGCCTGATCCATTTGCTGGCGCGCATGAGCACGGATTTCAGTGCCGACCCTGCAACAGCTTCTGTCGATGAGATCCAGCATCAGTTGATCCGCCTGGATACCCTCGTGCGGCTGCACTTCGATCAGGAGGAAGAGTTGTTTCGTTACCTTGATAAGCGCTGAAAAGCCGTGCAGCGTCAGTGGAGGATCGCTGAATGGCAACCGGCGACCAGCTGCTTGAGCCCGTGCAGGTTCAGGATCTTGACCTCACGACCGGCTATTTCCACCAGCTCCTGTTCCCGCAGATGGGCAATGCCCCGGCAGATGGTTTCCAGGCGCAACCCCAGGTAGGAGCCTATTTCGTCGCGCCGCATCTTGAGTATGAATTGGTTCGATGAGTAGCCTCGCATGCTCAAGCGCTGCGACAGGTTCAGCAGAAAGGCGGCAAGACGCTCATCCGAGTTCATATTGCCCAACATCATCAGCAGATCGTGATCGCGGACGATTTCACGGCTCAGAAACCTGTTCAGGTTGTGTTGCAGTGCCGGCAGCTCCCGGGCGAGTTTTTCCAGCTGAGAAAAATGGATGGGACAGACTTCACTGTCCTCCAGGGCAAATGCATTACAGGTGTGCTCGTCGGTGCTGATGGCGTCCAGGCCGAGCATCTCGCCGGGTAACTGGAATCCGGTGACCTGCTCGCGGCCATTGAGCGACAGCACGCTGGTCTTGAATGAGCCGATACGGATCGCATACAGAAAACGCAAGGGATCGCCTGCGCGGTAGAGGGGGGCGCCTTTCCTGACCTTGAACCGTTGCAAAATCAGCTTGTCCAGGCGCTCGAGTTCCAGTTTGTCGAGACCAAAAGGCAGGCAAAACGCTAATACACTGCAATTGGAACAGGCAGCCTTGAGGTGTTGACCCTGAAGCAGGTGGACTTCAGTCATGTCAATGGCGCCCTTGGGGGGTTATATATAAAGCATAGGTGCTGTGCACTCGGGCACGGATTCCGTTCGGAAGATCGCCGGAAGCAATCGACAAACGGAAAACCGTTGGCCCGTCGCAAGTGATTGTTATCCCTGGGAATTACAGGTTCCCCGGGCTCTTTGATTCAGGCAATGCGCAGATGATCATCAACTTGCCTCACCCCCGGTACTGACCAGGCGGCACGTTCGGCGATCTGACGCTCACGCCACAAGTGAACCTTGCCTTCAAGCTTCACCACGTCGCCTTCCACCTTGATGTGAATTCCCTTGGCATCGACTTCGGCATTGCGTTTGAGGGCTTCTTCGATACGACGCTGGATATCGTCCACGTTCACTTGCGGACGAAGGACGAGCCGATTGTCCACGCCTACCACTCCCGACAGCTTGCGCACGGCCATCTCGGCGGTTTCTTTCTGGTACTGCCAGTCCACTTCGCCTTCAAGGGTGATCCACCCTTTCTGCACAATGACTTTGATGTCCTGTTCGGGAATGTCGGAGCTCCAGGTGAGGATATTCAAGGCGCGGGAGGCAATGGCGTCGTCCGCCGTGCCCGCGCTTTTCATCGGCCTGACCTGAATTTCTTCGGCCACGGCCCGTACCCCTTTTATGCTTTTTACCGCGCGTTCCGCGCTGACTTTTTGCGCGTAGCTCTTAACGTGCCCGGTGAGCGTGACGACGCCATTGTCCACGGTCACACCGATGTTGGCGGCATCGATCTCAGGCTGGAATTCAAGCTCATCCATAATGCTCTGACGCAGACTCAAGTCGTTCATGGTGATGTCCTTTGTCTGAAAGGTTGGTAGGCCAGGTGCGAAACAGCCCTCTACAGTTCCTCAGGTGAAACCACCCAGACACTGCACGGCATTTTGTACAGCAGATGCTCCACCGTGCTGCCCACCAGTCGACCCACGCCCCGGTGGCCGACCCGGCCCATGACAAGCACGTCGATGTCGTAGGCATCGGCGTATTGGGTAAGAACCTTGGTCGGGTTGCCCATGATCATGTGCTGTTGCTCTGGCGCAATACCATTGCGCTCAGCCAGTTCACGGAAGGCATCGGCCTGAGCATCAAACAGTGTCTTGGCTTTGCCTGGGGAAAACAGCGCTGAGCTACTGTCGAAATCGAACTCGTCCGCACTGAGGGATGAAAGATCGTGGGCGTAGATCACGTCGAGCTGAGCGTTACAGGTGCTGGCCAGTTTTGAGGCCTCGCGCAAAATCCTGTCGTTGAAATCCTTGTACTGGGTATTGCTATGGAAGGGATCGACCGCGGCGACGATTCTGCGCGGCAGCACGTGCTTCACGTGGCTGACAAAATGCAGCGGCACCGGGCATTCGCGCAGCAAATGGATATCCAGGGGCGTGAACATGATGCGTGACAGCAACGACTCGTATTCCAGTGCCTTGATCAGTACCGCCATCGGCTGTTCTTTGAGATGAATGAGGATTTCCTGCAAGGGTCGTTCAACCCAGATCACCTCCGTGGTGACGGGCACCCCGATTTTACGCAAGGGGCGGGCCTGTTCTTCGAGCCATTGCCGATGGCGCTCGACATACCCCAGCCGCATCTCCTCCAGCGCTTGTTCGTTGACCATGCTCGCCGTTGCCAGGCCTTGCAGGTAATCGAAGGCGACGATATGCAGGGCCGCGCCCGAGGCCTTGGCCAACGCGGCGGCGCGGTCGAACGCGGGGCTGTTTTCCATGAGGGGCGAGACGACCAGCATGAAGCGTGATTGCTCAGACATGACCAAACTCCCGTCAATAATCGTAGATATTCCTGTACTCACTGGCACCGCTGCGTTTGGGCAGTGGTTCTCTGGCTTTTATCCTGCCGATGACCGGGGGGGGCGGGATTGATCTTTATCAATCTGGCGAGTGATCCAGCTTGTAGCCCGACGTGTGGCGGGGGGCGCCACGTCCATCTATAAAACATTGACCACTATCAATCTCTCCTGCGTCATGCCGGTGCAGTCTTGGGGTTGTGGCTTACCCGGACAGGAGTCATATGAACGAAACCTTGGGCCTGGCAGGCGCGGCAGCTGCGCTGGGGATCGGCATGCTCGTCGGCCTTGAACGTGAACGGCACAAGGGGCGTGGGGACAGTCGCGCCTGTGCCGGATTGCGTACGTTCGCGATCACCGCGTTGCTGGGTTATGTGGCGATGCAAATCGGTGGTGGTTTGCTGGTGGGCATCATGGCGGTTTCGGTGGCCTTGCTGGTCACTGTGGCTTACTGGCGAAGCCTGGGCACTGACCCTGGTGTCACCAGTGAAGTGGCGTTATTCATGGTATTGGCACTGGGGGCGTTGTGTAACAGCGCGCCCGAACTGGCCATCGCCATCGGCGTGGTGGTGGCGGGGCTGCTGACGTATCGCCAGAAACTGCATCATTTTGCGCGCAGCCAATTGACTGAAAGGGAGATGCGCGACGGTCTGGTGCTGTTGGTCGCTGCCCTGGTGGTGTTGCCATTGGCGCCGGATCGCTTTATCGGCCCCTATGCCGCCATCAATCTGCGCACCATTTGCACCCTGACGGTGTTGCTGATGGCCGTCGGGGCGGTCGGGCATATTGCCGTTCGTACCCTGGGTGCCCGTTACGGCTATGTGGTCAGCGCCATCGCCTCCGGGTTTGCTTCCAGCATCGCGACCATCGCCGCGATGGGGCACCTTGTCGCCAAGGAGCCAGGCAACATCAAAGTCTTGAGTGCGGCAGCGATGCTGTCCAACCTGGCGACCATCATTCAGGTCGGCCTGATCCTGGGGGCGGTCGACATCGGTCTATTGCGCTACATGTGGGGGCCGCTGTTGTTGGGTGCCGCCGCCACGGCGCTGTATGGCTTGAGCCTGATGTTGCCCAAACCTGCGAGTGGCGACAATCAGCCGGTCAAGGTCGGCGGTGCGTTCAACCTCAAGCTGGCGTTGGTCATCGCACTGACCATGACCGGCGTTACCTTTGTGTCTTCGATGGTGCTCAATCACTTTGGCGAAGTGGGCGTGATGGTCACGACGACGCTCACCGGTTTCGCCGATGCCCATTCTTCGACGGCGTCCATTGGCGCCCTGGCCAAGGCCGGACTGTTGCCGTTCGACGCCATTGCCGGGCCCACGCTGGTTGCCATCAGCAGTAACTCCCTGAGCAAATGCCTGGTGGCCTGGGTCAGCGGTGGGCGACGGTTCGCCGCGTATGTCATTCCCGGCCAGGTCTTGCTGACGTTGGCGATGTGGGTGGGCATGTTGCTGCATTAACGGGCATCCGAGCGCTGTAGCTGACAAAGATCAAGTCGCCCGAATCTGCCGCGATCACTCTAGGGTTCTACTCATTGCATCGAGATGGCCGCGTGCCGAGGTGTCCCATGTCGCAGACTCAGCGTTTACTGTTGATCGCCCCCCATTCCATGACCTGTACTCCGGCGTTCGACCGGGCCGCCGCGTTGGCCCGCGCGATGCAATCGCCGCTGCACATCGTGGCATTCGATTACTTGCAGGCCTTGGCCGTCGCCGGCCTGTTCGCCCCCGAGCAAATTGCCCAGGCTCGGGAAGGCTATTTGCAAACCCATCGGCAATGGCTTGCCGAGCAAGCCCATTTGATAAGCAAACACGGCGTCGAGGTCACCAGCGAGGTGGTGTGGGTACAGCACCCTTACGAGGAAATCCTGCAATTCGTCAACGAGATGTCGCTGAGTCTGATCATCAAGGACGCCCAGGAAGAGTCGGCGTTGAAACGGGTTTTTTTCACCCCGCTGGATTGGCAGTTGTTGCGCGATTGTCCGGTGCCGGTGCATCTGGTGACCAACGCCCGGAACGCGCGGCCACGTAACGTGCTGGCCATCGTCGATGTGCTGCGCAGCGAAGAGCAGGACCTGGTGTTCAATGACCAGATTATCGACGCCGCCACCAAGCTGGCTGAACAGTGTGAGGCGCAGATCGAGTTGGTGCATGCGTACGACTGGACAGCCGTGTATGCCCTGGACATGGGCGTTGGCGCACTCCCGTTGGCCTCCGGTCTTTACGAAGCCATGGGCACGGCGCAACACCAGGCGTTCACGGCACTGGCCGAGCGTCACGGCGTGCCGTCGCAGCGTCGGCACTTCATCGAAGGTGCGCCAGTGCCGAGTATTTGCAAGTTCGTCGAGGACCATCACACCGATGTGATTGTGATGGGGACGGTGCAGCACTCGGGGTTGAACAAGCTATTGGGGACCACTGCCGAACAGCTCTTGCACCGGGCCCCTTGCAGTGTGCTGGCGATCAAACCCGACAGGTCGCTGTAACCCTGAACGTAGACTTGCCCCACGGCGGACCGTTGGCCGGTACGTCGTGGGGCAATCGGCTTTTATGACATGTACAGACGATGGATGACCTGACGACTGTCGTTAGGGTCATTGTGCCTCTCGAAACCCAAGGCTTTGGCCAGGTCACGCATGGGGGCATTGCTTGCAGCATCGATCGAATACATCTGATTAAAGCCGTTTCTGCGGGCGGCCTTGATCAGATGCTCCATCAAGGCGGTGCCGAGGCCCAGATGCTGCCATTCATCGGCGACCGTCACCGCGCACTCACACTCATGTTCCGACGTGGCGGCGTAGCGGCTGATGCCGATTTCGATCAATTTGCCGTTTTCGTGAACCAGCGCAATGTAAGCCATGCGCTGTTTGTTATCGGTGTCCATCAACTGATCGAGCATGGCGGCGCCGGGCTCGTTGATCTGCGCGAGAAAACGCATGTGTCGGGACTCGGGCGACAGGCGCTTGATGAAGGCGTATTCAAGTTCGCGGTCCTTTTCCAGCAGTGGCCGGATCAGCACATGGCGGCCGTCCCTGAGCGCTTCGATCCAGTATTTTCCGGGGACTGCGGCATAGGCGGCCGCGGCCCGATCATTGTGGTCTTTGACAGTGAGCATGGATGGTCCTCCATCTTGTTTGAAAGGTCGGTGCGTATTCACCCATCACGCGGTTGATTCCTTTCTACGCCACTGGCAGCCCTTGAATCTGATCTGGATCAGACACCTGTCACGAGGGCGTTCATTTGCGGGTATTTGATGTAAATCAACCTCGGGGAGGGGGCAACGAGCGCAGTCTTGGCCCATGCCGGCGGGTAAGGGACCGGTTTCGAGCGGAGGTGTGAGATGGGGCAATATCAACGTTTGTTACTGATCGCCGACCGGACCCTGCATCAGTCCCCTGCCTTGCTCCGGGCCGTCGCGTTGGCCAAGGCGAGCGGGGCCGCGCTGGATGTGCGGGCCTTTGTCGATCCGGCACCGATTGTTCATTTATGGGAAGAAAAAATCGACGAGGCGGGGTATCAGCGCTATCTGCGCCACTGTCATCGTTGGGTGGCTGACGAGGTCGAGCGGCTCAGCGGGCAGGGCGTGGACGTGACGGTTGAAGCGGTCTTCACCACCCATCCGTTGCTGGACATTTTGAAGGCAGTCGAAGACCTCAAGCCCGACCTGCTGATCAAGGATGTCACCCTGGAACCGGCGCTCAAACGGGTGTTCATCACTCCGCTCGATTGCCATCTACTGCGCGAATGCACGATCCCCGTGCACCTGGTCAATCAGGTCCGTTACGGGTTGCCGCACCGGGTCGTGGCCGCCGTGGACCCGTTCGATCCGGCGACGCAAATCAGTGGATTGAACGACACCATCATCCAGACGGCCAACGCGCTGGCGCTGCAATGCGACGCACCGCTGCATCTGCTGTACGCCTACGACTTGTCGCCCGCGTTCAATGGCGATGCGCCGCTGATCTCCGGTGGCTGGGGCGTGGACTTCGTCGAAGAATTGCGCGAATCCCTGCATCGGGCATTTATCACCCTGGCGGATCGTTACGGTGTTCCTCCCGAGCGTCGGCACTTTGTCATGGGCCTGCCGGTGCCGGTGATCAGTGAGTTTGTCGAGCAATACCTGGCGGATGTGGTGGTGATGGGCACTGTGCATCGCGTGGGGATCGACCGGTTGATTGGCAGCAACACCGAGCGGGCGTTGTACTCGGTACCGGGCAGCATTCTGGCGGTCAGGCAGCCGGGTTCGAGCGTCGCGCAGTAAGCCGATCGCTGGCCGGCCATTAGTTGATAAAAATCAGAGCCGCATGGCGAGAGCCCCCCGATACTTGAGCCACAACCTGAAGCTATCCAGAGATGAGGTGGGTGAGGGTGAAAATTCAACGTTTGCTATTGATTGCCCCGACCGAAATGATCCGCACCCCGGCGTTCGAACGGGCACGGGCCTTGGCTTGTGCAACCGGTGCGGCGTTGCACATTGTCGCTTTCGATTATGTCCAGGCGCTGGCGGCGGCTGGGCTGTTTGACCACGACGCGATGGCCCAGGCGCGGGAAGGTTACTTGCAGGTACATCGTCACTGGCTGGAGCAGCAAGCCCGGTTTCAACGATGCGAAGGCGTGCAGGTGACCACTGAAGTGGTGTGGGCCAGACCGACCCTGGCGCATCTGCTGGAGTACGTGAATGACTTCCATGCGGACCTGGTGATCAAGGACACGCACCGCGTATCGGCCCTCGATCGCGCTTTCCATCGGCCTCTGGACTGGCAGTTGCTGCGCGACTGTCCAGCGCCCTTGCACCTGGTCATCGATGCCACAAATCCCAAGCCGTTGAGCATACTTGCGACCATCGATTTGTCCCATCTGGAAGAGCTGACCCAAGGGCTCAATGATCGGATTCTCGACTTGGCCTCGAGCCTGGCCGAACCCTGCGGCGCCACCTTGCACCTGCTCAATGTCAGCGGCTGGTCGGAGCTGGGGGAGGCTGAAGTGAACGTGCCGACCGCGACGTTGGCTAGCAGTTTGAGAGACGCGGTCAGCGATGCTCAGCTGGAGGCCTTTGAGGCGCTTGCCGACCGCTACGGCATCGAGAAACAACAGCGCCATTTGCTGCCCGGTACTCCCGCCGAGGTGATTGCCCGTTTCGCACAACAAGGTGCCTTCGACATGGTGGTGTTGGGAACGACCTACCATCGCGGGATCGATATATTCATCGGCAGCACGGCCGAAAGTGTGTTGAACCGGTCACCTTGCAGCCTGACGATCGTCAAGCCCCGGCTAGACTGAAAAGATTAACCCGTGTGGCCCCGGTTGATAAAAATCAACTGCCCATGGGCGTAAAGGAGCGATCAATAGCGCTCCATGAATGCGCAAGGAAACGGCCATGCGAATGACATTTCTCGGTGCTGCGGGCACGGTCACGGGTAGCAAGTATTTGCTGGAACATCGCGACCAGCATGTGCTGATCGATTGCGGTCTGTTCCAGGGCTATAAACAACTGCGCTTGCACAACTGGGACCCGTTCCAGTTGCCGGTTCGCGACCTCGAAGCCATTGTGCTGACCCACGCTCATCTGGATCACAGCGGCTACCTGCCGGTGTTGGTGCGCAACGGTTATCGCGGCCCGGTGTATGCGACGCCAGCCACCTGTGAACTGGTGAAAATCCTGCTGTGCGACAGCGGCCGCTTGCAGGAAGAAGAGGCCGAGTTCGCCAATCGCCATGGCTTCTCCAAACACTCTCCGGCCTTGCCGCTGTACACCGAGCAAGACGCCGAGCGGGCATTGAAATTGCTGCGGCCGGTGCAGTTGCACCACCGGGTCGACATTGTCCCGGGGATGAGCATTCTGTTGCGCGGTGCCGGGCATATTCTGGGCGCAGCGACCGTGGAAGTCGTCGCCGATGGCATGACCCTGGTGTTCTCCGGGGATCTGGGGCGGCCGAACGATCCATTGATGTTTGCCCCGGAGACGATCGAGCAGGCCGATTATCTGCTGGTGGAGTCGACCTATGGTGACCGTCGGCATCCCGACGAGCCCCCGGAGGATCAACTGGCCGAGGTCATCACCCGTACCGCGCTGCGCCATGGCATCACGCTGGTGCCATCGTTCGCGGTCGGTCGCGCGCAGTTGCTGATGTATCACCTGTATCGCTTGCAACAAAAACGCGCGATTCCCGACCTGCCGATCTACCTCAACAGCCCCATGGCCACCGACGTCACGCGCTTGTACCAGCGCTTTCGCAGTGAACACCGGTTGTCCCTGGAAGAGTGCGAAGGCATGTGCCGTGTCACGCGTTTTGTGCGCTCCACCAGAGATTCCATCGAGCTGGACCAGCAGCGCACACCGGCGGTGATCATCGCCGCCAGCGGCATGGCCACTGGCGGGCGGGTGCTGCACCACCTCAAGGCGCTGGCGCCCAACCCGCTCAATACGCTGCTGGTGCCGGGCTTTCAGGCGGGCGGCACCCGCGGCGCGCAGATCATCGCAGGCGCCCCGTCGGTACGTATTCACGGCAAAGACGTGCCGATCCGCGCCGAAGTGGTGCCGATGGAAACCCTGTCCGCACACGCCGACTGCGATGAAATCATGCTGTGGTTGCGCGGCTTCAAGCGGCCACCGAAACACACCTATGTGGTACATGGCGAACCCAATGCCTCGGATGTATTGCGCCGACGCATCAGCCTGGAGCTGGGCTGGTCGGTCTCGGTGCCGGAGTACCGCGACAGCGTGGAGCTGACGGGGCCTCTTTAGTGCTCTGGCCACTATAGAAAAGGGGCTTTAAAAAGGCCCCTGGCTGATTTGTTTCGCCACGCGAGCCGTCTATTTCGAGAACTTTCGTGCCCCGGCCACGCAAAGAATCACCGCCACGGTCACCCCCAGCATGGCAAGGCTGACCTGCTCATGCAGCAACGTGGCAGCCAGTGCCAAGCCGAAAAACGGCTGCAGCAACTGAAGCTGGCCGACGGCGGCAATCCCGCCCTGAGCCAGCCCGCGGTACCAGAACACAAAGCCAATCAACATGCTGAACAGCGAGACGTAAGCCAGGCTCAACCACGCAGGCGGGGTAATTGCCGAGAGCGAAGGCGGGGCCAGCAACCAGGTCAGCGGCGCCATGACGGGCAGCGACAGCACCAGCGCCCAGGAAATCACCTGCCAGCCTCCCAGAGTCTTGGAAAGCTTCGCACCTTCGGCATAGCCCAACCCGCACGCCAGGATCGCCAGCAACATCAGAATGTCCCCCGCAGGAGAGGCCGTCAGGCCTTGGGAGACGGCAAACCCCACCACCAGCAGGCTGCCCAGCACCGAGAAGAACCAGAACACCGGCCGGGGCCGCTCGCCGCCGCGCCAGACCCCGAATGCTGCGGTGGCGAGCGGCAACAGGCCAACGAAGACGATGGAGTGCGCAGACGTTACATATTGCAGCGCCAGTGCGGTCAACAGCGGAAACCCTAATACAACGCCCAGGGCCACGATGGCCAGGGAGAGCAGCTGATGCCTGGCCGGGCGTTTTTCCTTGAACAGCAACAGCAAGCACAGCGCCACAATGGCAGCGATACTGGCCCGGGCAACCGTCAGGAAGACCGGGTCGAACTGTAGAACGGCCACCCGTGTCGCCGGCAGCGAGCCGCTGAAGATGAGCACGCCGATGAACCCGTTGAGCCATCCGCTCGCGGTCTTTTCCGTGGTGTGCTGTTGCAGGTTCGATGTGCGTTCCATTCTGGATCCCCTTCATGCTCAGGTTGCATGGAAGGCATCGTATGGACGAAACTCAATACAATCAAAATATTGTCATGGATACATCTGCTCATGCCTCGTTCCCGCTACAAATCACTGGTGGATATGTTTGCCGCGGATATTCGTTCAGGGCGCCTATTGCCGGGCACACGCTTGCCGACTCATCGTCAGTTGGCGACCACGGAAGGCCTGGCCCTGGTGACGGCTAGCCGGGTCTATGCGGAGCTGGAAGCCATGGGCCTGGTCAGCGGGGAGACGGGGCGGGGGACGTTCGTCAGGGAAACCTCGTGGTCGCCCAACCAGGCTATCGATCAACACAGCGTTGCCGCCGGTATGACCGACCTGAACTTCAACTATCCGGCGCTACCCGGGCAGGCAGAACTGTTGCGCAATGCACTGCGCCAACTCGCCTCAGCCGGTGATCTGGAAGCGTTGCTGCGCTACCAGCCACACGCCGGGCGACCCCATGAGCGCGCCGCTGTGGCGCGCCATCTGCGCGTTCGAGGGCTGACGGTCGAGGCTGAGCAAGTGCTGATCGTCACCGGCGCCCAGCAAGGGCTGGCGGTGACGATGATGGCGCTGTTGCAACCCGGTGACGTGATTGCCGCGGACGCGTTGACCTACCCGGGGTTCAAGGCCCTGGCCGACACGCTGCACCTTGAAATCGTGCCCATTCCGGTGCTTGATCACGGGCCTGATCTGCAAGCGCTGGAAAGCCTGTGCCGGCATCGACGCGTGCGGGCCGTGTACACGATGCCGACCCTGCACAATCCGCTGGGCTGGGTGATGAGTGCCGAGCAACGGGAACACCTGGTGACGATTGCGCGCCAGCATGGGCTGCTGATCATAGAAGACGCCGCTTACGCCTTCCTCGCCGAAAATCCACCCGCGCCGCTGGCGGTACTCGCCCCCGAGAGGACGATTTACGTGTCAGGGCTCTCCAAAAGCGTGGCCACCGGACTGCGCGTCGGCTTCGTCGCCGCCCCCCTGCAGAACGTGCCAGCGCTGGAACGCACAATCAAAGCGACCACCTGGAATACCCCGGGTGTGATGACGGCGATTGCCACCACCTGGCTTGACGACGGCACCGTCATGCAACTGGAAGCCGAAAAGCGCCGGGACGCGCAGGCCCGGCAAATCGTGGCCGGCGAGGTACTGGCGGGGCTGCGCTGTATTCGCCACCCCTCGTCGTATTTTCTTTGGCTGCCATTGTCGGAAGACGCACGGGCCGACCAGATCGCCATGGCGTTGATGCGGGAAAACGTCTCGGTTTCAACCGCCGAACCGTTTGCCACATCGGCCAACGTTCCACATGCGTTTCGCCTGGCGCTGGGCTCCGTGGAGATGGGGGCGCTCAGGGAGGCGCTGGAGAAAGTGAAGTGGGTGGTTGGGGCTTATACATAGTCTCGTTATTACCGAAGAGTATGTGCCTGCGCCGTAGTGGTCAGTAGAGAGCCTTTATTCCAACAACTAGCGCATTACAATCTCACTGAATTTGACGGTAAGCGTCTCATCATTCCCATCTCGAAACACCAACTTGATCGCTGGTGTTTTGCTGAGTTTGCTGTTGCTCTGCTGGAAGATCAGCGTAACGCGTGTAGGTACGTTGCGAATCAGCTGAAAGCGCAGCCAGGCGTTGTCCTCGACCTGGCCCACCCGGATCGACTCGAACTTCAGTGGACCGCCAGACTCGTCGAATAGCCGGGTGCCGTCGTCGAAGCGAAAGCTGCGGTCTACGTTCAGATTGGTCAGTTCAAAAGTGCAGGTGGGCAGACGGCCGATGTTCTCGCAACCCTCCAGTTCGATGCGAATGTTATCCAGCACTTCCATGCGTTTGCCGAGCAGGTTGTTGCCTTCGTTTTCGACTATTTTGGCTTGCAGTTTGGCGAACTCGAAAGAGGGCTTGGCGTATTCGGTGCCTAGGATGAAGAAGCCGAAAGACAAGCCGGCGATCATGAAAAACTGCAACGCGCCGCGGAGCATCGGCGTGAAATTACGAATCTGCCAGCCGATTGAAACGGCTCCCAGAAATATGAATGCACTCACCAGCAGGACCACGTTTTTCCAGCTGATGAAGCTGAAACCGAACACGCTCGGGTCCGGCACGGCATAGGTGATTAACGCCCACATGGCGCCCAGCACGACGCTGAGGCCTGCCATGCCGCGGGTGATCAACGAGGTGAATTTCTGAGTGCGGGTAAGCGGTATTGCTGAGTCTTGCTGGGATATCACGGTGCTGATTCCTTGTTCCGTAGCCGATCGTCCGTCCTTGAAGGTGACTGTCAGGCTGTAGCAATATAAAACCTTGAGAAATCAAGGTCAGAGCCTGGTTGTGGCAGGGGGCCATTATCCAGTAATGGCAGGCTGGGTAAAGACGTGGGAGCACCAATCACGAGTAGGTGAATGGCTCAAGAAAAATTTGCGGATCAATCCAGAGTCTTAAACCGTAAGGAATGACTGAATAGCCGTCGTAGCGACCCGAGAAGGTATTAGACGCAGCGAACTCTAAAAAACGACCACGTTTATCGTTAACGACGCGTATACCCGGGCAATCGAGCATTGAGTACCGCACTATTGGGTTTGGTAGCGGAGCCGCCCACAGCTGGACTTCAACATCGCAATCAAATTGCCAAATGGTCAATTGCAGTCTGACAGCGCCCTGTTCGACGATGTACTGGTGCGAGATCCCGGACTCTCCTTCAGAAGGAGCAACCCCAAGTACGTTGAAAAGGTCAAACGGGTCCCATATCAGCGGTGGCATTGCACTTTCCTTTATCGAAGAGCAGTTCGGGTTGTTTCACGCCCCATCGAGCCCAAATTTTTTGGAGTCCAGGCGTCGCTGTCAGCGTTATCTACAATGGGGTTCCTGGACTCCGAATACCTCATCCATCACTGGTCGATCATGGGTTAGTAAAAAACGCTGATGTTTCTGATACAGCTGCGCCAGGGCAGTCCTGTTCGGTCCGACGACATCCATGCCGCGATCATCGTAGGGAAATGCCATAACCTGCAGGTTCAGGTTGAAAAAGTAGATGTCACAAAACGGGCGGGGCCGAATGTCTCCAATGTCCTTCGCCAATGCACACCATAGAAAGTTCTGAAGTAGCGACAATGGGGCATGAAAGGCGACATTTGCCCAATGCTCTTCTTCATGTTCATTAAACCAATTGTCCGGATGAATGGGGTTAAGCCATCGGGAATGATTCGAGGGGATCTTGATACCGGCCGCCCGAAGCTCCGCTAGAACAGGTCGGTGTGCAAATGGATTTGCTCTGGAACGAACACGAAGACAGACAACGAGCGATCCTTCCTTGGAGAATATGTCCTCGCAAATGCACCGTGCTTTTTGAAGCGCCAGGAGAAACTGTTCAATGGCAGTTCCCTTTTCGGAAAGGCTGAATCGCAAACCTCCCGGGTAGGAATAGAACAGTGGCCGTTCGAAGGCTTTTCTTTCGTAAACCTCGTCAATTTCACGCTGTAGGTTCACTACTTTACGGTCCTTCGTAAGAGGAGTTAGTAAAAGGGAGTCGGCGGCCAAGAGCACAACTTTAGGCACATCGGGCTTTCCGGCGAGTCCAAAGACCCGTGGGGCCGGGCTTTTGAGGAGCAGGGGCTCTGCTGGGCTGGAATAACCCTCGAATATTTGCTTAAGTCCAGCTATCGCAGCCACACGGGTGCAGCACTTCAATCCCTGAAGGGCGTTCCACCCGGAGAACTCCATGCCTCTTCGATTCCCGCGTTTCGCCGCATTGCTCGCCATCCTCACGATCGGCGTCTTGCCCTGTGCCCAAGCCGTTGAATACACCCGAGTCAACACCACCGCCAGCAAGATCTCCTTCACCTATAACCAGTTCGGCTCCAGGGTGTACGGCACCTTCGGCAAATTCGACGCCACGCTCGATTTCGACACGGCAAACCCCACCGCGGCCCACGCCAGGATGACCATCGACCTTGCCAGCATCGACGCCGGCAGCAGCGATGCCAATGCCGAATTGCAAAAGCCTGCCTGGTTCAACACGGCGGACTATCCGGTGGCGACCTTTGAATCGACCCGGGTGAAAGCGCTGGGCAATCAGCGCTATCTGATCACCGGCAAACTTAACCTCAGGGGCATGACGCGCGAGTTGCAGGTGAAGGTGCTGTTGAAACCGGAGCAGGCCATCGGGATTTTCGATGGCAACATCATTCTCAAACGCAGTGACTTCAAGATCGGGGAGGGGGAGTGGGCCGATACGGTGGTCTCCAACGACATCGACATCCGCTTCCGCATCGTCGCGCCGCAGCGTTGATTTTCCTGCGAGGGGCTCGATCTGTGACAATGGCCGGGCTGATGTTCAGTAAGCCTTGATCCGGAGTCAGAAACGCAATGCCCCAGCTCACCCACTTTGCCACTCCATGCCCGGAGCCCATCAACAGCCAGATTCTGCAGATGGTCGTCGACAACCTGACCGACATCAGCATGGTAGGCATCGCGCCGAGCAACCCGTTGTACAACGTCTATCAATACGCGGTGGGCTATGAGGTTCATCTCTACCTGGAAGCGCTCGGCGGCGCCAAAGGCATTGCGGTCGAGTTGATCGTCGCCATGGATGATGAAGATCCCGAGAAGGTCATCGGGTTTTTGCTGTACCTGCCGGTCAAGGACGATCCCGAGGCCTGCGGCGTGGCGTACATGGCGGTGCAGGCCAGTCACCGGCGACAGGGTGTCGCGCGGGCGATGCTGCAAGACATGCTCGGTCGCTACCCCCATGCCGAGTTGACATGCACCGTCGCCAAGGTGCCCTGGTTCGAGTCGATGGGTTTTCAAGTGCTGGGCGTGCGCGGCACTCAGGTGCTGATGAACACCCGGGATCACGGCACTGAAGGCCTGATGGGTCTGTTGGATGTCACCTCGATCTACAGTTCTTTGGAGGTGCGGCAGATACATACGTATCTGCTGCAAAAACACGGCAAGCGGGCAATGATCGATGCGGAAAAGCAGCGCGACCGGCATCTCGACCAAATGACGCGCAACGCCAAGGCGTTTGTGCTGGATCGTTTGAGCAAAAACGCCGAGCACGGGCCTCGTCCCGTCTAGACTGTCGAGTCCTTTCGGGCGCGCAGGCTGGCCGAGGCGTGATATTCTGTCGCATTAACTTGGTTTGACTTATTCGGTTCGTACGTCCACAGACGTGCGACAGAATCAATGTCGCTCAAGTAGCTGAGCCAATAATGATAAGAAGTCAGTGCACGAGGGACATATAACTGAGGTCGATGGAGACACGTCGGCCTTGTGTGCCCACCTTCAAATCTTTCTGAATGTAGAAACCCGCGGCACGCTGCCTGCGTACCCGTGAACCTGGGTTGCTCATGAATGAGGGTTGGAGGCGGATGGCGTTTATCATAGGTGCTACAAATGTTTAAGAAACTGAACACAGCCCTGCTGGGGCTGGCTTTGTCGATGGGGATCACGTCCGCTTACGCGGAGGCAAAGAAAGTCGATGTGCTGCTCATTGGCGGCGGCATCATGAGTGCAACGCTGGGTGTATGGCTCAATGAGCTGGAACCCGACTTGTCGATGGAAATGGTCGAGCGCCTCGACGGCGTCGCCCAGGAAAGCTCCAACGGCTGGAACAACGCCGGTACTGGTCACTCCGCTCTGGCCGAGCTGAACTACACCCCGGAAGACGACAAGGGCAACGTCCAGATCGCGAAAGCCGTTGAAATCAACGAAGCCTTCCAGATCTCCCGTCAGTTCTGGGCCTGGCAGGTTCAGCAAGGCGTGCTGAAGAACCCGCGTTCGTTCATCAACTCCACTCCGCACATGAGCTTTGTGTGGGGCGATGACAACATCAAGTTCCTGAAGAAGCGCTACGAAGCCCTGCAAGCCAGCCCGCTGTTCGCCGGCATGCAGTACTCCGAAGACCCGGCTGTGATCAAGAAGTGGGTTCCGCTGATGATGGAAGGGCGTGACCCGAACCAGAAAGTCGCGGCCACCTGGAGCCCAATCGGCACCGACATGAACTTTGGCGAGATCACCCGCCAGTTTGTTGCGCACCTGCAAACCACGCCGAAATTCGACTTGAAGTTGTCTAGCGAAGTGCAAGACATCACCAAGAACGCAGACGGCAGCTGGCGCGTCAGCTACAAAAACCTGAAAGACGGCACCAAAACCGAAACCGACGCCAAGTTCGTGTTCATCGGCGCGGGCGGCGGTGCACTGCACCTGCTGCAGAAGTCCGGCATTCCTGAAGCCCAGGAATACGCAGGCTTCCCGGTTGGCGGCTCGTTCCTGGTCACCGATAACCCGACCATCGCCGAACAACACCTGGCCAAGGCCTACGGCAAAGCCTCCGTTGGCGCACCGCCAATGTCGGTTCCGCATCTGGACACCCGTGTCCTGGACGGCAAGCGCGTCATCCTGTTTGGCCCATTCGCGACCTTCAGCACCAAGTTCCTCAAAGAAGGCTCGTACCTGGACCTGCTGACCACCACTACTACACACAACGTGTGGCCAATGACCCGCGTCGGCATCAAGGAATACCCGCTGGTCGAGTACCTCGCAGGCCAACTGATGCTGTCTGACGAAGACCGCATGAATGCCCTGAAAGAATACTTCCCGAATGCCAAAGCCGAAGACTGGCGCCTGTGGCAAGCCGGCCAGCGCGTGCAAATCATCAAGCGTGATGAAGCCGCCGGTGGCGTGCTGAAGCTGGGTACCGAAATCGTTGCTTCGCAAGACGGCACCATCGCCGGCCTGCTGGGCGCATCGCCAGGCGCNTCGACTGCCGCACCGATCATGCTGACCGTGCTGCAGAAAGTGTTCAAGGACAAGGTTGCCACCCCAGCCTGGCAGGAAAAACTGCANCAGATCGTGCCTAGCTACGGCACTCAGCTGAACAACAGCCCTGAGAAAGTGGCTCAAGAGTGGGCTTACACTGCCAAGGTGTTGGAGCTGACTCCGCCGCCGGCGATTAGTCAGGTGGCGGCTCCGGCTGCTGCTCCGGCTGCTCCGGCTAAGGCGCCGAAGGCCAATGCTGCGACGGATATGGCTCTGTAACTAGAAACCCTGTCAAAAGCCCACTGAACCGGTGACGGTCAGTGGGCTTTTTTGTGGGCGAAAGATCAAAAGATCGCAGCCTTCGGTAGCTCCTACGTGTTCGTGGTGTTCGTGGTGTTCGCGTGTCGCAGATATCGCCGATACAAAACGACACCCATGACAACCGAAAGCAACCCAACCCCCGCATTACCCAAAAGCCAAATTGCAAAGTTCCGACTTTGGTCTGCCTCACTCTCGTAGAACGGCCCAAAGTAGCCAGACACTGCCACGAATATCAAATTAAACGCCCCAACGGCCAGGGCAACAACAAGGATGACGAACAATGCCCCTTTGACAATTTTCATATGACCTTCCAAAACCATATTTCCTTCGACTCGTGGTAGTCGGAGAAGCTGCCCTCAATGGAAAACCCCAACTGAATACGAGGGTAGCTCATCCAGTCCGTTAATCTACGCCCGTTCCATAGATCGATATGATCGCCGCTGCGATTGCCGAAGGTCTCGTTTCCTCGGCGCCAGAAATCCTTGAAGAAAATGATGCCTTGTTGCCCTTCAAGATCATCTTCGAAGTCCTTCGGCTTTATCTTTTTGATGGCGTGCAGCCCGGGTATTTTGGCTTGGCTTAACGCCTGCGCGATCTCTTCTGCTGCCAATACATGCCCTTCGCTCTTGGGGTGCTGCCAACAGTGGCGGACATCCTTGAGCTTGCCGAGATCAGCACCTGCCCGGCGTAGTGCCACGCCGAGGTTGATAGCACACTGATCACTGAAGTTTTTGGCGCCGTTGGTTCTGCACGGAGCTGCGTCTCCAAATATTTCTGGGTGGTTTTTCCATAACGTGTCGAATGTGAGCACCCTGCCTTCTCCCTGTGGCCCTTTAATCCTGACGGCTAGCCTAGCAGAAGGCCCTGTTTGCTGAAGAGACCTCTCAGAGGTCAATGGAAAAATCGGAATATTCCTTCATCCTGCCGTAGGGAAGCGCAGTCTGTGACAAGCCGGCCAACGCGTGCAAATCATCAAGCAGCGCCATCGCCGGCCTGCTGGGCGCATTGCCAGGCACGTCGACTACCGCAGCGATCATGCTCTGCCTCTACCGTCCCGGCACGACTGTATATCCGGTACGTGAAGCAGCATTGCCAGTCGCTCACCGTAACTTTGCTTTTTCCCTCTTCAAACATTCATCCATTGCTCTTTCTTGCACTGCTAATATCTTGTTTTGAGGTTGATAGAGTCCCGACACGGTTGTATATCCGGTACGTGAAGCGGCATTGTCTTTCGCTCCCTGTAACTTTGCTTTTTCCGCCTTCAAACATTCATCCATCGCTCTTTCTTGCTCTGCCGATACATCGATTTGAGGTCCGCTGGTGTCATAACTTGGCGCGTCGTTTTTAATGGTGTCATCCTTCAATGGCTCCAATGAGCTAGTAATGCCGCTTGAACTGCTGTCGTCTGTTTTAGTTTCAGTCGCAGCCTGGCTTGAGTTCTGACTGACAGGGTTTTCACTCGATGTAACGGTGTTTGCGGTGGGGGGCTCGCTAGCTGTGCTAGGTTTCAGAGGGCGGGTAGCGGGAGCGGAGACGGTGTCTACTCTAACGGTTGACTTATTTTTCTTCGTCGATTTATTGCTGTTTTTTTGCGTTTTCTTAGCCATTGAAAAAGCAGAGTTTAGTTCTTTTTTGTTCTTGTGAATAAGACTGTCGATCGGCACATAGCTAATAATTTGGTTGGGTTTTCTTTTAATATTTGAATTATAAAATTTCACTTGCTTCTGCGTTAGCTGGATATCGGCAACAGGCGACAATCGAACGAGGCCAAAAATCGCCTCGCGAGTAATAGCGTATGTCAGTTGATCAAGGCTGTAAGAAAAACTATTACTGGGTTTTGGTATGGCAGAGGATGGTGCTATTAATTCAATGGCTCTGTCATGCCTGGAGAGTATTTTTCCTGCCGCTAAATCTTTATATGTGTAAACAACATTGCATTTCGATCGAGTCCCGCCTCGGGCGTTGCTTATAGATACTGAAGATATTTCTGTACTGATTTCAATGCGGCCGCTGTAATGTCCAAATTCGATAAAGCGATCACTGTTATGAATTTCTTTCTGGGTCGCATCCTTGATGGCATTTCCCCAGTTTGAAATTTGTAATTCGCCTGAAAAGTTATTGTCTATATCTACATTTTCTTTGGTTTTTATTTCTGCAGGAAGCACAATAACATCTACGTTGTATGCAAGGTCATAATAGTCAATATCAGGAACAATGCTCTTGTTTCTTTCGCTTGAGACTTCTGAATAATTTCTTATGCTGGCACAACTCGTCACTCCGAAAAAGCTAAAAGCCAGCACGAGTAAGGCAGTTGTTTTTTTTATCGACATGTTACCCTCCCATAATTATTGATTAAGGGCTTGCCTTGTCGTTGGCGCATAACAATGATTGGACCGAATTCGGCGGTAACGAAATAATAGAAGCCTCTAGATAACTCTGCGCTACCAATTCCGATATTTTTAAAAGTCTATATAAATCATAGGCTTATATTTCACGCCCAACCCCTCAGCTGTAATCGCGCGACTTCTGTTTTTTGACGTCAATATCCTGTTGGCTCAGATTGATCCGCAGGAGTAGGTGAAGTTCAAGACGGTATCTACGGTCACCAACTGCCTGTGCTCAACCAGTTCAGGCATATAACAGGGAGCCATGAAATCAAGGCTCCACCACTGGTCTTTCGGATCATTCTTTCCTGACAAGGGATCAGAGGACTGGCAGCCGTGTTCAAACTGAATGTCCGCCCCCCGGGAGAGATGAAATCCGGTCCCATTACTCTGGCTTCAACAGCATCTCTACCCATCACCGACTACACTTTCTCCAGCCAGTCCGGGCAATCGTCCGGGGGCACACTCCAGGAGGAATCATGACAAGGAAAAATGTCTCCAGCCCTGAACCCTCAGCTACCGAAGCCAACGCGCTGTTGAGCCCGCCCGACATAGCTGCTCTCGCCGAGATATCCATCACTGATCCTGACAAAATGCACCCAGCGTGGATCAAGGAGCAGTTTCCCGAGTACGTGGACCCGCATGCAGGCCATGAGGCCAGGACGGTTCGCGAGATTAACCACAAAGGGCACGTTGTCCGGATCGTGACTACCTATCAGGTGGAGGTGGATGGCGCTCCGGTCCAGGCGCATCTGTTTGTGGACGATGCTGGGCAGGTCCATACGCACGCCACTCCATTCGTTTCTTACGGATCGGCTCTCGATTTGATGACAGCGGTGATCGATGCCTATCCCGAGTCTTTCGCCAAGAGCGATGGCGACGGGAAAGAGCACTCCGACCATCCCGTCCACCATGATCACGGAGCACATCATGATCAGGTCTAATGCAGTTAAAGATCTCGCGGCGCTCCAGAAATACGTCGAAGGGGTGAAGCGGCTCAAGGACCCCGTGCAGAATCCCTGGCCTGGGCAGGCCAATCTCTCGATTTATGACTCCTTGGTGGCCTGGCACCACCGAGCCATGATGATTTCAACGCCTGCGGGCCAGATGGCCAGGAATGCTGCGCATGGAGGCCCGTCATTTTTACCGTGGCATCGCTACTTTCTCGTGCGGCTGGAATCGTTGCTTCGCAAAGCGGTAAACGACCCACACTTTCGAATTCCGTACTGGGACTGGAACACTGACGCGGAACTTCAGGACCCCAGGACATCAGTCATCTGGTCGAATCAGTACCTTGGACAGTTCGTGGACGGGAAGTGGCGGGTACGACTGATGGGTGACGGCCGCACCATGGAACTGGGTCGGGTAAACCGCCCTCTGGTGCGTTATCTGGGTGGAGATGGAGCACTGCCCAGTCGAGCCAATGTACGCAAGGTCATCCAGGAAAATACCGTGTATGACAAAACACCCTACGACGCGGCGCAATCCACCGGTGGTGCGCGCAACTCCATCGAGGGATGGGCGGGCAAAGAGCGCATTCATAACAACGTCCATGTGTGGGTCGGCGGTGACATGGGGTTGTCGTCTTCGCCAAACGACCCGGTGTTCTTTCTGCATCATTGCAATGTCGACCGACTCTGGGCTGCATGGCAAGCGAAGCATCCCACCGCCGCTTACGTACCTGACGCAGCGGCTCCCGATACGCTCAAGTTCCATCGGATCGATGATCCGATGTACAGCCCTTTTCCGGAAAAGGTGACACCTCGAGATGTTCTGAATTACAGCCAGTACTACAAGTACGACACTTTGAGCGACCTGCTTTAGGCAGCATCAAGCGGGGGAGCCTCTAGTCATACTGAACGCCTGCTCTTGCAGACTCGTTTGTATCAACGCAGCCAATTGTCGGGGGGCAGGCGCCAAGTGTTCTGCTCCTCGATGAAGTACATAGCCGAGGGTCGGCAACGAGGGTAGACCGGCAATCACGGCGAGATGCGCTGGCAGCCCAATGCGAGTTCGCAATGTGAGGCCCAAACCGGCCGCAACGGCCGCCCAGATTCCACCAACGCTGGGGCTGGTCAGCGCGATTCGCCAGGGAATCCGCGCCTCATCCAGTGCCTGGGTTGCCGCGCTGCGTAACACGCAAGGGGCGTCGAACATGATCAATGGCAGGGGGGAATCGACAGAGCCGTTGATGGGGGGCGCGTCACGAGGCCCGATCCAGTGCATCTGCGTTTCACCCAGGTGCGTGGCGTAGGGGGATTTGTGCCCTGTGTCCCAAGACAGGGCCAGGTCCAGGCCACCGCTGTCGATCAATGCAAGCAGTTCGGTATTACGCGCGATCCTGACTTCGAGGCTCACCATCGGGTACATCTTGACGTAGCGTCGCAGAATGTCGCTGAGAAAGTGTTCGCCAAAGTCTTCCTGAAGCCCAAGGCGTACCGTGGCGGCGGTCTGGCTTTCGTGCAGGGTCTGGAAAATGCTGTCGTTCAATTCGAGCAGTCGGCGTGCATGGCTGAGCAGGGTTTCACCCACCGGCGTCAACACCAATCCTCGACCGGATTTTGACAGCACTGGCGTGCCTACCTGTTCCTCAAGCTTCTTGAGTTGTGCGCTTACGGCAGACGTCGAGCGATTGAGCCGATCCGCCGCCTTGGCAAAGCTGTTGAACTCCACGCCGGTCACGAAAGTACGCAGCACATCAAGATCGAAGGTCGGACGGCGCATCGAATCATCCATTAATTCGGGACTAAGGCCGCTATTAAATCTGATATTCGGAATGATCGCGACTTGATAGTTTTCCCCGGTCAGTTGGATTTTCAGGAGTAGGTCTTAATGCCATTTGCACGTATTTCACTGCACCGGGGAAAGTCTGCCGAGTATTTACAGGCCCTCTCACAAGGGCTGCACGATGCCTTGGTAGAATGCTTCGAAGTGCCGATGGCCGACCGGTTCCAGGTCATTCACCAACACGAAGTGGGCGAACTGATCTTTGACCCCAACTACCTGGGCGGTCCGCGCAGCCATGACTTTGTGTTGATCGCGATTACTGCCGGTCGCCCTCGAGACATCGAGACGAAACAGCGTTTCTATCGCAACCTGGTCGAGAGACTGGGCCGAGCGCCGGGCATCGATTCTGAGGACGTGATGGTGGTGATTACCACGACCGCGGCAGATGAGTGGTCGTTTGGTGGCGGGCGGGGCAACTAGTTCCTACGCGGTTGTGTGTAAAACACCAGACGCCGTGGTGTCCACACAGATGAGTCAGGCAGGGTGCCAAAACAAACAAGGGATATCGAGTGGTTACGTCAACGGGCGAACTGACGATACGTCAGATATCAGCACTTCCTCCGGAAATTCTGGTACTGGAAGCGGAGGCCGTTACAGAGGGTTTCAGGTTTCTCACGCGCTTGGTTGCAGATTGGAAAAACGGGTCGAATCGATTCGATCAACCAGGTGAATGTCTTTTGGGAGCCTTCCGCAACGGGCAACTGATGGCCATCGGTGGTCTTTCATATGATCCATATGCCGGGTCGGATATCGGGAGACTACGGCGGGTATACGTCGCGCGCGCATCAAGGGGCCAGAATGTGGGTAAAGCTCTGGTGGAGCGGCTTCTGGAATATGCGGCTCAGAGATTCCGTGTCGTGCGCCTATCCACGGATACCCCAGAGGGATCGGCATTTTACCTTCGCTGCGGGTTCCAACAGATACACGATGATTTTGCGACTCATGTGAAGTCATTAGTAGACGCCACATAACCAGGGCGACGTGTTTAAGATCAAAAGATCGCAGCCTTCGGCAGCTACAGGGGGCGTGAATCGCGGATCTGATCCGTATTTTTCTTGGCTATCTGCATCTGTAATGGGATCAGCCTGCGGCTCACAATGACGGCACGGTCAGCAGTGGTGGTAACCGCTGCACCGCAAACTCATAGCGTAGGAGGCCCCATGGGCAAGATGGCAATTTTCCTGGGTGGATTTCTGGTGTTGACCATTTTGATTGGCGCGCTGGCCACGATTTCTCCCGTTTAGTCTCGTCCTGCGATCAGCAAAAAGCACAACGCCTCCACACTGGGGGGGCGTTGGTTTTTTTCGGACAAGCTGATGGCAGAGGGGGATCAAGACCGCTTCAACGAATATGCTTGGAATAGGCGGCCTTAAGTGCCTCGGATACAAGGGCAATCAGTATCGGGGTCGAGCTGGACTGCATGTCTCTGCCGATGTCAGTTCGACGCTCCAGCACTTTGCCAGCGTATTTGGATGCCTGGCCTTCAGACGCGAGTGATAACAGCTCTTCTTCAGTAAAAGACTTCTCATAAGCCGCAGCAAGATTTTGATTCCATTTCGGCTGGTACTGCGGAAGTAGTGCGTCAATTTCGCTCGATACGGCACTGTGTGCTTTTTCACTTCCTAACTTTTCAATGAGCATCGCAAAGGTTTGCGTTTTCTTTGCCGCCAACAGCGCCAGTGTTGGCAGGCTGTCACCCACATGGGTTTGAGCAACAAAAGCGAGCGCTGTCTTATGCGCAAGTACTTCAGCAGTGACCGTGGTGGACAACACGATGGGCGCTACGAATGCGACCGCGACACACAAAGACCTCATCAATTGATCTGGCTCCTTCGGTTCGCCACGTCGGTGATGCGCCACTGCGATAGGTGGTTTAATCGCAATCACACAGAGAACCCTAGTTGGGAAAAACCTTTGTCGCTAGTGCTTCGGTTCCACTTGGGATTGAACCTGAGAGCCAAGCCATAAAAAGCCCACTGAACCAGTAACGGTCAGTGGGCTTTTTTCACGCTGGATTGAGCGCTTGCATCACCTCAGGTCAAACCGATCCAGATTCATCACCTTGACCCAGGCTGCCACGAAGTCTTTCACAAACTTCTCCTTCGCGTCGTTGCTGGCATAAACCTCAGCCAACGCCCTCAGCTGTGCATTCGAGCCAAACACCAGATCAACACGCGTCCCTGTCCATTTGAGATCGCCGGTTTTGCGGTCGCGTCCCTCGAACTCTTCATTGGCCTGCGACACCGGTTTCCATTCCACGCCCATGTCGAGCAGGTTTTTGAAGAAGTCGTTGGTCAACGCTCCCGGTTGCTTCGTGAACACGCCGTGTTGGGTTTGGCCGACGTTGGTGTTCAGCACGCGCAGGCCACCAATGAGCACGGTCATTTCCGGCGCGGTGAGGGTCAGCAGCTGGGCCTTGTCGATCAGCAGGGCCTCGGCCGGTACGCGATAGCGGGTTTTGAGGTAGTTGCGGAAGCCATCGGCGGCGGGTTCGAGGTAGCCGAAGGATTCAACGTCCGTTTGCTCTTGCGAGGCGTCCATGCGTCCCGGTGTGAAAGGCACCGTGATGGTCTGGCCGGCATTTTTTGCCGCTTGTTCGACGCCGGCACAACCGGCCAGCACGATCAGGTCGGCCAGGGAGATTTTCTTGCCGCCGGTTTGCGCGCTGTTGAACTCGTTCTGGATGCTTTCGAGTTTCGCCAACACGCTCGCCAGTTGCTCAGGCTGGTTGGCCTGCCAGGATTTCTGCGGGGCCAGACGCAGGCGTCCGCCGTTGGCGCCGCCACGTTTGTCGGAGCCGCGGAAGGTGGAGGCCGCTGCCCAGGCGGTCGATACCAGTTGCGAGACGGTCAGGCCGCTGGCCAGGAGCTTGCCCTTGAGTGCGGCGATGTCGCTGTCGTTGACCAAGGTATGGTCGACCGGCGGGATCGGGTCTTGCCACAGGAGTACTTCGTTGGGCATTTCCGGGCCGAGGTAGCGGGAGAGGGGGCCCATGTCGCGGTGGATCAGTTTGAACCAGGCGCGGGCGAAGGCGTCGGCCAACTGATCCGGATTGGCGAGGAAACGCCGCGAAATCGGCTCATAGATCGGGTCGAATCGCAGTGACAGGTCCGTGGTCAGCATGGTCGGATTACGCCGCTTGGACGGGTCGTGAGCATCGGGAATGATGCCCGCGCCGGCACCACCTTTCGCCGTCCACTGGTTGGCACCCGCCGGGCTCTTGGTCAGTTCCCACTCGAAGCCGAACAGGTTTTCCAGGTAGTTGTTGCTCCACTTCGTGGGCGTGGTGGTCCAGGTCACTTCCAGGCCGCTGGTGATGGTGTCGCCGCCTTTGCCGCTGCCGAAAGTGCTCTTCCAGCCCAGGCCCTGTTGTTCAAGCCCCGCGGCTTCGGGCTCGGGACCGACATTGTCGGCAGGGCCGGCACCGTGGGTTTTGCCAAAAGCGTGGCCGCCAGCGATCAGCGCCACGGTTTCTTCATCATTCATCGCCATGCGCCCGAAGGTTTCGCGGATGTCTATCGCCGCAGCGACTGGGTCCGGGTTGCCTTCCGGGCCTTCGGGGTTGACGTAGATCAGGCCCATTTGCACGGCGGCAAGCGGGTTCTCCAGGTTGCGTTCGCCGGGTTGTTGCGTGGCTTCTTTGTCTTTGCCGTAGCGGACGTCACCGCCCAGCCACGTGCTTTCGGTGCCCCAGTAGACGTCTTCATCCGGTTCCCAGACGTCTGGCCGACCGCCGGAAAAGCCAAAGGTCTTGAAGCCCATGGACTCCAGCGCGACGTTGCCGGTGAGGACGATCAGGTCAGCCCAGGAGATGTTGTTGCCATACTTTTGCTTGATCGGCCAAAGCAGCCTCCGCGCCTTGTCGAGGCTGACGTTGTCCGGCCAGCTGTTGAGCGGGGCGAAGCGCTGCTGACCGGAGCCGGCACCGCCACGACCGTCACCGACGCGGTACGTGCCGGCGGCGTGCCAGGCCATGCGAATAAACAGTGGCCCATAGTGACCGAAGTCCGCAGGCCACCAGTCTTGCGAATCAGTCATCAGTGCATGCAGGTCTTGCTTGACCGCCGCAAAGTCCAGTTTTTTGAACGCTTCGGCGTAGTTGAAGCCCTCGTCCATGGGGTCGGACAGGGGCGAGTGTTGGTGCAGGATCTTCAGATTCAGTTGGTTCGGCCACCAATCGCGGTTCGTCGTGCCACCGCCAGCGGCGGCGTGATTGAACGGGCATTTCGATTCATTTGCCATGTGTGCGCTACCTTTGGTCGTGTTCATCCGGCTATCCGGCCCGGGGTTGGGCACGCAATAGCGACGAGCGGAATCAATGACATAGGCTGCAGCCGTGCGATCAATTGATCGTCGTGGTCACACGGGAAATCCGGATAGCGGCAATCGAGTTGCCAGCACGGTGGCCCACGGCAAGCCTAGTACGTTTCCTACTCATTCGTATCTCTTCTCAGGTCTCAACCGGCCGGCTGACGCCAGCGCTCCAGTAAGGTTAGACGCCTATAAAGCAGTCAGCTAATAGGGGGAGTATTGGGAGGTGATAGGGATAGTCTTTTATCTGAGCCGTCGAGATGGAGCCGCTGTTGCGCGTTTCTTTTATCCAGCGCCGGCAAAACGTAATCTGTCGCATCGACCTTTGGATGGAACCAAACCAATGCTGCTAACCCACCGCCCCGTCAGTGCTGAAGACGTGTTGACGATTTGCGACTTTCCTCAAACGCCCCAAGAGCTTTTTTTCATGTTCCCGAAGGCGCAGTACCCGCTGACGGAAGCTCAGCTGCTTGCATCGATAGCTCAACGCTCGGACTCAACGGTGGTTGAAGGGGATAATGCTGTTGTCGGTTTTGCTAACTTTTATTCGTTTCAGCGCGATGGCGTTTGCGCGATCGGCAATGTGATCGTTTCGCCCAAGGCCCGGGGGAAAGGTGTCGCGAGGTTTTTGGTGGAAACGATGGTGGGGCTGGCGTTTGATCGTCATCGGGCAAGTGAGGTGCAGCTTTCGTGTTTCAACGAGAACACGGCGGGGCTACTTTTGTATCCGCAGCTTGGGTTTGTGCCGTTTGGGGTTGAAGAGCGGGTGTCGCAGGATGGGCGCCGTGTAGCACTGATACAGATGCGAAAGATTCGGGGGGATGGAAGGTATCGTATGATGAGTCTTTTCCGTTGACCGCCACCCAAGGATCCACCCGATGTCTTTAAGCAAACGCGATCAGGCACACATCGAACGTCGCCTGGTCGCCACTCTGACCGAGGCGTGCGAAACAGCCAAAGCGGAAATAGTCGGGTTTTGCTGGTTGACCCACGAAATCGATTACGACGCCTTTCCATCAAGCCTGCGGGTGATCTGGGTCTTCGATACGCAGGCCCATAAGGATCAGGCGCTGGCGAGCGGGCAGGGCGAGCGCATGGTCGAACTGACGGCCGTAGCATTAAATGAAGCGGACGTTCTCGTCAGCCCGGTCGCGGCCCATGTGCAGTTCGATTCTGAAGAACAATGTCAGCGTGCCAATGGCGGCAACTGGCAGCAACGCCTGGCGCCCAAGCGCTCAACGCGGGGTTGAGCCGTGGCCAAGGATATCGAAAATCCGTGTATTTCCGTTTGCCAGCTCAGTGGTGAGCTGTGCGTCAGTTGTGGTCGCACCAAGGACGACATCAGAAAATGGAAACGCATGAAGCGTCCGGAAAAAATGGCGGCGGCGCAACGGGCGAGTGTGCGGTTGAAGGGGCTTCAGAAAAGGAAGGGTTGAGGGTTCCTCAGGGCCGCGCACAAACCTCTCGAACACATTCACGCAGCCACCGATGTGCCGAATCGGCATCCATCCGTGGATGCCACAGCATCGAAATGGTGATCGGCGGCAGCTCGAACGGCAGCTCGAAACTGTGCAGGCCGGTGCGCAGGTTTTGGGTGTGTCGGGCAGGCACGGTGGCGATCAGGTCCGAGGCGCGAGCCAGTGCCAGGGCGGCTGAGAAACCGCCGACGACGGTGATGATTTCCCGCTGCAGTCCCAGCGCCTCCAACGCTTCATCCATCGGCCCCTTATCGAGCCCGCGCCGTGAGACCAGGATGTGCCGGCCAGCGGCGTAACGGGAGGTGCTGACCTCGCCTTGGCTCAGCGGATGCCCCGTGCGCACGACGCCGATGAAACGGTCCTCGAACAGCGCGCGGGTGCGCACTTCCGGGCTGGTCGTGCCGCCGACCACACCGGTTTCCAGATCGACGGAGCCGTCGCGAAGTGCGGCGCTGTCCTTGCTCAGCTTCTGCACAAAGTGCAAACGCACGCCGGGGGCTTGCTCACCGGCGCGGGCGATCAGCGCCGGGCCGAAGTTTTCGACGAAACCGTCACTGGTGCGCAGCGTGAATGTTCGAACCAGTTGCTTGAGGTCGAGTTGTTCGGCGGGGCGCAAAACTGCTTCGGCGTCTTGCACCAATCGACTGACGTGCTCGCGCAGTTCCAGTGCTCGGGGCGTCGGTACCAGGCCGCGTCCGGCCCGGACCAGCAGCGGGTCGCCCGTCGTTTCGCGCAACCGCGCCAACGCCCGGCTCATGGCCGACGGGCTCAGCCGCAGTCGTTGGGCGGCGCGGGCGACGCTGCCTTCGGCGAGCAGCACGTCCAGGGTAATCAGCAGATTGAGATCGGGAGTGGTCATGCCGCAACGTTAGCACGGCGCGGGGATGACATGGCGTCAAACGCATCTATCAAGTGCAAATGCTGCGCCTTCCGCCTTGTCACGCACGGGCATACGCTGCTGCTCTACCTTTCAGACGTGGCCAGACAATGAAATCCATCACTCAATCAGGTTCGGTGCGCTGGGCGCTCGCCAGCCTTTCGCTGTCGATGTTGATGCCTTCACTCGACACCAGCATCGCCAATGCAGGATTGCCGACGTTGGCCGAGGCATTCGATGCTTCCTTCCAACACGTGCAGTGGATTGTGCTGGCGTATCTGCTGGCGATCACCACGCTGATCGTCAGCGTCGGACGGCTTGGCGACATGCTCGGCCGTCGGCGTTTGCTACTGGTGGGCATCGCCATTTTTACCCTGTCATCGCTGGCCTGCGGTGTCGCGCCGTCGCTTGGGTGGCTGGTCGGCGCCCGGGCGGTGCAGGGGCTTGGGGCGGCGATCATGCTGGCGCTGACCGTGGCGTTTGTCGGTGAGACGGTGCCGAAAGCGCAGACCGGCAGCGCCATGGGGGTGCTCGGAACGATGTCGGCGATCGGCACCACGCTGGGGCCGTCGCTCGGTGGGATGTTGATTGCCGGCGTTGACTGGCAGGCGATTTTTCTGATCAACATACCACTGGGTGTGCTGAACATCTGGCTCGCGTATCGCTATTTGCCGGCGGATGTTCAGCGGGTGAAAGCAGGGCGGGTGGGGTTCGACAAGGCCGGCACGTTGCTGCTGGCGCTGACGCTCGCAGCGTACGCGCTGGCCATGACGATCGGGCACGGTGATTTTGGACCGCTCAATATCGCGCTGCTGCTGGCGGCTGTTTTCGGCGTTGGGCTTTTCATCTTCGTCGAGGCCACGGTCGCATCGCCATTGATCACATTAGCGATGTTCCGCCAGCAGGGATTGAGCGCCAGCCTGGCCATGAGCGCGCTCGTTTCGACGGTGATGATGGCGACGCTGGTGGTCGGGCCGTTTTATCTCTCGGGTGCGCTTGGCCTCGGCACGGCACTTGTCGGTTTCGCCTTGTCGGTCGGCCCGTTGGTGGCTGCATTGACCGGCGTGCCGGCCGGTCGCCTGGTGGACCGTTTTGGCACTCGGCGCATGACCCGTCTCGGACTCGCGACAATGGCGCTCGGCGCGAGTGCTTTATCAATGATGCCTGCGGGGTTCGGCCTCCTCGGTTACCTCGCGCCCATCGCGGTGATCACGGCCAGCTACGCGTTGTTTCAGGCGGCCAACAACACCGCGATCATGACCGACATCCGCCCGGACCAGCGCGGCGTGATTTCCGGCATGCTCAGCCTGTCACGCAATCTCGGCCTGATCACCGGAGCCTCGGTGATGGGCGCGGTGTTTGCGCTTGCTTCGGCGACGACAGACATCACCAGCGCGTCTCCCGCAGCCGTCGCCAGCGGCATGCGGATAACGTTTGCCGTCGCCGTGGCACTGATCATCCTGGCCCTTGCTGTGGCCCTGTTGCCGAGGGATTCTGACTGCTGCACTGTGTGCAGTAATGAACTGCAGTAAGGCTATATTGTTCATCTAAAATCGAATACCGATACTGCCTGAACATCGCGCAGTCGACGCTCATGGCGTTCAAGACATGGCTGGAGGCCAGATTTGCAGAGGGGCCGCCTTGGCTGCATGTGGACCGAAGCGAACTAAAACCTATGGGGCACGCCGATTAAATGTGGGAGCGGGCTTGCTCGCGAAGGCGGTGTGTCAGGCAACATCAGTGTTTACTGACACTCCCTCTTCGCGAGCAAGCCCGCTCCTACAGGTTCTGCACCTGACTGCGTTCCTTTTAGTGAGCGCCTCTGATGACAGCCGCTTGCGCCGTGCGCAACGCATGCCGATTGCCACGGAACAACACCAGTGTCGCGATCAACCCCAGCACCGCCGCGCCACTGAGCCAGATCCCCGGCGCTGCCTTGTTGTCCAGCACATGGATAAGGTACGTACAGGCCGCCGGGGTGAAACCACCGAACGTTGCGGTCGCCAGGCTGTAGGCCAGGGAGAAACCAGTCGTACGCACTTCCACCGGCATGATCTCGGTCAGGGCCACCACCATGGCGCCATTGTACGAGCCATACAGGAACGACAACCACAATTCGACAATGAGCAAATGGCTGAAGCTGGGGTTCGCCACCAGCCACGACAGCGCCGGATATGCTGTGAGGATCGCCAGAATCGTCGCGCCCAGCAGCAGGGGTTTGCGTCCGATCTTGTCGGAAAGCGCGCCCATCACCGGCAGCCAGAAGAAGTTCGACAGGCCGATGCACACCGTCACCAGCAACGCATCCAGATCCGACAGATGCAGCTCGGCTTTGCCGAAGGTCGGGGTGTAGGCGGTGATCAGGTAGAACGACACCGTGGTCATCACCACCAGCGCCATGCCGGCGAGGACGATGCCGAAGTTCTGACCAATCGAGCGGACGATGTCCCGCAGGGTAGGGCGGTGTTTGCGTGCCTGGAATTCCGGGGTTTCTTCCAGCGAACGGCGGATCACGAAGATCGCCGGCACGATCATGCAGCCGATCAGGAACGGCACGCGCCAGCCCCACTCACCCATTTGGTCGGGGCTCAGCCAATGGTTCAAACCCACGCCGAGCAGGCCGGCGAATACCACCGCGGCTTGCTGGCTGGCGGACTGCCAACTGACGAAGAAGCCTTTGCGGCCCGGCGTGGAGATTTCGGCGAGGTACACCGACACACCGCCCAGTTCCACGCCAGCGGAGAAGCCTTGCAACAGGCGGCCGAACAATACGATCAGCGGCGCCGCGACGCCCAGCGTGGCATAACCCGGCACACCGGCAATCAGCACCGTGCCGGCGGCCATCATCGCCAGCGTGATGATCAGGCCTTTACGACGGCCGTGGCGGTCGATGTAGGCCCCGAGGAAAATCGCCCCCAGCGGACGCATCAGGAAACCGGCCCCGAAAGTGGCCAGAGACAGCATCAGGGAAGCAAACGCGCTATCGGCGGGAAAGAAGGTTTTGGCAATGGCCGTGGCGTAAAAGCCGTAGACCATGAAGTCGAACATTTCGAGAAAGTTACCGCTGACAACGCGAAAAATCGCTTTGCCTTTGCTCGTGCTGGAAGACATTTGTAGATACTCACTCTGGTCAATCTTGTTTGAAAGCGCTGCACCTGTGGGAGGGAGCAGGCCTCGCTCCCATGCGCTCTGAAGCCCATAATGGCGGGCGCGGTTTTGAGGGGAGATGAAGATTTGTTAACTGGACGGTGGAGTGGACTTGTGGTTCTGGCCGGCATTTTGTCCGGTTGCGGTAACGGCGACAGCCTGGAACGCTTCGACGGCCCGACCATGGGCAGTCGTTATTCCATTCAATACGTAAGGCATGCCTCCACGCCCGGGCCGAAAGCGGTGCAGGCCGAAGTGGAAAATATCCTCGCCGACGTGGATCGACAATTTTCGACCTATCGCAGCGACTCGGACATCGAGCGCTTCAATAATTTGCCCGCCAACCACTGTCAGAAAATGCCCGCGCCGATCCTTGAATTGATCCGTGTGGGCGAACAGTTGTCATCCCAAAGCGACGGCTCCTACGACCTGACGGTGGAGCCGCTGCTCAACCTCTGGGGATTTGGTCCGCAGGCGCGTGAGGAAAAGGTCCCGAGCGCCGAAGCGCTGGCCGAGGTGCAGCAGCGCGTCGGCCACCGTCACTTGCGCATTGACGGTGACCAGTTGTGCAAGGATGCCGCGGTCGAGGTCGACTTCAACAGCATCGCTGCCGGTTACGCGGTCGACACGATTGCCGCCAGACTCGAAGCGCTGGGCATCCACGACTACCTCGCTGAAGCCACCGGTGAACTCAAGGCCGTCGGCAAAAAACTCGACGGCTCACCGTGGCGCATCGCCCTGGAAGAACCCCGTGATGATCAGCAAGTGGCCGAGCGTGTCATCGCCGTCGACGGCTACGGTGTGTCCACCTCCGGTGACTACCGAAACTATTTCGAGCAGGGTGGCCGACGCTATTCCCACACCTTCGATGCCCGCACCGGAACACCGGTCCTACACACCCTGGCGTCAGTCACGGTGATTCATCCTTCAGCGTTGATGGCCGATGGCTTATCGACGCTGTTGCTGATTCTTGGCCCTGAACGGGGTTGGGACTATGCCCAAACGCATGACATTGCTGCATTCTTTGTGATTCGTGCCGATACAGGTTTTGTCACACGCACCAATCAGGCTTTTGAGCGCCTGGCCGGTGAGAAAACCGAGTGATTGCGGCTGCAAAAGCATTTTTCGATGGCTTTGTAGTGCAGGCAAAACTAGCCTACGACGCGACCAAGGGTTAATGTGCGCGGCGTTGACGCTTCTATAGACTGTGTCCGGGTTCTGCACTGGCCCCAAATTGTTCCTTCACGCCGCCGATCGGTGTGATTTAGCCGCAGGCGCCGAGGGTGCCGCGGCCTGTTCTGAGGAGTACGCATGGCTGTCTACAACTACGATGTGGTGGTGTTGGGTTCCGGCCCGGCGGGAGAAGGCGCGGCAATGAACGCCGCCAAGGCAGGGCGCAAGGTGGCGATGGTCGATAGCCGTCGCCAGGTCGGCGGCAACTGCACCCACCTGGGCACCATCCCGTCCAAGGCCTTGCGTCACTCGGTCCGGCAGATCATGCAGTTCAACACCAACCCGATGTTCCGGGCCATTGGTGAGCCGCGCTGGTTCTCGTTCCCGGACGTGTTGAAGAGCGCTGAAAAAGTCATCTCCAAACAAGTCGCCTCGCGCACCGGCTACTACGCCCGTAACCGCGTCGACGTATTCTTCGGCACCGGCAGCTTCGCCGACGAGCAAACCATCGAAGTCGTCTGCGCCAACGGCGTGGTCGAAAAACTGGTGGCCAAGCACATCATCATCGCCACCGGCTCGCGTCCTTATCGTCCGGCGGACATCGATTTCCATCACCCGCGTATCTACGATAGCGACACCATCCTCAGCCTCGGCCACACCCCGCGTAAACTCATTGTTTACGGCGCCGGCGTGATCGGCTGCGAATACGCCTCGATCTTCAGTGGTCTGGGTGTATTGGTTGAACTGGTGGACAACCGTGGTCAGTTGCTGAGCTTCCTCGACTCGGAAATTTCCCAGGCCCTGAGCTACCACTTCAGCAACAACAACATCACGGTTCGCCACAACGAAGACTACGACCGCGTCGAAGGCGTGGACAACGGCGTGATCCTGCACCTCAAGTCCGGCAAGAAGATCAAGGCCGACGCCCTGCTCTGGTGCAACGGCCGTACCGGCAACACCGATCAGCTGGGTCTGGAAAACATCGGCGTGAAGGTCAACAGCCGTGGCCAGATCGAAGTCGACGAGAACTACCGCACCTGCGTGCCGAACATTTATGGCGCCGGTGATGTGATTGGCTGGCCAAGCCTGGCCAGTGCCGCCCACGACCAGGGCCGTTCGGCCGCTGGCAGCATCGTCGACAACGGCAGCTGGCGCTTCGTCAACGACGTGCCGACCGGCATCTACACGATTCCGGAGATCAGCTCGATCGGCAAGAACGAGCAGGAGCTGACTCAGGCCAAGGTGCCGTATGAAGTGGGCAAGGCATTCTTCAAGAGCATGGCGCGTGCGCAGATCGCCGGCGAGCCTCAGGGCATGCTGAAGATCCTGTTCCACCGCGAGACGCTGGAAGTGCTGGGCGTTCACTGCTTCGGTTATCAGGCGTCGGAGATCGTGCACATCGGTCAGGCGATCATGAACCAGCCGGGCGAGCAGAACACCCTGAAGTACTTCGTCAACACGACGTTCAACTACCCGACCATGGCCGAAGCCTATCGGGTAGCGGCGTACGATGGCCTCAACCGGCTTTTTTGAGCGGCTCCGGCCGGTGGCCTGAGCCGGCCGGGGAGACCGATTTCAGCAATTCTCGAGCGTGGCGCTGGCCAAACCGGGAAAGTCTGTAATCAGGCTGTCAACGCCGAAGTCGGCGAGCCTGCGCATCAGCGCGGGCTCGTTGACTGTCCACACCGACACATGCAGCCCCTGACGCTGCGCCTTCTGCAGGCGTTCCGGCGTACACAGGGTCCAGTTCAGCGCCAGCATCTCACAGCCATAGTTTTGCGCGACCTTCAGCGGGTCGAGCCAGGCGTACTCGGCTACCAGTCCGCGAGACACGTCCGGCACCAGGTCCAGCGCGGCTTTCAACACTTCGCGTGAACTCGAGGTAATCGTGACCTTGTCCCGTATGCCGAAACGCTGGGCCATTTCGCGAATCGCCAGCACGGTGGTTGCGGCACGGGTGCGTGAAGCGCTTTTGACTTCCAGCTGCCAGTGCTCGAAATCGCATTTTTCGAACAACTCTTCCAGCGTCGGGATCGGGCAGGGTTTGATCCAGCCCGGGCCGCCCTTGCGCGCGTCGTAGGTCACCAGTTCCGCAGCCGTGTGTTCGGCCACTTTGCCGCGGCGGTCGGTGGTGCGTTTGAGGGTCGGGTCGTGGATCACCATCAACTCGCCGTCCTTGGACAGGTGCAGGTCCAGTTCGCAGCGGCGCACGCCGTGCTTGAGGCATTGCTGAAAGCTGGTCAGGGTGTTTTCCGGTGCTTCGCCTTTGGCGCCGCGATGGCCGTAGATGAGAGTCACGGTTCTTCCTTAATTAATGGCCGTTTTCGTTTTGTTCGCGCGCCAGGCGTCGTTCTTGTGCCTGTCGCTGCAAGATGTAGCGGGCCAGCAGTTGTCGCTGGGCATCGGACAGGTATTCGAATTCGGTGCCGACGTCGTAGCCGCCGCCCTTGCGGTCGCAATGGGTGACGCGGGCCCGCAGCAACAGGCCGAGGGCTTGTGGCATCAGCACCAGCTTGACCGACAGGTGCGCGCCGACGGCAATGGGCGTCGGATGCTGAAAGTCGATGCCGCCTTCGGAGATGATCACCGGCTGCGGTTCGCCGATCTGTCCGAGCACGGTCAGGGCGACCACCTGGCTCAGCAGATCGATGCGTTTGTTCTGTGATTTGAGGAACGCGGCGATGGCTCGGTCGCGTTCGTTGATCTGGCGCAACAGGTGTTGCGACTCGAATTCGCTCAGGTGCAGTTCGCTGAGCAGGTTGAATAGCGGGGAAGCATCCTGCAACACTTCCTGGCCTGCTGCTTCGGGAGCAGACAGGGGCCGAATTTCCAGTGCGATCGTGTCCTCGATACGGTAGTATTCGCGGCGATCTTCTTCATCTAATGTCGACATGGCGAACCCATGGTAGCGGCGGTGGTCTGAGTGTAAAGCTGGTTATCGACCCCCGCCACAAGGACGTTCCTTTTCCCTCCGAACAAGCCCCGACATGTTCAGACCTCTCTTCGTATTTATCGGCACGCGTTATACCCGTGCAAAACGTCGCAATCATTTTGTGTCATTCATTTCCCTGACCTCGATGATCGGACTCGCCCTCGGCGTGGTCGTGATGATCGTGGTGCTGTCGGTCATGAACGGCTTCGATCATGAGATGCGCACCCGTGTGCTGGGCATGGTGCCCCACGCGACCATCGAGTCCGGCGAGCCGATCAGCGACTGGCAAAGCCTGGCCGCCAAGGTCAAGCAGAACCCGCAGGTGGCGGCGGTTGCGCCCTTCGTCCAGATGCAGGGCCTGCTGACCAACAACGGCAAGGTTTCCAAAGTGTTGCTCAATGCCATCGACCCTGTGCAGGAACGGCAGGTGTCGATCATTGATAACTTCATGCAGCAGGGCAAACTCGACGACCTGGCGCCGGGCAGTTTCGGCATCGTCATCGGCGACAAGGCGGCAGCCAAGCTCGGCGCGGCGGTTGGCGACAAGCTGACGTTTGTCGCGCCGGAAGTCACCGTGACCCCGGCCGGGATGTTCCCGCGCATGAAACGCTTTACTGTGGTCGGCATCTTCCATGTCGGCGCCGGTGAGCTGGATGGCTATCTGGGCCTGACCAATCTGCAGGATCTGGCCAGGTTGCACCGCTGGCAACCGGATCAGGTCCAGGGCTTGCGACTGAAGTTCGACGACCTGTTCCAGGCGCCGCGCACCGCGTGGACTATCGCCCAGCAGCTCGGCGAAGACCGTTACTACGCCCGCGACTGGACTCGTACCCACGGCAACCTGTATCAGGCAATCCGCATGGAAAAAGCCATGATTGGCCTGCTGTTGCTGCTGATCGTCGCCGTTGCTGCGTTCAACATCATTTCCACGCTGGTGATGGTGGTGAACGACAAGAAGGGCGACATCGCGATCCTGCGCACCCTGGGCGCCACGCCGGGCTCGATCATGGCGACGTTCATGGTCCAGGGCACGGTCATTGGTGTGGTCGGTACGCTGATCGGCGCCGTGGTCGGGATCTTCGCCGCGCTGAACGTCAGCGCCGCGATCTCGGCCCTGGAAGGGCTGATCGGCCACAAGTTCTTGAACGCCGACGTGTATTTCATCGATTACCTGCCGTCGCAAGTGCAGAGCCAGGACGTGTTGATGGTCTGCGCCGCCGCGTTGGTCCTGAGTTTCCTCGCCACCCTGTATCCAGCCTGGCGTGCCGCGCGCACCCAGCCTGCGGAGGCGCTACGTTATGAGTGAGTCGGGCATGAGTGATAAAGCAATCTTGAGCTGCCGCAACCTGGGCAAATCCTACGTGGAAGGCCCGGAATCGGTAGAGGTTCTGGCCGGTCTGCAACTGGAACTGCATCCGGGTGAGCGCGTGGCGATCGTCGGTACGTCGGGTTCGGGCAAAAGTACCTTGCTCAACCTGCTGGGCGGCCTCGATACGCCGACCAAGGGCAGCGTCTGGCTGGCCGGTGAAGAACTCTCGGCCCTGAACGAAAAGGCCCGTGGCCTGTTGCGCAACCGGTCGCTGGGTTTCGTTTACCAGTTCCACCACTTGCTGCCTGAGTTCACCGCGCTGGAAAACGTCTGCATGCCGTTGCTGATCGGCAAGACCGCGATCCCGGAAGCGCGTCAGCGTGCGACGGCGTTGCTGGAGCGGGTAGGGCTGGGCCATCGCCTGGAGCACAAACCGGCGGAGTTGTCCGGTGGCGAACGCCAGCGTGTGGCTATTGCCCGCGCCCTGGTGAACAAGCCAGGCCTGGTGATGCTCGACGAGCCGACCGGCAACCTCGACTCCCACACCGCCCAGGGCATTCAGGATTTGATGCTGGAACTCAGCACCTCGATGCGCACGGCGTTCCTTGTGGTGACCCACGACATGAACCTGGCTCGCCAGATGGATCGCGTCCTGCATTTGCAGGAAGGTTGCCTGACCCCCATCTGATTGGCTGAAACCCGGCACACTGAACAGTGCGTCGGGTCTTTTATTTTTATACGGTGCCCCAGCGAATGTTCAGACCGTTATCGATCTTTATCGGCACGCGCTATACCCGCGCCAAGCGCCGCAATCGCTTTGTTTCCTTCATCTCGATGACCTCGATGATCGGCCTCGCCCTGGGCGTACTGGCGATGATCGTGGTGCTGTCGGTGATGAACGGCTTCCAGCGCGAAATGAGCTCGCGCATCCTCGGCATGGTGCCCCACGCGACCATCGTCGGTGTGAACCCTATCGACGATTGGCAGCCGGTGGCCGCCGCGGCGATGAAGAATCCTGAAGTCACCGCCGCCGTGCCATTCACCGAGATGGAAGGCATGCTGTCCTACAAGGGCACCATGCAGCCGATCCAGGTCAGCGGGGTCGATCCGGCGCTGGAAAGCAAGGTCTCGATTGTTGCCAAGCACATTGTTCAGGGGCGTCTCGACGCCTTGAAACCGGGCGAATTCGGCGTGGTGATCGGCGAGATCACCGCGCGGCGCTTTCGCTTGAACGTCGGCGACAAGATCACCCTGATCGTGCCGGAAGTCAGCAATGCGCCGGGTGGCATCACCCCGCGCATGCAGCGGCTGAACGTGGTGGGCGTGTTCAAGGTCGGCGCCGAACTGGACGGTTCGATGGCGCTGATCCACATGGCCGATGCCGCGCAAATGCAGCACTGGCAACCGAATCAGGTGCAGAGCGTGCGCCTGGCGGTGAAGGATCTGTACGCCGCGCCGCAAGTATCGAGCGACATCGCGACCGGCCTGGGCGCCGCCTACAAGGCTGACGACTGGACTCACACCCAGGGCAGTCTGTTCAGCGCGATGAAGATGGAAAAAACCATGATCGGCTTGCTGTTGCTGATGATCGTCGCCGTGGCGGCGTTCAACATCATCGCCACCCTGATCATGGTGGTGAACGACAAGGGCGCGGACATCGCGATCCTGCGCACCATCGGCGCCACACCTCGGCAGATCATGGCGATCTTCATGGTGCAGGGCACGGTGATCGGGATTGTCGGCACCTTGATCGGTGGTGTGCTGGGCGTGATCGCGGCGTTGAACGTCAGTGAACTGGTGGGCTGGATGGAGCGGGTCAGCGGGCAGCACATCTTCAGTTCCGATGTGTACTTCGTCAGCAACTTGCCGTCCGAATTGCAGGGCGCGGATGTGCTGTTGATCTGCTCCGCCGGTTTCATCATGAGCTTTCTGGCGACGGTTTATCCGGCGTGGCGTGCGGCGAAAGTCGAGCCGGCTACTGCGTTGCGGTATTCGTAGTCCGTTAGACCGCGAAGGGGCCAGTCCTGCTGGCCTCAGTCCTTTCTTGGCAACTCAATTATGAACCGCGTCCACCCCTGAGCCGATTCGCAACGAATCTGCCCGCCATGGGCGCGGATGATCGACTGGGTGATCGCCAATCCCAATCCCGCATGCTCACTGCTGCCTTCACGGCGCGCGGGGTCTGCCCGGTAGAAACGGTCAAACAAACGCGGCACCAGGTCCTCGGAAATCCCTTCACCACTGTTTTCAACGGTCAGGCTCAAGCCTGCCGGTTGCTCGACGATCTTTACCCGCACCTCACCACCGGCAGGGGTAAACCGCAACGCATTGTCCAGCAAATTGGACAGTGCCCGGCGCAACATGCTGCGATCGCCCTGCATACGCGCGTGGCCGTCACGACTCAACTTCACCCGGGCGTCCTCGGCCAGTGGCGCGAAAAACTCCAGCAGCACATCCGCTTCTTCCGCCAGGTCCAGCGGTTCGCGCTTGGGCATTAGCAAGCCGTGATCGGCCTTGGCCAGGTACAACATGTCGTTGACCAGTTGCGCCATCCATTGCAGTTCTTCGAGGTTGCTGTGCAGCGCCTCGCGGTAATCCTCAAGGGGGCGAGGGCGGGTGAGGGTGACTTGGGTGTGGGTCAGCAGGTTCGACAGCGGTGTGCGCAGTTCATGGGCGATGTCGGCGGAGAAGGCCGAGAGCCGCTGAAAAGAGTCATCGAGGCGTCCGAGCATGGCGTTGAAGCTGTGGGCCATTTCCGCGAGTTCCGGCGGCATGTCTGCTTCCGGCAGACGGGCGTTGAGTGATTGCGCCGACACGCCGCTGGCGACCGCACTCATACGCAGCAACGGACGCAAACCACTGCGCGCCGCCCAGGCACCGAGCAGGGCAGTGGCCAGGGCCGAGAGGCCAACCGTCAGCCAGATCAGGTGTTGCATGCGCTGCAGAAAGTGTTGGTGATGGGTGATGTCCAGCAACAAGGTCAGTTGCGGTGAGTCGGGTTTGTCGAGGAACAGCGGCGCATTCAGGACGCGGTAATCGGTGCCGTCGTCGCTCACTGTCGACAGGCCACGCTTGCGCGGCAAATCTTTGGGCACGCTGGGCGAGCTGTCGTACATGCGTTGGCCGTCACTGCTAATGATGCGCAGCGAAAGATCGGCCTGTCGGCTCAATTCATCGGCCAGCCTGGCCTCGGCGTCGCCGGCCTGAATGTCATCCAGCGCCCGGCGTAAACCAATCAGTTTGTCATCCAGCAACTGCTGGTCCAACTCGACAAAGTGCGCCTCGCTGGCGCGGCTGAACAACACCCCGGCGAACAACGACACCACCGCAGTACAGGCGGCAAACAGCAGTGCCAGGCGGTTGCTTAATGAAAGCCGGCGCATCAGGCGGGGCGCTCTTCAAGGACGTAACCCATGCCGCGCACGGTGTGAATCAACTTGTTCGGGAAATCGTCATCGATCTTCAGGCGCAACCGGCGGATCGCCACTTCGATGACGTTGGTGTCGCTGTCGAAATTCATGTCCCACACCTGGGACGCGATCAGCGACTTGGGCAGAACTTCGCCCTGGCGCCGCAGGAGCATTTCCAGCAGGGCGAATTCCTTGGCGGTCAGGTCGATGCGCTGACCGTTACGCTCGACCCGTCGACGGATCAGGTCCAGGCGCAAATCGGCCAGTTGCAGGCTGGTTTCCTGAGGCGTGGCGCTGCCGCGACGCAGCAGGCTACGAACCCGGGCCAGCAGTTCGGAGAAGGCGAAAGGTTTGACCAGGTAGTCGTCGGCGCCCAGTTCCAGGCCGTGGACTCGGTCCTCCACCGCGTCTCGTGCGGTCAGAAACAGTACCGGCGTGTCCAGGCCTGCACCGCGCACCGCTTGCAAAATCTGCCAGCCATCGCGTCCGGGCAGCATCACATCGAGAATCAACAAGGCGTAATCGCCACTCAAGGCCAGCTGCTGGCCGGTGGTGCCGTCGGTCACCAGTTCGGTATTGAACCCGGCCTCGGTCAGGCCCTGGCGCAGGTATTGGCCGGTTTTCGGTTGGTCTTCGACGATCAGCAGTTTCATGGGCGACTCGGGTAGTTGGAACAGGTGCGTTATACCGTGGGCGGCGAGGAAGCTGGCCAATCTGACAAAGTTGTAATCTGCCTGTCAGGTAGCTGGCAGAGCCGGCTGGTAGAGTTTCCCACAAGCTGAACCTCATCTTGTTGGAGTACGACTATGTTTTTGCAAAAGCGTCTGGCACTGGCCGCTTGTTTGCTGACTCTGAGTTTAGGGCTGGAAGCCTCACCGGCGCAGACCTACGATTTCGGTCGACCAGCCTCGGCCGCCCAGGCCACCCGCAGCGTTGAAGTGGTGATGGGCGATATGACCTTCAGCCCCAAGACCATCGATATCAAGGCCGGGGAAACCGTGCGTCTCGTACTGGTGAATAAAGGACAGTTGCTGCATGAATTCAACCTCGGCGATGCACAGATGCATGCCAGGCATCAGCAGGAAATGCTCCAGATGCAGCAAAGCGGCATGCTGATGCCTACAGGCATGAAGGCCATGGACCACGGTTCCATGGCCGGAATGGATCATGGCGCCATGGATCACGGCATGAAGCATGACGACCCCAATAGTGTGTTGGTGGAGCCGGGTAAAACCGCCGAGCTGACCTGGACCTTCACCAAGGCCACTAACCTGGAATTTGCCTGCAACATCCCCGGCCATTACCAGGCCGGCATGGTCGGCAAACTGACAGTCAGTCAGTAAGCACTCAAAGGCGGGAGCAAAGGCTGGTAGAATCCGCTGATTCTTCAGTCAGGTTTCCGCCATGCATCCCGCAGCCGAACATTCGCCGCTGGGCAAATCCAGCGAATACATCGCCACCTACACGCCGTCCTTGCTGTTCCCGATCCCGCGCACAGCGAAATGGGCCGAGCTGGGCCTGACCGCGCAAACCCTGCCGTACAAGGGGGTGGACTTCTGGAACTGCTTCGAGCTGTCGTGGCTGTTGCCGTCCGGCAAGCCTGTGGTGGCGATCGGCGAATTCAGCATCCCGGCGGATTCGCCGAACATCATCGAGTCGAAGTCGTTCAAGCTGTACCTCAACTCGCTGAACCAGACGCCATTTGCCGACACCGCCAGCCTTGAAGCGACGCTGGTGAAAGATCTCTCGGCCGCTGCCGGCAAACCGGTGGGCGTGCGGGTTCGCAGCCTGAAAGAGGTAGAGGCGGAAGGCGTCGTGGCGTTGCCGGGCGTGTGCATCGATGACCTGGACATCAGTGTCAGCAACTATGAGCATCCGCGTCCGGAACTGCTGCGTTGCGATGAGTCGCGCATCGTTGAAGAGTGCGTGCACAGCCATTTGCTCAAATCCAACTGCCCGGTCACCAGTCAGCCGGACTGGGGCAGCGTGGTGGTGGAGTATCGTGGCGCGGCGCTGGATCACGCGAGTTTGCTGGAATACATCGTGAGCTTCCGCCAGCACTCGGACTTCCATGAGCAGTGCGTAGAGCGGATTTTCCTCGACCTGCAGCGGTTGCTGAAGCCGGAGAAATTGACGGTGTACGCGCGGTATGTGCGTCGTGGTGGATTGGACATCAACCCGTATCGCAGCACCGAAGAGGTGCAACTGCCGAACCATCGCTTGGTCCGACAATAAAGAGCCAGTGCGGGATTGCATTTGCAAATCCCGGAAATGAAAAAGCCCCGCTATCAATAGCGGGGCTTTTTTGCATCTGACGGGTTCAGATCCCCATGCTGACCAAGGCTTGCATGATGTTACGCAAGGTGCCGGCAAGGGCGGGATGTTCGACTTCGAAGCGATCGACTGCCAGGTTCACACTGTCGGCGAGGTTGGTGTCCTGGGTTTTGGTTTCCAGCTCAAGCTCCAGTTGGATCTGTTGCATCAGCGCGTGCAGGTCTTCGCGCTCGGCTTCGGTCAGTGGCGGATTCTGTTCCAATTGCTCGCGCAGTTTATTGAGCTGATCTTGCAGTTCGCGGGCGGGCATGGCGTTCTTCCTTTTCTCGATAGGCACTGGCATAGACCGCAGCGGCGTGCCAAAGGTCTATGGCTGACCTTTAGATTAATCCACTCCCGGGCAACCTGCATGATCTCAGTCAGGGCTTTTCGCCTTTGAGCCGACGCAGGCTGATATCGGCCAGGCAGGTATCGAGCTCGCCCAGATGATCGATCACCGAATGCACGCCCAGGCCGAACAACTGCACCGTCGCCTTGCCGCGCAAGTGTTCCCGTTCCTTCTGGCTCAAGGCTTGCCATTCGTTCGGCGCGAGCCCGCATAACGAGCCGCACGACGCCAGGCCGATGGTCCACAGCCCGGCGTTCAGGCCCGATTGCAGCAGTCGCGGCTCGCCGCTGACCAGCACGCAACCGTCCAGGCGCTCGACATTCAGCGCCATCAAGGCTTGCCAGCAGGCATTCGGGGCCGGCCATGGATTGATTGTTTCAGAGTGTTGCAAAGATTTGATCCAGGCCGGAAGTGCGACGGCCAGGGAATGGCTGAGGGCAGGGGGTAGTTCATCAAGCCAGGCGCAGGGAATCCGTTGTCGCTGCAAGCTGGACAGGCTCTCCAGGGCGCCGGGCGTGACCTCGGTGTGCTCGGCAGAAACGGTGCCGTGCTGACGCGTGCGCGCGCCGAAATCCACCAGGCAACCACTGAGGCCGAACAGCACGGCGGTCAGATTTGGTGCGGCAAGGGGCAAGACTTCGGCGTGCGGCATGGAAACGTCCCTGAAATAGCGACAAGGCTATTCACGGACGATGACAATCGAGTGACACGGATGTGAATCGCTCGCCGTCAGGAGGGCGTCGTTCGTAGACCATCGTGCACGATGCTGCCTAAACCGGGTTTTCCGTCATATACTAGCGGTCTTTGCGGCTGGGCCAAGCGCCCGCGTCAGTACAATCCAAGGAGTTTTTCTATGCGCTGGAGCAATCGACTCGCTCAGCTTTGTATGTGTGCCAGCGTGTTGCTGGTTCCGTTCGCGGCCCAGGCTGCCACGGAAGAAGACCCTTGGGAAAGCATCAACCGCCCGATCTACAAATTCAACGACTTTGTCGACACCTACGCACTGAAGCCGTTGGCTCAGGGCTACCAGTTCGTCACACCGCAGTTCCTGGAAGACGGCATCCACAACATGTTCCGCAACGTCGGCGATGTGACCAACCTCGCCAACGACGTGTTGCAGGCCAAGCCCGCTGCGGCTGGCGTCGACACCGCGCGTTTGATTTTCAACACCACCTTCGGCCTGCTGGGCTTCTTTGACGTGGGCACCAAAATGGGCCTGCACCGCAACGACGAAGACTTCGGCCAGACCCTCGGTTACTGGGGCGTGGGCAGCGGCCCGTACGTGATGCTGCCGCTCTTGGGCCCAAGCACCTTGCGTGATACACCTTCCAAGTATGTCGACGGCTATACCGGTCCGTACCCTTACATCAACGATATACCGGTACGTAACTCGATTTACGGCCTGAACATCGTCGACACTCGCGCCAGCCTGTTGTCGGCCGAGAAACTGATCACTGGCGACAAATACACCTTTATTCGCAATGCATACCTGCAAAACCGCGAATTCAAAGTCAAGGACGGTAAGGTCGAAGACGATTTTTAATCTCGACCGGTAAAACGAAGAGGGCGGCCAATTGGCCGCCTTCTTTCGTTTGGCTTGCGGGTGAAGTCAGGGCTATTTCATCTTCAGGATTGTAAGCCCGAGTTTCTGGCCGCCACCGTCCTGTGCTTTCACCCACACCACCTCGGTGTCGGCCTCAAGGCCTTTGAGCGCTGCGTGATCGGAATCGATCCGCACACTGAGCCGGTCACCGACCTTGAATGAGCGGGGCGCCTCCAGCTGCATGCCACTGCTGGAAAGGTCGATGCAGACGGCTTGCACCTCATCGCCTTCATGAATCAGCGACACATCGGCATCAACCCGCATGCGGATGAAATCGCGCTTTTCGCTGTAGTCCCGATCGGTTTGGCTCATGGGCTCGATCCTTCCTTTGGGTTACGGTTTTGCCTGTTCTTATAACTCTCGGTGATTTGACAAGTAAAGACGTCAAGCGACCATCGGCGTGAGCTTGAAACGCCTCGCGGATGGGAGTACCGTCTGCGCCTTAGAAGGGCACCTCTGGTGGAACAGTGAGTAGGGCAAACGCTCGAAAACGGTGCAGCAGAGAGGCTAGAAAGCGAATCCAGTAGTGTGTGCAGGGCCAAATGCCCAGCCTGCTACGCCAACCTAATTCTGGCGCCGTTTGCCCACATGCCAAAAACCAGTGCCACGCTGCTGATAATCGATGATGACGAAGTAGTGCGTGCGAGCCTCGCGGCCTACTTGGAAGACAGTGGTTTCAGTGTCCTGCAGGCCAGCAATGGCCAGCAGGGTCTTCAGGTATTCGAGCAAGACAAGCCCGACTTGGTCATCTGCGATCTGCGCATGCCGCAGATGGGCGGACTCGAACTCATTCGCCAGGTCACCGAACTGTCGCCGCAAACCCCGGTAATCGTGGTTTCGGGCGCCGGTGTGATGAACGACGCCGTCGAGGCCCTGCGCTTGGGCGCAGCGGACTACCTGATCAAGCCTCTCGAAGATCTCGCCGTACTCGAGCACTCCGTGCGCCGTGCCCTGGATCGTGCGCGTCTGCTGCTGGAAAACCAGCGCTACCGCGAGAAGCTGGAAAAGGCCAACCGCGAGCTCGAAGCCAGCCTGAACCTGCTCCAGGAAGACCAGAACGCCGGTCGCCAGGTGCAGATGAACATGCTGCCGGTGAGCCCCTGGACCATCGACGAGTTCCAGTTTGCGCACCAGATCATCCCGTCGCTGTACCTGTCGGGCGATTTCGTCGACTACTTTCGGGTCGACGAGCGTCGGGTAGCGTTCTACCTGGCGGACGTTTCCGGTCATGGCGCCTCTTCAGCCTTCGTCACCGTGCTGCTGAAGTTCATGACCACACGCTTGCTGTTCGAATCCAAGCGCAACGGCACATTGCCGGAATTCAAGCCTTCAGAAGTCCTTGGTCATATCAACCGGGGCCTGATCAGTTGTAAGCTGGGTAAACACGTCACAATGGTCGGTGGAGTCATCGACGAGGAGACAGGTTTGTTGACCTATAGCATCGGCGGTCATCTGCCGTTGCCCGTGTTGTACACGCCAGACAGTGTTCGTTACCTGGAAGGGCGTGGTCTGCCGGTGGGCCTCTTCAATGAAGCCACCTACGAAGACCACGTACTGGAGCTGCCGCCGGTATTCAGCCTGACGCTGATGTCTGATGGCATTCTGGACCTTTTGCCAGAACCCACACTCAAAGATAAAGAAGCTGCTTTGCCTCAACGGGTCAAAGCGGCGGGCGGCAGCCTGGATGGTCTGCGCCAGGTTTTTGGATTGGCCACGCTAGGGGAGATGCCGGATGATATCGCCCTGTTGGTGTTGAGCAGGAATCTTTAATGAGTACCGGTAGAATCCAGTTCGCCGAGCAGGACGGCACCTTCGTCCTGAAGTTCGTCGGTGAAGTTCGCCTGACCCTGTGTTCGGCGTTGGATGCGACTATTGAGCGGATCTTCACTGCGTTGAACTTCAACGCCATCGTGATCGACCTGACCGAAACCCGTAGCATCGACAGCACCACCCTGGGCCTGCTGGCCAAGCTGTCGATCCTGTCGCGGCAAAAAGTCGGCCTGTTGCCGACTGTCGTCACCACCCACGAAGACATCACCCGTCTGCTGCAGTCCATGGGCTTCGAGCAAGTGTTCAACATCGTTGATCGCCCGATCCCATGCCCTGAATGCCTGACCGACCTGCCAGACCAGGACCAGTCCGAAGAAGTGGTGCGGATCAAAGTCCTCGAAGCACACAAAATCCTCATGGGCCTGAACGACTCCAACCGTGAGGCGTTTCATGACCTGGTGAACGCGCTGGAGCGTCACTGATTCCCTGAAGCCGCTTGGGCCTGACAGGCCCAGCCACAAATCCCCTGTGGGAGCGGGTTTGCCCGCAAAGGCGCCCTAACAATCACCACATCTTCCAGTACTAAGCCCATTACCCAAATTCAACGCAAAAAAAGGGCGAACCCATGGTTCGCCCTTTTTGCATCCAGCTAACTCAAATCACAGCTTGGCCTGCAACAACGCCTCAAGCTTCTCCTGATCCCGAGCAAACTGACGAATGCCCTCAGCCAGCTTCTCGGTCGCCATCGCATCTTCGTTGGACAACCAACGGAACTGCGCTTCATTCAAGCTCAGACGCGCTTCACCCGCATGCCCAGGCACCAATTTGCGCTCCAGCTTGCCGGTATCCGCCGCCAGTTTCTCCAGCAGATCAGGGCTGATGGTCAACCGATCACAACCGGCCAACTGCTCGATCTGATTCAGATTACGGAAGCTGGCACCCATCACTACGGTTTTGTAGTCATTGGCCTTGTAGTAGTTGTAGATGCGCGTCACCGACTGCACGCCCGGATCATTCGCGCCGGTGTAGTCGTTGCCGGTGGCCTTCTTGTACCAGTCGTAGATACGGCCCACGAACGGCGAAATCAGGAAAACCCCAGCGTCAGCACATGCCGCCGCCTGAGCGAAAGAGAACAGCAAGGTCAGGTTGGTCTGGATGCCTTCCTTTTCCAGCTTCTCGGCAGCGCGGATGCCTTCCCAAGTCGAAGCAATCTTGATCAGCACACGGTCACGGCCAACGCCGGCCTTTTCGTACAAGTCGATCAGACGGTGCGCACGCTTCAATACGGCGTCAGTGTCGAACGACAGGCGCGCATCCACTTCAGTGGAAATACGGCCAGGAATCACCTTCAGAATCTCTTGCCCCACCGCCACACCAAAACGGTCACTGGCCAGGCCCACATCGCCCTTGCAGTCGCTGACGCAAGCGTTCAGCAACTCGGCATAACCGGGAATGGCCGCCGCTTTGAGCAGCAGGGAAGGGTTGGTGGTGGCGTCCACGGGTTTAACGCGAGCGATTGCTTCGAAGTCGCCAGTGTCGGCAACTACGGTGGTCATTTGTTTGAGTTGTTCCAGCTTGGAAGTCATGGGCGTGCTCTGTCCTATGGGTCTAATGACATTACCCGAGCGCTGACAGCCACTCAAGGGTGCATGTGCGTATCGAAGGCCCCAGCGGCAACATCCTGAAAACGGATGTTTGAAAGGCGGGGCGTGGTCTCGGTAAATACGATGCTGAAATGGAGGGCAGGTTCAATGGAGGTGACGGTTAGCGTGCTGAGCAGGCCTGGGTCATGTCCTCAATGCTTACCGATTTGACCAGCTTGCGAATTAGACCTTTGAGCGCTCGGGCCGAACAAGTGACGGCCGCCATTTCAAAGCGGCCATTTTCTAACGAGACAGAGCGCGGACACCGGCGCGCGAAACCTGCAAGTGAGTGACGAGGGATTAACGTCCCTCCAACAACTCTGCCGCCTGATCCAGCAACGCCAACGGCTCTTTAGCCTTGTGAATATCCACCGACAACAACTGCCGAAACTTGCGCGCCCCCGGAAACCCGGTGCCCAGTCCCAGTACATGCCGAGTGATGTGATGCATCGCGCCACCCGCCAGCAGATGCTCGGCAATATAAGGCCGCAACTGCGCCAGCGCCTCGGCCCGGCTGATCACCGGCGCCGTGCTGCCAAACAGCTGCTGATCCACCTCAGCCATCACATAAGGGTTGTGATACGCCTCACGGCCCAGCATCACACCGTCGAACGTCTGCAAATGCTCGTGACAGGCCTCCAGCGTCTTGATCCCGCCGTTGAGAATAATCTCCAGCTCCGGAAAATCCGCCTTCAACCGCGCCGCCACGTCATAACGCAGAGGCGGAATGTCACGGTTCTCCTTCGGCGACAACCCCTCCAGAATCGCAATCCGCGCATGCACGGTAAAACTCGTGCACCCGGCATCCCGAACCGTGCCGACGAAATCGCACAGTTCCTCGTAACTGTCCCGCCCATTAATCCCGATCCGATGCTTCACCGTCACCGGAATCGACACCGCATCACGCATCGCCTTCACACAATCGGCCACCAACTGCGGATGCCCCATCAGGCAAGCCCCGATCATATTGTTCTGCACCCGATCACTCGGGCAGCCGACGTTCAGGTTTACCTCGTCGTAACCGTGATCCTGGGCCATGCGTGCGCAGGCGGCTAGGTCCAGCGGAACACTGCCACCGAGTTGCAGGGCGAGCGGGTGCTCGGCTTCGTTGTGACGCAGGAAGCGCTCGTGATCGCCGTTGAGGAGCGCGCCGGTGGTGACCATTTCGGTGTAGAGCAGTGCGTGCTTGGAGAGCAGTCGCAGGAAGAAACGGCAGTGGCGGTCGGTCCAGTCCATCATCGGCGCCACGCTGAAGCGGCGAGACGGCTCGGAACGGGTAGGGCTAGTGTTTACGGGCGCTTCAGGTTTTTCGAAATTCATTAGTACTGATCTTTTATACAGCAGTTTTTACCCATTTTTCCTTGTTTTTTGAAGTCGGTTGCTACAATGTAGCAAGCGTATTCAGCAATGTAGCAACTGGAAATGGGCACGATCACATCACGCAAGCGCAAGGACAATTCGACGGCTTACACGGCGCAGATACGGATCAATCGGGACGGGAAGACAGTTTATCAGGAAAGCCAAACCTTCGACCGCAAGCAGGTCGCCCAAGCCTGGATCAAACGCCGCGAAACGGAGCTGGCGGAGCCTGGGGGCATCGAGCGCGCGAACCGCAAGGGCGTGACGATCAAGAAGATGATCGAGCAGTACCTGGACGAGTACGAAAAGATCCGCCCGCTGGGCAAGACCAAGAACGCGACGCTGAAGGCGATCAAGGATACCTGGTTGGGTGAGCTCGACGACTCGGCATTGACCAGCCAAAAGCTGGTGGAATTCGCGCAGTGGCGGATGAGTGAGGAGGGCGGTGGGGTTCAGGCACAGACGGTTGGCAACGACTTGTCGCACTTGGGCGCGGTGCTGTCTGTGGCGCGGCCGGCCTGGGGTTACGAGGTCGATGCGCTGGCCATGCCCGACGCGCGCAAGGTGCTGCGTAAGCTGGGCATGGTGAGCAAGAGCAAAGAGCGCAATCGTCGTCCTACCCTGGAAGAGCTGGATAAGCTAATGAAGCACTTCTTCGAGATGCAGGTGCGCCGGCCGGGCTCGATCCCCATGCCGAAGATTATTGCTTTCGCGATCTTTTCGACGCGTCGGCAAGAGGAGATCACGCGGATTCGTTGGGACGATCTCGACGAGTCCAGGCAGGCCGTCCTGGTGCGGGACATGAAGAACCCTGGGCAGAAGATCGGCAACGACGTGTGGTGTCATCTGCCTGATGAAGCCTGGGCGATCCTGCAGACCATGCCCAAAGAGGAAAAGGAGATCTTTCCCTATAACGGCAAGTCGGTGTCGGCGTCCTTCACGCGGGCGTGCCCGCTATTGGGCATTGAGGATCTGCATTTTCATGACCTGCGGCATGAAGGGGTGAGCAGGTTGTTCGAAATGGATTGGGACATTCCGAGAGTGTCGAGCGTGTCGGGGCATCGAGATTGGAACTCATTGCGTCGTTATACGCACCTGAGAGGAAGGGGGGATTCCTATAAGAGTTGGCAGTGGAAAGATTGCCTTCTCAAGAAGTGACGAAACATTTCTGAGTCGGTTTGGCCTGGTGGGTCGTTGCTTGCGGTGGGCAAAATTAGTATGTTCTCAGACCTGTGATATTAAAAAGACATCCGGCCTGTCTTTTTACCCCCAATTTGCCCATTGCTGAGATTAGAAATGAGAGCTGAGTTCAAGGAAAAGAAAGCGGTTTCTATTGATCTATTGACATTGGATGAGAAAAACCCTCGTCTCGGTTTCGCCAAAGATCAAGATGCTGTTTTAGCTCGAATGATTGCGTACGGGCAGCCTTTTTTTGCGCTTGCCAAGGATATTGCTGAAAGTGGACTGTCCATTGAGCCAGTTGTGGTTCAGAACGACGGAAACAAATATAAAGTTAGGGATGGAAATCGCAGGATTTCAGCGCTCAAGTTGTTAAATCGGCCACATCTTTGTCCTGATAAAGCTTCTAGAGATCGATTCACAAAGCTTGCAGAGATTGCAGAGCAGAATGGCCATTTACTTAGTAAAATTGATTGCATGGTTGGAGCAAGTGATGATGCGATTAATGCTTACATTTGGCGCGCTCATACAGGTGAAAATGGAGGATTAGGTCGAAAAAATTGGGAGTCGTTACAGCAAGAGTTTTATCTGCTTTCTATAGGCGAGAAAGGAGCATTTTGGAAGGCTGCGAAACTCGTGCTTTGGGCTGACGAAAATGACTTGGAGGTTTCGGAGGGGTTTAGTGTAACGACTTTGGGGCGTTATTTTAACGCTGCAAAAAATATTAGGCTGCTCGGATTTGATTTTGATGCTGAGGATAATATATTTCCGATAGTTCCCCTGTTTACAGCTGTCCTCATCGTTAAGAAAATTATTGGAGATATTGAGTCTGGTTTTGTTCACGTTAAACGTGGAGCTACTCCTGGAACAATGTCGCTTATGGGGGCGGCAGATCGTGACTTGTATATAGCGGCGTTTCGACGCGAGTTGAAGCTGGATTCTGTTGATGTGGTCGACCCTGTGCCTGGCGCTAATGGAACGGGTGCAAGGCCCGCGGCTTCGCAGGCCGGCCAACCTGGCGGAAATGGTACCAGTGTCGATGCGGGAGGTAGCAAGCCTGAAGCAGGCCCTGCGCAAGCAGGTACTCCAGAGGCTGAGGGGGCGAATGTAAAGGGTGGCAAAAACGGTACCACTCCCGCAACTCACAGCTCTCTCCGGAAAAAATATGTGACCAGGGCTTTGCATCCGCTGGAAATGCCCACGGGCGAACAAAAAATCAGAGATATCTATAAAGAGCTTCAGACTATCGAAAAGTGCCCGATAGCGGGAATGATGCTTGTGCGGGCCTTTGTTGAAAGTACATTCAGGGCATTCGTGAGGAGAAACGAATTGATGGAGGAGGGGCGTATCGATGGCGCCTCAATAAAGGACATGCTTAGGTTTATTCGAAAGAAGTTGATTGATGATAGTATTTTGGTAGAGGGAACAGGGTCGGATTTATTTCAGAAGGTCGAGTTGATGGCGCAAAATTCGATCGTGACAGTGCCGACTATGCAGAAGTTTATTCATTCTGAAATGTTTAATCCCAAGGACGCGGATGTTATAAGAACTTGGGATGAGTTCTATCACTTCTTGAAATTGCTATGGCAGTTGCTAGCTGCTAGGGCTTAATTGTTTTGTGCTCGGCTCCTTAATTGGGCTTATCTGTTTTGATGTGAACGGTAAGGGGTCGATGTTTATATTTTTGTAGATTAGGAGCTCTTTTGCAATGGGGCGTTCCAAGTGGCTTGAGTAGATTATGTTGAATGTTAATGTATTGTGGTCTTCGTAAATTTCTTGAATTTCTTCGCAGTTGTCATACGTCACAATAATTGGTGTCTTTATTGAATGTACCAGTTGCGCAATGCGTACGTGATCGTCGTGCGTATAGAAACTTGAGTAAAGTTGGTCGGCCTTCTTGTAGTATGGTGGGTCAAGGTTTATCAATGAGTTCGCATTGTGCGGAACTTTGTTCATGAACTTGATGGCGTCATCCGACGAAATTGTTATGTTGGATCTCATTTCGCTTATGTCTAGGATGCGTTTAGCTAGATTTTCTTTTGTATACCGGGCGTCAATTTTGTAATTCCCATCCTGGTTCTTCCCTCCAATAACTCCCCCTTTTATAATGCCCGAACGATTGGTTCTGTTCAGAAAGAAAGTAGCGAAGCCTAATTCGAGCTCGGTGTGCTTTAGAGGATTGAAGTAGATTTCTCGCTGCTTTTCTCTTTCGTCGATAGTCACTTCAGTTTCAAGCAGAAGCTTGATGAAGCTGCGGCTATCATTTGTAACGGAATTCCAGAAGCTATAAATTGCAGGGTCAATATCATTAATAAATATGTTTTTTACGTACTTGTTGCTCAGCAGATAAATTGCCGCGCCTGCGCCGCCGGCGTAGGCCTCAATGTACGAGCCATCTTGAATGTTGTTGTTCCTTAGCAGGTGCGCAAGCCAGGCTCCAAGCTTGGCCTTGCCACCGGGATAGCGTAACGGTGTAAGCATCTGACTATTCTCTAAAAAATCGCTTATGATATTGGATTTTTTAAGGGATTACAAATGGTGATTGGTAATCCCTCAGTAGTAGCGAAAATATAGCTCTTATTTAAGTTAACGCATAAGTTGTTTTTGCTCTTTGGTCGCTTTGTCTCTTTGCTTGTCGATGTAGTCGGCCAAATCTCTTAGGTGAATGCCAAGGGCGGCCTTTTGGCTATTGGCTCCAAGTCTGACAATTGGAATGTCTATTTCTCCTGACATGCATTTCAGTTTAAATTTTTCAACAGTCAGGTGCATGTAATCAGCACAAACGCGACTGAGTGGGATGACAGCCTGTCCATCGTATTGGGCCATGAGTAAAAAAAGTGTATTCATGCTGCCACTCCTATCGAAACGCCATCTACTTGAACTTTGTTTGCGTTAACTAACGCCATCATTGGCCACGGCGAAACCGAATTACCCACCATCATTACCTGCGTCTTATTGCTGAACTTCCGGCCGTCGTGCCCGGTGTCGATAATGTAGTTGTCAGGAAAGCCTTGAGCGCGGTACAGCTCGCGTGGTGTGAGCATTCGCATGCCGATATCGACGATTACATAGGGCGTGCCTTTGATCGTGACGGTGACGAGTGCCAGGCGGTCCCGTGTGGTGATGGTGGCGGCGGGATCGCGCAAGTCGTAGACGTTATCGCTGCCGTAGTAGCCCATTAAAAACGAAGCGACCCGCAAGGCTCCTGCTTCAATCTCGGGCGCGAGCGTGTACTTCACCAGTGCGTGATGTTCAGCGCCGGCCGTGATGGTAGGCACTAGCTCATCCATACTTCGTCCGACGCAATTCCGGCGCAGGGTTGCTAGGTGCGCCGTGACAATCTGTTGCTGGCTGCCGGTGGTGGTGATTGCGGTTAGCGGCTGGGTTGGGTGATGACCTGGTGTTTCGTTGTAACCACCGTTGTGTTGTGCGACGTACGCTACGGCCACAGCGAAGTGGCCGCCTTTGACGCCGCTGCATATGGTGCGCAGTGGATCGTCACCGGGCATGTTGCGCTGGCTGCTGCCATTCGCGTGTTCGGTGATGAAGGGCGCCAGTTGTGGCGTTACAAGGGCAAAGCCGTGAGCCCCGGTGATGGTTTTCGCAAGATCTTGCACTGAGTGGCAGCGGGACAGGTCGTTGTCACTGTGGTTGACGCTGACGATGAAGGGGTTTTTGTGTTCAACCACGTAGCGTTTGGCGCCTTTGCGCAGGCGTTCCATGGTGTTGTTTACCAGCGGCCGCTTGACCCCGGCAGCACGGCCTTCCTCTTTGGTGAGAAAGATGCTCGGGCACGGGATTGACCAGTCGATGCAACTGGCAGCGGTGCGGTAGGGGAGCTGCCCCTTGCCTGGATTTTTGAAGTGTGTCGGCTCTGGCCAGCGCAGAAGTTTGCCATCGCGACGGGCGATCATGAACAGACGCTCACGGGTGGTGGCGGCACCGAAGTCGCAGGCCTTGAGTTTGCCGTGCATCAGGTCATAGCCCATTGCGCGCAGTTGGCATTCGAAGTGGCGCCAGGTGCGACCTTTGCGTTTCGGGTTGGGCACCAGGTACTGATCCTGCACCGGTACACGCTCGCCGACCGCTGCGACGGTGAGGTCTCGACGAACAACTCGGCCTGTTTTCGGGCAGCGCTTGGCTATCAGCGGACCCCATTGCAGGATCTGCGTCACGTTTTCCATCGTGATCATGTCCGGGCTGACCTGGCCTGCCCATTTAATGATGACCCATGACAAAGAGCGGCTGGTGGTGCTGCGGGCCTGCCCACCTGCTGCAAGGCTATGATGGGTGCATTCCGGGCTGGCGTGAAGATGATCGACTGGGCGGCCACGGGTCGCCATACGCGGGCATACATCATAGACGTCGGTGATGTAATGCTCGGCGCTCGGGTGATTACGCTTGTGCATGCTGATCGCGTCGGCATTGTGGTTGATGGCAATATCCACTGGAATGTCGGTGGCCATCTCCTGGCCCATGGTCGCGCCACCGCCGCCTGCGAACAGGTCGACGCGGATTCCGCCAGCCAAGTTCAGACCAAATTGGGTTTTGACTGCTGTGGTGATTGGAGTGGGGTCGAAGGAGGTCATGCTTGGCCTCCATGGACGGGATCAACGAAAGTAGGCAAGCTTTGCGACCGCTTTGGCGCAAGGAGCCAGCAATGAATACTGACAGCGCTAAATTCACGAATAAGAGGCTTGTTTTGTGGTTGCTTTCCCCTCTCGGTGTGTTGTTCGTTGTAGGGGGGACGGTTTTGGCTTTTAACCAAAAAGATGCGCCTGCATGGTTTCAAGTTATCGGAAGCTTGGCGGCCGTCATTACTGCACTGGTCGTAGCTAACAAGCAGGCGCGTGATACTGCTCAAGCGCGCAGGTCTAAAGATGACGTGGTATTTAGGCTCGTTTGTGGCGTCGCAGAGCGTGCTGCTGCGGTGAGTAGCCTTTTGTTTCAGAATTTCGACACGATTCAATCTGATGACAAGGCTGCTCGGGTTGAAATCATGACGACGGTTGAGGAGCAGTTGCTCGCTATGCGCGGCATTAATCCTGTCGATTTGCCATTGCCAGATATGGTCGAACCCTTCCTGGTTATAAGGGGGGCATTGGAACAGAGTGTGGTTATGGCGCGTCTGCTTTCCGATACGGGCATGATTGATAGATTTAGGTGTGCGACAGCACTCTCGATGAACTCTCAGGCTATTCACGTGGCGGCCAGAAAGTTGTCTGGAATGCGGCTGGCTTAGAGTTCCTTTCGGGGGGTTATACCCCATAACAGGCTGCGCGGGCGGGCAATTCTGAGCGATTAGCGTTGCATCGGGTGTGGCTGCCTCGCGCAGCTTTTCGTGGGGTATAAGTGCCTCGGCAGTGGCGCTGATAGACGCAGTAATGCCTGCTGCTGCGCAGCAGAGACTCTTTGTTTTTTGTGTGTCGACGCCATTAGCGTGGCGGAGCAAAGCGGTTGATGCTTGGGTGGTATGCCGGTTCGTTTTCATGCCGCTTTCCTCCGGTGTTCGATAGCGAGTTGGTCCATCAGGCGCTGGTTGAATTGCTGTCATGTGGTGTGCTCCTGGTATCACTTGGCTGGTGGTGGCGGCAGCCATTTGGATTGGTGGTCTTACTCGGTTGGTTCGTCCTGCGGTCGCAGCATTTCTTCATCCGCCTTGTAGGCACGGATGTCGATCAGTGAGGCGACATGCCGGATGTGGGCGTACTTCGGTGCCTTGCGGCTGGTGTCCAGCGTGGTGATGGGAAGCTGAATCCGGCCGCTGTTGATCTCCGCTACAAACGACTGCTCGTTGAGGTTGCGGAAGTACTGCTCGCGTACTTTTTCAAGTGGGATCAACACGTCGCCGAAGGTGCGGTAGAGCAGTTCTACGGTGGCCGATTCGGGTGCGGGTTGTAGCCGGAGTGGGGTTTGTCCGGTGTTAGTCATCGGCTTGTTCGGCCTCCTTGCGTTGTTTTCTTGCTGGATGATTCCAGGCATTCAGACAGTGGCATCTAGTCAGCTCGCGCAGATGTTCGGGCACTTCGAGGAGCGCGGCATTGCGCTCCTCGCGTGTCCTCATGGCGATGATCTGGCGGGCATATTCCCTAGGCCACGTCACGGTTGTCTGCCGGGATAGCAGGAAGGTCGATACTCAACTGGTCCGCCAGCCAACGGATGCCGGCTTGTCTGACCTTGGTCGACTGGCTGTACTGAAGGCCGTACTTCTCGTGAAACCACTGGCCGTCTTTAATCCGCAGGTACTCGCGGTCGCGGATGGGGTAAGCCGGCAATCTGCATTCGTTGAGCAGACCTTTTTCCTGCATGAGAGCTATTAGCTGGGTCCGGGTCAGGCTCAGCTGAGTCGCGGCTTGGGCGAGCGTGCGTTCCATGGCATCCCCCTCATGCTGCGTGCGCGGCTGGGGTTGCCGCTGCAGCGAGATGGCTGATGGACTCGGTGACCTTGCCGTAGATCTCGACATCGGTGCCGCACACGGTGAAGCATTTGGTGTGTGGGCTCTTTACGCCGATGCTGAGAATGGTGGTGACGCCGGGACGCGTGTGGGTGCGGTGCACCGCGACGTGCAGGGGGACGTCGAAGCCCATGTCGAGACTCAGGATGCCGCCGGTGCGCACCAGCTCGAACACGCGCTGTTTGTCCTGGATTTCAAACCGGCCGTATTCGCGGCTTGCGTGAGGACGATGCTCCAGCTCGCTGGTGTTGCTCGGGTCGAACGGGCCGTTGGCAATTTCTTCGATGAAGTCGGCCAGTTTGAGGTGCATCTTCTTGCCGTTTTTCAAGGTCAGCGTGTGGCGTTCGCTACCCAGTTCGACGACGAAAATGGTCTCCGATGTGCCGCGTTCAACCTTGAGACGGAACGCCAAGGATTCACGTTTGGGGGGCGACCTCAGTACGTGATTGAAGGTCTCGGTCAGGTTGACCTGGGCGTTGAGCAACTGCAGGGTGCGGTTGTCGAGTTTGAACTTGCTCATGCTGCGTGCCCTCCGCCATTTGGGTCGGAGGGGAAGGGCTGATAGTTTTGGGCGACGAGCTTGGGTTTGTTGTTGTGGATAATGATCAAGCAGCCGGTGGTGGATTGCAGCTGCTCGATCAGTTTCCGGTTGCTGGTGCACGCGGGATGGACGTGCAAGGTTGCCGTGGTGTGCATGGTGTTGCCTCGCTCTGTGGTGGAAGAGTGAGGTAAATATCACGTATTGTGTTTAATGTGTCAACACGATGTGTGATTATTCGGGCTTGTCATGCGCAAACCGTGATGATTTCAGTATCCCGCCCACTAGATGTACCTTGGAGACGTCATGCTGATCGAGGTGAAGGGGGCTATGGTCCTGGTTGACACTGTCAAACCGATATACGCCATCTCGAAGGTAGATGAACTCTTTGATCATTGACCGGCCGTCTTGGGTTTGAACCATCACCTCGTCTCCGGTGACGTATATCTTGTTGGGCTCAATGAGAACGTATTCGCCACTTTTGATTCGTGGATGCATGCTATCGCCGATGACCCTGAGGCCGTACGCGTTAGGGTCATCACTATAAATGTGGAGATAGCCATCACCATGCCCGACAGGGAAATCTAGTGCCTCGAAATAACCATCCATGCCTAATTTTGCCGTGCCGACTACTGGCACCACTCCTTCCTTCGTAGGGCCAATCGGCTTGACAACGCCTGCTGTCTTTTTGGGTGCCCTGCTCAATATCTGCGGTTCAAGGTTGGCCTGTGCCGGAACGAGTTGTTGAGAATTGGTGCCACTAATCAACTCCGCGATCGATACGCCAAGCGCAGGAGCAAGCAGTGTCAGGTCTGTGAGATTAGGTTCCCTGAGGTCGCTCTCATAGTTCCCTATTCGAGATTGTGATGACCAGCCGCATTCTTCAGCCAATTGTTTCTGGCTGAACCCTTTTTGTTTTCTGAGCCGCTTGATGCGGAAGCCTAAAGTTTCCATTCGGAATTTTTATCACGTAATGAAATGTTTTTTTCTCACTTATCGTGTTGAAATAATCACGATCCGTGTTTAGAGTGTGCGAGGTCAAAAGGAGTCAGATTCATGAACCGAATTGCCTGCCTCAGAAAGGAGGCGCAGATAAAACAAAGGGATCTTGGTGAGCTGCTTGGCTGGACCCAGACAAGGCTTAGTAACTACGAGTCTGGTCACAGAATGCCAGGCCTCAGTGAGTGTAGGGCAATCACCTCTGCTCTGAATCAACTGGGGGCCGCTTGCTCACTTGACGATGTTTTTCCACCAGAGCGGGAAACATCAAAAGCTGCTTAGAAAAAAGGCGACCCAAGGGCCGCCCAGCTCCTCCCGGCACGCACCACAACAGCGCTGTCGGGTCGCGATAAAGATAGGCGGGCACACCACATGCTAACCACCTCTCTTTATCGCGCTTTCCAAGGCACGGATGCCTTGGTGTTGCTGCCTTTTCCACCACAGATTGGGCAGCTGTTGCGCCAGAGGTGAACGACGGATCGTTCGCCTCGGCACGGTGCCGGTGTCGATCCTGAAGATCTAACCGGCGTTTGGGCCCTTTCAAGCCACGCGGCAAATGTATCACCACTGCATGTCGCGAGGCACTGGCAACCTGTAAGGATTAATGCCATGAGCCGAATCGCTCTGAGTTCTGTAGAACGGGCGCAGCGGGAGATCCTGCCGCTCGATCTAGCGCTTTACCATGCTGCTCGGGACTATCCCGGTGGTGCGGCTGCAATCGCCGCCACCACAGGCAGAAACCCCACCACGCTGCAGCACAAGCTTTCTCCCACGCACCCGAGCCACACGGTGAACATTCAGGAGTTTGGCGAGATCCTGGAGCTGACCAAAGACCGCCGCATTCTCGATGCGGTACACGCGTTGGTGGGGGATACCACTTGGCAGGAATTGGCCGAGGCGTACACCAACGACATGCCTGAAACCTTGACCACCGGCATTGCTGAGTATTTTCGGCAGGTGGCTGACTTGGCTGATATCTGGGCCAAGAGTATCGGTGACGGCGCGGTCAGTGACCACGAATTGGCGGCGATCCGCCTGCAGGTGTTTCGCGGTATTCAAGGGCTGCTGGGGATGTTCAACCGCGCCACCTACGTCAATCAGACAACGCGGGGTATCGACCGTGGTTGATATCGTCGACTTTGCCAATGACCTGGTGCAGGAGCGTCTTGATCAAGCCCTGGCTGCACGTCGTAATGCTGCTAAGCCCGCTTTAGCGGCGCATTCATTTCTATTCTGCGAGAGTTGTGACGATCCGATTCCGGAGTCTCGTCGGTTAGCTCAGGCGGGTTGCACTCAGTGCGTGAGTTGCCAGTCCATCGAAGAATCGCGGGAGGCCCGGCATGCTCGATGAGGTACTAGGTCAATTCGCAGACTTTGGTCTTGAGCCGAAACTACCGCTGACTTTTGGCAAGCTGACTCGGTGCAAAACAGCGCAGGACAGGGGGGCGGAAAAGAACGGTTGGTACGTCGTCCACGAACATCGCACCGAGAAAAACGAAACGCTGATTTTCGGCAGTTTTGGTGACTGGCGTTCGGGTGAGTCGCAGAAGGTCAAGGTCAAGGCCGGGCGGATGTCGCCAGAAGAGCGCGAAGTCATGCGGGCTCGTCAGGAGGATGCTAAACGCCGGGCTGCCGAGGTTAAGGCCAATGCAGCGCGTCGCGCCGCGAACCGTGCTGCGGGCATGTTCAAGCGCATGCCGGAAAAGGGCCGTAGCGACTATCTGGACCGCAAGCAGATCGTCGGTTTCGGCGTTCGATACGCACCGCGCTCCGGCGCGTTTTTGGTGCCTATGTGCAACGTGCGAGATGAGATCGTTGGCTTGCAAGTTGTATTTCCCGCCAAGCAGGAAGACACCGGTCGGGACAAATCCTACTGGCCCTACGGGATGTCCAAAGAGGGCGCTTTTCACTTGATCGGGCCGCACCCTGATCCGGGTGAGCCGGTGCTGGTGTGTGAGGGCTACGCCACCGGCGCCAGCCTGCACATGGCGACCTCGCTAACGGTGGCTATCGCCTTCGATGCGGGCAATCTGTTGGTGGTCTGTAAGGCCATGCGCGAACGCTTCCCGGGTTGCCCTTTGATTGTCTGCCGTGACGATGACTGGAAGACCAAGCGCCCGAACGGCGATCCTTGGAACCCCGGTGAAGAAAAGGCGAACAACGCCGCGTTGGTCGTTGGTGGCCAGGTGGTCGCGCCGATCTTTTCCGGCGAGCGGGAAGACAAGTGGACCGACTTCAATGATCTGCATGTCGCTGAAGGTTTGGACGCGGTGCGCCGCCAGGTGCTGGCGGTGGTCAAGCCGCCGGCCGCAGGCGGTTGGAAGGATCTGCTGGCCCGCAGTGAAAGCGGTGCGTTAATTGCGCACATGCAGAACGTCGAGCTGATTCTGGCCAATGACGAGCGATGGGCCGGAGTGATCAGCTACAGCGCTTTCAGCTCGAAGATCGTGAAGTTACGGGCTGCACCTTATGGCGGCGGCACGGGAGACTGGGCCGACATCGACGATATGCGTGTCATGAAGTGGCTCGCGCAGCAGTACAACCTGCGGGTTAAGGCGTCTCATGTGATCGAGGCTGTGAGTGTGGTTGCCCATGACCATGCCTTTCACCCGGTGCGACAGTACTTGCAAAAGCAGGAGTGGGATCGTGTACCGCGCCTTGAGAGCTGGCTCACAGATGTCATGGGTGTGAAGGAAAGCGAATACACGTCGAAAGTCGGCAAGCGTTGGATGCTCTCGGCCGTGGCGCGGGTGATGAAGCCTGGCTGCAAGGCTGATTCGGTGATGATCCTCGAAGGCGCGCAGGGCGCCGGTAAGTCGACAGCAATGAACATCCTCGGCGGCGAATGGTTTATGGACACGCCTTTCGCCCTGGGTGACAAGGACGGGTTTCAGGCAATCCGGGGCAAGTGGATCGTTGAGCTGGGCGAGCTGGACAGCTTCAACAAGGCCGAAAGCACCAAGGCCAAGCAGTTCTTTTCGGCATCGACCGACACCTACCGCGAGAGCTACGGCCGCAGAACCATGGATGTGCCACGCCAGTGTGTATTCGTTGGCACGACCAACCAGGACGAATACCTGAAGGATGCGACCGGTAACCGTCGCTATTGGCCGGTGGCCTGTACCAAGGTGGATCTGGAGCTGCTGCGCACGATCCGCGACCAGCTGTGGGCCGAGGCAATGTTCTGCTACGAGGCGGGGGATCTTTGGTGGGTGACGCTGGACGAGGCGGCGATGTTCGGCGAGGAGCAGGACGAGCGCTTTGTGGTGGACGAGTGGGAAGGGCCAATTCTGACCTGGCTTGAAGAGTCGCAGATCGGCGAAACCACCACCGGCAGTGAAGTGCTGGCCAACGCGCTGAAGCTGGACTACGGGCACTGGAGCAAGCCTGAGCAGATACGGGTCGGGGCGATCATGCACCGGCTTGGCTGGCGACGTGTGCGTCTGCCAGCGTTGGTGAAGAGCGGTCAGCGGCCCTGGGCTTACAAGAAGCCCGCAGGGTGGGGTAGTGCATCAGCATTGCAGCGCGAAACATTCGAGGAGCCTTGCTTTGATTAGGCGAATCGACGAAATGCTCAAGCTGTGGGCAGAGGATTTGCACAGCCCACACGAAGGGGTGGCGGAGCTGGGTGGCGGCAACATGATTGCCATGCTGATGGAGTGCAAAGGCGAGCTGATTCGTGGCACGCGGGGCAGTAGGGTGCTGCTGGACGAATCGGCGGATATCGAGCTGATCGTGAACAAGCATCTGCCGCCGCAGCTGTCGGTGGTTGTGCGCGAGCACTACTGCAATCACGACAGCTTCCTGACGCAGAAGATCATTTATTGCGGCTGCAGCCGCAAAACCTACTACGAGCGCTTGCACGAGGCTCACGAGTACATCGCCGGCATGCTGATGGGGAAGGCTGCGTGACCCCAGCTTTGGCTCCAGCTATTGCTGTCCTATTGGCCCACCTTGTCCCATTGCGTTTCGACGTAATGGGACAAGCGCGGGCCTTGTATTTGTTGGCGTGTCCCATTGTCCCAGCTCAAAACGCCTCCCGCCCGTGTGAGCGAAGCGCAGAGCTGTACGCGCTATCGCGCGCACGCGTGTTTTTCGATTTTCTTCTTTACACGAGAAAAGAGAAAACAGATGGGACAATGGGGCAAAGCCCCGAATTTAGGCGTGCTCAGGCGTCCCATAGCGATTTCGAAGCATGGGACATATGGGACAACGTCGAAAGAGCAGAATGCCGACTTGGGATATTCGCCGACATTCGCTAGGCGTTCACCCTGCGTTACCCACATATTCACCGGGTGGCATTAAAGTGGGGTTGCTGCCAGGAAATTCGACCTGTAAAAAGTAGTCATCTTCGATAGGTGCGACCGCAGAGAGCGGCAGGCACCACACCACCAAACCCGGCCATTGCGCCGGGTTTTTGCGTTTATGGGGTAGGGCGATGACGAACGAGCAGCAAGCGCTGGCAGAGATGCCCATCTGGTTAGTGATCGTCCTGGCCTTGGTCGGCGGCGTATCGGGAGAGATGTGGCGGGCCGACAAGGATGGGGCGCGAGGCTGGGTGTTGTTACGACGCCTGGCCCTTCGGTCCGGTGCCTGTATCGTCTGCGGCGTGTCGGCCATGATGCTGATGATCGGTGCGGGCGTGACGATCTGGACGGCGGGCAGCTTGGGTTGTCTGACTGCAATGGCCGGTGCTGATGTTGCCATCGGGTTGTACGAACGTTGGGCCGCCAAGCGCCTGGGCGTCAGCGAGTCGTCGACGGCGGGCGGCGATCCAGGGCAATGATGCGGCTGGAGATGCGTGACAACATCGACAAGATCGTGAAGGGCATGCGAGGGCTCAGCCGCAACAAGGTGCCCATTGCAGCGGCCAAGGCGCTGACCTTCACCGCCGAGCGGGTGCATATCGCAGAGAAAGAAGAGATCGCCCGCGTGTTTGATCGACCTACCCGCTGGACGTTGAACTCGATCTATAAGCGAAGTGCCACAGCCACGCGGTTGTTCGCCCGCGTGTGGGTCAAGGATGAGGCCAGCTCGGGTGTTGCGGCCTCGAAGTACTTGCCGGTGCATATCGAGGGTGGCAATCGTCCGCACAAACGATTCGAGAAGGCGCTGATTCACTACGGCTTGATGCCTGCTGACATGTACGCAGTGCCCGGCAGACGCGCCCGAATGGATGGCAGCGGCAACATCAGTCGCGGGCAGATCGTTCAGATACTGTCGGCACTCGGTGCTGCTGAGCGTGTGTCAGGTTTCATGGCCAACCGCACGACCCGCAGTAAACGACGCAATCGTAATGCCCCCGACTACTTCGCGGGTCGCCCGGGCAACGGCACCGGCCCGTTGGGTATCTGGCAGCGCATCGGCAACGGTGCACGGCCCATCCTGATCTTCGTTAAGCGCCCGACCTACCGTCGTCGCTTCGACTTCTACGGGGTGGCCAACCGCGTCGCCGCTGCCGAGTTCGAACCGCTGTTCCGCCGGGCATTGGCCCGTGAGATGGCTCGCGACTGAGGCCTTGGTCGATCTTTCAGCGTTTTTCGCCCGGTATTTGGCCGACTCGGGCACGGATCGAGGCCTCATCCCCTTTTTCAATGGGTCCTTTCGGCGATCTGAGGGAATGGGGTAATTCGAACCCCGATCTTTTTGCAGATTCAACCCGACATAGGGGGTTCCGCTTCCTAGTCCAGACCTTGGAGATGAGCATGCCAACACAGCGTGAAATCGCAGATCACCTGGACATGAGCGAGCGAAACGCTCGCGACGTGCTGAAGGGGGTCGGCATCAGCGATTGGCAGTCATCCAGTTTGGACGAGATTCGGATCGCTTACATCCGCGACCTACGTGCGAAAGCGGCTGGGCGCGGAGGCAGCCAACTGGAAGAGCTGAATGCGGTGCGGATCGATGAGGGGCGGGTCAAGGCCGCGAACGGTCGCCTGCTGTACCACGAAAAATTGCGGTCACTGATTCCCAGCATGGAAGCGGAACGTGTGCTGGCCGACTGGGCCGGCTTTGCCAACCGGGAATACCTGGGCGGTGTCGAACGACTTATTCAGGAAATCGAGAACGTGCAGAAACTCACGGTAGATCGATCTGTGGTGGCCAAAGTTGCTGGACCTACAACCGAGCGAATTGCAGGCTACGCGCGAAAACTTGGCGCGGAGCTTGTCGGCAGCAGCGGGGAAGTTCAACCCGCCGCGTGACGTGCCGACAGCGGAGTACTTGAGCACCAAATTTTACCTGCCCGCTGAAAGCGGTGTGCTGCACGGCCTCTACGATTTTCATTACACGCCCTATTTCCTCGGTGTAGCCGCCGCGCTGGACGATCCGCGTGTCAGCGAAGTGGACCTGATGAAGGCCGCGCAGATCGGCTGGACCTGGTTCTTGATCGGCTACCTGTTCAAGTTTGTCCAGTTCCTGCCTCGGCCAATCATGATCCTGTTTGCCAAGGAGAAGGACGGGAAGAACTTCCATGACGAAAAGCTCAAGCACGGTGTGACTGCGAACACCGAGATCAACAAGCTGATGCCGGTCGATACCAGTCGAACCTCCGGCAATCGGTGGGACCACAAAAGCTTCCCGGGTGGCTTCCTCAAACTGGTGGCGTCGAATTCACCTGGCAACGTCAAGTCGACCTCGTCCGTGGGCCTGTCGGTGGTCGAGGAACCGGACGACACCAGCGACGACGTGAAGGGGCAGGGTGACGCGATCGCCTTGCTCGAAGAGCGCGGCAAACGCTACCCCGGTTCGAAAATGCTGGTCGGCGGAACACCGGCGATCAAGGGGGCGAGCAAGACCGAAGCGCGTTTGGCGCAGACGGATTGCCGGGTATTGCCGATCATCTGCCACACGTGCGGCCAGGCCCATGTGTTGGACTTTGCTCACATCAAATACCTCGACATCGCCGAGGGGGCAGAGCCCCACGAAATCTATGGCCGTGCGGATCCCGAGACCGCCGGCTATGCCTGTCCGCACTGCGGGGAAATTTGGGACGACTACCAGCGCAAAGAGAACATCCGTAACACGGTGTTCAATGCGATCGAGGCGGGTGATCCGAACTGCGGCTGGGTACCGACCAAACCCTTTGCCGGGCGTGCCGGGTTCATCGAGCTGAACGAACTCTATGCCTGCCTTCCTGGTACCAGTCTGGCGGACATCGTGCGCGAACAACTCAACGCCGAGCACCGAGCGGAGATGGGCGACCTGTCGCTGCTGATCAAGTTCGTCAACCAGAAACAGGGTCGAGCTTACGAGTACAAATCGGATCTGCCCGAAGCCGACAAACTGGCGGAGCGGGCTGAAGACTATCCCGAACTGTTCGTGCCCATGGGCGGGTTGGTCCTGACGGCCGGCGTCGACGTCCAGCATGACCGGCTGGCAATCATCATCCGCGCGTGGGGCCGGGGCGAGGAGTCCTGGCTGGTCTATTGGGGCGAGATTCACGGTCAAGTGGTGTTGCCGGACCAGGGCGTTTGGCTTGACCTGGAGAAGCTGTTGTTTGCTCCGATTCCCCATGCCTGCGGCGCCAAGTTGAAGGTGCTGGCCGTCTCGCTGGACACCTCCGATGGCACCATCACCCAGGATGCCGCGTACGCATTTGTCCGTAAGCATCAGCAGCGTGGGGTGATGGCGATCAAGGGGGCGAGTGAGCGAGGCAACACCCGCGACGATGAGCGCAAGGAAATTTTCAGCGCGCCCCGGCAGGGGGTGGACACCGATAAGGAGCAAAAGGCCTCGAAGTACGGCCTGCGGCCTTACATCGTCGGCACGTCACGGGCCAAGGATCTGTGGATCGAAGGTCGGCTGCCGCTGACCGGCAATGGTCCTGGCCGAATGCACTTCTACAAGACGGTGCGGCCGGACTACTTCCGGCAGATCACCGCCGAAGTGAAGGCACCCAGTCGGCGGCATCACTACCGCAAAGTCTGGCAGAAGAAGGCCGGTGAGCCGAACGAAGGGACGGACTGCGAAACCTACGCGCTGCATGCGGCCCGGTCGTTGAAAACGCACCTGCTGAATGAACACGACTGGGCGGCGCTGGATGCGCAGATCCGGCAGGGCGGGTTGTTCGATTCGCCACCACCGGAACCCGAAGCTGAGCACGATCCCGAGCCCGCAACGGCACCGGAAAATCCGGCACCCACACCACCCGCTGAACCCAACGATCTGCCGCCTTCTGGCGGGAGAGTTGTTTCTGGGCGCCGCAGCGCAATGCGCGTGCTCTCTCAACGCAGGAATTAGACATGGCCATCACATTGGAACAAGCGCAGAACCAGCTGCAGGCCTGGCTCGACGCGAGCCTCAAGGTCAGCCAGAAACAGAGTTACCGTATCGGTACCCGCCAGCTCAATTACGCTGATGCGGCGGAGATCACCCGGATGATCGATTACTGGCAGGGGCAGGTTGATCGACTGTCCAGTGGCCGGCCTCGCGGCATTGTCCTGCGCGGGATCACACCGTTATGAGTCGCGCGCCGAAGGTGCCTGAGCCCACTTTGTTGGACCGGGCCATCAGTTGGTTCAGCCCCGAAAGCGGCGCCAAGCGTATGCAGGCGCGCATGACCATGACGGCGCTGGGTGGTTACAGCGGCGCCTCCAAACGCAAGCGCTCGCTCAGTGCCTGGCATGCGTCGGCTGGTAGTGCCGCCGCAGATCTGCTTCCGGATCTGCCGACGCTGCGGGAACGTTGCCGCGATCTGGAGCGTAACAACCCCATCGGCGGCGGTGCGATCAACACGGTCACCACCAAAACAGTGGGTACCGGCCTGGCACTCAAGTCGGTGGTCAATCGGCAGATCCTCGGTTGGGATGAAAATACCGCCCGCGAATGGCAGCGCAACACAGAGTCGTTGTTCAAGTCCTGGGCGGAAACCACGGCGTGCGACATCACCCGCGAACAAAATTTTTACGGGCTGCAGGATCTGGCCTGGCGTTCGGTGTTGAGCAGCGGTGACGTGTTTCCGCTGCTGACACACAAGGAACGTCCGGGTCAGCATTATTCGGCGTGCATCCAGTTGATTGAGGCCGACCGGATCTGCAATCCGCAGGGCAAGGCCGACACGGAAACACTCACGGCCGGCATAGAGCGAGACGCCGACGGCGAGCCGCTCAAGGCGCACATCCTGCGCAGTCATCCTGGAGCGTTGGGTGTGAAAGAGCGGGTGTGGGATGAACGCCCATTCTTCAATGAGCGGGGTGGGCGGGCGCTGTTGCATTTGTACCGGCGTCGACGTGTGGGTCAACCGCGCGGCGTACCGTATCTCACCCCGGTCATCGAGAAGCTCAAACAACTCGATCGCTACACCGACGCGGAGCTGGAAGCCGCCGTGGTGTCGGCGTTCTTTGCGGTGTTCATCAAGCCCGGGAACGGCGGCAATCTCAGCCCGCTGGCCTCGGCCGCGACCGGCAATACCCCGGTGGGTGGTGATCGTCCAGCCGGTCGCGAGTCAGGCGGGTGGGACGGTTCGCTCAGCGGCGGCATTGTCGCCGAGCTGGACGACGGCGCCTCGATTGACACCGCCGCGCCGGGCCGTCCCAACCTGGCATTCGATCCGTTCGTGTTGGCGATGTTGCGGCAGATCGGCATGGCCCTGGAACTGCCGTATGAGGTGCTGATCAAGCACTTCACCGCCAGTTACACCGCCGCCCGTGCGGCGGTTATGGAAGCCTGGCAGTTCATCCGCGGCTGCCGCGACTTCCTTGGCAACGGCTTCTGTCAGCCGGTGTACGAGCATTGGCTGGAAGAAGCGGTCGCTCAGGGCGATGTCGATGCCCCCGGCTTTTTCGACCACCCGCTGCTGCGTTATGCCTACTGCGGCTCGCTATGGGTCGGCGATGGTCCGGGCACCGTGGATCCGCTCAAGGACATCAACGCGGCCAAGGGGCGTGTCGATCTTGGCGTCAGCACGCTGGCCAAGGAATCGATGCTCTACGACGGCAGCGACTGGGAAGAAAACCACGAACAGCGCGCACTGGAAGTGAAGCGTCGGATGGAGGACGGCCTGTCGGCAACGCCGGCCTCCCAGCCTGAAGATCAGCTGCCGCAAAACCCTGACTTACCCGAACGGACCTGACCATGACCGATAAACCAACCGACGCATCCCCCGTGCATCGGGTGACGGCGTTCGACCTGGTGTCGCGTGAACCCTGGGCCATTACCCCGGACATGCTCAACACCATTGCCGCCATCGCCCGGCGTGAACATGAAGGCCCCGACGCCGTCGAGGCTCGTCAAGGTCGGCCCCTGCAGAACAGCCGCACGGTCACTCAGCGCGGCAACGTGGCGTTGGTGCCGGTCACTGGCCCGGTCTTTCGCTATGCAAACCTGTTCACCGCATTGTCCGGTGCGACTTCGCTGGACGTGCTGGCGAAGGACTTCACCACGGCGGTGGATGACCCGCGAACCGAAAGCATCATCCTGGTGATGGACACGCCCGGCGGGCAGGCCAACGGCATCGCTGAGTTTGCGCAGATGATCCGCGCCTCTCCCAAACGGGTGGTCGCTTACGTCTCGGGCAATGCCGCCAGTGCGGGTTATTGGATGGCTTCGGCGGCGCACGAAATCGTCATGAGCCGCACCGGTGGCGTCGGCTCCATCGGCGCCGTGCTCAACATTCGGGCGAACAAGGATGACGGCAGCCTGGAGATTGTCAGCAGCCAGAGCCCCAACAAACGTCCGGACTTTACGACCGAGCAGGGCCGAGCGGTCGTGCAAAGCCATGTCGATCGGTTGGCCGGCATCTTCATCGAGGACGTTGCGAACTATCGCGGCGTGACCGTCGACGACGTCCTCGCCGATTTCGGCCAGGGCGACATGCGCATTGGTTCTGACGCCGTGGCGTTGGGCATGGCCGACCGCGAATCCACCCTGGAAAACCTAATTGCCGAACTCAATGGCAGCACTTTTGGAGATCGTTCCATGAGCACCACAACCACCAGCAAGCCCAACGACAGCGACAAGCCGCCGGTCATCGACCGCAACTACCTGGCCACCCACCATGCCGAGCTGCTCGCGACACTGGAGCACGACGCTCACGCGGCCGGTGCGCGCGCCGAGTGCGATCGCATCAAGGGCGTCGAAGCCGCCGCGCTTCCGGGCCACGAAGAGCTGATCGCCAGTCTCAAGTTCGATGGCGTCACCAGCGGCCCCGAGGCTTCTGCCCAGGTCATCGCGGCGGAGCGAGCCAAGCGCAGCAATGCCCTGGCCACGCTTCGCAGCGATGCCCCGGCGCCGGTCCCGAATGCCCCAGCACCCGCGCCGGAACCGGTGGCAAAAACTGCTGAGGATCCGGATGCACCGCTGGCAGAGCGCGCCAAGGCAACTTGGGACAGTGACAAGGAAGTACGTGCCGAATTCGGCACCTTCGAGGCCTATCACGGTTATCGCCGGGCTGAGGACAAAGGCCTGATCAAGGTCTTGAAAAAGTAAATCGGCATTTAACCCTCAACCCCTCGGCTTTGGAGAACATCTATGCCTCTTACCCTCGACACCCCACGCTCCCACGAGATCGGGGATATCAACGAATTGCCTGTTGCAGCGGCCACGCAGATCTTTGAAGGCTCGGCGGTCGGGATCAACTCGGCGAACGGATTGGCTCGCCCCTTGGCGGCGGGTGACCTGTTTGCCGGCTTTGCTGATCGCAATGCCGACAACCGCTTGGGCGCAGCAGCTGCCCTGCGCGTGCGGCTGCGTGAAGCCGGCAAGATCGAAGTGCCGATCGCCGGGCTGGCCGTGACTGACATTGGCAAGCTGGTTTATGCCAGTGACAGCGGCACCTTTGGGCTCACGACCGCCGGCAACAGTTTAATCGGCCACGTGCACCGTTTTGTCAGCGGTGGCGTGGGCATCGTCAAGTATGCCGCCCAGGCTATTCCGGCCGCGTAATCACGCGCCCATCCGTCACCTTCATCAGGAGAAACACCCATGGGTGCTGAAGTACTTTCCAGCCGTGCCGTTATCGGCACTTTTTACGAACTGCTCGAGCAGAACACCGGGGCCAGCTGGATCGACTTCTTGTCGAACCTGTTCGACTCCGATCAGGCCAAAGAAACCTATCCGTGGATCGGTAGCGTTCCGACCTTGCGGGAGTGGATCGGTGGTCGTCATGCCAAAGGCTTCATTTCCGCTGACCTCGAAATCGAAAACCTGCACTTCGAAGCGACCATCGAAGTACTGGTCAAAGAGCTGCGCCGCGACAAAACCGGGCAGCTACGCATCCGCCTTGGTGAACTGGCCGACCGCACCAACTCGCACTGGGCGCGGCTGCTGTCGGCGCTGATTCTCAACGGTGAAAGCCAGGTCTGCTACGACGGCCAGTACTTCTTCGATACCGATCATGAGGAAGGCAAAAGCGGGGTGCAGTCGAACAAGATCACTACCGACATCAGCGAACTGAGCGCCACGCTGCATGGCACTCCCAGCCGCCCGAGCCCTGAAGAGTTCCAGCAGGCGGTTGCCAAATCGGTCACCCAGTTGACCAGCCTGAAGGACGACCAAGGCGAGCCGATCAACGAACTGGCGCGTGAGTTCCTGGTGATGGTGCCCTTCAGCTTGTTGAGTGTGGCGCAGTCGGCATTGACCGTACCGCGCGGTACCAACATCAGCGAAATCGTCATGCCGGACAACGTCACCGTCCGTGTGATCGGCAATGTGCGCCTCAATGCCTGGACCGACAAGTTCGTCACGTTCCGCACCGACGGCCGCCTGAAAGCGTTCATTCGTCAGCAGGAAACGGACGTGGTGATGAAGGCCAAGGCCGAGGGCTCGGAGTTCGAATTCGACAACGATGCTCACCAATACGGCGTCGATACCTGGCGCAACGTCGGGTTCGGTCGCTGGCAGTACGGCGTCCTGAACCAACTGGTGTAAGCCCTCAGGCTTTCATCCCACAGAGGACAACACCATGCCGAAATACCGTGTGGATCAGCCCATCACCCTGTATGGGGGGGAGCTGATTCTGACTGATGCTCAGGCCAGTGCGCGAGCGCACAGCCTGGAGCAGGTTAAAAAAGGGCGCTACACCATTGTGCAGCCAGTCCAGTTCAAGATCGGGGAGGAAATCGTGATCCCTGGCGAACCGGACAAAGCGCTGTCGCAGCGAGTGACCAAACTCGAACGAACGGCGGGGGCAGCCAATGGCGAATAAATCCTACACCGTGCTATCCGGTTCCTTTCGCGACCATAACAACGAAGTGATTGGCGCCGGTGGCACTGTCGAATTGCCCGATGATGTGGCGGTCCGTTTTCGTCACCAGCTACTGGAAATCAAACAGGATCCGGCACCGGCCACGGTCGCTGCACCGGCCAAGTCCAGCGGAGCGGCCAAGGAGGGCCGTGATGTTTGACGAAGACCTGGCGGGCTTTCTTGAAGATTTTGATGCCGGCGGTTTGGTCGATGATCAGCCATTTCTGGCCGTTCGCGATATGCCGGACGAAATCCGGGCCATGGCCGGCATCAATAGCCAGTCCACCTATTACGAGATCCTGGTCATCACCGCCGAGGCCCAGCGGATGGCCATCGACAACGGGAAAATGATCAAGGTCGGGGGCGTTGCTTTCCGGGTGCGTGACCGACTGATGATCGATGACGGGGCGTTCAGTCTCGTTTCACTCACCGAGATTTAATCATGCCTTCGATCCAAGAACGCGTCGTCCAGCGGGCGCAGGCGCTGATTCTGGGCGCCAATACGTTGGCCGAAGATCGAGTGTTTCGAAGTCGGACGGATGCCTTCACGCGCAAACAAACACCCGCCATCGTGATCCGCCCGGATCTGGAAACCACCGAACGTGAGAGTCACACGGTGGATCGCAACCAGTTCGAGCTGTCGGTGGAAATCCTCGCCCGTGAAGACACCGTGACCAGGAACGCATGGGATCAAGTTGCCGACCTGGTGAAGGTTGCCGTGCATACGGTGCTGATGGGGGAGGACGCGTTTCCCGAAGCCGATCGTGTACAGCGCTTTTACATCGACTGGATTGAAGAAGACGGTGACAACACCGCAGGCAACTGCATGGTGCGTTATCGCTTCACTTACTTGTGCAATGCCGGCGATCTGACGTCCGGTCCTACCTTTTACTGAGGAACACAACCATGCAAATTGCATTCGGCAGCGGGTTGTTTTACGCCACCCCGCTGATGGACGCCTTCGGCAACGCCATTTCCGCACCGACGCCGATCCTGCTGGGCATCATGCAGGAAGCGTCGGTCGACCTGTCTTTCGATTCCAAGGAGTTGTTTGGCAGTGAGCAGTTCGCGGTCGATGCGGCACGCGGCCAAGGCAAGCTGACGGGTAAGGCCAAATCGGCGCAGATCAGCTTGCTGCAGTGGAACCAGCTGGTGTTCGGCCAGACCCTGACGACCGGCCAGGTGCTGGTCCATCACGCCACGACCCCGACCGCTATTCCGGTCGGCGCCGAGATCCTCGTCACCCCACCAGCCGGGGGCTCGCTCTCCGGTGATCTGGGGGTGCGTGGTGCCGGTGCGGTGCCTTTTGTGCGCGTGCTGAGTGCGCCGACCGCTGGCCAGTACACCTTCGATGTGGCGACCGGTACCTACGGATTCGCCGCGGCTGATGTCGCCACGCCGGTGTTCATTGACTATCGCTACACCGTGCAGACCGGTAAGAGTCTGTCGGTGCGCAATTTACCGATGGGTGACATGCCGGTTTTTCAGGGTGAGTTGATCCTGAAGTACAAGGGCAAAAGCATTTATGTCCGGGTGCCCAACTTTGTCAGCAACAAGCTGGGCATCGCCACCAAGCAGGATGATTACACCATTCCGGACTTCGAATTCACCGGCTATGCCGATGAGTTTGGCGAGGTGTGCTACTGGAGTGCGAACGAATGAGCACCGTGAACATCCCCGGCATCAGTTACCCGTTTCCCGGTAAGCCGTTGGTGATTCCACCGCTGTCGTTGGGTGACCTGGAACAGCTGCTGGATCGGATCAATGCGATCGTCGCAGGCGGTATGGACCGGGGCAGCATTGCGACGGTGATCGACGCCACGCACGCGGCGCTTCGCCGTAACTACCCGGACATGCTCCGCGAGGAAGTGGCGGGTTTGCTGGATCTTCGCAACATGCGCGACGTACTCAACGCCGTGATGAGTGCATCCGGCATGGAGGCGCAGCCGGTGAATGAACAGGGGGAAGTAGCGGCCCCTTCGACTGGGGCCAACTCTACGCTCACCTGATTGCCAGCACTGGGCAAAGCCCCACCACGCTGCGGCGTGAGTGGGACATGACGATGGTGGGGCACATGACCGACTACTGGCGTCACCATCCGCCGGTTCATGTGCTCGTCGCCGGCTACATGGGCTTCAAGCCGGAATCACAGGTTACCGATGCACCGGATCTTTCCACCAACCTTGCCAGCTTGGCAGCGGATCTGCGCGACGAGTTGCCATCGCATTTAAGGAGTGCCTTGGATGCATTTATTGGGAAGGATTAAGTCGATGTGGGGTACCTCTTACAGGTTGCCGGATAGCATTAGGTGCCGAATTCTAACAATATCCTTTTTTACTGGCGCTGGGCCATTATTGGGCTAGCCTTGATCCAAGGGACTGTGTCTAGCGATTTTAAATCTCCCTTAATTCAGCCTACTTGATATCGGTCAGCATTTGCTGTGAGGGCTTTCGTATGTCGGCAATCATAAAAGGATGTATGTTTCTTGCTGTGCTTCTGGGGTTTGTAAATGTATCGGGATGCTCTGGGATAGGGCCGCAAGTGGATAATAGATATACTGTATTTACTCCGGAATTTGCAGATAATCGAGTTTATTATCTAGGGTCGAAAGGTGTCGGGCAAAACCAACCTCTAGAATCAATAGGAACTAGCTCGACAAGGGGCGGTAATACTATTGCTCGGAACTCTCCAATTTCTATAGTTCTGAGGTCTGTTGAGATTCCAGCAAAGTATGAAAGTGATGGAAAGGGTGGGATGAGAAAGGGGGTGGTTACTGAGGATGCGGATTATGCGGTTATTCTCGATGTTGGTACAAAAGCCGATGGGTCATCCAGCTCAATGGTTGTCTGGTATCAGCGTGGCGTCCAGCCGGACCAGTCGCTAAACTTCTCCAATCTGCTTGTTTATTACGAGCCTAGATGGGATGAAAGAGTCGCACCATTTTTTCGTGTGCGAGTAATGAATGTGACAAAGGAAAAAAATATTGAGACCCGAAAGGCGTTAGAACGAGCGCATAATATCGCTGGCTCTGTTGGTGTGATGGCGACAAATCCAATTGTTACACCCCTGATCGGAATTTCATTTACTGCTGCTGAATTGGTATTTGCTAACAAGGAAAACAAAATGCTTTTGGACTACTCAGTTCAATTGTATTCATCTTCCTCAGCCGCGCAGGCCGGTATGGAACTAGGAACACTAAAACGTGGTTCGTATGTAGTTGTAGGACGGCCTCCGGCAGAGACTCGTGATTTTTGGAAGGGACCATTTTCTTACGAGCCAGACAGTCGAGCAATTTTCAGGGGGACGAATGTGATTAATGTCCCAACTGCGTCACTAACAGTGGGCACTTTCGAGAGTATCGTACCAACTATCGTTATGGAACGTTCAACAGCTCTCACTGCATTGTTGAGCTCTAATGGCTCTGGATCAACTGTTGAAGAAATAGAAGATGTGAATAATCGTCTTTCCGCGAGCATTGAGGCATTTGCTGCAACGGAAAAAATTCGGAGATATAGAAATCATCAGGATGTTGAAGCTATTTTAGTAAAAATGGATATGGATCCTGTTTTTCAAGGGCGGTTAGGTTCAGAAGATGTCTTTTTTGTTTTGCGCGCCGCAAGCGAATGTTTTGGTGTTAAGCCTTTTGTTTCAGTGAAAGAGGCGATTGATTATAGGGCTGCGCATGCGAATGAGAGTTGCAAGGGGGAAGCGTCATGAAGCATGTAGCATTGTTATTTGTTGTATTAATTTTGGCTGGCTGTAGTAGTGGGGTAGGGTTGGACACTTATCCATACTATAAAAAGTCTGCAGGCCTACTAGGTCCAGGCATTCCTCGTTATCCGGAGCTTGGGGATTTTCAGCTTAATGAGGGTACTCCTACAATTGATGCGTTGCTTAAAAGCTTTAGTCATAATGGATCTAAGGCTTTCATGGGTCGAGGGCTAAGTCAGACGTATTTTGAGATTTATCCTGGGCGAGCTTGGTGTGATATTTCTTTTAAGAGTGGGCTAGTGAACTATATGTTTGGTGTTCAATTTGTCCAGGTATCAGGGGGTGGGGTAACTGCGGTGGTACGAAATATGCGTACGGTTGAAGGTTATCCAGTGGATTCTAAAGTGATGGAAATAACTCCTAAAGTGTATGCCGCTCTGGTAGATGCACAACTTTTCAAGCCAGCACTGGCAAGCGAACAAAGTTTAAAGTAGTAGGGTTTTTGTAGTTAACCTAGGTTTTTTTTGCATAGATAGCCCCGCTTCGGTGGGGCTTTTTATTGCCTGCATTTCGAGGTTTCGGCATGGACAGAAACATCGCGTACCAGTTCACTGCCGGGACCCAGGGTTTTGATCGGGCGGTGGATAACATTGAGCGCAACATGCGTGACGCTCGAAGCACCTTCAATCGCGAACTCAAGGCGATCAACACCGACATGGTCGGCAGCCAAGTGCAGATCAGCCGTCTGGGGGCTGCTGCTAATGATGCCTTTGCCTGGGTGGGTTCCAAGCTCAAAGGAGACCTATTGGCGTTGGGCGCCTCAATGGCGGCGGTTTTTTCGGCCGTCGCCATCAAGGATTTTGTGACCGATAGCAAAGCGGCCGCGATCCAGCAGGAGGCCGCTTACCGGGGCTTGGAGGCTGTGGCTAATCATGCCGGTGTCGGCATCGGCCGGGCGATGCAGGAAGCGCAGAAGTTGTCCGCCGACGGTCTGCTCAGCGTGGGGGATGCCGCCAAAGCCCTGCAAAACCTGCTGAGCCGGGGTTATAACCTGGATCAGTCGATCGCGGTCATCAACCGCCTGAAGGATGCAGCAGCCTTCAACCGGCAGGCTAATCTCGGTTTATCCGAAGCGGTGTTGACGGCTACCGAGGGTCTGAAGAGCGAAAACTCGGTGCTGGTCGACAACGCGGGTGTGACAAAAAACGTCGCCAAGATGTGGGACGAGTACGCCAAAAGCATTGGCTCCACACGCGACAAATTGACCGCGTCCCAGAAGGTGCAGGCGGAATACACAGGCATCCTCAAGGAAACCGAAGCTCAGGTGGGTAATGCGGCGAAAGCCGCAAAAGGGCTCACCGGTAGCCAGGCTGAACTGAACGCCAAAAGCAACGAGCTGAAGGTCACGGTCGGTACCATCCTTGAGCCCGCGTTCATCAGCCTGAATAAAACCTTGGCCGAGACCGCGAGCTGGTTCAATGGCTTGCTCAAGAGCATGACCGGTGTGGGGTTAACAGTCGATGACGTCACCGGCAACATCGCCCGTCTTGAGGCTTCTTTGGCAAATTTCAAAGAAGGCCCGCGAGGCGGCGGTGCCAGGGGGCCGCTGGAAGGCACACTTCAAGAGCAGCGTTTGCTCTTGGAGCAACTGCAGTTGTCGTCGGACAAAATCGACGAAGTCGACGCGGGCATGAAGACGCGTCTGGCTCGCATTGAAGAGCAGCGGCGCAAAGTTGCCGCGATGGCAGCGACCGGCGATACCGCCTTGTCCACCAAGCAGCAAGCCCAATTGCGTCCTACGGCCTATGGTCTTGAAGTTAGCCGTCTGACCAAGCTGGAAGAGTCATATGCCGCTGCTATTAAGCGGCGCAAGGAACTGCAAAAGGGCACCGAGCCACCGGCCAAGCCCGAGCCCGAAGTTAGCGGCGGCGGTGCGACAAAGTCCCGGGTCAGTCAGTGGTCCGAGGTGCTGGACGCGCAGAAGGTCGCCCACGCCCAGCAGCAGGCAGAGCAAGGCACCTACTACCAGTTTTCGCTTCGGCAGGAAGTCGAATACTGGCAGGGGATTCTCAAACGCACGGACCTGAGTGCGTCCGAACGTCTCGGCGTTCAGCGCAATTACCTGGCCGCACTGACAGCCATGCGGCGTCAGGACGAGGGTAAAGCGTTCGCGGATCTACAGGCACAGGCGCAGCAGTATCGCAACAACATGGATGCGCGATTGCAGATCGCCCAGCAAGCGTTGGAGCGCAGCCGGCAACTGTATGGCCAGGACAGTCAGGAGTATCGCCAGGCGGCGGCGGAAGTGGTCGCGATCGAGCGAGAGAAGCAACAGCAGATCTCGACGATGAAGCAGCAGCAATTGGCAGCCGATCAGCAGGCCCGGCTGGGCAATATCGCCCATGCCGAACAGATGGCCCAGCTGGACCTGCAGGCCAACCTGATCACCCAAGGGCAATTGCTGCAGGCGCAGGCCGAGTTCGAACAGCAGCGCTACGCCATTGAGGCGGCTGCATTGGCGCAGCGAAAAGCTTTGCTCGATCAAGACCCTGACCGCAACCCCGTTGCCCTGCAACAGGTTCAGCAACAGATCCTGGCCCTGGAACAAACGCATCGCAACAGCATGGCAGTCATCGGCCGGCAGCAAACCCTGGAATCGCAAAACAACTGGACCGGCATGCTCGGCAGTGTTCAGTCGAGTTGGACCAGCGGCCTCAACGGCATCCTGACCGGGACGATGAGCACTCAAGGTTTGCTGCAGGGCATCTTCGGCAGCATCGGCACCGCGTTCATCGAGAACATGGTGACCAAGCCGTTGATGGCCTGGATGTTCGGTGAAACCGCCAAGACCGGCGCGACGGTGGCCGGCGTCGGTGTGCGGACAGCGGCAGAGGCGGGTGGTGCGGCAACGTCCGTGGCGATCTGGGGAGCGGCGACGATCAAGAACATCATTGCCAGTGCCTGGCAAGCGATGGCGGGTGCCTTCGCGGCCATGTCGGCCATTCCCATCATCGGTCCCGTGCTGGGTGTCGCTGCCGCTGCGGCGGCTGGCGCCTTCGTGTTTGGCCTGGTGAAAAACGTGGCGTCGGCCGAAGGCGGCTACGACATTCCGGCGGGTACCAACCCGATGACTCAGCTTCACGAACAGGAAATGGTTCTGCCCAAGCAGTACGCCAACGTTATTCGCCAGGCGGCGAATGGCGACGGGCAACTGGGGGGCGGCGGCACCTATCACTACAACGATTACAGCGGCCGGATGACGCCGGCAGACATCCGGCGCAATGCCCGGGCGTTTGCCGAAGAAATGCAAAAAATGCGGCGCAACGGTGCCATCAAGGCATAGGGGGAATCATGCCATTAGGTCCGTTCTGGCCACCACGCTGGATAGCCAGCTATCCGGATGTGGGAGTAGTCAGAGAAGGTGTTTTGCCGCGTATGCCAGGGCAAACATTGCTGTCGAAAAAGGCTCCGGAGTGGAGCACGGGGGTGCAAAAGGCGGTTAGCGGCCGACGTCGCACTACTGCTTATTACTCGGCGCCCTTGTGGTCATTCCAGATCAGTTACAACGCGGTGCGCAAGCGGCCGGGGCTGGATGAGTGGTCGCGCCTGGTGGACTTTTTCAACAGTCGCAAAGGGCAGTTTGGCGAGTTCCTGTACTTCGATCGCTCCGACCACCTCGTTAGACAGCACCGGTTCGGTACCGGCGACGGCACCACCGTAAGGTTCCAGTTATCCCGCCCCATCGGCGGCTGGGTCGAGCCGGTGTATGGCGTCGTCAACATTGATGCGCTGACGGTGGGTGGCGTTCTCACGGCGGCGTACAGCGTCGACGAGCTCGGCCTGGTCACTTTTGCCGTGCCGCCGCCGAACGGGGCGTCATTGGTGTGGAGCGGCGCGTTTTATTTTCGCTGCGCCTTTGATGCGGATTCGCTGGATGGCGCTCAGCCTTTCCGGACGATTTGGGAAATGAAGAACGTCGCCTTTACGAGTATCAAACCATGATCGATGCCAGTCCAGAGTTGAAGCAGTTCCTGGCCACGGCACGCAGTTTCGTGATGGCCGACCTGTACACGATTGTCTTGGCCAGCGGACAGGTGCTGCGTTACACCGATGCGGGCCTGCAGATTTACTACGCCGGACAGAACTACTCGGCCAGTGGTCCGCTGATCAAACGCACCGGCGTGCGTGCGGTGCGCGGCATCGAGGTGGATACCTTGAACGTCACCTTTACCGCCGGCCTGAGCGACACAGTACTGGGGGAGTCGGTGCTGCCGTTCATTGCCGGTGGTGGGTTTGATGGCGCTACGTTGAATCTCGCCCGGGCCTTCATGGTGGACTGGGGCAAGCCGGTGGTCGGAGCGGTGACACGCTTCATCGGCCGGGTGGCCGAGGTCGATCCCGCGGATCGCGAGCAAGCGACCGTGACAGTCAAGTCGCCGATGGAACTGCTGGACACCAAAGTCCCTCGGGGTGTGTATCAGCCGTCGTGTCTGCGCACGGTGTACAGCGCCGATTGCGGTGTTAATAGGGCGTTGTTCCAAACGGCGGGAGTGGTCCAGGCCGGCAGCAACACCGCCTTGCGCATCAATTCCAACGTATCGGCTGAACAGGGTTGGTTTGACCAGGGGGTGATCCGCTTCGTCAACGGGGCCAATGCCGGTGTGGCCCGCACGGTGCGTCGGCAGACTGCAGACGGCGCGATCACGATGATCCTCGGCGTGCCTGCTGTGCCCGTCCCGGGCGATCAGTTCCTGATTTATCCGGGCTGTCCGCGCACGCTGGATGCCTGCACCAACAAGTTCGGCAATCGCGCGCGTTATCGCGGCATGCCCTTCATCCCTGTCGCGGAGACATCCATATGAACGCGCTTGAAGCTCAGCAGCGGGCGGCCGTGGTGGCCGAGGCAGAACGCTGGCTGCGTACACCGTACCAGCACCGTCAGCACTTGCTGGGTGTCGGTGTTGATTGTGCCTGGCTGCTGATCGAGGTCTACAACGCGGTTGGACTGATGCCCTTGATCGACCCCGGACCTTATGCCCAGGACTGGCACCTGCACCGCAGTGAGGAACGCTACCTGGACTGGCTCGACCGGTACGGTCACCCGGTGGAAACACCACAACGCGGAGACATGGCGGTGTGGCGTTTCGGCCGCACCTACAGTCACGGCGCGGTGGTGATCGATGAACACCGGGTCATCCATGCCTACCGCGATATAGGCGTGGAATACGCAGACATGCGCGAGGAACGGCTGGCCAGCCAGTTGGTGCGTTATTACACACTCAATCTATATGGAGTCAGCGATGGGGGGCAGCAGCACCACGATCTCTAACAGCGCCACGCGCATCAATGCACTGCAAGTTCAGAGCAGCGCGAGCGGCAAGCCGATTGCCTGGCTCGCCGGCCGCAATCGCATCAGTCCCAACCTGATTTACTACACCGACTTTGAGTCCGTGGCGAAGACCACGAAGAAAAAGTCGGGCGGCAAGGGCGGCGGCGGGGCGACCCAAAAAGACACTACCTACACCTACTACGCGGCGCTGATCCTCGCGATCGGTCGCGGAACGTTGGGGGCTGTTCACCGCATTTTCCGCGACAAGGAAGTGTTCACGGAAACGGTCATAAAAGGTGTGACCCAGTCGGCCTTGGCTCAGGCCGGTTTCAGTTTTGCGCAGGGTACCCGTGACCAGCCGGTGTGGGGCTTTCTTCAAACCAAGCATCCAGCCGAGGCCATCGCCTACGCGGACACGGCCTATGTGTATGCCAGTCGGTATCTGCTCAACGATAGCGCTGGGGTGCAGAACCACACGTTCGAAGTCGATGGTCCCTATCAAGTGCCGGGGCTGCCGGACGCCAATCCTGGGGAGTTCTTGCCTGGACTACTGCTCGACCCTCTGGACGGTATCGGATTTAACCCGGCGTGGATTGCCGACCTGAGCAACTATCGCAATTACTGCCTGGCTGAAAACCTGTTGTTGAGTCCTGTGCTCGACGAACAGTCACCGGCCAGTGAGGCGATCGCCCGCTGGCTGCAGCTGACCAACAGCGAGCTGGTCTGGTCGGCGGGTCAGCTCAAGGTCATTCCCTATGGCGATCAGGCCGTCACCGGCAACGGCGTGTCCTGGTTTCCGGATGTCGCGCCGGTGGCGAACCTGACCGATGACGATTTTCTGGCCGAGGAGGGTGAGCCTCCGGTCTCACTCAAGATCAAGAGTCAGGCGGACAGCTACAACGAAGTCTCGCTGGAGATTCTCGATCGCGCTCACGAGTACAACACCGACGTGGTGCGTGGCACCGATCAGGCGGCCATCGAGCAGTTCGGCTCGCGACCGATGGAGACGATCAAGGCCTATGAGATTTGCGATGTAGCGATCGGCGCGCATGCCGCGCAGCTGCTGGTTCAACGCAAGCTTTACGTGCGCAATGAATACCAGTTCTCGCTGGGTTGGCAGCATGTGCTGCTGGAACCGATGGACCTGGTCACCATCACCGAGCCGGGATTGAATTTGCATCAGCGTTTAGTGCGCTTGATCTCGGTCGAGGAGGACGAAGAGGGCAAGTTGGCCGTGGTGGCCGAGGATGCATTGTTGGGCGTCGGCAGTGCGCCGAAGTATCCAGTGCAAAGCAAGAGCGGCTTTCAAAGCAATCAGAACATCGCACCCGGTCCGGTCTTGGCGCCGATCATGTTCAACCCGCCGGAAAGCCTGTTGCTCGCCGGTGAGTTACAAGTGTGGGGGGCTGTGGCCGGTGCGAGCCCCAGCTGGGGTGGTTGCGAGATCTGGATCAGTGCCGACGGCGACAGTTATCGGATGGCCGAAACCATCTATGGCCGGGCGCGTATGGGCAGGCTCTCCGCGACGTTGGCTGCCGGTAGCGATCCGGACTCGGCCAATGCCTTGTCCGTGCAACTGGCGGCCACGGATGAACTGACGGCCGCGACCACCGCCGAGGCAGACAGTGGCGCCACCCTGTGTTGGGTGGACGGAGAACTGCTCAGCTATCGTGATGCAACGCTGACCGGCGTGGGGGCTTATCAGTTGGGCTACCTGCGACGTGGTCGGCTCAGCTCGCCGGTGGCCAGCCATCCGGCCGGTTCACCCTTCGTGCGCTTGGACGATGCGGTCTGGAAATACAGCTATGCCCGGGATCAGATTGGCAGAACCGTGTGGGTGAAGTTCCGCTCGTTCAACGTGTATGGCCGGGCGCTGGAGAATCTGGCGGACGTCACGGCGTACAGCGTCACCTTGTCGCCCGCGCGGGTGGTACCGGCTTCGGCGCAGAATCTGGCATTGGTCGGCTCATTCGAAGCGCCGTACTTCACCGTCAGTTGGACGGCAGGGGCGCGTGCCGAAGATCGGCTGGTACGGATCCGCAATGCAGGCAGCAATGCGCTGCTGCGTCAGGTGTCGACGACCAGCACCGCCTTCACCTACCAGCGTGCCGATGCCTTGGTCGACGGCGCGTTGATTCGCAGTTATCGCGTGGAGATCATCGAGCGAAACGCTGCTGGCAGCGCACCGTTGACGTCGGTGTTGGTGACCAATACGGCACCGCCGGCCGTGACCGGTACTGTTGCGACAGTCAGCGGCACCACAGTTGATGTGAGTTGCGACGAAAGCACTGCAGCAGACGCTGCTGGTTATGTGTTCGTGTACTCCACGTTCGCTGATTTCGATCCGACCATCGCAGGGGCTGTTGGATATCAGGGCTCGTCCCGTTCCGGGGAGATTGCCGGCTTGATCGTCGGTACCACGTACTACCTGCGCGCTGCTGCCTATGACACCTGGAGCAGCACACGCAACCAGCTCAATTTCGCTTCGGCGATCACCTTTAACACCTGATAGAGAGCCACCATGCAACCCATTCAATTCTTTGCCGCAAGGGCCGAGGACGGCGTCCTATTGCCTGGAGCGACGGTGCGTGTGCTTGTGTCAGGGACTCAGACGCTGGCCACCTTGTTCACCGACGCGACCGCGTCCGTGATTCAGGGCAATCCATTTAGTGCCGATGCAGCAGCCCGGGTGTTCTTCTATACGAAGGTCGACCGGATTGATATTCAGATCAGCTACGGGGGGTACCAGGCACCCTTGCTGCGTGAGATCCACACGGTGGATGCCGCCGACGTGGTGGACGCCGAGGTTGGAAGGCTTCGGTTAGAACTCACCGATGGGAAAATCTATCCCAGCGAAGCGGCAGGCCGAGCCAGTGCTACCGTTCTCAACGGGATGATGTTCTGGGCCGCCAGTACGGATCCACGGATTCTGCGGACGTTGTGGCAGAAGGTGGACAGCGCCACTTCGCTGCATATCTCTGATGATGTCAGTAAGAAAGTCGTCGATGACCTTTCCAGCAGGGCAGATCGTGACGATGCTCTCGGGTTTTATCGGGACGGCGTGTCGGATTTTGCCTTTCCGATCGTGGACCCCTCGGGAAAGGTCGTCGGTTTTTTGGGGAACGGTGGAGTGTTTGCGACTCACCTTGAGGTGCCCTCCATGGCCTCGGTCCCTTCCAGGGATGGGCCGTCGGGGATTCCCATTATCCAATCGCTGGTCGATCGCAAGAACGGCATCACCTTCAATCCCGACGATGGTCGGACCGATCTGTTGTTGTCTGACAGCGCGATTCGGTTTGTCGCGCAGAACCTGAGCGGCGTCTCGACCTACCTGCCGCTGACGGAGATGCGCGGCTCTTATGCGGTCTCTGCAGTACGGCGAACCACAGCGTTCAATATCGCCGCGATTCAGGACCGCAGTGGTCAATCGTATGACGGGAAGCAAAGGGCCACGGGCTCTTACGACACCATCGTGATCGATCGCAAGGCGCCGATGCGATTCCGGGGAATGATCGGGCAGTCAAATTCTCTAGGGGCATCCAGCCCTGGCATCCTCGAAGGTCGGCCGTTGTTTCCTCATACGGTATTGTCGTTTGACGGCCGTTTTTTTATGCAGGGATCAAATGGGCTGGTGAACGGGGAAACCTTGACCGATCTGGTGCCGCTGTACGATTCAGCCGCCGGCCTCGGTCAATGGCCGGCTGCCCTGGCGGCGTTCGCCTCCGCGCAGGCGTGGGCAGACGCCGGCCTTCCTCAGGTCGGCCAAATCGTGGCGACGGCAGGCCAAGGCGATCAGCCGGCCGCCAGTTTTTTATCCGGTACGGTGAACTGGATCAATTTGATGACCTTCGCCAATCGCGCCAAGGTCTGCGCCGCCCTCTACGGGCGCACCATTGAATGCCGGCACCTGACCTACATTCAGGGTGAAAAGTCGGATAACTGGTACGCCGATTTCAATACCTTTGCCGACACGGTCATCCCTGCGCTGAAGACCCAGCTCGGCCAGACCAGCCTGATGGAAATTGCCCTGTGGCAAACCGTCGGCGTGGCACCGGATAACGGTGTCGGTCAACTGCAGATTGCAGCAGCGGATGCGCGGACTGATGTGAAGCTCTTCGGCCCGATGTACATGCTGCCGGTCAGTGATCTTCAGCATGCCAATGCCTTGGGCAAGATGTTGATGGCCGATATCCATGCGGCAGTGGAGGTCCAGATCGAACTGGGCAGGACGTGGAAACCCCTGCGGATGCGCAGCGCAGTGCGGGTCGGTACGACCGTTACCCTCACGGTGGACTTGCCGCCCGGGACCACCAGCACTGCTAAGGACCAGGACTGGCTGCCGCAGGTCACTCAGGATGGCTTTGTGTTCCGCGACAGCAACGGCGCCACTGCGATCACCGCCATTGCGTATGCCGGGGCCACCATCACCTTGACCCTGGCGGCGGTACCAACCGGGGGCAGTCCGGTTGTGCGGTACGGAATGGATTACGGCCTAGGAGCTGGCTACTACTCCATGGCAGGCAACGCCATTGCCATGACCGAGACACCATCTTTTTACCATCGCCTGGGGCATCCGGTACCGAAGTTCATTCGGCATAACCTCTTGCGTCAACAAATAGGAGTCACCGTATGAGCATCGCTGGAATCCGGATCAATCAACCCTTTAACAACGATGCGTTGAGCGTGGGCGGCTCGCGGGCTGAAGCGCTCATTGGCGATGTTCACCTGGTTAACTGGTTCCAGGCGGATCCCCGTAGCGTGGACCTGGACGGTGCCGAAATCATTTCCTTTACGGACAAAAAGGGTACGGGGGCCAAGTTCACTCGGGCGACTTCGGCCAACTCGGCGACGCTGGTCAACGGCTTGTTTGGAATCTACCCGGGGGCCAGGTTCAACGCGTCGGAATCCGACAAGTCGGTGTTCTCCGGGGCTGCCGCCAATCTATCGCAGCCGTTTACCTGGGCGGGTGTAGCGACGCTCAACAACAATGCGGCAGCCGCCAACCTGATGGGCACGTTTACCAGCACCACGGTCCGATCGATTCTGAACGTATCTGGTGGAGCGGCGGCGATGCGTCTGCAATTTGGCACGGTGAGTACCGGCGCACTCGCCATTCCCATCGGGGAGCCGTTCGCCTTCGCCGCTGGATTTGATGGCACCAACATCTTTTTGATGGTCAATGGTGCGGTGAGCGTTGTTGCGGCGGCTGGCGCTCCCAGTATGTCGGCCTTGAGCCTTGGTGCGTTGCCTGGAGGAGGGCAGTTCTGGGACGGCAATGTGTCCGACATTTTTATCTGTGATATCGCCTTGAACAGCTCGGCTCCTGCAGCCACCGCGTTGCTCAGCAAGATTCGAGGCTTCACCCAAAGGGCCTATGGCCTAAGTGCCTGATCAATTCCCGTCATCTATTGCCCGCCAAGTGCGGGCTTTTTTTCGCCTGGAGAAAAGTTATGACTGCAACCGAAGTAGACCGAGACATTTTTGCGCGCACGCTGTGGGGTGAAGCTCGAGGGGAGGGGCTGGCTGGCCAGATCGCTGTGGCCTGGACCATCCGCAACCGGGTGAACGATGGCAAGGCCAGATCCTGGTGGGGCGAGGGCTATGTCGGTGTGTGCCAGAAACCCTACCAGTTCAGCTGCTGGAACAAGAACGATCCGAACTTCGTCTACCTGAGCGGTGCTAAGCCGATCCCGTTCCGCGAGTTTGCTCAAGCGCAGATCGCCGCTGAACAGGTGATGACCGGCAAGGTTCCGGATCCCACCGGTGGGGCCACGCATTACTACGCGACCACTTTGCCGAAAGCACCGGCATGGACTGTGGGAGCGAAACAAACATTCCGACTCGGCCACCACGTCTTTTTCAGGGATGTGCCGTGAGCCCCGCGTCGCTGAAGTTGGCGGCCGTAGGCGTACTGGTCCTAATGCTGCTGACGACTGGAGTTACCTGGAAGGTGCAGGACTGGCGGTACGGCAAGCAGCTGGCTGAACAGGCTGGCCTGCACAAAGACGATTTGACCGCCATCAGTAATGCAGTCGCGGGCCAAGTCCGAGCCGATCAGGAAAAGCGCCTGGCCCTGGAGCAGCGCTTGTCTACCAGCGAACAATCTCACTACAAGGAACTGAGCGATGCTCAAACCAACCAGGCTCGCCTGCGCGATCGGCTTGCCACTGCTGATCTGCGGCTGTCAGTCCTCCTTACCGAAGGTCCAGCCGGTGGCAGTTCAGTGCCAGCCGGTACCGCAGCCGGTAGCGTGGTTCATGACGGAGCGCGCGCCCGACTTGACCCAGCGCATGCTCAACGAATTATCGGCATCACCGATACCGGCGACCAAGGACTGATCGCCTTGGCAGCCTGTCAGGCCTACGCCAGAGAAGTCTCAACACCGAAGTGAAAAAGAGCGACCGGGGTGAATGCGTCAACATCCAACCCGGCCGCCGTCCCTGCAGATTGTCCCTGCAAGTCCAGCCAAGGCTCTTACTCCGTGCACGAAGCGCGGCGAGCCTAGCACCTGTTTATCCATACAGTAAAGGTCTTGCTCTCAATGTCTACACCCATCATCCCTTGGATGGGCGGCAAACGCCGCCTGGCCGATCGCCTCATTCCGCTGTTCCCACCCCACGAATGCTACGTCGAAGTCTTTGCCGGCGGTGCTGCTCTGTACTTCATGCGACCCCAGGCGGCGCCGGTTGAAGTCCTCAACGACATCAACGGCGACCTGGTCACGCTATACCGCGTCGTGCAGAACCACCTTGAAGAATTCGTGCGCCAGTTCAAGTGGGCGCTGAGCTCGCGTCAGGTGTTTGAGTGGCAGAAGATGACCCGCCCCGAAACCCTCACCGATATCCAGCGCGCCGCTCGATTTTTCTACCTGCAGCACCATGCCTTCGCCGGCAAGGTCACTGGGCAAACGTTCGGTACCGCGACGACTGGCCCGGCCATCAACCTGCTGCGGATCGAAGAAAACCTTTCGGCCGCCTGGCAGCGACTGTCCGGCACCTACGTCGAAAACCTGCCCTGGTTGGAATGTGCCGAGCGCTACGATCGAGCCCATACCTTCCATTACATGGACCCGCCTTACTGGAAGACCGCCGGCTATGGGGGGGATTTTCCATTTGAAAACTATGAGCGCATGGCCGACTTCATGCGGCGCTGCAAAGGCAAGGTGATGGTCAGCATCAATGATCACCCGGACATTAGGCTCGTGTTTGAAGGGTTCTATTTTGAAACAATAGATATTCGCTACAGCACCACTAACCAACGGCAGGGGAAGTCAGAAATGAGTCGGGAGTTGGTAATTATGAATTGGAAACCCGGTTTGCTTGACAGACTATTTTGACTTCCAAAAAACGTTGAGCCTTTTGCCATGTCAACTTTGACCAGCAACGTACAAAAGGTGTAGTGTGGTGGCATTTTGTCATAATGAGATTCTCTGGGATGAAAAAATTTCCTTCGGCTTTAACTAAGATTGAGCTGGGTTATTCAGAAAACAAGGAAGTCGTTATTGCGTCAATCGCAGGTATTGCGATTAAGCGATTTAGAACTATGCAAGATCAAGATGTTTTTTTAGGAACAAATATTACGATATTTTCTGGTCGAAATGGAACAATGAAAACATCCTTGATGGGGTTGATAGCGCACCCCTTCAATAGTGAGGCTCAAGATGTATTTGGTAAGGTTCTGAAAACACCTCTAAAAGAAGTGTTTAAATTGTCACCTGTTTTCGACAGAGATAAGTATGAGTATGACCTTATCCTTTGTACGGATAAAGGTACAACTATGAAAGAAACCGTATCGATGTACTATGTTGGTGATAAAACTAATCGCCATCGAGTTGTGGTTTCCGGGGCTGAAAAAGGGGATGGAAACTTTGCGTATAATACGTCTTTTCTAAATTTGAAAAGATTGTATCCTTTGGTCGATACTAAAGCGGTGCCGGATAAGGCGACTTCACTTGATTTGAGTTCTGAAGAAGCTGCTGACCTGAAAGATTATTATGAGACGGTTTTGCCAAGTACTGATTATAATCAATTTACACCAGTGCATGAGAAAAATGTTAAGACAACTTTCGCCCCGGTAGGAGAAGGTGCTAGGTATGACTGGCTTTCAATTTCTTCAGGGGAGGATAATTTGGGGGCTATATTCAATAGGCTTCTTGGCTTTAGGCGTTCATTTAAAGGGAAAAATGGTGGGGGTAATGGGATTTTTTGTATAGATGAATTTGAAAGTAGTTTGCATCCTGTTGCTCAGTTAAGACTTTTTGACTATCTTCAGCGCTGGTCAAGTAAGTACAATGTCCAAGTAATCGTATCAACACACTCGCTGCATCTGATTTCTCATATTTATTTGGAGCATGGCGAAAACTTAAAGAAAGACAGGATAGTAGTTAATTTTGTTAGCAAATCTACAGCGGCGGATGGTAACTATCCGATTCTGCGCAATCCGCCCTATGAGCTGGCGTACAAAGAGTTAACACTTCAGGATCCAGAGGAAGCTGTTAAAGCAAGAAAGATAAGAGTTTTCTGTGAGGATGATTACGCTGTTCATTTTGCTAAAAAGCTAATAAAGTCGAGAAAGATATTGAGTTGTGTTGAATTTCATTCGTCATTGAATAAACAAGAAAATGGCCCGGGCACATCTTATTCTGCATTACGTGCTTTGTGTGTGAATTATCCGTTACTGCTTGAGCGGAGTCTGGTTTTGTTTGATGGAGATGTGCCTGATACAGTTACTAATAACATAAAAAACAAAAGCTTGTACTTGACGTTGCCTGATAGCCACGGGCTGGCGATTGAGCGGCGAATTATAGTGTTTATTTTGGAGTTGGAAAATGATGACGGTTTTTTTGTAAAGTTTAAGAAGGAGCGCGAGCGTCTTTTGAGTGAGTTTAAAGATGCAGGCATCAAGTCGTTAGCAGTTAAAGATGTTATGAGTGAAGCCAAAACACCAATTTCTAATTGTAAGGCGTGGGCGGATAAAGATAAGGTGAAATTCAAGGAGTACATAACTTATTATTGTGGAATGGCGCAAGGTCGAGATGAGTTTTCGGTTTCATTTGTGAATGCTATCAATAAAATAAATGCCATGAGTGGAATGCCTGCTTTGACAAATTGATCAGGTTTTGGGTTTTAAATTTCGTGTGGGGGCTGCGATGACACCGGGTGCAATTTTTACTGAATTGAAAAAAGAGTTGGGTGGGGTCAATCCATACATGGCTATTGTGGATTCTTCGGTTAGAATTTTTTTGGATGACGCGAAAACTCATGTAAGTCCTTCAAAATTCATGGCGGAAAAGGCCAAGCTCTTAGGCTATGGACGATTGTATCTAGATCAGTTGGAGTTAGAGCGAGCGAAACAGTTTGTTTATATTTCGCATGTGGCTTTCATAAATAGTAAGGCTGAAGTTGCGTGTGAAAAAATAAGAAAGCAGCCCTTGGTGCGCAAACCAGTTTCTGCCGTAGAAGGAGATTATTTACGTCAGGCTATCCGTGTCATACATGCGTCACGGAATGGTTCGTCTACAATAATGAATGATGATTTGGCAATGGGCGAGTTGGTGGGCATTGGGGATGTTGCGATAATTGATTATTATAGGAAACTCCGGAACGAGAATTTCCATGGGAGTAAGGTTAATACTGCGTATCCTTTCGATCAAACCCAAATCAGTCATATAGTCTCTAGATATGGGGTCGCCCCAAGTCAGTCAGGAAGTTTGAATAGTCAAGATATGATTTTGTTGTCGAAAGTCTGGCAGCAGGTAATTTTTGATTTGTGTGTCAAGTCGTTACACCCCGAAAATGACGTACTTCCGGTGGTGGCCAAAAGGTATAAGGGAATAACAGGCGATAGAAGAGCTAAAGGAATTACTCAGCATCTTCAGCAAGAATATTTACTTGACAGCTATTCTGCGCATGAGCTATTTTTGAAAATGTAGGCTGGTTAGCATAATCGGTAATGCGCCCTACGGCTGTGCTACGGCACAGCCTTCCCTCGAATGGCACTTGGTTTCAGGTGATATTCGAGGGGTAGATGGAGGTTCGAGTCCTCTGCCAGCCACCAATTCCTACAGGTCTGCACCTCGTTTGTGAAGACAGACTAAGCGATTCAGCACCCGCTTCACCTTCAGGCCTCTTGATTTAAACCCTCCAGCACAATGCGTAGTGCGTTCAGTCGAATAGGGCACTACTCGTAATTCTTAACTCATGCTGTGGCGACCATTAATTTTTAAGATGTCCACTAGTGTCCCCGTATAAGACAAAATCCAGTTACCCTAACGGGACGTTCTCGTCTACGGGGGGATTATTTTCAGCCAAAGCTTGACTCAGTTATAAGCATCCGCTGACCTCTCACCCATGGCGCTAATTGTAGATGGGGGCACCACTAACGACGCCCCCCTTTCACTACGTCTGACAGGTTCTTGTTGGGCTTTTTCAATCGGTATTTCTGTTATTCAAGCGGGCAAGCCCTTGTTTGATATGGCCGGCGTTTTCACCCATGGTCCACAGTGCTCCACGGACATTTCCGCCCACCTCCTGTGCCCCTTGCTCCTCAACCAGCAGTGTCAATTCCATAATGGCCGCCTGCAGAGCCTCCTGGTTTTCGTACAGCCTTTGCAGCACATCCGACAGTGAATAATCACCAGACATGACGTCGACTCCTTTCATGCAAAACACAAGCATAGTACCGGCAGTGCCCATGTCAGGCAGTAATTGCAGCTTGCTTAGAAATTGCTACAAAGCGAAGAAGTCGCAGCGGATTAGCCAGTCGGGCTGGGGCGTTGGAGGACTGCTAGACCCAATCCATCATCGGGGCGACGGAGAAGCGGCGGGAGAGCGGTTGGGCGATGGTTGGTGCGGCTGAATGGGGCATGGGTATCTGAATAAAAGAAGCGTGAGGCGGGGTAGGGAGTTTATCAGGAATGAAGGAGTGGAAGGGCGCTAGGGGGCACTTGCGGCGACCACGATTCTGACGTCGTGCTTCTCACCGCAGTCGGCTTCGTCTCTTTTCGCGCGCCATGCCAGCGCCAGTGATAAACGTGACTAGCGCCAATGGCGTAAGGCCGATGTATCCAATGCTTGCCACGCTTCGGAGTGGCAAAGTTGATCCTTCGTCAGCCAGAGTCCTGCGTGCGGGCACAGGGACTCGGCGGGGAGTGCCAGCAGGTCGCTCAACTTCATTGCGCTGATTGAGCCTCGGTCTCCTTCATCCTCGGCTTCCCAGTCGCGCAGAAATAGACGTACCTTCAAGACATTGGCATTAAAACCTTCAAACTGTGGTCGATTATGGAGCCACTGAGGTGAATGCCTCAAGGTTCGCTCCTGGACATCCAACAGCAAGATCTGCCATGCCAAGCGACCTCCGTGGTCATCTTCGACGTTGGTATGGAGTCGAGTCAGCGCGAGATAACGTGCATCCTCGGACCAGATCATCGAGGGCGCGAGATGGCTGATGGCGCAACCGGACGCCGTCAGCAAATGCCCGCCCAGGCGTGGGCTCTGGACGCGTAGCCAACTGTCGGCGTATTCGGTTTCACAACCGAACAGCCAAGCGGCATCTTTATCCATCGGTGCTGGCTGGACAAAGTTTCCATCGGCGATTGCAGACTGTGGCTGTTTAACCAGGCGCCAATCGGGGAGGGCGCTCAGGCCTTGTTGGCTGACATTGAGCTCACACCACTCGTAGTAAAGCCGCGAGTCCTGTCGATACTGGCAAAATGCAGCGGCATCGTCCGCCTCGGGTGGCGATTGATCAAAGCGCTGCAATGGACTGCTTTGCCGATCCTGATCCAGGCGACCTCGAATCACTGCCAGGCTCAGTCTCGGCCCACGAAAGTCCAACAATCGTGCGACCAACAGAGGAGGGCTGTTCATCAATTGTCGTTCCTGTGCGTCGACCACCACCACGTGACCTGCTGTGGCGGGCGGCAGGGCGAACGGTATTAATGCGATGTAACGTCCAGTGTCTGAAACTCGATGATCGAGCAGCCAAACGCCCGGTAACTCCCAGTCCCCAATCCTGCAGGTATAACCCCCGAGCCCCAGGCTGTTGTCTTGCCGCCAGCTAAATTGAGCCCGCGTATCACCAGTCAATGGTGCCGACTCGACCATCGTCGCGCCTCGCTGTCCATCACCCACCAGAGGCACGGCCAACCGCACGCGAGTCAGGTGCCGCTGCGCAACCTGCACCCGGCCGTTCGGATCATGGCCCACCTGAGACTCACAGTCGCTGTGTATGCTGTACAAGCCATAACCATAGCGACCGCGATCAGGCTGCGGGTAGTCGAAGTAGGACGATAGCCGCAGGTAGTGGTCATCCAGCTCCAGGGGGGCGCTCCAACCCACGGAAGGTTCGCTGTCGGCAGATAGCCACGGACAAGGCAATGCTTGCCAGCCGCGGTCTACGTGCCAGAGCCAATATTCGAGGGCTTGCGGTTGCTCATCATTCATCCGTGCATGGCAAGCGAACGAGCGGCCATCATGATTCCAGATGATTGAGGTATCGGCCCTGATCAGCAACGAAGTGGGCTCACCGTTCATGCTCACGCTGTATTCCGGGCTCATCAGCGGGGCGCAAGGCTGTGGCAATTCGCGCAGGCTGGCCGGCAGCGCCAGACAGGCGTCCAATCTTTGCTGACCATCGGGAGACGTATGCCGGAACGCGTCGAGCGCAAGGTTTTTTTGCCAGTCACCAGGCTCAACCCAAAGGTCAATAACGGGCACCAGGCTGACCTTTTCAGCCGTCGTCAGCAGTTGCTCCAGGCTGATCTCCCGTGCGCCGTTGTCGACCAGAGGACTGTAACGCCCACTCAGGATGCCGTCGTTAAAGGCATCCAGTTCCCAAAATTCATCACACGAACACTGGTAAAGCTGACGCAACTGTCGATCCAGAATCACCAATCCCCAGGCTTGGCGCGAGGGTAAAGGCGCGGCGAAATAACGTCCGTCATTCGAGAAGCGAGCCGACGACCCAAGGCCCTGGAGCAGCACCCCATCGGGAAATAGGTAATCGCACAGGACGGGTCCGCCCATGGCGATTTCGCTGTAGTTGAACACCCTGATGGGCTCGCCCTCGGGAGTTTGCTGCGGTTCGTCCCCACCCCAGGCACTGGCGCCGCCTGAAGACTGACCAGGCGATACCGGTGACGACTTGGCCTGTGTTTTATCGACCAGGCCAAAACGTCTTTCCAAGTGACTGACGCAAGCCAGCCCGAAGAACATCACAGCCGCTGCCCCCGCAATATCCCAGTACGCCGGCAAAGCCCTGCCCAGATTAAAACCCAGGCCTAGTGCGGCAGAGGTCATGAGCCGGGCAGCCCCTCGACCGGTTCGTTGCCAACCGGCCCGTGCCGTCAGCCACATCAAGGCAGCACAACCCAGTACCACACCGAGCGCCCACAGCAGCGGTAATACCGCCACGAGAAAAATCGGGATCAACAGTACGGCGATTTGCCAAAGTAGATCGAGCAACAATCGAGGCAGGCTTTTTTCGTCAGTACGTTGATCCGAAGAGTGAGTCACCATTACCTCGAGAATAAATGGGCGATTTCAAATAAGCGTGTTTGCGTAAAAGAGAGATGCTGAGTTACCAACGACCAGTCTGATCGACGCAAAATGGGGCGACGCAGAAGCGGCGGGAGAGCAGGGCGAGTGTGGCGGTGATTGGTGGCATTGGCGTTTCTGGAATGGGTGAGGCTGGGAGGTGGGGAGTTTATCAGGATTGGGCTTACGGGGCTCAGGTGAGTCTTGCTGCGGTAGTTGAGAGCGAGTGAGAACAGGAACGGGAGGGGTTGAGTGACTTGCAACGAAGAGCCGTCGATATACGGACACCCCTGTAAGTTAATACGTGGTGTCCGCGTAATACTTAAGTGAAGTCAGTGCTAAGTAAGCTAATTTTTTAAGGTGTACGGCGAACTCCAACTAATGCCATTGATTCTTGACTTCCTGCCACTGGTCGTCTGACAGCCACTTATCTGCCGCCGGAAAGAAAATATTTTCCTCGGCGTCCATATGATCGTAATATTTTTTGATAAAGTCATCGATAGTGTCAGCAATTACTCTCGTTTCCTTAGTGGTGTCCTCCAACATCTTCAACTGTCCAGCAATGCGCCCAAATGCCTGATGATCTCGCTCGATATCCTTGACCCGTTGGTGGATCGGCGCCTCAGTCGCTAGCAAGGCCAGCCGAATAAGTTCTTCATTTTCATGGTGGTGTCGCTCTGCATCACCATGCAAGGCTTCCAGCATCGTGAACAACAGCTTGCAGTCATCAGTTCCATCGGGTTCATGTCTGATTTTCCTCAGCAATTCTTTGATCTGAGTAATTTTCATAGACACTTCGTGATGATAGGTCAGAAGTTCTTTCAACAAAACGTTCATGTCAAATCCTCGTCGCGACACCAGATCATCACAGAAAATGTTTTTAACCAGTAACTCCAAAAGACGCCTAGGTTTCAATATCTTGTTAAATGCACTCGCTGACACTATTTAATCTTTTTAGTATAGGCGAGCACAAAGCTCCCACCCCAGGAAATTTTTCGTCTTTGGAAAAAATTGAAATATCGAGTGTATGTTTATATGCACTATTTGATCTGCCGGATGCCCGCCCGCGAAAACGGAAGGAGAAAGCAGCGCCCAATCGATGCGGTGGCAGCTGTGCGCGGGTCTGCAAGACCGGGAAACCAGGAACCCGGCAGACCCGAAGGTCTCCCGCACAAAGCCGCCATTGAGCAGGTGGGTCGCTTCAGAGAAAACAAGGATGCTGAACCCACGCTGTCGCTCAGTAATGTTTCATCAAGTTGGGTAGGCTCGCGGCATAGGATGACCACCTAAGACCGTGCTGCCACACCTCCAGCCCACAGGAAACAACAAGATGATCTCGAACCTCTTCAAAGCCATGCTGATCACCGGTGCTTTGCTCTTGAGCGCCTGTTCGGGTGTGAGCACCAGTTCCTGCTTTTCAGAAGGCTGCCAACAATTCGATGGCCATAACCCCAACAAGGTGAACTTTGGTGGGAGCGCCATCGGCAACAGCTTTAATGAGTACAGCTCGGGCTTGCTGCACGACTAAGGAATGACGCAACGGCTGGGGTGTTTTCGCCGTTGCGTGATTTGCCTGATGAACCGTGTGCCCTGATTTTGCGACTGCTGCGCAGCCGAACGCAGGCTGCGCCAGCTGCTACAGGGAATGTGTCGCGGCAACTAACAGGCTATTTAGCCTCTGGCACCGCGATCCACTGACCGAGGATTTTCTGGTAGTTCCCCGTCACCTTGGCCAGATGCAGCCACTGATCGACATACATCTTCCAGCTGATGTCATCCCGTGGCAGCAGATATGCCTTCTCACCGTACTGCATGTATTGCGTCGGGTTGACCGCGCACAAACCTGGTTTGAGTTTCTGCTGATACAGCGCTTCCGAGGCGTCGGTAATCATCACGTCAGCCTTCTTGTCCAGCAGTTGCTGGAAGATGGTCACGTTGTCGTGCAGCTGCAATTGCGCCTTGGGCAGGAAGGCGTGGACGAAGGCTTCGTTGGTGCCGCCGGCCGGTTCGACCAGGCGAACCGAAGGCTGGTTGATTTGTTCGAGGGTCTGGTATTTCGCTTGATCTTCGCAGCGCACCAGCGGGATTTTGCCGTCGACATCCAGGGTGGTGCTGAAGAAGGCTTTTTTCTGGCGTTCCAGGGTGACGGAGATGCCGCCGACGCCGATGTCGCATTTGCCCGCGAGCATGTCGGGCATCAGGGTTTTCCAGGTGGTCTGGACCCACTCGACCTTCGCTCCCAGGCTGTCGGCCAGTGAGCGGGCCATGGCGATGTCGATGCCCGAGTATTCGCCGTCTTCACCTTTGAAGGTATAGGGTTTGTAGTCGCCTGTGGTGCAAACGCGCAGTTGGCCTTGTTGCAGGACGGTGTCCAGATGGGAAGAGTTTTGCTCTGCCTGAGCGCCGCAGGATAGAGCCAGCAGGCCACAGAGCATCATTGTGCTTTTTATGGTTTTCATTGTTATCGGGCTTTTGTGATGGAGTGGGGGGCAAGGCTGGATCAGTGTAGTGAAACCGCTTCTTGGCTGTCATCCACGCTGAATGCGATGCTCCCCGGCCCTGGTTCAATATGCTCGATGATCGAGAGGGCGATGCATGGGTCAGTGTCTGCCGTGGTGATGCCCGAATAGGTGCATCAGCGGGCACAGCAATAGAATCAGATAGGGCAGAAGCGGGTAGATATGACCGTAATGCTCGCGGGCCAGGTAGAACAGTCCGATCACCAGCAGCATGCCTAGCGCGATGCCGGGTTTGCTGCGCCAGAATGAGGTGACTGGAGGTGTCGAGGGGTTTGAGTGGTTCATGTGACGCGCTCCGTTCTGACGAAAATCTTCCGGGGTGTCGTCCGGCCATGCCGGCCAATGCCAATCGTTAACGACGGGTGCTATGGCGCAATGCTTATTGGCCCATCGGCATCTTCATCATCCTGGATTGCTGATCCATCATTTTCATCATCATGTCCATCATCGCTGTATCCGAGCTGCCCTTGCCACCGGACATGCCCATGCCCATCCCCATACCTCTGCAATTGTCGTGCAGCATGCCGAGGCTTGTTCTCATCGTAGTCATGGCTTCCTGCATGGCTGCCCGGCGTTCGGCCGGGGTTTTGGCGGCGATCATTTTGTCGTGGGCCGCCTGCATTTTTTTCATCTGTTCGCTCATGGCCTTGTCTTGCATGGGCGTGGCTTGGGTTGCGTTATCGGTGGGGGCGGCGGGCGCTGTTTCGGGGTATTCGGCAGCAAGCGTCAGCAATGGGCTGCTGATGACCAGTGCGGCCAGGAGGGACTTGATGTCGATGTGCATGGCGATCTCCACAGTGATAACGCGGATCGGCAGCGTCGGATGGCTGCGGACCAAGGTATGTTGTGTTCCCGTTAGAGGGAGTGATCTTGAACTTACGCCACGGTCGCAGGGCGTTGTTGATCCATATCAAACGACGCCCACAGAGGTTTGTTGTGCTGCCAGGGTGACATTTCAATGGCTGATACGTGTCAGGCAAGGCCCGACACGTATCCCTCTACATGAGTTGTTTATCCACAAGCCACGGACTTCGAACTCTTAAGGTGAGCTTCAATCGAGTTGCTGGCAGAGTGCACTCTTACTCCCTTGAGTTTATCGAGTGGCGGGTCTTTCCAAAGTTTTGATGCGTCGATGGGAAGGATGACCTGAATAGCGGCTCCTTGGGGCGGATCAGCAACAAAATCGAAGTCCTGAATGCCGTCTGGTGGGAACTGAATGTAAACCCGCGGCTCCAGTCTCGGGTTTGTCCATCCACCAGAATTCACCAGGCCAATTGCCGATATGTGTAGCTGCGGTGGGTTGGATTTAAGTATTTTTAAGTCGACATCCACCACTTTCATTACTTCAGCCATTTTCGAACTCCTTTCGATAATTGCGCCGCTTTTTTCACCTTGGCGCTTGGGTGTTGAACCCTCTGGCTTGAAATCTAGTGTGGTTAGACGCTAGTAAAGGACCCTCACCCTGTCCACTGACTGGTCTGGCCGGTCATCGGATGCTTTCATTTCCCTACTGGGCACCCATTTCCGGGCTCAGCGTTCCGAGCCAAGCCACCAATCCCACGATCAACACCGCCGCTGCCAATTCCACCACCACGCTGCGCCGCAACGCATTGGCGGCGACCGTGTATTGCCCGTCCCGCAACGAGCGCTCCAGAAACGGCCCGAGGTGAAACCGGTTCAACGCGGCGAGCACCAGCATGCCGGCAAACAGCACCACTTTGATGAACAGCAGAATCCCGTAAGTGCTGAGAAACACCTCGTCCAGCTTCGGCCCAACGATGAACAGATAATTCACGACTCCCGTCGCGGTGATGACCACGACGATGGCCGCGCCAATCGCCTCAAACCGATTAACCGCGCGGGCCAGCAACCTGAGGCGCGCTTCGGTTTGCAGGGCGTTGATCTTCGCCATCAACGCAAACGCCAGCAACGCGCCAAGCCAAGCCCCCGCCGCCAGCAGGTGCAGAATGTCCACCGCGAAATGCCAAAAGCGACGATCGCCTTCATCCATCGCCCCATGCCCGCTCCAGGCCAGGCTGGCGAGGGCAACAGCACCGGCAAAAGCCGCGACCCATAAACTGAAACCAGGCGCACGGAGCATCACCGCTAAGCCAGCGATGACCAGCGCAACAATGCGAACCCCCCAAGCCAAGCCGACATCCGTCTCAAACAGCATCATCTCGATGTGCGGACGCAGCTCGGCGAAGTCCGTTTCACCGCTCATGGCGCTCGCCATCATCACCATGCTGGCGACGGACAACACCGCGCCCAGCACTGCCATCCCCGCCAGCATCGACCGGAATGGCAGCACCGCCCCGGACATCCGTTCCTGCCCTTTAAGGCTGTACAGCCCAAAAAGTGCCACCCCGAACAACAGCATCAAATCCACATACAACGCAAACCGCAGGGCAATGCCGACCGAGTCGCTCATCAATCACTTCACTTTGAACGTAACGTTGCCGGTGATCGGGTGAGTGTCCGAAGACACGGCGCGCCATTCGACTTTGTAGCTGCCGGTGGGCAGGGGCGAGAGCGGGGTGACGACCATGGTTTTCGGGTCGCTGCCGCCGGAGACTTTGGCTTTCATCGGCATGGGGGAATGGGCCATGCCGGGCATTTCGGTCATGACCAGTTTGGCGCCGGAGAATTGGGTCATGAGGTTTTCGGAAAAGTGCAGCTCGATGTTGCTCGGTGCTGCGCCGTCCGCGCCTTCGGTTGGGGTGGAGGAGAGCAGTTTCGGGTGGGCTTGAGCCAGTGCGCTCATGAGCAGCCCGGTGGAAAGTGCGATGGCGACAGCGGTGGTTTTGATGGTGCGCATGCAAGGCCTCTTACCGCTTTAAGCGGTTGTTTTTTAGGTTTTTGAGTTGAAGTGTTTAGAACCACAGCCGAACGCCGACGACCAGTCGGGCTTCGCTGCGGTCCTCGCCTTCGTCCCTGGCGTAATCGGCGGTTTTGCCGTAGGTGCGGTTCCAGGTCACACCGATGTAGGGCGCGAACTCCCGGCGGATTTCATAGCGCAGCCGCAGGCCGGCTTCGGTGTTCGACAGTCCGGAGCCAATGCCCCGTTGCGGGTCGTTTTTGCCGTAGACGTTGAGCTCGGCGGTCGGCTGCAAAATCAGCCGATTGGTGAGCAGGATGTCGTAGTCACCTTCCAGTCGTGCAGCGGTCTGGCCGCCTTCGCCGATGAAGGCGGTGGCCTCGGTTTCGAAGTTGTACAGGGCCATGCCTTGCACGCCGAGCGCGGCCCAGGTTTGCGGGGCGCCGGGTTTGAAATCCTGGCGCACGCCGGTCACCACGTCCCACCATGGGCTGATCGCGTGGCCCCAGAGGGCCTGGACTTCGGCATCTTCGGTTTTGCCATTGACGCGTTCGCCTTCGGAGCGCAACCACAGGCGATCAACGTCGCCGCCGATCCAGCCAGACAGATCCCACGCCAATGCGCTGCCGTTATCGGCGTCCTGCCATTCGAGTTTGTCGGCGAGGAAGTAATAGTTGAGCGCACTGTCGTGCATGTCATGGCCGGCGGGGCTGACGAAAACGGCAGCACGGTCGGCGTCGGTCAATGCCGGGATCGGCGTGCGGCTTTGGGTCGGCGCGGCGGGCTGCATTTGCCCGTAATCCTCGTTCTGCATCTGGCTGTGATCCATGCCCGGCATCTGGCTATGGTCCATGCCCTGCATGTTGTCAGTGGCGGCCATGGCCGAAGAGAGCGTCAGGCCCATGGTAACGAGGGTCAAAGTGATCGGAGTGAGTCTGGTCATGGGTAGCGCCTTATTCTTCCACGCGAACTTCACGGAACATGCCCATTTCCATGTGGTACAGGAGATGGCAGTGGTAGGCCCAGCGGCCGAGCGCATCGGCGGTAACCCGATAGCTGCGCTTCGATCCCGGCGGCACATCAATGGTGTGTTTGCGCACCATGAACTGGCCGTTCTCGTCTTCGAGGTCGCTCCACATACCGTGCAAATGAATGGGGTGAGTCATCATCGTGTCGTTGACCAGCACCACTCGAACCCGCTCGCCGTACTTGAGTCGCACGGGTTCGGCATCAGAGAACTTCACGCCGTTGAACGACCAGGCGAACTTCTCCATGTGGCCGGTCAGGTGCAGTTCGATGGTGCGGCCGGGCTCGCGGCCGTCCGGGTCTTCGAAGGTGCTGCGCAGGTCGGAGTAGGTCAGCACACGGCGGCCGTTGTTGCGCAGGCCCATGCCCGGGTCGTCGAGTTTTGGCGTGGTGCTCATGGCTTGCATGTCCACCAGCGGGTTGTCTTTTTCCGTGTCGGGATGGGATTGCATACCGGCCATCCCGGCCATCCCGGCCATCCCGGCCATCCCGGCCATGCCACCCATGTCCATGCTGCTGTGATCCATGCCGGCCATGCTGTTCGTGCCCTGCATGTTGCCGCCGTCCATGCCCTGCATGTCGCCGCCGTCCATGCCCTGCATGTCACCACCGTTCATGCCTTGCATGGCACCGTGGTCCATCCCCGCCATGTCACCGCCCATGCTGCCGTGATCCATGCCGCCCATGCCCATGTCATCCATGGTCAGCAGCGGTCGCGGATCCAGCGCTGGAATCGGCGCCGACAACCCGGCCTTCACCGCCAGGGTGCCTCGCGCATAACCCGTTCGGTCCATCGATTGGGCAAACAGGGTGTAGGCGTCCTGGGTCGGCTCGACAATTACATCGAACGTCTCCGCCACCGCGATGCGGAACTCGTCGACGCTCACCGGTTTGACGTGTTGGCCATCCGCCGCGACTACGGTCATTTTCAAACCCGGGATGCGCACGTCGAAGTAGGTCATGGACGAGCCGTTGATAAAACGCAGGCGCAGCTTTTCGCCGGGACGGAATAGGCCAGTCCAGTTCATGTTCGGCGCCTGGCCGTTCATCAAGTAGGTGTAAGTGGCACCGCTGACGTCCGCCAGGTCGGTGGGGTTCATCTTCATCTCGGCCCACATCTTGCGATCGGCCACCGTCGACCCCCAGCCTTTCTCGCTGACGTCGTGGATGAAGTCGCCCACAGTGCGTTTGTTGTAGTTGTAGTAGTCCGATTGTTTCTTGAGTTTTTTCATCAGGCCGACGGCGTCTTCGTCGGTCCAGTCGGTGAGCATCACCACGTAATCGCGGTCGTATTGGAACGGCTCCGGCTCCTTGGCGTCGATCACCAACGGCCCATAAACCCCGGACTGTTCCTGAAAGCCCGAATGGCTGTGGTACCAGTAAGTGCCGTTCTGCCGGACCTTGAACTGGTAGACGTACATGCCGTCCGGTTCGATCCCGTGAAAACTCAGGCCCGGCACGCCATCCATGTTGGCCGGCAGCAAAATGCCGTGCCAGTGAATGGACGTGCTGTCCTTGAGTTTGTTTTTCACCCGCAGCGTGACGGTGTCGCCTTCGCGCCAGCGCAGCAGGGGGCCGGGAATGCCGCCGTTGATGGTCATCGCGGTTCGAGGGTTGCCGGTGATGTTGACCGGGGATTCGCCAATGAACAGGTCGAAGTCGGTACCGGCCAGCACATTCGGTTGGCCGGGGCTGGTGACCGCCCAGACTGGCGTGCGCCACAGCCCGAGGCCAGCGAGCACCCCGCCAGCGGCCAGGCCCTTCACAAAGGTGCGTCTTGAGGTGTTGGAATGCATGCCGTTTTATCCCGTCCGTCAGCCTGATGAAGCCCTCAGGTCCATCCTGAGCGGAAGGAAGAGAACTCAATGGGGAGGAGGCTAACGGGCGGTGCCTTTCAGCAGGCTGAGGCCAAGATTACAGTTTTGACAGTTTCACGCGGTGTTCAAGGACTGCTATTGGACCTGGACGAATCCGCCACGGTGGCGTTACCGCAATTGATATACGAAGAAGACTTCAACCAACGCTGATCCGGGTAGTAAGAAAATAACAACTGCCCATCCTTCATCGAGTCGATCAGCCGATGTGCAATCGCAGGCCTCACCGCAGGGCAGCCGAGACTTCTGCCAATCCGGCCATTGGCCCGCGCCAGGGCAGGGCTGACGTAAGGCGCGCCGTGAATGACGATCGCCCGTTCGAAGGCGTTGTCGTTAAAACCCGGTTCCAGGCCTTCCATGCGCAGGGAATAACCGTTCTGCCCGACATAGCTGGATTGGGTGCGGTACAAGCCCAGGCTGGTGGCGTAGCTGGCATTCTGATTGGAGAATTGGCTGGCCATGTTCTCGCCACTGTTGCGACCGTGGGCGACCAGTTCATGGAACAACAATTTGCGTTGTTTAAGGTCGAATACCCAAAGACGTTGCACCGTCGAGGGCAGGGAATAATCGATCACTGCGAGTCTCTGCACCGGGGACGTGCCTTGGGCCCGGCTGCATTGGGAGGCGCGGACGGCCAGGGCAATGACTTTGGCGTTGGCATCGGGAGCCGCTTTGACCAAGGCAGCTTCAAGCGAATCGGCGTAGGCTGCCGGTAATGAAAAAAAAGCAGTCAGCAGCAGGGCCGTCATTAAGCAGCCAAAGCGGTGTGGGGCCATATGCAAGTCTCATCTGAATATTTCGAGTCTAGCAGCGCGCACGACGCTAGCCGGTTGAAAACGGAAGATTAAGGATTATCCATGGGGCAGTTAACAAGGTTATTCGTCATAAGCCGCATATTTTTTATGGGCTTTCTGATAAGCGGCACGGCGATCGCGCAAACTTCGCCGATTGAGCCGGTATCTCCCGTTAGCAGTGTGGCTGAAGCGGCACCTGGCGATTATGTTGGCCAAGCGATTCAGGCGGAGTTGGCGCCATTGAGTTCGGCGTTTCCGCCGCTGCTCACCTCGCCGCGTCATCAACGGGTCGATGTGAACCGAGTCGTGCTGGATTTTTATAGCCATCGTGGCTATCGCGCCGCCTGGACGGACGATGACGATGTCGCCCAGTTGTTGAAAAGCTTGGGTGATACCCAGGCCGATGGCCTGAACCCCGCGGATTTCCGGATCGCCGAGTTGGCCGAGGCCCACACACTGATGCAGACAACCTCCCCAACCCCCGGGCAACGGGCAGCCTTTGATATCTCCGCCACCCGGACGTTCATCACGGCGCTGCTGCAGTTGCGGCGCGGCAAGGTCGACCCTTCGCGGTTGGACATCCACTGGAACTTCGACCCCGCTGGCGTCGATCCTCGGGAGGACGTCAATAAGTTTTTTGCCGCCCTCGATAGCCATGACATTGCGCGCGCCTTTGCCCTGGCGCCGCCCCAAGAAGCGGTTTACGGCACGTTGCGCCATGGCCTGGCGCAACTGCGCAAGGTTCGTGATCGGGGTGGCTGGCCAAAGATCCCGGAAGGGCAGACGCTCAGGCCCGGCATGGACGACGCCTCGGTTGCTCTACTGCGTACGCGTTTGGCGGCGGGCGGTTATCTCGCCGCGCAAGGAACTGCTCGCACCGACTACGACGACGCCGTCACCGCGGCGGTGAAGAAGTTTCAGACTGAGCAATACCTTGGGGCGGACGGTGTAGCGGGGCCGGCGACACTCACGGAGCTGAATGTACCGGTCGAGGCGCGAATCGATCAGGTGCGGGTGAACATGGAGCGGGCGCGATGGCTGCTGTACAAACTTCAGGGCACCTTCGTCGTGGTCGATATCGCCGGGTATAAAGTCGCGTTCTATCGCGATGGCAAACCGGTCTGGCGCTCACGGGTGCAGGTCGGTAAACCGTTTCGCAGCACGCCGATTTTTCAATCCGCGATCACCTACGTCACGTTCAACCCCACCTGGACCGTACCACCGACGATTCTGCTCAAGGACATGCTTCCGAAGATTCGCGACAACCCTGGTTACCTTGAGGCAAGCCGGATTCGCGTGATCGATCGAGATGGCAATGTGCTTGATCCGTCCACTGTCGATTGGGACAACCCGCGCGGCCTTACCTTACGGCAGGATGCGGGGTCGGATAACTCGCTGGGGCAGGTAGTGATTCGTTTTCCCAATGAGTATTCGATTTATCTGCACGACACGCCGCATCGAGATTTGTTCGCGAAATCCAATCGCGCGACCAGCTCCGGCTGTATTCGGGTAGAAAACCCGCTGCAATTGGTGGAGCTGTTGTTCAACGATCCGGTTCACTGGAACAGCGAAGGGATTCAAAAACAGTTAGCCAACGGCAAGACAGAGAACATCAGGCTCCCGGTGAAAGTGCCGGTGCTGTTGGCCTACTGGACGGTGGACCTGAGTCTTGATGGGCGCGTGACATTCAAGCCCGATGTGTATGGCTATGACTCCCCGGTATTGCGGGCGTTGAATCAGCCTTCGGAGCGGCCGGCGCTGGACGGGAGGCGAGCGGCGCCTCCTTCGGTGGCAGCGGAGCAGAGCAAGTTGTAGGCTTTAAAGCCCCAAGCCTTCTTGCACGGCCAGCAGCAAATTGTGTTCCGTCAGCGCGATCGCATCCGGTTGTTGTCCGGATTGTTCGCTCGCCTGGAGCCACCACTGCGTCTCGCCGTGTTCGTTCACGGTTCGTAACAAGGCGAGTTCCTTGCCTGTCGAGTGGATTTCGATCCGCCCGGCGCCGTCGACAGTGAAGCGCGCGACGGGATCGAAGGTGATGCCGTGGTGGTTGCCTTCGATCAGCAGTTGGTCGATGGCGTAATCGTAAGTCGCACCGTCCGGCGCACTCTCGAACACATGGGTGGAATTGCGTCGCAGCTTCAGGCCCACCTCGATCAGTGGTTGCAGCCAGGCTTCGATCTGGTGATACAGCTCGTAGACCTGGGCGGGCCAGCTGTCGATGGCTTGATCGGCGATGGTCGCGTCGGCACTGGTTTGCCGGGATTGTTTAAGCTTCGCGGCGAGCTCGTCTACCTTACTCATTTCGATTTCCTGTCGTGATGTCAGTTAATCGTAGCTCCTTCAAGGTCATGTGGTTTTGCCTTGCGTCATGGAATTAAAACACAACCATTTATCCCTCAATCCTCTGTTTATCCCGCACAACCCCGTAGACTACGCTCAAAAAAAATAGGGGCTTTGGGCCGTTGCCCATGTCTTACCCTTCCAGGACTCACTTTTGCCTATCCCCATTCACGATCCGCAGGACGCGTCCGGCGGTGCCTTGAAGCGACTGCCTTTGCTCAAGGCCGCGGTGCTGTTCATTGCGGCGGTATGCCTTTGTCTCTGTGGGCTGCTTTACCTGCAACTGGAGCAGTCGCGTCGGCACGACCTCGCGTTGGCCGAGGTGTCGTCGTCGAACCTGACCCGAGCCATGGCGCAGCAGGCCGAAGACACGTTCATGAAGGCCGATCTGGTGCTGACCAGTCTGGTGGACTGGATTCAGGCTGAAGGTTTCGATGCTGCCCAGACGTCACGCTTGCAGAAAACCTTCGCGCGGCGGGTGCAGGCGCTGAATCAGTTGCACGGGATATTTCTGTTCGACAGGCAGGGGCAATGGACTGTGACGTCGTTCGAGAGTCTGCCTCGTGGGCCGGGTGTCGCGGATCGCGAGTATTTCAGGTTTCACCAGCAAAACATCTCAACCCTGGCGCACATCGGCCCGGCAATTCGTAGTCGGGAAAATGGCGAGTGGATCATTCCGGTTTCCAAACGGATAAACGATCAGAGCGGTCATTTCCAGGGCGTGTTGCTGGCCGGGATCAAGATGTCGTACTTCGATCAGTTCTTCAAAAGCTTCAGCCTCGACGACAACGGCGCGATGTTTTTGGCATTGACCGATGGAACACTGCTGGCGCGGCGGCCGTTTGTGGAATCGCAGATCGGCAGGTCATTGGCTAAGGGTGAGATTTTTCAGAAACTCTTGCCCAACGCCACGTCCGGCAACGCCATGATCGACTCGGTGGTCGATGGCATCCCTCGGCTGTATGGCTACCGTCAGCTCGACGCCTATCCGGTGGTGGTCGCGGCGGCATCCTCCAAAGACGCAGTCCTCAAGGACTGGTACGACACGGCGATTCAATCCGGTGTGATCGTCGCTCTGGTTGTCCTCGGCGTGGGGTTGTTCGGTTGGGTGTTCATTCATCAGGTTCGTGCGGGCGAGCGCATCGAGGCGGATTTGCGCGAGGCGCAGAAAACCCTGGAGCTGATCGCCACCCACGACAGCCTGACCGGGTTGGCCAACCGCCGCTTGTTCGAACGGGCGCTGGAGAAAGAGTTCGGGCGCGGTGCCCGGCGGTTGAGCTCGCTGGGCCTGATTATGCTCGATATCGATTACTTCAAGCGCTACAACGACACTTACGGCCATGTGGCCGGGGACCATTGCCTGGCCGAAGTGGCGCGGGCCCTGAAGAGTTGCTGCCACCGCAAAGCCGATCTGGCGGTGCGCTACGGCGGCGAAGAGTTCGCGGTGTTGCTGCCGGACACCGACATTCATGGAGCACTGACGATCGCCGAGCAAATCCGCCGTAGCGTCATGGACAAAAACATCACCCACAGCGGTTCACCCACGGGCTATCTGACGGTCAGTCTTGGCTGTTATTCGTTTGTGCCGACGGCGCACGACAGCACCGAAATGTTGATCAAGCGCGCGGATGCGGCGCTGTACCAGGCCAAGCACTCAGGGCGAAATCGCTCGGCGGTGTTGTCGATGGAAGGGGGCGTCGAGGCGCTGATGCGCTCGGATCGATGACGCTTGCGGCCATCGATGGGCAATGGTCCTTGTGACCGGTTCTTCAAGTGCGGCAATGACTTGCGTTATCCAGGAGCGATGATCGGGCATGCCTGCTATGGTCAGTGCAGAGAGCCTGGCTGTCACACCTGACCGACTGGGCCCACCGGTCTCATCCCGATCGGGCAATCGAATGACAGGATCAAGTGCATGGATTTGTCTGCCGTTACCACCGCTGCACCTGCGCGCCATACCCCGATTACTCGCAACCTGATGTTGGTGGTCGGTCTGTTGTTTGTGGTTGGGGTGCTGATCGCGCTGATCGCCCTGTTCAGTATTGCCGGGCGGCTCGATGCCGAGGACTTGGCCAAGACCACGTTTTATACCCAGCGCGCGCTGGAAAACCGCATTACCGCCACTAAAAACTACATCGCCAGTTATGCCGACTGGACGTCGGCCTACGATCACCTGAACGGCGAGGTCGATGTGCAGTGGGCCTACGTCGAGCAGAACATGGGTAAAACCCTGTTCACCATGGACCACTACGAGGGTGTTTTCGTGGTCGATGTTCAGCGAACAAAATACGCCGTGGTGCGTGGGCTTCAGGTTCAGGACGAGGCGGCGGCCTATCTGTCGACCTCGATGGCGACGCTCATTGACGAGGCTCAGGGTCAGGAGAACCTCATCAAACCCGTCAGCCACTACACCTTGTTCGAGGGCAAACCCGCGCTGCTGTCGGCCGCCGCGATTGTGCCCAATGACGAACGCACGGCGGTCGATCCCAAAAGCACTTCGGTGCTTATATACGTCGACCAACTGAACCCTGAAAAGCTCAGCACCTTGAGCGTCGATTACGGTTTGCACGACTTGAGCCTGATGCCCGACAACGCCATCGCTCCCGGTCAGCCCGCTATTGCACTCACTGGCACCGGTTACAGTCTGGTCTCCCGGCTCGAGCGGCCGGGTCATCAATTGCTCTGGTCACTGTTGCCGCCACTGGGCGGGGCGCTGCTGGTTCTGGCGTTGTTGACCGCTTATTTCTTTCGCTATGTCCTGCGCACGTCGGGGCATGTGGATGCCAGTTACACCAGCCTCGATTTGTCGAACCAGGCACTGGAGGCCAGTGAAGAGCGTTTTCGTGCGGTAGCCGAGGCCGCGTCCGACTGGATCTGGGAAATCGACGACCAGCATTGCATCACTTATCTGTCGGGACGCTTCAGCACCGTCACCGGGTTCTCCGATCAGCAGTGGCTGGGACAGAACATCGGGCAATTGCTCCATTGCGATACGACGCCGTTGTCGCTGTGGCTGAACAAACTCGATGAAGAGCAAGCCGTCAGCCATTTGCGCTGTTCCTACCGCGATCAATCGGGGCAACAGCGGGTCTGTCGGGTGTCGGCACGGCCGATCCAGCGCAAGGGCGCGGTGCTGGGCTATCGCGGAACGGCCAGCGACATCACCGATGAAGTCGCCGCCCATGCGCAGATCCAGCATCTGTCGTTGCACGACGCCCTGACTGGCCTGCCGAACCGCAACAAACTGGCGCGTTTTCTCGATGAGGCGCTGGCACTGAAAGAGCAGTCGACGGCGCTGACGTTGTTGATGATCGACCTGGATAACTTCAAGCCGATCAACGATTCCCTCGGCCACCCGGCCGGCGATGCGGTATTGCTGGAAGTCGCCACTCGTTTGCGCGAGTGCACACGAGAAATTGACCTGGTCGCCCGACTGGGTGGCGACGAGTTCGTGCTGGTGCTCCATGGCATGGACAGCCACGCGGAAATCGACAGGTTTTGCGAGCGCTTGCTCGACAGCCTGCATCAGCCGATTCACTACGACCATCACTCGCTGCACATCGGCGCGAGCATCGGTATCGCCTTGAGTCGGCGCCAGGGGCATATTCCACAGGAGCTGATTCGGTGTGCCGATATCGCGTTGTATCAGGCCAAATCTGATGGCAAGAAAACCTGGTGCTATTTTGCCGCGCACATGAACGATCAGATCCAGCATCGCCGGCAACTGGAAAACGACCTGCGTCGGGCGATCAAGAACAACGAATTCGTGATGCATTACCAGCCGCGTTATCACGTCGATGGCAAGCGCATCGTCTCGGTCGAAGCGCTGCTGCGCTGGCAGCATCCAGTGCAAGGCTTGTTGAGCCCCGACGCGTTTATCCCGCTGGCCGAGCAAACCGATCTGATCGTGCCATTGGGCCGCTGGGTGCTGCGCGAGGCGTGCGAGACGGCTCTGACCTGGCCCGGTGCGATGATGGTGTCGGTCAACCTGTCGCCGGTTCAATTCGCCCGTAGCGATGTGATCGAGGACGTGCGCGAAGCGTTGATCCAGACCCGCTTGCCCGCCAGTCGGCTGGAGCTGGAGATCACTGAAAACGTGATGCTCATCGATGTCGATGGCGCCCTGGCGACCATGAATGCACTCAAGGAGTTGGGCGTGCGCCTGAACATGGACGACTTCGGCACCGGTTATTCCTCGCTGGGTTACTTGCGCACGTATCCGTTCGACGGGATCAAGATCGACAAACGCTTTATTTCGTCCATGAGCAGCGGCAGCAATGATCGCGCCGTGGTGCAGGCGATCATCAACCTGGGCAAGGCGATGGGCCTGACCGTCACTGCAGAAGGTGTCGAGACGCTGGAGCAACTGGACTTCCTGATCTCGGATCAGTGCCATGAAGTGCAGGGGTTTTACCTCAGTCGTCCGGTGGACAGGTCTGCACTGCTGCCTTTGCTCAAGGCCTCGCAGGAAGACTTTGCGCAGCAGGGCGCGCACCTTTAGTCGCCTGTTTCGTGCGCCACGGCAACTGCCGTGGCGTACTCCGGTCACAACTGGATACCGCCCATCCGTTGCGAGCGTCGGATCATGAACAACCTGAAAATCGCCACCTTCAACGTCAACGGCATGCGCGCACGCCTGCCGAATCTACTGGCGTGGCTTGCGCGGGAGCAGCCAGACATCGCCTGCCTGCAGGAACTCAAATCGGTGGACGGGGCATTCCCTGCCGCTGAGCTGGAGGCGGCCGGTTATGGCGCTATCTGGCAGGGCCAGGCGGCGTGGAACGGGGTGGCGATTCTGGCGCGCGATGCGCAACCGCTGGAGCGTCGGCGTGGTCTGCCGGGCGATGACAGTGACACCCATAGCCGCTACATCGAAGCGGCCGTGCACGGGGTTCTGGTGGGGTGTCTGTACTTGCCCAACGGCAATCCGCAGCCAGGGCCAAAGTTCGATTACAAACTGGCGTGGTTCGAGCGGCTGATCTCTTACGCCAAGGACCTGCAAGGCAGCGACCATCCGGTGGTGCTGGCCGGCGACTACAACGTGGTGCCCACCGACATGGACATCTACAACCCACGCTCCTGGCTCAAGGACGCGCTGCTGCAACCCGAGAGTCGGGCGTGTTATCAACGTCTGCTGGATCAGGGTTGGATTGATTCCCTGCGTCATCTGTATCCGCAGGAGCGGATCTACACCTTCTGGGACTACTTCCGGCAGCACTGGCAAAAAAACTCCGGACTGCGCATCGATCATCTACTGCTCAATCAGGCAGCGCGTCCTTACCTGCAAGAGGCCGGTGTCGACGCCTGGGTTCGCAACGAGTCTCATGCCAGCGATCACGCGCCGACGTGGATTCGATTGGGTTCACGCAAGCGGCGATAGTTTTGGCGTGTGCGGCGATTGGCGAAATCAATTATCGGCCCGGACGCTTTTTCCCTTATACATGGCGGCCATCGGCGGAGCGATCCGCGGGTTCCATGCATAAGGATTGAGCGATGAGCGAACCACGACTGACAAATCTTGCGCTGTACCTGCAACGCCTGGGTTTCGACGCGCCCCCGGCGCCGACCCTGCAAACCCTGCGTCAATTGCAGTTGCGCCACACCGGCGCCTTCCCGTTCGAAAACCTCACCACGCTGTTAGGGCAACCGGTACTCATCGACCTGCCGTCCATCGAGCAGAAAGTCCTGCACGACGGCCGTGGCGGTTACTGCTACGAACTCAACAACCTGTTCCTGGCCTTGCTGCAGACGCTGGGTTTCGATGCGCGCGGCATCACCGGTCGCGTGGTCATGAACCAGCCCGAAGGCGCATGGACTGCACGCACTCACCGCTTGAGCCTGGTGACCCTCGACGGCGTGCGTTACATCACCGACGTCGGCTTCGGTGGCATGGTGCCCACCGCACCGCTGATCCTCGACACCGAGGACGAACAGCTCACTCCCCACGAACCCTATCGCATCGAACAGCATGCAGACGGTTACACCCTGCGTGCCAACGTCGGCGGTGAATGGCGGGCGATGTACATCTTCGACCTGCAACGTCAGGAAGACATCGATTACACCCTCGGCAACTGGTACGTCTCGACTCATCCCGAATCGTCCTTCGTCAAACAATTGATGGTGGCGCGGACGGGGGAGGGATGGCGACGCACTCTGAACAATGGCAGTTTTGCCATTCACCGCATGGGCAGCGAGAGCGAGCGGCGGCAGGTGACGGATGTGGATGAGTTGATTGGGTTGCTGGAACGTGAGTTCGACATTCGGGTGCCAGCGAAGGAGGCGTTGAAGCCGGTGCTGGAGCGGTTGATCGAGCCGGTGCCGCAGGCAAACTGAGCACCACGCGAAGGGCGGATCTGATCAATCCGCCCTTTTTTATTTGGCCGACTCAAGCGGTTTGTGTCTAGGAACGAACTTCTAGCTCCATCACGTGATGGATTTCGCTGAGGGCCTCTGACAATTTTTTCTCCAGGCTTTTCAGCTCCGAGGCGGTTATGCCTTTTTTGAAATGCCCGACGTTTGCCCCCGCGGTGTTCTCATCGGGCTTCGCCGCTTTGCCTTTATCACTGAGCAACACCTGGCGCAAAGTATTGTTGATCACTGTCTGGTAGCCATACCCCTCGTTTTCTGCCAGAGCACGCGCGGCCTCTATGACGACATCGTCGAGCATGATGGTGATTCGGGTCTTGCCTTTGCTTGTGGCAATTGCTCCACGCTTGGCGTTGCTGAAGTCGTATTCGTCTTTCATCGTTCAAGCCTCCAAATAGTGGCGACGCTCGCCTTTGGTGGCGACGCGTGCGGAAATGATTCGCACGAAATTCGGGTCGCGATAGGTGTACGCAACGACCAGCAAGCGATCTTTGGCATCCAGCCCCATGATGATCCACCGCAGCTCATCATGATGGTCGTCCTGAAAAGTCAGGGCGCGTTCGTCATAAAACACCGGTTCTGTCTCTGCGAGGCTGATGCCTTGATGTTTTAGTTTGTTGGCCGCGTTCTTTGCCCTGTGATACTGAATCTCGAATGACTTCATTATGCATACTTTATATGTATAAGCGAGGAGGCGTCCGTGCCGGCGGTCGCTTGGAAAGCAAAAGATTAGCGGTGAGGAGGGATAGGGGGGCAGGGATGTATTTCAAGACGTTTGGGGCTGGAGGCGCTATGGCCAAAGGGTGGCGTGGACAAGTGTCCATAATCTGACTGGCTAGTTGTATACAACTCTATAGACATTTGTCTTGAGTATTGAATACAGTGTGCGCATAACAAAAACCAGGGAACCCCCCAACCATGAAAACGCCCCATGTTTCACACCAACGGCCCGAGGACGAAAACCTTGGGATCGGCGCGAATATGGCTTATGGCCTGCAACACGTTCTGACCATGTACGGCGGTATCGTCGCGGTGCCTTTGATCATCGGCCAGGCGGCCGGGCTCTCGCCGGCGGACATCGGTTTGTTGATTGCTGCTTCATTGTTTGCAGGGGGGCTGGCGACATTGCTGCAAACCCTGGGTTTGCCGTTTTTCGGTTGTCAGTTGCCGCTGGTGCAGGGCGTGTCGTTCTCCGGCGTTGCGACCATGGTCGCGATTGTCAGCAGTGGCGGGGAGGGTGGCTTTCAGTCGATTCTCGGGGCGGTGATTGCCGCGTCGTTGATCGGTTTGCTGATCACGCCGGTGTTCTCAAGGATTACCAAGTTCTTTCCACCGCTGGTGACCGGCATTGTGATCACCACTATCGGCTTGACGCTGATGCCGGTGGCCGCGCGCTGGGCCATGGGTGGCAACAGCCATGCGCCGGATTTCGGCAGCATGGCGAACATCGGTCTGGCGGCGGTGACGCTGGTGCTGGTGCTGCTTTTGAGCAAGATCGGCAGCGCGACCATTTCCCGTTTGTCGATCCTCCTGGCGATGGTCATCGGCACGGTCATCGCTGTGTTCCTCGGCATGGCGGATTTCTCGTCCGTTACCCAAGGGCCAATGTTCGGCTTTCCGGCGCCGTTCCATTTCGGCATGCCGACCTTCCACTTCGCCGCGATCCTGTCGATGTGCATCGTGGTCATGGTGACCTTGGTGGAAACCTCGGCCGACATCCTTGCCGTTGGTGAAATCATCGGCACCAAGGTCGACTCCAAACGCCTCGGTAATGGTCTGCGCGCCGACATGTTGTCGAGCATGATTGCGCCAATCTTCGGCTCCTTCACTCAGAGCGCCTTCGCCCAGAACGTTGGGCTGGTGGCGGTGACCGGGATCAAGAGCCGCTTCGTGGTGGCCACGGGTGGTGTGTTTCTGGTGGTGCTCGGATTGCTGCCGTTCATGGGCCGGGTCATCGCCGCCGTGCCGACCTCGGTGCTCGGCGGCGCCGGCATCGTGTTGTTCGGTACCGTCGCCGCCAGCGGCATCCGGACACTGTCCAAGGTCGACTACCGCAACAACGTCAACCTGATCATCGTCGCCACTTCCATCGGTTTCGGCATGATCCCCATCGCCGCCTCGAACTTCTACGACCACTTTCCAAGCTGGTTCTCGACGATCTTCCACTCGGGCATCAGCTCCTCGGCGATCATGGCTATCGTGCTGAACCTGACCTTCAACCACCTCACGGCCGGCAACTCGGACCAGCAATCGGTGTTTGCCGCCGGTACTGAACGAGTCCTGCGTTATCAAGACCTGGCGGCGCTGCGGGAAGGGGACTACTTCAGCGAAGGTAAACTGCGCGACTGCGACGGGAATGAGATTCCGGTGGTGGAGATGGACCATGGGCATGCCGAGTTGCAGGTGGTGCATGCGAAAAACCGTGAGCATGTCTGACTGGCGATCGGGGGTGGGTCGACCGATTCAGTTGTCGGTCAGGTTGACACTCGCTCCACGCATGGTTGAGAATCGAATTTGAGGTCTGCAATTGCGCATCCTTGGGCTTGGCCTCCAGCATTGGCCCCCCATCTTGTTGGCAGCAGAGAAGCTGGCTCCCTCTGAAGTAGTGACGACTGGCATGCCGGTCGGATTCTGAACCCAAGGTCATTTGTGGCCAGGAGCTAAAGAATCGCTGCGACTACTCCTCGAAAATTCAAAAGGCGTCCATCAGGACGCCTTTTTTATTGCTTGGGATCTGGTTTGGCGATTGTGCCGACCAGGGTGCCTTCTGCACGTCTCTTGGGATACCAGGTTACGACGTAGTATCCGAAGCCGCGACGCTCATTTCGAGGCTCCAGAATGAGCGAGCCGGTAGGATTTTTAAGCACGGCGACTCTGTGATCACCTCTCATTTCCTTGAACTCACAGTAGATGGGGGCGCCGGGTACGATCATTTTGGCGATGTGGGCTGCCACATCATCAATGGTGTGGAAGCCAAATATTGCCAGGTCGGTCTTGTGGGCTTCCCAGACATGTCGAACGCCAAATCCTTTGTTGATGCCTTTGTGAATTCCGACCCGCAGGAATATTTCGCCACCCCGTAAATTGAACCTGGGCATCTCGGGAAGGGTGCCAAAGCTCAGTGAGCCGCCAGGGTGAGGGATAAGGACGTTCTCCTTGAGTTTGAGTAACTCTGACACGTGAACGATCCGGGGATGTTGGCAGGCGAGAGGCGCTATTCATAACGCACAAGTTCGCTGCTTTACAGTCAGCATCCGGCCACTATGAAAGTGGCTATTGATGCTCTAGTCCAGGGTTTACGGGGGCTCAGGCGAAAGCCTGAAACACGGCTACAGAAAATCAGGAAGCTTCCTACTCTGTCGGGGGAGGGAATTCATAGGATCGTGTCTTTTCGTCAAGCACAAAAAAAGCCCCTGAACCTTTCGATTCAGGGGCTTTTCGGTTTTGCTGTCTGGCTCCACGACCTGGACTCGAACCAGGGACCCAGTGATTAACAGTCACTTGCTCTACCAACTGAGCTATCGCGGAATGGCGTGTATGTTACTGATTCAAAAAGAGAAGTCAAGCCTCTGTTGGCAATTTGATGTTTTCATCGGATCAGAGGGAGGTTTATCGGCCATCGGCGGTTACCAGAAGCGCGGGAGAGGTCTACCATGGCTGCCCGGAAGTGGTGACACGCGCTGCCGGCCCTCAGCCGAAAAGGTACGCGCCATGAATCACCCAGCCTTCACACCCCGAAACAGTGGGGTGTTCCCATGAGCATCGCTCAGATCAGCCTGCCCAAAGGTGTCGGCCCGCACGCCGAGAAACTGCTCGACGCAATCACTCAGGCCAGCACCGCTGACGAGCTGAACCGCGCAGGCGGCAAGGCCGAAGGTTTTGTCCTGGGCCTGGAAAGCACCAAGGCGATCAAAAGCCAGGTGGCCGAGTCGCTTTATGTCGCCTATGACGACGCGGCCAGCCAGCGTGCGAGCGAATTGGCCTAACCGCCAAAAGTGATGGTGCCGAGCATCAGCTTGGCATACAGCATCGTGGCGGCCAGTTGCACCAGCCACAAGGCCAGGCCGCCAAGGAACACGCCCGCGGCCACTTGCAGCACCAGGTTATTACCGCGTTTGGCAGAGGAGCGGGGCACGAAGTGGTCCAGCTCGTCGCGGTCGGCGCGTAGGTCATCGTTTTTCATGTGGGGTTCTCGCAAGAATTCTCGGGTGTACATAAAGCCTGTGGGAGTTTAAAGGGCGCAGCGGCTGCTTTGAGATTTATCTGAGGCCAATAAAAAACGGGAAGCCAGTTTGGCTTCCCGTTTTCATGTCACGCGACGACTCAGATCACCTGAACGATGGCCTTGGTCACGGCGTCGATGTTGCTCTGGTTCAGCGCGGCAACGCAGATGCGGCCGGTGTCCAAGGCGTAGATGCCGAACTCGTTGCGCAGACGGGTCACTTGCTCAACCGTCAGGCCGGAGTAGGAGAACATGCCGCGTTGGCGACCGACGAAGCTGAAATCGCGCTGTGGAGCGTTTTTCGCCAGCAGGTCGACCATCTGGGTGCGCATGCCGCGAATCCGCAGACGCATTTCTGCCAGTTCTTCTTCCCACTGGGCACGCAATACCGGGCTGTTCAGCACAGCGGCGACGATGCTTGCACCGTGGGTCGGCGGGTTGGAGTAGTTGGTGCGGATCACGCGTTTGACTTGCGACAGCACGCGAGCGCTTTCTTCTTTCGATTCGCTGACGATCGACAAAGCGCCAACGCGCTCGCCGTACAGCGAGAAGGATTTGGAGAACGAACTGGAAACGAAGAAGGTCAGGTTCGATTCGGCGAACAGGCGCACGGCAGCGGCGTCTTCATCGATACCGTCGCCAAAGCCCTGGTAGGCCATGTCGAGGAACGGCACGTGACCTTTGGCTTTCACTACTTCCAGTACGTTTTTCCAGTCCGCCGGGCTCAGGTCGACACCAGTCGGGTTGTGGCAGCAGGCGTGCAGCACAACGATGGAGCCGGACGGCAGGGCGTTCAGGTCTTCCAGCAGGCCGGCGCGGTTAACGTCGTGGGTGGCGGCGTCATAGTAGCGATAGTTCTGCACTGGGAAACCGGCGGTTTCGAACAGTGCGCGGTGGTTTTCCCAGCTCGGGTCGCTGATCGCCACGACGGCGTTCGGCAGCAGTTGCTTGAGGAAATCGGCACCGATTTTCAGCGCGCCAGTACCGCCGACGGCCTGGGTGGTGATGACCCGGCCAGCAGCGATCAGCGGCGAATCATTGCCGAACAGCAGTTTCTGCACGGCCTGGTCATAGGCGGCGATGCCGTCGATCGGCAAGTAGCCACGGGAAACGTGTTGAGCGGCGCGAATCGTCTCGGCTTCGACAACGGCGCGCAGGAGAGGAATTCGTCCTTGCTCGTCGCAGTAAACACCGACCCCCAGGTTGACCTTGTTGGTACGGGTATCGGCATTGAATGCTTCGTTGAGGCCCAGGATTGGATCGCGTGGTGCCATTTCGACAGCGGAGAACAGGCTCATTATTACGGCGGCTCTGAATGGAGTGTGGAGGGACGTGTCGCGCTCCAGCCGAATGCACTAGAGCGGTGCACAAACGGGGAGCTAGTATAGAGGCCATCAGCGATTGATGGCGACAGGCGATTCGGTTTTTACGGTAAGTTTTTCCAATTATTTTTCGATCGCTGTTTGAGTGACGTCGTCAAAGGTTTTACCCGATGTAGGACGTTTGCCTTGAAAGGGATGGCAATCGGCTCCACATTGAGCACAATCCAGTTTTTTCCTCGGGCGACATCGGTCGTTTGCGGTCTTTCTCGTTCCTGTCCGGTGTAACCGGGCAAGAGTGAACCAGAGGTATGTATGTCTGAATTCCAGCTAGTCACCCGCTTCGAGCCCGCCGGCGATCAGCCGGAAGCCATCCGTCTGATGGTCGAGGGCATCGAGGCCGGGCTGGCGCACCAGACGCTGCTCGGTGTGACCGGCTCGGGCAAGACCTTCAGCATCGCCAACGTGATCGCCCAAGTGCAGCGCCCGACGCTGGTGCTGGCGCCGAACAAGACCCTGGCTGCGCAGTTGTACGGCGAGTTCAAGGCGTTCTTCCCGAACAACGCCGTTGAATACTTCGTCTCCTATTACGACTACTACCAGCCCGAAGCCTATGTGCCGTCGTCCGACACCTTCATTGAGAAGGACGCCTCGATCAACGACCACATCGAGCAGATGCGCCTGTCCGCGACCAAAGCGCTGCTGGAACGCAAAGACGCAATCATTGTCACCACGGTGTCGTGCATCTACGGTCTGGGCAGCCCGGAAACCTATTTGAAGATGGTGTTGCACGTGGATCGCGGCGACAAGCTCGACCAGCGTGCCTTGTTGCGTCGCCTGGCCGACCTGCAATACACCCGCAACGACGTGGACTTCGCCCGGGCGACTTTCCGGGTGCGCGGCGATGTGATTGATATCCACCCGGCGGAATCCGATTTTGAGGCGATCCGCATCGAGCTGTTCGATGACGAGGTGGAGAGTCTGTCCGCCTTCGATCCGCTGACGGGCGAAGTCATCCGCAAGCTGCCGCGCTTCACCTTCTATCCGAAGAGCCACTACGTGACGCCTCGGGAAACCCTGCTCGACGCCGTGGAGGGGATCAAGGTCGAGTTGCAGGAACGCCTGGAATACCTGCGTTCCAACAACAAACTGGTGGAAGCCCAACGCTTGGAGCAACGCACTCGTTTCGACCTGGAGATGATTCTGGAGCTGGGTTACTGCAACGGCATCGAAAACTACTCGCGCTACCTGTCGGGCCGTGCATCCGGCGAGGCGCCGCCCACCTTGTTCGACTACCTGCCGGCCGACGCCTTGCTGGTGATCGACGAATCCCACGTCAGCGTGCCGCAGGTCGGCGCCATGTATAAGGGCGACCGGTCCCGTAAGGAAACGCTGGTGGAATATGGCTTCCGCCTGCCATCGGCGCTGGATAACCGGCCAATGCGTTTCGACGAGTTCGAAGGCATCAGCCCGCAGACAATATTTGTCTCGGCCACGCCGGGCAATTACGAGGCTGAGCACGCAGGGCGCGTGGTCGAGCAAGTGGTGCGCCCGACTGGCCTTGTGGACCCGCAGATCGAAATCCGTCCGGCGCTGACTCAGGTCGACGACTTGCTCTCGGAAATCACCAAGCGCGTAGCCCTGGAAGAGCGGGTGCTGGTCACCACGCTGACCAAGCGCATGTCCGAGGATTTGACCGATTACCTGGCCGATCACGGCGTGCGCGTGCGTTATCTGCACTCGGACATCGACACCGTGGAGCGGGTCGAGATCATCCGTGACTTGCGCCTCGGCACCTTCGATGTGCTGGTGGGGATCAACCTGCTGCGTGAAGGCCTGGACATGCCGGAAGTCTCGCTGGTGGCGATTCTTGATGCGGACAAGGAGGGCTTCCTGCGCTCCGAACGCTCGCTGATCCAGACCATTGGCCGGGCGGCACGCAACCTTAATGGCCGGGCGATTCTGTATGCGGATCGGATTACTGGTTCCATGGAGCGGGCAATCGGCGAAACCGAGCGTCGTCGCGACAAGCAGATCGCCTTCAACCTGGCCAACGGCATTACGCCCAAAGGGGTGTTCAAGGACGTTGCCGACATTATGGAAGGCGCGACTGTGCCGGGTTCGCGCAGCAAGAAGCGCAAAGGCATGGCCAAGGCCGCCGAGGAAAGCGCCAAATACGAAGCCGAATTGCGCTCGCCAAGCGAGATCACCAAGCGCATTCGTCAGCTGGAAGAGAAGATGTACCAGCTCGCCCGCGACCTGGAATTCGAAGCCGCGGCGCAGCTGCGCGACGAAATCGGCAAGCTGCGGGAGCGGTTGATCGCGGTTTGACGTTCCCTCTGTAGACGCTGCCGAAGGCTGCGATCTTTTGATCTTGTTTTTACAGGCAAAGTCAAAAGATCGCAGCCTTGGCGACTCCTGCAGCGCTTAAATCCCGCACTCACTGGAGCCGGGCGGCTATCGCCTGTTACCATTCGCCCCTTGTTTGATCTTTGCTTTTCATTCTTTTTGAGACATGCCATGACCACCGTCCGCACTCGCATCGCGCCATCGCCTACCGGGGACCCCCACGTAGGTACCGCTTACATCGCTTTGTTCAACTACTGCTTTGCCAAGCAGCATGGCGGTGAGTTCATCCTGCGGATCGAAGACACCGACCAACTGCGTTCGACCCGCGAGTCCGAACAGCAGATTTTCGACGCCCTGCGCTGGTTGGGTATCGACTGGAGCGAAGGCCCGGATGTCGGCGGCCCGCACGGTCCTTACCGTCAGAGTGAGCGCGGCGATATCTACCAGAAGTACTGCCAGCAACTGGTCGACATGGGCCATGCCTTCCCGTGCTTCTGCACTGCCGAAGAACTGGACCAGATGCGCGCCGAGCAAATGGCCCGCGGTGAGACCCCGCGTTACGACGGCCGTGCGCTGTTGCTGTCCAAGGAAGAAGTCGCGCGCCGCCTGGCCGCTGGCGAACCTCACGTGATCCGCATGAAAGTGCCGACCGAAGGCGTGTGCGTGGTGCCGGACATGCTGCGTGGCGACGTTGAGATCCCGTGGGATCGCATGGACATGCAAGTGTTGATGAAAACCGACGGCCTGCCGACGTACTTCCTGGCCAACGTGGTCGATGACCACCTGATGGGCATCACTCACGTGCTGCGCGGTGAAGAATGGCTGCCTTCGGCACCGAAACTGATCCTGCTGTACGAGTACTTCGGCTGGGAACAGCCGCAGCTGTGCTACATGCCGCTGCTGCGTAACCCGGACAAGAGCAAGCTGTCCAAGCGCAAGAACCCGACCTCGGTGACGTTCTACGAGCGCATGGGCTTCATGCCGGAAGCGATGCTCAACTACCTGGGCCGCATGGGCTGGTCGATGCCGGACGAGCGCGAGAAGTTCTCCCTGCAGGAAATGGTCGACAACTTCGACCTGAGCCGCGTCTCGCTTGGCGGGCCGATTTTCGACATCGAGAAACTGTCGTGGCTCAACGGCCAGTGGTTGCGTGACCTGCCGGTGGAAGAGTTCGCCGCTCGCGTGCAGAAGTGGGCGCTGAACCCTGAATACATGATGAAGATCGCGCCGCACGTGCAGGGCCGGGTTGAAACCTTCAGCCAGGTCGCACCGCTGGCTGGCTTCTTCTTCGCTGGTGGCGTGAATCCGGACGCTAAACTGTTCGAATCCAAGAAGCTCTCGGGCGATCAGGTTCGTCAGTTGATGCAATTGATCCTGTGGAAGCTGGAAAGCCTGCGTCAATGGGAGAAGGACAGCATCACCGCAACGATTCAGGCGGTGGTCGAATCCCTGGAGCTGAAGCTGCGTGACGCCATGCCGCTGATGTTTGCTGCGATCACCGGGCAGGCCAGTTCGGTATCGGTGCTCGACGCGATGGAAATCCTCGGTCCGGACCTGACCCGTTTCCGTCTGCGCCAGGCCATTGACCTGCTGGGCGGCGTGTCGAAGAAAGAAAACAAAGAGTGGGAAAAGCTTCTGGGCGCGATTGCCTGACGGCGTTTGACTCTGTAGGAGCTGCCGGAGGCCGCGATCTTTTGATCCTGATCTTCGGCGCTTCCCCCGAATTTACGGGGGGAGGGCGGTAAGTGATTGTTATGTCGGCAAAAAATTTTAAATTTTTTGAAAAATAAGTTTGACAGCTTTCCGATGCGCCATTAAGATTCGCCCCGTCCTCAGCGATGAGGGGCTATAGCTCAGCTGGGAGAGCGCTTGCATGGCATGCAAGAGGTCGACGGTTCGATCCCGTCTAGCTCCACCAATTTACACTTCAAGGTCTGGCCACACCGACCTTGAAGCGATCAACACTCAGCGTTGATCAGTTGTATAGAAGGGTTTGCGTCCCCTTCGTCTAGTGGCCTAGGACACCGCCCTTTCACGGCGGTAACAGGGGTTCGAGTCCCCTAGGGGACGCCAGTTTTACAGAAGCGATGTTGCAAGATGTCGCTCCGCCGCGAGGCGAAAAATCCGGGGCTATAGCTCAGCTGGGAGAGCGCTTGCATGGCATGCAAGAGGTCGACGGTTCGATCCCGTCTAGCTCCACCAATTTTACAGTTCAAGGTCTGGCCACACCGGCCTTGAATCGATCAGCTCTCAGCACTGATCAGTTGTATAGAAGGGTTTGCGTCCCCTTCGTCTAGTGGCCTAGGACACCGCCCTTTCACGGCGGTAACAGGGGTTCGAGTCCCCTAGGGGACGCCACGATTACCCGCTTTGCGGGATTTTTAAGGGTCATTCAATTATTGAATGGCCCTTTTGTTTGTCTGGCGTTTGGCCAAATCTCCTTTTTCCCCAAAACTGTTCTTCAGACCAGCGGTCACATCCACGACTTGCGAAAAATTATTATGAGAATAATATTCTAGTCGTAATATTCGGAGGCAACGATGAACGATAAAAAAGCTCAAACCCGCGAACGCATCCTCAAGGCTGCCAGTGCAGCGCTGATCCAGCGCGGCCCGGCCGAGCCGAGCGTGGGCGAAGTGATGGGCGCGGCCGGCCTGACGGTCGGCGGTTTCTACGCGCACTTCGAGAGCAAGGACGCGTTGATGCTGGAAGCGTTCAAGCAGCTGCTCAGCCATCGTCGTGACTTGATCGCCGACATGGATGCCGAGTTGACCGGCGAAGAGCGTCGCGCGTTGGTCGCAGCGTTCTACCTGTCGCGCAAACACCGTGATTCCACCGAGCAGGCATGCCCGGTTCCAGCGTCGATCAGTGAACTGGGCCGTCTGCCGGACGAATTTCGTGTGGCGTTGAATGAACATATTGAATTGATGGTCGCGCAGTTGGCAGCCTGCCCGGAAGACATCGACAAGGTCTTGGCCGACATCGCCTTGATGGTGGGTGGTTTGGCGCTGGCGCGGGCGCTGGGGCCGGGAGAGTTGTCCGATCGATTGCTGCGCGCCGCCAAATCGGCGGTGCTGTGACCTAAAGGCATCCAGCCTGAGGAGATGAGCGATGAACGCGTTGAGCTGGGTTCGTGGCGTTAATGGCACCTTGGGCTGGTTCGCACCGAAGCTGGTGGCGAGCAAGATGCGTCTGGCATTCATGACCCCGCGGGAGTTGCCGCCGCGTGATTGGGAATTGCCGCTGCTGGCGAAATCCGAGCGGATCACCTTGCGCTTCGGCCTCTCGGCGCTGCGTTGGGGACAGGGCCCGGCAGTGTTGTTGATGCACGGCTGGGAAGGCCGGCCAACGCAGTTTGCCGCGCTGATCACGGCGCTGGTCGATGCCGGTTACACCGTGGTCGCCTTGGACGGCCCGGCTCACGGTCGCTCGCCTGGACGCGAAGCCAATGTGGTGCTGTTCGCCCGGGCGATGCTTGAAGCAGCTGCTGAACTACCGCCGCTGCAAGCGGTAATCGGTCACTCGATGGGCGGCGCCAGTGCGATGCTCGCGGTGCAGTTGGGCTTGCGCACCGAAACCCTGGTCTCGATCGCCGCCCCGGCGCGAATCCTTGGGGTGCTGCGCGGTTTTGCGCGCTATGTACGCCTGCCGCCCAAAGCCCGTTCGGCGTTCATTCGTCAGGTCGAAAAAGACGTTGGCATGCGTGCTGCTGCGCTGGATGTCGCGCACTATCAGCTCGACATGCCAGGCCTGATTGTCCATGCCGAGGACGACAGCTTTGTCTCGGTCAAGGAGTCCCAATTGATTCACGAAGCCTGGTTCGACAGTCGCTTGTTGCGCCTGGAAGAGGGCGGTCATCAGCGGGTCCTGGCCGATCCGCGGGTAATCGATGGCGTGCTCTCGCTGCTGGCCGGTCGTAGCCTGCAGTCGCGCCAATCGGCCTGAGCTTCCGTTACACTGCCCCGGTCGAAATAATCTGACCGGGAGTGGGGCATGGGCTGGGATCGGGCAACGCCGTTTATCATTGATCTGGAAGTGGGCGCCGAAGACATCGACGGGTTGGGTCACGCGAACAACGCGGTGTACGTGACCTGGCTCGAGCGCTGTGCCTGGCGTCACTCGCAGCGGCTGGGCCTGGACCTGGTCGAGTATCGGCGGCTGGACCGGGCGATGGCAGTGGTGCGGCACGAGATCGATTACCTGGCGGCGGCCTACGAAGGTGATGAGCTGCAATTGGCGACCTGGATCGTCGATTGGGACCAGCGCCTGAGAATGACCCGACACTTCCAGCTGATCCGCCCCAGTGACAACTCAACGTTGCTGCGGGCGCAGACCACGTTCGTGTGCATCGAACTGTCGACCGGCAAGCCCAAGCGCATGCCGGCGGAATTCATCGAGGGCTACGGCTCGGCGTTGCAAGTTCCAAGTTGACACAGTCCGCACATTTGCCACCGCCCGGTCTGACGAAATACCTTCTGCACGCCGAAACCAGTAAACTGCCGCACGTTTTTCGTCGAGTGTGTTTTTCATGCAAATTGCTTTGGCGCCCATGGAGGGGTTGGTCGACAACATCCTGCGGGACGTGCTGACCCGTGTGGGCGGTATCGATTGGTGTGTAACCGAGTTCATTCGGATCAACGATCAGCTGCTCACGCCTGCCTACTACCACAAGTTCGGCCCGGAACTGCTGACGGGCGCCCGTACCGCCTCTGGCGTGCCGCTGCGGGTGCAACTGCTTGGCTCCGATCCGGTGTGTCTGGCGGAAAACGCTGCACTGGCCTGCGAATTGGGTTCCGAAGTCATCGACCTGAACTTTGGCTGCCCGGCCAAGACCGTCAATAAGTCGCGTGGTGGCGCCGTTCTGCTCAAAGAGCCTGAGCTGCTCAACGAAATCGTCGAACATGTCCGTCGCGCGGTGCCCGCACACATTCCAGTGACCGCCAAAATGCGCCTGGGCTTCGACAGTCCCGATGGCTCGCTGGTTTGCGCCACAGCCCTGGCCGAAGGCGGTGCGGCGCACATCGTGGTTCACGCACGGACCAAAACGGATGGCTACAAGCCGCCAGCTCACTGGGAGTGGATCCCGCGGGTGCAGGACGTGGTCAAGGTGCCAGTGTTCGCCAACGGTGACATCTGGAGCGTCGAGGACTGGCGCCGTTGCCGCGAGATCAGCGGCGTCGAAGACATCATGCTCGGCCGCGGCCTGGTGTCGCGTCCGGACTTGGCCCGACAAATCGCCGCCGCCCGCGCCGGTGAGGAGGTCGTCGAGATGACCTGGGCCGAGCTGCTGCCGCTGATTCAGGATTTCTGGCTGCAAGCCAAGGCCCAGATGACACCACGCCAATCGCCGGGTCGCTTGAAGCAATGGCTGGCGATGCTAACCCGCAATTATCCTGAAGCGGTAGAGTTGTTCAGCGTGCTGCGACGTGAAACCGAACTGGATCAGGTCTCGCGTTTACTGGGGTTGCAGGTGTCTGAAGCCGCCTGAATCGGCTTGAAAAAAATCTGAAAATAATCTCTTGAAAAGTAATCAGCGGTCCTTATCTAAGGATTACGCGATGCCGAATTCGGGTCGCGGAGACAAAAAAACTTGCTGATTATGTTCAGGAGATTTGAATCATGAGTACTGCATTTTCCTTGGCCCCACTGTTCCGTTCCTCGGTAGGTTTCGACCGTTTCAACGACCTGTTCGAAACCGCCCTGCGCAATGAGCCAGGCAGCACCTATCCACCCTACAACGTTGAAAAATACGGTGATGATCAATACCGCATCGTTGTAGCGGCCGCCGGTTTCCAGGAAGACGACCTGGACCTGCAAGTAGAAAAAGGTGTACTGACCATCAGTGGCGGCAAACGTGACGCGGACGAAAACGTCACTTACCTGTACCAGGGCATCGCACAGCGCGCCTTCAAACTGTCGTTCCGTCTGGCGGACCACATCGAAATCAAGGCCGCCGAACTGCGCAACGGTTTGTTGAGTATCGATCTGCTGCGTGTAATCCCGGAAGAAGCGAAAGCCAAACGCATCCCGATCAATGGGGCGGAAAAACCGGCTCTGCAACACTAATCGGTCAGAGCAAATGAGAAGGGCGCCATCCACTGGCGCCCTTTTTTTGTCCGTTATCCCGTCCTGAATAAGATTTACACCTATTTGTAGCAGCTGCCGAGCCCGCGAGGCTGCGTTCGGCTGCGTAGCAGTCGCAAAACCTGCCACCGCGTTCTTTCAGCTAAATGGTATTGACTGGATTACGACTGCTTCGCAGCCGAACGGAGCCTCGCTGGCTCGACAGCTGCTACAGTCGAATGCGGAGCTGCTACGGGTTTATTTGAGGAGTTTCTGAAACTCCTCCACCAGCAACGGCCTGCTGTGCAAATACCCCTGATACAAATGGCAGCCCAGCCCTTGCAAAAACTCCAGTTGCTCCTCGGTTTCCACCCCTTCGGCAATCACTTCCAGCTCCAGGCTGCGGGCCATGGCGACGATGGCGCGAATGATTTCGGCATCGTTGGGGTCGGTGGTGGCGTCGCGGATGAACGACTGGTCGATTTTCAGGGTGTCGACCGGCAGGCGCTTGAGGTAGGTCAGCGAGGAGTAACCGGTACCGAAATCGTCCATGGCAAAGCTCACGCCGAGTTTTTTCAGGCGTCGCATTTTGCTGATGGTGTCGTCCAGGTTCTGGATGACGATGCCTTCGGTGATTTCCAGTTTCAGTAACGAGCAGGGCAGGTCGTGGCTGCCGAGGCTGTGCTCGATGCGTTCGACGAAGTCGTTCTGGCGGAATTGTCGCGGGCTGATATTCACGCACAGGCTGAAATTGAGCGGGTCGATCAGGCCTTTGGCGATCAGGCTTTTGAAGGCCGCACAGGCTTCGTCGAGGATCCATGTGCCGACTTCCAGAATCAGCCCGCTGTCTTCCAGCACCTTGATGAACTCGGTCGGCGATTGCGCGCCCAGTTGCGGATGGTGCCAGCGCACCAGGGCTTCGGCGCCGGTAATGCGGTTGTTGCGGGCGTCCACCTGAGGCTGGTATTGCACGCTGAATTCACCCCGGGAAAGGGCTAGGCGCAGGTCGGTCTCCATGCGCAGGCGTTCGCTGGCGGCCTTCTGCATGGTGTTGTGATACATCTGCGTGGTGTTGCGGCCCGAGTCTTTGGCGCGATAGAGGGCGATATCGGCGCGCTTGAGCAGGTCGGTCGGGGTCGAGCCGTGGTCGGGGATCAGCGCGATGCCGATGCTCGGCGTCACTTGCAGGCGCTGTCCATCGAGGAACATCGGTTCGGACAGCAATTCGCGCAAGGTATCCGCCAGTTCCCGGACTTGAGCGCTGACGTCGCTGCGCGAGCCTTCCAGGCCACTGAGCAGCACCACGAACTCATCGCCGCCCAGGCGTGCGACGGTGTCTTCCATGCGTACGCTGGCTTCAAGGCGCGCGGTGATGATTTTCAGCACCGTATCGCCCACCGGGTGGCCGAGGGAGTCGTTGATGTGCTTGAAGTGGTCGAGGTCGAGGAACATCAGGGCGCCACGCAAGTTGTGGCGCTTGAGCAGGGCGATCTGCTGGCTCAGGCGGTCCATCAACAGCGCGCGGTTCGGCAGGTTGGTCAGCGGGTCGTGGTAGGCCAGGTGACGGATCTGCGCTTCGGCATTTTTCAGCAGGCTGACGTCCCGGGCGGTCAGCAGCAGGCAGGCGGTTTCGTTGAGGGTGATCGGTTCCACCGAGACTTCGACGGTCAGCAACTCGCCGCGCTTGTTGCGCCCGAGCATTTCCAGGTGGTGAACCCGGCCCTTGATCTGTAGTTCGGCCAGCAACGCCGAGCGTTGTTTCTCCTCGGCCCAGATGCCGACCTGATACACCGTGCGGCCCACCACTTCATCGGCACGGTAGCCGGTCAGGCGGCAGAAGCCGTCGTTAACCTCCAGATAGCGTCCAGTGTCTCGCTCGGTAATGGTGATGGCGTCGGGGCTTGAGTGGAAGGCCTTGGCGAACTTCTCCTCGCTGGCCTTGAGCGCCGCTTCCGAGCGTTGCTGTTGGGTGATGTCGCGCAGGGTGGTGACGATGCACGGCTGGTCGCCGACGCTGATCTGGCGGCTGGAGATCACGCAGGTCAGGGATTGCCCGTCCTTGTGTTGAACGATGATCGCCACATTGTTCAGGCCCTGTTCGCGGATGACCCGCTCGATCCTTTGCAGGCTTTTCGCCGAGGCGTCCCACAGGCCGATTTCGTCGGCGCTGCGGCCGATGACGTCGGTGGTGCTCCAGCCGAACGTCTGGGTGAAGCTGGAGTTGATCTCGATGAAGTGGCCGGTGTCCTGGCGCGTGACGCAGATCGGGTCGGGGCTGACCTGGAACAACGTGGCAAATTTCTCTTCCGACGCTATCAGTTGCTGTTCGCGCTCCACTTGCTCGGTGATGTCCAGCAGCGTGCCGGCCATGCGCAGGGGATTGCCGTCATCATCGCGGTAGAGTCTGGCGCGGCTTTCCAGGTAGCGCGAACTGCCGTCCGGCAGTTGCACGCGGTAGGTCAGTTGATAATTGCCGGCCGGGCCTTCGCGTAAGCTGCGGTAAGCGTCGCGCATGGTGTCGCGTTCTTCGCCGGGTACACCTTCGAAAAACGCATCGAAGGACTCATGGAAGGGTTTGGGCTCCAGCCCGTGCAGCTGAGCGGCCCGCGCCGAGCCATAAAGCATGCCGCTGGGGATGTGCCAGTCCCAGGTGCCGAGTTGTGCTGAATCGAGGGCCAGGTCGAGGCGTTCCTGGCTGTCTTTGAGGGCGTGCTCGGCGATTTTGCGTTCGGTAGTGTCAAGGAATGTGCTCAGCAGATAGGGCTGGCCTTCGAGCTCGACCTTTTGTGCGCTGAGAATGCCGTCGTGAACCTGCCCATTGCTGGCGCGAAATTGCACCTCCATGTTGATCAGCTCGCCTTTGGCCTTGGTGGCCTTGACCAGTTCCGCCCGTTGCTCCGGGTTGACCCAAAGGCCCAGTTCCAGCGTGGTTCGGCCGATTGCGTCTTGCACCGGCCAGCCGAACAGGCTTTCGAAGTACTGGTTGGCTTCGCTGATCAGGCCGTCTTCCTGTCGGGTCAGCAGCACCATGTTCGGGCACAGGTGAAACAGCGTGGCGAAGCGTTTTTCCGAGCTGCTCAGCGCTTGTTCACGCTGGCGCTGGTGGGTGATTTCACGGATGACCCCGATCATTCGTGGCCGGCCGTTTTTGTCCGGTAGCAGGCTGCCGTTGATTTCCAGCCAGTGCAGGCTGCCGTCGGGCCAGCGGATGCGGTGGTGCATGGCCTGCTCCAGCGGGGCGCCGGCGATCACTGCATTGAAGGCGCGGATGGCTTTCGCCCGATCCTCCTGGGGCAGCAGGTCGAGGTATTCCAGATCCTCGGGCAACGGTTGTCGGGGATCGAAGCCGAACAACGCCTGAGTGCCCCGTGACCAGCTGATCTGCCCGCGCTCGATGTCCCAATACCAGGCGCCCAGTCGGGCACCATTGAGGGCCGCGAGCAACTGTGGGGCACTTTCCCAGCTCTGCTCGGACCGTTTTGGGTCAATTGCCTGAATTCGCGGCATTGGCGGCATACGTTCAACAGATTTGGGCATGGATGACAGGCCTTGGGCTGAATTGGGCGTTAGGCACAGGGTTTTGGGGCTCTATAGGCGTAGCACAAAAGAAGAAGCACAGCTTAGCCGCGAGTCCCTGGCTGATCGATTTGTGCATCCAGCAAAGCCATGAAGGCCTTTGCCGCGTTCGACAGCGTCCGTTCGGTGTGCAGGATATAGCCTAGCTGGCGAGTGAGCTGTATGCCCGGCAAAGGTATGCGCGCCACTTGTTCATCCAGCATGGTGCGCGGCAAAACGCTCCAGGCCAGGCCGATCGAGACCATCATCTTGATGGTTTCCAGATAATTGGTGCTCATGGCGATGTTCGGCGTCAGGCCCTGGGCCTCGAACAGGCGTTGCACGATGTGGTGGGTAAAGGTGTTGCCGCCGGGGAAAACCGCGGGGTGCAAGGCAATATCCGCCAGGCTGACCGCGCCGTTGCTGATCAGCGGATGCTCCGGGGCGGCCACGAAATCCAGCGGGTCGTCCCACACGGGCATGGCCTTGACCAATGTGTGAGGTTCCGGTGCAAGGGTGATGACTGCCAGTTCAGCGCGGCCATGGAGGATTTCTTCGTAGGCCACTTCCGAATCGAGGAACTGAATATCCAGCGCCACTTGCGGGTAACGTCGGGTGAACTCCCTTAATAAGGGTGGCAAGCGATGCAGGCCGATGTGATGGCTGGTGGCCAATGTCAGACGACCGGTCACTTCGCCAGTCAGGTTGGTCAGGGCGCGGCGGGTGTCATCCAGTACATTGAGGATCTGATAGGCCCGTGGCAGCAAGGCGCGGCCGGCTTCGGTCAGGCCGACTTCCCGGCCCAGTCGATCGAACAGTCGCACCTTCAATTGCTGCTCCAGCCCGGCGATGCGCTTGCTGATGGCCGGTTGCGTCAGGTGCAGCCGTTCGCCGGCGCCGGAGAAGCTTCCGGTCTCGGCAATCGCGATAAAAGCGTTGAGGTTGGCGAGGTCCATAATGAGGTCTCAGTGGCATTCCAGTTGGTTATGCAAAGCATAAAAAATATGAATTTGAGTTATTTAATGTAACCCCCTAGGATCGACCTCACAAGCCAAGGGGTTATTGAATTACTCAAGATCCGGGGCATAGAAACAAGCTGATGAGGAAACCGTCTGATGGCCGGCAAAACGCTCTACGACAAGCTCTGGGATTCGCATTTGGTCAAGCAGCGCGACGATGGCTCTGCGCTGATCTACATCGATCGTCACATCATCCACGAAGTGACCTCGCCGCAAGCCTTCGAAGGCCTGCGTCTGGCCGGGCGCAAGCCTTGGCGCATCGATGCCAACATCGCGACCCCGGACCACAACGTACCGACCACCCCGGAGCGCAAGGGCGGCATCGAAGCGATCGTCGACCAGGTCTCGCGTTTGCAGGTTCAGACCCTCGACGATAACTGTGACGAATACGGCATCGTCGAATTCAAGATGAATGACGTCCGCCAAGGCATCGTCCACGTCATCGGCCCGGAGCAGGGTGCCACCTTGCCGGGCATGACCGTGGTCTGCGGCGACTCCCACACCTCGACCCACGGCGCATTCGGTGCCCTGGCTCATGGTATCGGCACCTCCGAGGTCGAGCACGTGCTCGCCACTCAGTGCCTGGTCGCCAAGAAAATGAAGAACATGCTGGTGTCGGTCGAGGGCAAATTGCCGTTCGGCGTGACCGCCAAGGACATCGTCCTCGCCGTAATCGGCAAGATCGGCACCGCCGGCGGTAATGGCCACGCCATCGAATTCGCCGGTAGCGCGATTCGCGACCTGTCCGTTGAAGGCCGCATGACCATCTGCAACATGTCCATCGAAGCCGGCGCCCGTGTTGGCCTGGTGGCCGCCGACGAAAAAACCGTGGCTTACGTCAAGGGCCGTCCATTTGCTCCGAAGGGCGCGGAATGGGATTTGGCCGTCGAAGCCTGGAAAGACCTGGTCTCCGATGCGGATGCCAAGTTCGACACCGTCGTCGAGCTCGATGCCTCTCAGATCAAGCCGCAAGTCAGCTGGGGCACCTCGCCTGAGATGGTGTTGGCCGTGGACCAGAACGTGCCGGATCCGGCCAAGGAAATGGACCTGGTCAAGCGTGACTCCATCGAACGCGCCTTGAAATACATGGGTTTGACCGCCAATCAGGCGATCACCGACATTCAGCTGGACCGCGTATTCATTGGTTCCTGCACCAACTCGCGGATCGAAGACCTGCGCGCCGCCGCGGTGATCGCCAAGGGCCGCAAAGTGGCTTCGACCATCAAGCAAGCCATCGTGGTGCCGGGTTCGGGGCTGGTGAAGGCTCAGGCTGAATCCGAAGGCCTGGACAAGATTTTTATCGAGGCCGGTTTTGAATGGCGTGAGCCTGGCTGCTCGATGTGCCTGGCGATGAACCCGGACCGTTTGGAATCGGGCGAGCATTGCGCGTCGACCTCCAACCGTAACTTCGAAGGCCGTCAGGGCGCCGGTGGTCGTACCCACCTCGTCAGCCCGGCCATGGCCGCCGCCGCCGCTGTGAACGGTCGTTTCGTCGACGTCCGTGAATTGATCTAAAGGAGCGCAGCATGAAAGCTTTTACCCAGCACACTGGTCTTGTCGCGCCTTTGGATCGTGCCAACGTCGACACCGACCAGATCATCCCGAAGCAGTTCTTGAAGTCGATCAAGCGCACCGGTTTCGGTCCGAACCTGTTCGATGAATGGCGTTATCTGGACGTTGGCCAGCCGTATCAGGACAACTCCAAGCGCCCGCTGAACAAGGACTTCGTCCTCAACGCCGAGCGTTATCAAGGCGCCAGCGTGTTGCTGGCCCGCGAGAACTTCGGTTGCGGCTCCAGCCGCGAGCACGCGCCGTGGGCACTGGAAGAGTACGGTTTCCGCAGCATCATCGCGCCGAGTTACGCCGACATCTTCTTCAACAACAGCTTCAAGAACGGCTTGCTGCCGATCATCTTGAGTGACGCTGAAGTCGATGAGCTGTTCAAGCAGGTTGAAGCGAACCCGGGCTACCAGTTGCAGATCGATCTGCAGGCCCAGACCGTGACCCGTCCGGACGGTAAAGTGTTGAGCTTCGAGATCGATGCCTTCCGCAAGCACTGCCTGTTGAATGGTCTCGACGATATCGGTCTGACTTTGCAGGATCACGAGGCGATTGCGACGTTTGAAGCCAAACACCGCGCAAGCCAGCCATGGTTGTTTCGCGACGCCTGAGATTGATCAGGAATCGATGTAATCAGGGTCGGCCTCTTCGCGGGCAGGCCCAGGCAGCGCAAGGTTAAACCTAAAAAGGAAGTCCCGATGACCAGCACCGCCCAGCACAGCCAAGTAGTCCAAAAACAATTCGGTGAACAGGCCTCGGCCTATCTGAGCAGCGCCGTACACGCTCAAGGCACCGAGTTCGCGCTGCTACAGGCTGAACTGGCGGGGCAGGGCGAAGCCCGGGTACTGGACCTGGGTTGCGGCGCCGGTCATGTGAGTTTTCATGTGGCCTCGCTGGTCAAGGAAGTAGTCGCTTACGACCTGTCCCAGCAGATGCTCGATGTAGTCGCCGCCGCTGCTATCGACCGGGGTTTGAGTAATGTGACCACGGTCAACGGCGCCGCCGAGCGTCTGCCGTTCGCCGATGGCGAGTTCGATTTCGTCTTCAGCCGCTATTCGGCGCACCATTGGAGCGACCTCGGTGTGGCCCTGCGCGAAGTTCGCCGGGTGCTGAAACCGGGCGGGGTGGCGGCGTTCATCGATGTGTTGTCGCCGGGCAGCCCGTTGTTCGACACTTACCTGCAAAGCGTCGAAGTGCTGCGCGACACCAGCCACGTGCGCGATTATTCTGCGGGCGAGTGGTTGCGTCAGGTCAGCGAAGCGGGGTTGCATACCCGCAGCACCACGCGTCAACGGTTGCGCCTGGAGTACACCTCCTGGGTCGAGCGCATGCGCACGCCGCAGGTGATGCGCGCGGCAATCCTCGAGTTGCAGCAATCGATGGGCAACGAGGTGCGCGAATATTTTGAGATTGAGGCCGATGGTTCGTTCAGCACCGATGTGCTGGTGCTGATGGCTGAACGATAGAATTTTTCCGGGCGCGCCCCAGGGCGCGCCGACTGATGACATGAGGAAAGCATGAGCAAGCAGATTCTGATTCTCCCAGGCGACGGTATTGGCCCGGAAATCATGGCCGAAGCGGTCAAGGTGCTGGAGCTGGCGAACGACAAGTACAGCCTGGGCTTCGAACTGAGCCATGACGTGATCGGTGGCGCCGCCATCGACAAGCACGGCGTGCCGCTGGCCGATGAAACCCTGGCCCGTGCACGCGCAGCCGACGCTGTGCTGCTGGGCGCCGTGGGCGGCCCGAAATGGGACACCATCGAGCGTGACATCCGCCCTGAGCGCGGTCTGCTGAAAATCCGTGCGCAACTGGGCCTGTTCGGCAACCTGCGTCCGGCGATCCTGTACCCGCAACTGGCCGAGGCTTCCAGCCTGAAGGCAGAAATCGTTGCCGGCCTGGACATCCTGATCGTCCGTGAACTGACCGGCGGTATCTACTTCGGTGCGCCACGTGGCGTGCGCGAACTGGAAAACGGCGAGCGCCAGGCCTACGACACGCTGCCATACAGCGAAACTGAAATCCGTCGTATCGCCCGTGTCGGTTTCGACATGGCCCGCGTACGCGGCAAGAAGCTGTGCTCGGTGGACAAGGCCAACGTGCTGGCCTCCAGCCAGCTGTGGCGTGAAATCGTCGAGCAAGTGGCCAAGGACTACCCGGACGTCGAACTGAGCCACATGTACGTCGACAACGCCGCCATGCAACTGGTGCGTGCACCGAAGCAGTTCGACGTGATCGTCACCGACAACCTGTTCGGCGACATTCTTTCCGACGAAGCGTCGATGCTCACCGGTTCCATCGGCATGCTGCCGTCGGCGTCGCTGGATGCCAACAACAAAGGCATGTACGAGCCGTGCCACGGTTCGGCGCCGGACATCGCTGGCAAGGGCATTGCCAACCCGTTGGCGACCATTTTGTCGGTGTCGATGATGCTGCGTTACAGCTTCAATCTGCAGGATGCGGCCGATGCCATCGAGAAGGCCGTGAGCCTGGTTTTGGATCAGGGTCTGCGTACGGGCGACATCTGGTCGGCTGGTTGCACCAAGGTCGGTACACAGGAAATGGGCGACGCAGTAGTCGCCGCGCTGCGGAATCTGTAATCTCTCTGGCCCGCTGCAATTTTCAACCTTGAAAGCAGCGGCCCACTTTTCAAGAAGGTGTAGTTGCGATGAAACGTGTAGGTCTGATCGGTTGGCGCGGCATGGTCGGTTCCGTGCTCATGCAGCGGATGCTGGAAGAGCAGGATTTCGATCTTATCGAGCCGGTGTTTTTCACCACTTCCAATGTCGGTGGCCAAGGCCCGTCCGTGGGCAAGGACATTGCTCCGCTCAAGGACGCTTACAGCATTGAAGAGCTGAAAACCCTCGACGTGATTCTGACCTGCCAAGGTGGCGACTACACCAGCGAAGTGTTCCCGAAGCTGCGCGAAGCCGGCTGGCAGGGTTACTGGATCGACGCCGCTTCCAGCCTGCGCATGCAGGATGACGCGGTGATCGTGCTGGACCCGGTCAACCGCAAGGTCATCGACCAGCAGCTCGACGCGGGCACCAAAAACTACATCGGCGGCAACTGCACTGTCAGTCTGATGCTGATGGGCCTGGGCGGTCTGTTCGAAGCCGGTCTGGTGGAGTGGATGAGCGCCATGACCTATCAGGCGGCCTCCGGTGGCGGCGCGCAGCACATGCGTGAGCTGATCAAGCAAATGGGTGTGACTCACGGCGCTGTCGCCGATCAACTGGCCGATCCGGCCAGCGCCATCCTCGACATCGACCGCCGTGTTGCCGAGGCCATGCGCAGCGACGCGTACCCGACCGAAAACTTCGGCGTACCGCTGGCCGGCAGCCTGATCCCGTGGATCGACAAGGAGCTGCCGAACGGCCAGAGCCGTGAAGAGTGGAAGGCCCAGGCCGAGACCAACAAAATCCTTGGTCGCTTCAAGAGCCCGATCCCGGTGGACGGTATCTGCGTGCGCATCGGCGCCATGCGTTGCCACAGCCAGGCGCTGACCATCAAGCTGAACAAAGACGTGCCGATCGCTGATATCGAAGGGCTGATCAGCCAGCACAACCCTTGGGTCAAGCTGGTGCCGAACAACCGTGAAATCAGCATGCAGGAGCTGAGCCCGACGAAAGTCACCGGCACCCTGAACGTGCCGGTCGGTCGTCTGCGCAAGCTGAACATGGGGTCGCAATTCGTCGGTGCCTTCACCGTCGGCGACCAACTGCTGTGGGGTGCGGCCGAGCCGCTGCGTCGCATGCTGCGGATCCTGCTTGAGCGTTGATCGATTGATGCAATGAAAGAACCCGCGCCTTGAAAGAGGTGCGGGTTTTTTATGCGCGCCATCCAACTTCTGTAGCAGCTGGCGAAGCCTGCGTCCGGCTGCGCAGCGGTCGTAAACCCTGCGCGCGCGGTTTGCCTGAATGATCGGGATCGCCATGACGAGGACTTCGTCCTCGAACGCAGCCTTCGGCAGCTGCTACAAGGCTTCCCCATTCATTGCCTCACCACCAACCACCCGGTAAAGTGCCGCTCCCCCCGTTTCGCCAGAGGTAGAACCATGAGCCAGTCCTTCGATATTGCCGTGATCGGCGCCACCGGTACTGTCGGCGAAACACTCGTCCAGATTCTCGAAGAACGCGACTTCCCGGTCGGAAATCTGCACCTGCTGGCGAGCAGTGAATCGGCCGGACACTCGGTGCCGTTTCGCGGCAAGAACGTGCGGGTGCGCGAAGTCGATGAGTTCGACTTCAGCAAAGTCCAGTTGGTGTTCTTCGCCGCCGGCCCGGCGGTGACCCTCAGTTTCGCCCCGCGCGCTACGGCCGCCGGTTGCTCGCTGATCGACCTGTCCGGCGCGTTGCCGGCCGATCAGGCGCCGCAAGTGGTGCCCGAGGCCAATGCCGCAATTCTTGCTGGCCTGAAAAAGCCCTTCCAGGTCAGCAGCCCAAGCCCTTCGGCGACAGCGCTGGCGGTGGTGCTGGCGCCGCTGCTCGACTTGCTCGACCTGCAACGCATCAGCCTGACGGCGTGCCTGGCGGTATCCGCCCAGGGCCGTGAAGCCGTCAGCGAGCTGGCCCGGCAAACCGCCGAACTGCTCAACGTGCGTCCGCTGGAGCCGGCATTCTTCGATCGGCAGATGGCTTTTAACCTGTTGGCGCAAGTCGGTGCGCCCGATGCTCAGGGCCACACGTTGCTGGAAAAGCGTCTGGTGCGCGAGCTGCGTCAGGTCTTGTCGCTGCCTTTATTAAAGATTTCCGTCACTTGCATTCAAGCCCCGGTGTTTTTTGGCGATAGCTATAGCGTGACCTTGCAGTCATCGAGTGCTGTCGACCTGGCGAAAGTCAACGCGGCACTGGAAGCGGCGCCCGGTATCGAGCTGGTCGAGGCGGGCGATTACCCGACTCCGGTGGGCGATGCGGTAGGGCAGGACGTGGTTTACGTTGGTCGGGTTCGCAGCGGGATCGACGACCCGGCGGAACTTAACGTGTGGCTGACGTCAGATAACGTACGCAAAGGCGCCGCGCTCAATGCTGTGCAGGTGGCTGAATTGTTGATAAAAGACCTGCTGTAAAAGATACTTGGCAACAATTTTTTCTAGTGGTTCCAGCCGAACACCATGTTTGGTTGGAATGCTTGAGGCGAGCCATCCCGCAGGGCTTTCGTCGCATGAATGAAACGATCGCGCGCGACGACCCTTCGCCGTCGCGCGCAACGCCTTACGGCAGCGGCAATCAACACCTTCTCGCTGGCCGAGGAATGTTCAAACAAAGGATGAGGCTATGGTTCAAGTTCGCAAACTGGTGTTAGCAATAGCGGCCGCCTCGGCGCTGTCCTCCGGTATGGCGCATGCCCTCGGGCTTGGGGAATTGACCCTGAAATCGACGCTGAACCAGCCTCTGGTAGCAGAAATCGAGTTGCTCGACGTCAAGGACCTCACGGCTGCCGAAGTGGTGCCGAGCCTGGCCTCGCCCGAAGATTTCGCCAAGGCCGGTGTCGATCGTCAGGCGTTCCTCAACGACCTGACATTCACACCGGTGCTTAACGCCAGCGGCAAAAGCATCCTGCGCATCACCTCCAGCAAACCGCTGTCTGAACCGATGGTGAAATTCCTGGTTCAGGTGATGTGGCCAAACGGTCGTCTGCTGCGCGATTACAGCGTGCTGCTCGATCCGTCCAAATTCTCGCCGCAAACTGCCGATGCCGCCGCGCAACCGGCGCCAGCCCAAACGGTGACCGCGCCAGTCACTGGTGCGACCAAATCGACGCAATACACCACCACGTCGCGCGATACCCTGTGGGAAATCGCCGCGAAGGCGCGTAACGGTGGATCGATCCAGCAAACCATGCTGGCCATCCAGGCGCTGAACCCGGATGCCTTTATCGACGGCAACATCAACCGGCTGAAAACCGGCCAGGTGCTGCGTCTGCCGGATCAGGTGCAAAGCGCCAGCCTGCCGCAACCCAAGGCCATCGCTGAAGTCGCGGCGCAGAACTCTGCATGGCGCCACGGTCGTCGCTATGTGGCGAAGCCCGGAAGTGGGCAGCAGCAACTCGATGCCACCAAGCGTGCTCGTGGTGATGGCGCTTCGTCGCAAGTTGCCACGGACAAGCTGAGCCTGGTCTCTGCCGACACCGGCAAGGGCCGTGGCAAAGGTGCCGCTGGTGATGCGAAAGCCTTGAGCAACAAGCTGGCCGTGACCCAGGAAAGCCTCGACACGGCTCGCCGTGACAACGCTGAACTGAAAAGCCGCATGAACGACCTGCAAAGCCAGCTGGACAAGCTGCAGCGCCTGATCGAACTGAAGAATAATCAGTTGGCCAAGCTGCAAGCCGAAGGCGGCGCGGGCGCACCGGCAGCTACGACCGCTCCGGCGATGTCGGCCGAGCTGGCAGCCAGTCCGGCGGCAACGCCAGTTGAAGCGACTCCGACGGCTCCCGCGCCAGAGGCTGCCGCACCGGAAGTCGTTCCGGCGCCAGCCGTCGAGCCGACGCCTGTGGCGTCCGACGAGCAGAAATTCAACGAACTGCTGACCAACCCGATCCTGCTGGGTCTGGTGGGTGGCGGTGCAGTGGTTCTGCTGCTCTTGCTGTTGTTGCTGGCCCGTCGCCGCAAAGCTCAGCAAGAAGCAGAAAAACATCTGCGCATGGCCCGTGCCTTGGCTGAGGAGCAAGAGTTCTCCACCGACCTCGACCTGCCGGAAAGCAGCTTCGAAGGTCTGGAAGTTCCACCGCCAAGCGTGAAACTCGCGACCGCGCCAACGCCTGCACCTGCACCGGCCCCGGTGATTGCCCCGGTTGTGGTGACGCCACCGATCGCTGCACCGTTGGTTGCGCCTGCCGCCGAACGCTCTGACGACGTCTTGGCCCAAGCACAGTCGCACATCGCGGCCGGTCGCCTGAATCAGGCTGCCGCGCTGCTGGAAGACGCTATCAAGCAAGAGCCGCAACGCAGCGACCTGCGCCTGAAGCTGATGGAAGTCTACGGTCAGCAGGGCGATCGCGATGCGTTCGTCGCTCAGGAGCGTCAACTGGTGGCCAACGGCGATAACTTCGCCCGGGTCGAACAGCTGAAAAGCCGTTTCCCGGCCATGGTGGTCGCGGCGGTGGGTGGTCTGGCCGCCGCGGCTGTCGCCGCCGAGCTGGACGCGCAGTACGTCAAGGAGCTGCTGCTGGACGAGCCGCAAGCCCCGGAACCGACACTGGCTGACTTTGACAGTGCTTTCGATCTGAGTCTCGACGATCTGGAAGCGGCTACTCCGATCACGCCTGCGGTTGCAGTCGAGCCAGCACCGCAACCACAGCCTGAGCCAGAGCCAGAGCCAGAACCAGAGTCTCTGGCTGAGCTGGACGAGTTTCCGCTGGACGACGACCTGAGCTTTGAGTCGGTGTTGCAACAACAGACTGAAATCAAGGAAAGCCTCGACGATCTGTCGGACTTCGACCTGGACATGGATCTGGGCGGCGATGCTTCCCCAGAGACTCTGGCTGAAGACGACTTCCTGCTGAGCCTGGATGACGACCTCAAGGACTTGCCTGTCGCTGAAGCGCCGACCGTCACTGAGGCGCCAAAGGTGACTGAGGCGCCGCTCGACGATCTGGAGTTGCCGGCTGATTTCGATCTGTCGCTGGCCGATGAAATGGACGCCACCCCGGATAAGCCTGACGCCTTTGAAAATGAACTCAACGACGTCAATGCCGAGCTGGATCGTTTGTCCCAGAGCCTCGGCGAGCCAAGCTTCACCGAGGAAGATGCGTTTGCCTCGTCAGATGATGAGCTCGATTTCCTCTCTGGCGCTGACGAAGTCGCCACCAAACTCGACCTGGCCCAGGCCTACATCGACATGGGCGACAATGACGGCGCTCGGGACATCCTCAATGAGGTGGTGACCGAGGGCGATGCGGGGCAGAAGAGCGAAGCCAAGGAAATGCTCTCGCGTCTGGCGTGAATCGTCGGTAAGGCGTAAACAAAACGGCAGCCCATCAAGGCTGCCGTTTTTGTTTGGGGAGGGTGTGGTGGCGTCTGTTGGAGTGCCTTCGCGGGCAAGCCTCGCTCCTTGTATGTTGGCCGAACACCCGGCGAGAGCAGCTAAGCTCCTCGGTGTTGTCTCAAAGATGTGTTTCTGGGGGAGGCCGACCGCTCCTGAAGGCAGGACTTGCTCCTGACCTTGTCTGTAGAGAGGCTCCCCCGCCTCATTGCCCACCACGAAGAGTATCGAGAAGCCGACAAGTCGGACTTCGCATTACAAGGTTGCAGCGGCATGAAGTTCGAGGTCAGGGGAACCAGGAGCCATCTTCACCCAGTTTCCTTGGAGTG